>JAGXKN010000062.1 GCA_018335195.1 Desulfobacterales bacterium
TCCTCGATATCCACAAAGGCCATGGGATCGCCCTTTTTGGTCATAATCGACTTGATGTTCTTGATAATCCCGCCGATTCTGACGATCTCCTTGTCGCTGACCCGGTCCTCCTTGATGGAAAGGGCGTGCACGCTGGCGTATTTTTCCATCACGTCCCGGTATTCATCCAGGGGATGCCCGGTGATGTAAAAGCCGATGGCCTCCTTTTCCAGTTCCAGGAGATGTTTTTCGTCCCACTCGGGCAATTCCGCAATCTCCGGGGTATTCAGGTTGTCCACCGCCTGATCCGTCCCCCCGCCGAAAAGCGACTTCTGGGGATCGTTTCGTTCCCTCTGAACGCGCTGGCCGTAATCAATGGCGTCTTCTGCCGCGGCCATGAGCGCGGCCCGGGTGTATCCCGTGAAATCAAACGCGCCGCACTGGATCAGGCTTTCCAGCACCCGCTTGTTGACCTTGCGCAGGTCCACGCGCTGACAGAAATCAAAAACAGATGCAAACCGCCTTTCCCTGCGGATCTCCAGGATGGAGTCAATGGCGGACTCGCCCACGTTTTTCACGGCTGCCAGGCCGAAACGGATCTTGTCGCCGGAAACCGTAAACCCCTTGTCACTTTCATTGACGTCCGGCGGCAGGATGGAAATGTTCATGTTGCGGCACTCGGCAATGTACTTGGCCACATTGTCCGAGGAGTTCATTTCCGAGGTCAGCACCGCTGCCATGAATTCCTCGGGAAAATGCGCCTTTAAATAGGCGGTCTGATAGGCGATCATGGCGTATGCGGCGCTGTGGGACTTGTTAAACCCGTAGCCGGCAAAGGTCTCAATCAGCTCGAAAAGCTCCTCTGCCTTGCCCTGCGCGATGCCGTTTTCCATTGCCCCCTTGATAAACCGGTCCCGCTGTTCGGCCATGACCTCGGGGATCTTCTTTCCCATGGCCTTTCGCAGGCTGTCTGCTTCTGCCATGGAATAATTGGCCACCTCTCCGGCGATCTTCATCACCTGCTCCTGGTACAGGATCACGCCGTAGGTGACGTTCAAAACCGGCTCGAGCTCCGGGATCAGGTATTCCACCGGCTTTCTGCCGTGCTTGCGCTCCACGTAGTCGTCATGCATGCCGCTGCCCATGGGGCCGGGCCGGTACAGCGCCACCAGCGCGGTGACCTCGGCAAAGCGCTCCGGCTTCATCCGGATCAGCAGATCCTTCATCCCGGAAGACTCCAGCTGGAATACGCCGGTGGTATTGCCTGCAGAAAGCAGCTGATAAGTCTTCTCGTCATGCAGGTCCAGATTGCCCAGGTCGGGCGGGGTTTTGCCCTGGGATTCGATGATGTTCACGGCATTGGCCATGATGGTGAGATTTCGCAGGCCCAGGAAATCGAATTTTACCAGCCCGATTTTCTCCACCATTTTCATGTCAAACTGGGTGAGCACTTCCCCGCGCTTGCCTTTATACAGGGGCAGATACTCGACCAGGGGCTTGTCGCCGATGACCACGCCGGCGGCATGCGTGGAGGCGTGACGGTTCAATCCCTCCAGGGACCTGGAGATCTCGATTAACTCGCCGATGGTAGGATTGGACTCGGCCCGCTCGGAAAGCCGGGGCTCTGTCTCCATGGCGCGCTCCAGGGTCATGCCCGGGGTTTCCGGCACCATCTTGGCGATTTCATCGACTTCCCGCAGGGAAATGTTCAGCGCCCGGCCCACGTCCCGGATCACGGCCCGGGCCTTCATCTTTCCGTAGGTGATAATCTGGGCCACGTAATCCGGTCCGCCGTAGCGGTCCACCACGTAATGGAACACCTCGTCTCTGCCGTGTATGCAGAAATCCACGTCAATGTCGGGCATGCTCAGGCGCGCGGGATTCAAAAACCGCTCGAAAATCAGCCCGTTTTCAATGGGATCAATGTCGGTGATCCCCAGGGCGTAGGCCACCAGGCTCCCCGCGGCCGATCCCCGTCCCGGGCCCACGGGAATGTTGCGGTTCTTGGCGTACTCGATAAAATCGGCCACGATCAGAAAATAGCCGGGAAAGCCCATGGAATTAACAATTCCGATCTCGTAGTCCACCCGCTCCCGGTAAACCGACTCATTGAGTTCCGGATTTTTTTCCCGGATCTTTTGCATGCGCTGTTCATAGCCGGCCCGGACCTTTTCTTCAAACAGCTCGGCCTCGGAGCGGTCCGCTGTCTGGCTGAACTTCGGAAAATGCAGGGTTTTAAAGTCGAATTCCACATGGCAGCGCTCGGCGATTTTCCCCGTGTTGGCAAGCGCCTCCGGGCAGTGAGAAAAAGCGGCTTGCATGTCTTGGATCGGCTTGAAGTAGAGCTGGCCCTGGCCGAACTGCATCCGGTCCTCGTCCTCCATGGTTTTGCCGGTCTGGATGCACAAAAGCACCTCGTGGGCCCGCTCGTCTCCGGCATCCAGGTAGTGACAGTCGTTGGTGGCCGCCACCGGCATTGACAGGCGCTGCCCCATTTCCAGCAGAGCCTTATTGACGGTTTCCTGCTCGGCCATGCCGTTGTGCTGGATCTCCAGGTAAAAATTGTCCGCCCCGAAAATATCCGCGTAAAACCGGGCCGCATCCTCTGCCTGATCCATCCGGCCCTCCAGGATGCGCATGGGGATCTCGCCCTTGATGCACGCGGACATGCCGATCAGGCCTTCGGCGTGGGCCTGCAGGATATCCTTGTCAATGCGGGGCTTGTGATAAAAGCCCTCCACGCTGGCAACAGTGGCCAGCCTGCACAGATTCTGGTACCCGGTCTGGTTGCGCGCAAGCAGCACCAAGTGGCTCATACCCCGGTGGTCCGAGGGCGTTTTATCCCGCAGCGTGCGCGGCGCCACGTAGCACTCGCACCCGATAATCGGCTTGATGCCGGCCTCGTGGGCCTGCTGGTAAAAATCCACCACCCCGAACATGGTGCCGTGATCCGTAATGGCCACAGACTGCATGTCATACGCCTTGGCGCGGGCCAGCAGGTCCTTGATCCGGATGGCCCCGTCGAGCAGGCTGTATTCCGTGTGTACGTGAAGATGCACAAAACCGGCGGGATTGGTGCTCATAAAAAACCCAAATAATTAAATTCGAATATCGAAATCCGAAATCCGCGCGAAGCATCCCATAGGGATAAACAAATCCGAAAGTCGAATTTCAAATGTCATAAACAAGGAAAAACCCAATCATTGCGATTTTCGCAATATGGCCCCAAAGATGTTCGTTAATTCACTGACCTCCTGCAACAGTGACAGACGAACTTGATCCTGCTCAGATCCATTGACTTCAAGAAGCTTCAACAAGTACACGGTTTCTTTGGCTTCCTTACGGCAAATCTTGATCCGATTCAGAAAATCTTCTTACTTAAAGCTTCATTGGCTTCAATATAATTTGCGCCAATGGACCCGGAAGATCGAATCAACTGCTTCATATCTTCAATATTAAGCTCTGTTTTATGCAGTGGCTTGACAAACGACCGTACATTTCTGGCAAATTCAAGCGTTCTCTCCTCGAGATCAAATTGCCCTGTTTCTGCCTTTTCAATCATTTATTTATTCGAATTTGTTTCGAATTTCGTGCTTCGGATTTCGGATTTATGCCGTCAGAACTCCAAAAATCTCTCTTCATAGAAAGCCTTAATCGAGGCTGTAACTTTAATCGAGACTATAATTGGGTGCCTCTTTCGTAATAATCACATCGTGTGCATGGCTTTCGCGCAGGCCGGCCGGGCTGATCTTTATAAAGCGCGCCTTTTCGCGCAGCTCGTCGATAGTGTGGCTGCCCACGTATCCCATGCCGGACTTGAGCCCGCCTACGAGCTGATATACGTTCTCGCCGATGGTACCCCTGTAGGGAACCCGGCCCACGATGCCCTCAGGGACCATTTTATCGGCTTCGACTTCCTCGCCCTGGTAGTAGCGGTCCTTGCTGCCCTCCTGCATGGCCTCGAGCGAACCCATGCCCCGGTAAGCCTTGTAGCTTCTGCCCTGGTAGATGATTTTCTCGCCCGGGCTTTCCTCGGTGCCGGCAAAAAGCCCGCCGATCATCACCGAGTGTGCGCCCGCGCCCAAGGCCTTGGTGACATCACCGGAATACTTGATGCCGCCGTCTGCGATAATGGGCACCCCGGCTTTATCCGAAACCGGACGGCAGTTCATAATCGCCGTTAACTGGGGGACGCCGATTCCTGCGACAATGCGGGTAGTGCAGATGGAACCCGGTCCGATTCCGATTTTGACGGCATCCACCCCGGCCTCGATCAGGGCCTCTGTGCCCTGTGGGGTTCCCACGTTGCCGGCGATCACGTCCACCTCCGAAAACCGCTTTTTCAGCGTTTTCACGGCATTGATCACGTTTGCCGAAAACCCGTGGGAAGTGTCTATCAGCAGGATGTCCACCTTGGCCTGGACCAGGGCTTCGGCCCGGGCTTCCATGTCCTCGCCCACGCCCACGGCGCCGCCTACGCGCAGGCGGCCCAGGCTGTCCTTGCAGGCATCCGGGTATTTCTTGAGCTTTTCAATGTCCTTGATGGTGATCATGCCGGTGAGCCGGCCTTCCGGGTTGACCACCAGCAGCTTTTCAATACGGTGCTCGTGGAGTATCCGCTTGGATTCGGCCAGGCTGATGCCTTCTGCCACGGTGACCAGGTTCTCCTTGGTCATCACTTCCTCGACCCGCCTTTCCATGTCGGTTTCAAAGCGCAGGTCCCGGTTGGTAACGATGCCCACGAGTTTCTCGCCCCGGATGACCGGGACACCGGAGATCCGATACTGCTGCATGAGATTGAGCACCTTTCGGATCGGCACGTCCGGCTCCGTGGTCACCGGGTCTACGATCATGCCGCTTTCCGATTTCTTCACGTGGCGGACCTCCCGGCACTGCCACTCAATGCTCATATTCCGATGTATAAAGCCGATTCCCCCAACCCGGGCCATACTGATGGCAGTACGTCCCTCGGTTACCGTATCCATGGCCGCACTGCTGATGGGAATATTTACATTGATATTCCGGGTCAGGCGGGTTGCGGTGCTGACCTCGCTTGGCACCACGTCAGAGTATCCCGGCAGCAGCAGTACATCGTCAAATGAATATGCTTCTTCCAGCGGTTGATGCGTCATATTCTCCTCCCGCAAGATTGTATAGCGGCCCTCCGGAAACGGCCGCTGTATTGTTGATATCGAAAATAAATCATCAAAAATCTGATTTTAGATGGCGCCGTAAAAAGTTCAAGATCAAGGCTTGCGCAATTTCGAAGAATGCAGCGTACTGAGCCGTACGTGAAATTCTGAGAAATTGCGCGTAACGCAGATATTGGACTTCCAAGGAAACCCTTTTTTGCGCTCTAACGAAATTGCACTTCGTTGCCCTGACGGCGGTGCGGAAAAGCGGGTTTCCAAGCGGAAATTGAGACTCGAAGAGGCTCCTGGAGCGAGGAAACGCCTTTTTCGCGCCGCCGATCAGCCAAGGCGCTTACGGATTTTCTTTCTGCAAAAATGCCGCCGCAGCGGAATAAACAGCTTTTTACGGTGCCATCAAATTTCACTATGGGCAAAACCGACATATATGATAATAAGGATGCCGATATTAAAACCCGATCCGTTATTCACCAAAACATAAAACAGAAAAAGCCAGAACGCTCATGCGACTTCACATCAATCCGCAGAACCCGCAGCCCCGGCTGATTTCCAAGGCTGTTGCCGTGTTAAGGGACGGCGGCATCATTGCCTATCCCACAGACACATACTACGGCATCGGCTGCGATCTGACCAACAAGAAAGCCATTGAAAAAGTTTACTGGCTCAAAAACCGGGACAAGCGCGAGCCCTTCAGCTTTATCTGCTCGGATTTGAAAAATATCAGCGATTACGCCAAGGTCACCAATTATGCTTATAAAACCATGAAGCGGCTACTTCCGGGGCCTTACACGTTCATCCTGGAAGGCTCGCGCCAGGTTCCCAAAATCATGCTGGCCAAGCGCAAAACCGTCGGCATCCGGGTGCCTGACCACAATATCTGCATCGAACTTGTAAAAAACCTGGAGAATCCCATTATATCTACAACCGCGGCTTCTCCGGAAGGCGAAATCTTCAATGATCCATCATTTATAGAGGAACATTTCAAAAACAGCATCACTCTGGTAATCGACGGCGGGCCGGTACCCGGAGAACCCTCCAGCGTGATATCCCTTATCGGCGACGAACCCGAAGTCTTAAGAGAGGGCCTCGGAGACCTGGATCGTGTATAAAGGTTATTACTCCACGCCGGGATCATACATGTAACCGCCTGAAAGCGAGCCGGTCTGGGCCTCACTGATCCACTGCCGGAGCTCGGCAGATGTTTTATCCATAAAATACTTGACCAGCGGCAGTTTTTCCTCAGGCAGGGTGACAGTTTTCGGCTCGCCCTTGATTCCGCCTTTTTCGGCTGCCCAGTCCACGGCATCCGCCATGTTGCCCATCCGGTCGATCAGGCCGTGCGCCCGGGCGGTTTGCCCGGACATGATGCGGCCGTCTGCAATTTCGGCCACGTCTGAGGTTTTCATTTCCCGTCCCCTGGCAACGTCCTCGACAAACTGGCGATGCACGGTATCGGCAAACTCCTGGAGCAGCCTGCGCTCGTCTTCGGTCATCTCCCGAAGCGGCGATCCCGTGTCCTTGTATTTGCCGCTGGTAATGACCACGGGATACAGCCCGATTTTTTCCAGAAGCTTTTCAATATTGGTGTATTCCATGATCACGCCGATGCTCCCGGTGATCGTACCGCGGTTGGCCACGATCCCGTCGGCCGCGGATGCGATATAATATCCGCCCGAGGCCGCAATGTTGCCCATAGAGGCAATGACCGGCTTGTTTTCCGCGGTTTTGCGGATTTGCCGGTAAATCTCCTGGGACGCGCCCACTGCACCGCCGGGCGAATCAATGCGCACCACGATCGCCTTGACGCCGCCGGAGCGATCAAACCGCTGCAGGCTGTCAATGATCGGGGCGGCCTCCAGGATCGGGCCACTTACCTTGACCACGCCGACCTTTTCGCCGTATTTCATCTCTTTTCCGTCCGGGGACAGCGCAGAAATCACCGAGAGCGTCACAGCGGCCCCGGCGATGATGCCGACAAAAACCAGCAGAAAAAACAGGTAGGGATGTTTTCGGGAAAACATGACGATCACCTTTTATAAAATCCGAAATCCGAAATCCGAATATCGAAACAAATTCGAAATCCGAATTCTTAATACTCAAAACAAAAACGGGCTGCCAATCTTGACAGTCTCTTAAAAAGTCAATTTTGGGATGGCAAAGTAAAAAGCTCAAGATCAAGGCGCGCAAAGCCCGAGGAATGCAGCGTACATTCGTACGTGAAATTCCGAGGGATGCAGCGCAACGCAGATATTGGGCTTTTTACTTTGCCATCAAATACAAAACCGGCGGATCGGAAACTTGGCGGGCAGGCACGCGCATTGCGCATGCCTGCCCGCCTGATAACAGCTTTACGATCATACCGCCGGTCGGATGTTACATCCAATAGCTGATGCCGTTAGCGGGATTCGTCCTCTTGGTCGGTTTCCTGCGTCGATTCCGGGGACTGCTTCGCCGCTTCTTCCTCCTGTCCGGAGGGATCCATGGCTGCCTCTGAGGCTGCCTCTGACACCCCGGCTGCCGGCAATTCTTCTTCGGCCTGGGGGGCATCGCCGTTTAATTTTTCCTTCAGGTTTTCCTTTAGCAGCTCGCCAAAACTCGAAGGCGCGGCCTTTGCATTGTTGACGTAGTCGTGGAGCAGATCCTGCTCGTCTTCGACTTCCAGGCGTTTGATGGAAAGCCCGATACGGCGTTCTTCCGTATTGATATTGATCACGCGGGCCGTGAGCTGGTCGCCCACGTTATACATGCCCACGGGCGTCTTGATCTTTTCCTTGCTGATCTCGGATACGTGCACCAGCCCCTCGATGCCCTCTTCGAGCTCAACAAAAATGCCGAAGTCCGTGACGTTAGTAACCGTTCCGTTGATATCCGTACCCACGGGATAGCGCTCTGCCACGGTCTTCCAGGGATCGTCGTGGAGTTGCTTGATCCCCAGGGAGAACCGCTCGTTGCCCTTGTCAATATCGAGCACCTTGGCCTGCACCGTATCCCCCTTCTTGTAAACCTCCGAGGGATGCTTGATGCGGCGGGTCCAGGAGATATCGGAGATATGCACCAGCCCGTCGATATCATCGTCAATGCCGATGAACACGCCGAAATCGGTAATATTTTTGATCTTGCCTTCAATCACCGAACCCACGGGGTATTTCTCGCTGATCACGTCCCAGGGGTTGGGCATGGTCTGCTTCATTCCCAGTGAAATCCGGCGGCTTTCGGGCTTGATATCGAGCACCACGGCATCGATCTCGTCGCCCACGGAAACCACCTTGGAGGGATGCCGGATTTTGCGGGTCCATGACATTTCAGAAACGTGGATCAGGCCCTCGATGCCTTCCTCGACTTCCACGAATGCGCCGTAATCGGTCAGGCTGACCACGCGCCCCGTAATCTTGCTGCCCACGGGATACTTTTCCTCGGCAAACGTCCAGGGATCGGGCACCAGCTGCTTCATGCCCAGCGAGACCCGCTCTTTTTCCTGGTCAAAAGACAGGATCATCACCTTGATGGGATCACCGATGCCGAACATTTCAGACGGATGCTTGATCCGGCCCCAGGAGATGTCAGTAATATGCAGCAGGCCGTCCACGCCGCCCAGGTCCACGAATACCCCGTATTCGGTGATATTCTTGACCGTGCCTTCCATGACCTTGCCCTCTTCGATGGCGGCCAGGGTCTCGGCCCGCTTGGTCTCGCGCTCAGCCTCCAGCAGCACGCGGCGGGAAAGCACGATGTTGTTTCGCTTGCGGTTGAACTTTAAAACCTTGAAATCAAATTCCCGGCCGACCATTTCATCCAGGTTCCGGATCGGCCGCAGATCTGCCTGGGAGCCCGGCAAAAAGGCCTGCACTCCGATATCCACGGAAAAACCGCCCTTTACCCGGTTGGTGATTACGCCCTTGATGGTGCTGTCTGCCTCGTAGACTTCCTTGATGGCATCCCACACCTTGACCTTGGCCGCCTTTTCCTTGGATAAAAGGACGCGCTCTTCTTCCTCGTCCCACCACTCGATCATGACCTCCACATCGTCGTCCACCGCCGCATTGACGTTTCCGTCGCCGTCCTTGAACTCGTTGATGGGAATCAGACCTTCGGACTTGTAGCCCACGTCCACCAGGACATGGTCCTTGTCCACGGAAATGATCCGGCCGTTGACGACCTCGCCTTCCTCAAAGCGATTGATGCTTTCCTCGTACATCTCCAGCAGGGAAGCCATGCTCTGATCGGAAGACTCCCCGGCCGCATCCGCACCGGATGCCTCGTCCATTTCCCTTACATCTCTGTCTTCTGTGTTTTCTTGAAAATTTTCCATTTACAACAATACCCCCTTTGGCCTTATTAATATACTCCTGTAATCAACGAAGTATAAGTGGGTTTCATTAACAGAGGCGGAACAAAAATACAATACCTAAATTGAGCGATTTTTAAGTTTGCCGCAGATACAAGGAAGATGCAGACTCGCTATAGTCAACTATGCGAGGCTGTATCTGACGCAGTAGATGCGGTAAAATTGAAAATCCCGGAGGGTTTCAGATTTTTAAAA
>JAGXKN010000024.1 GCA_018335195.1 Desulfobacterales bacterium
TGTGGCCAACAAAAAAGCCCCAAGGATGCGGCCGGGGGGAACCCGCGGCACATTCATGGGGCTTTTGGGATTATACTTTTTGAATTATTTCTATAAAAATGGTGCCGAAGGCCGGATTTGAACCGGCACGGGCGGTGCCCACTACCCCCTCAAGATAGCGTGTCTACCAAATTCCACCACTTCGGCACGAAAACGGTTTTATCGCCGCCGCAAGCGCGTTGCACTGGTTACTGGGCGTTTTCATCGGCAGACGAAGGGGCCTGCTGAGACTGACCCTGTTGCGCTGCCGGCATGTCCGGGCTTTCCCCGCCAATCGGCGACTGCGGTGCCTCCTGGCTTTGTTCGGCAGCCGGTTTCATGTCGCCGACCACGGATTTGTCCCCGCTTTTGGAGATAACAGCCAGGGACAGGGATGTCAGCATGAATACGACGGCTGCCACAGTGGTGGCTTTGCCCAGAAAGGAGGAAGCCCCGGTCTGGCCGAAAAGCGTCTGGTTGCCCGCACCGCCGAACATGGCGCCCATGGACGCGCCCTTGCCGGTCTGAAGCAGCACAATGGCGATCAGCGCAAAACAAACGATCAGGTGAATGAGAATAATCAGTACATGCATTATGACGCAGACTTATAATGTATAATTTCGGAAAATGTGTCGGGTTTCAGGCTGGCCCCGCCGACCAGCGCCCCGTCGATATCGGGCAGCGCCATCAACTCCGAGATATTTTCCGGCTTGACGCTGCCGCCGTACAGAATCCGGGTGGCCTCGGCGGTTTCCGCGCCAAAGCGTTTTTCCAGAAACGACCGGAGCCGTGCATGGACTTCCTGAGCCTGCTCCGGAGTGGCGGTTCTGCCCGTGCCGATGGCCCAAACCGGTTCATAAGCAATCAGTGCAGGTTTGAACGCATCAGCAGTTAGCCTTTTTAACCCGTTTTCCATCTGTTTGTCAAGTATGGAAAACGTTTTATCCGCATCCCGCTCGGATTCCGTTTCCCCCACGCAGATGACGGGAATCAGGCCCGCGGCCAGCGCGGCAGTGATTTTCCTGTTAACGGTCTCATCGGTCTCCCCGAAATACTGTCGGCGCTCGGAATGACCGATAATCACGTACCTGCATCCGGCAGATACCAGCATGGGACCGGAAACTTCCCCGGTATAAGCCCCTTCATCTTCCCAGAACAGGTTCTGGGCGCCCAAGTCCACGGGCGTGTCCCGGAGAATCCGGGAGACCGTGGTCAGGGCCGTGGCAGGCGGGGCGATCATGATATCAACCCCGGCTGCGTCCGAGATTTTCTGAACCAGCGCGCCGGCGGTTTCCTCGGCCTCGGGGCAGGTTTTATACATCTTCCAGTTTCCGGCAATCATGGGTCTTCGGGTTGTCATGAAAACCTCCTCGAACTATAGCTGCTTTCCGATCATTTCCGCAACATCGACCACTCTTTCGGAATACCCGGTTTCATTGTCATACCAGGAAAGGATCTTGACCATGTTTTCGATGACGTAGGTATTTTCCGCATCCACGATGGAAGACAGCTTGTTTCCGTTGAAGTCTTCGGATACAAGGGGGTCTTGGCTGAATCCAAGAATGCCGGCAAGCGGGCCCTGGGCGGCGTCCTTGAGCGCCTCATTGACCGCATCGGCCGAGGCCGGCTGTTTCAAGGTGGCGGTCAGGTCCACGAGCGATACGTTGGGCGTGGGCACCCGGATGGCCATGCCGTTTAGCTTGCCGTTAAGATCCGGCAGGACCAGCCCCACGGCCTTGGCCGCACCCGTAGTCGTCGGAATCATGGACATGGCCGCCGAACGGGCGCGCCTTAAATCCTTGTGGGGCGCATCCAGCAGGCGCTGGTCGCTTGTATAGGAATGCACGGTGGTCATCAGGCCGGTGATGATGCCGAATTTTTCATGAAGCACCTTTGCCACCGGTGCCAGGCAGTTGGTGGTGCAGGAGGCGTTGGATATGATGTGATGTTGGGTGTTGTCATAGGTGTCATCGTTGACGCCCATGACGATGGTCATATCCGGGTCCTTGGCCGGTGCGGAGATAATGACTTTCCGGGCCCCGGCGGAAAGATGCTTGGCCGCGCTGTCGCGGTCCCGGAACAGGCCCGTGCATTCGGCCACGACGTCCGCGCCGTGTTCCTTCCATTTCAGGTTGGCCGGGTCCTTTTCCGCAGAGACCTGGATGGTATTGCCGTTGACCGCGATGGCGTTTTCCCTGGGTTCGATTTCCGCATCCGTGCGGCCGTGCACGGAATCGTATGTCAGCAGGTGGGCCAGAGTCTTGGTATCCATGATATCGTTTACCGCTGTTACCTCAATATCTGAGCGGTTCAGTGCCGCCCGGAACACGAGCCTTCCGATTCTGCCCATCCCGTTGATGCCGAGTTTAATCGCCATTTTTCTACCTCCTTATCTCCTTGCTTCGAAGTGAATGCATTGCGTAAAATCGATTATCCCCGCTTGTTGCCTTTTAAAATATCGCTGGCCAGGGAAATGCTTTTTTTGCCGTATTCCTCGATGGTTTTTACCAGAACGGGCAGATCCGATTCCCGGTTCCGATGATTGGCGGCCTTGATCAGCACCGGCAGGTTTACCCCGGAGATCACTTCGATGCTGCCTTCTTCCAGAAACGAGTAGCTCAGGTTCGAAGGCGTGCCGCCGAACATATCGGTCAGGATGATAATGCCGTCGTTCTGGTTTACCGAGTTAATTGCTTTCTGGATCCTACTTCTAAGTTTATTCACATCCTGGGACAAGTCAATGGAAACCGATGTCACCGCCTCGGGCCGTTCGTCAAAAATTGCAGCGGCGGTTTCTATGAGCGTTTCACCGAGTTGTCCGTGTGTGACGATAACAATGCCGACCATATAAATTCCTCAGATTCCGTTTTTAATGTCCACATCCCGGTGCGTCAGCCGGACAGGGCGGCCCGGTTTGTTTAAATATTCGTACAGCGCCGCTGAAATGGCCACGGAGCGATGCTGGCCGCCGGTGCATCCCACTGCGATCGTCAGGTACGCTTTGCCCTCCTTTTCGTAAAGTGGCAGTAAAAAGTCAACCAAATCATGAAATTTTTCCATGAACGTCCGGGTCGTGGTGTTATTGAGCACAAAATTGCGCACGGACTGGTTCCGTCCGTCCAGCGGTTTTAACTCGGGAATAAAAAACGGGTTGGTGGTAAACCGCACATCCATGATCAGGTCCGCGTCGTGCGGAGTGCCGTGCTTGAATCCGAAGGATAAAACGTTGACGCGCATGGGCCTTGCCTGGACCACGTGTTCGATCAGGTTGGAAATCACGGATTTGAGGTCATGCACGTTGTATTTGGAGGTGTCAATGATTCGGTCTGCAAGTTCCCGGATCGGTGACATTTGTTTGATTTCGGCGCGAATGCCTTCCTGCAGACTACAATCCTGGGAAAGCGGGTGATGGCGACGGGTCTGGCTGTAACGTCTCAGGATTATGGTCTCGTCAGCCTCAAGGAACAGCACTTCGATGTTAAAGCCTTTCCGGCGGAGTTCCTGGAATGTCTCGGGAAAAGCGGACAAAAATCCCTTTTCCCGCATGTCCATGACAAATGCAAGTCCGGCGATTTCCGGCTCATCCTGCAGCGGCAGCTCCATGAACTTGGGCAGCAGGGTGACCGGCATGTTGTCCACGCAGTAGAAGCCGGTATCTTCCAGGGCTGCCAGCGCAACACTTTTTCCCGAGCCGGACAGGCCCGTGATGATGATGATTTTATGCCGGTGCATCAGAAATCCTCATCCACCTCGCCGATGGTGCTGATGATATCGGCCGGGGCTTTTGCCTGCATCAGCTTTTCTTTAAAGGAGGCTTCCTTGAGCAGCTTGGAGATCCTTGCCAGGATCCGCAGGTGAATACCCGTGGAATTGTCCGGACTCAGCAGCAGAAAGAAGATATGGGTGGGTTTGCCATCGAGTGCATCAAAGTTGACGCCCTTGTGGCTCAGGCCGAATCCGAGTACAAGAGACTCCAGTCCATTGATTTTTCCGTGGGGTATGGCAATGCCGTCGCCGATGCCCGTGCTGCCCAGGCGTTCGCGTTCGATGAGAACGCGCACGATCTCCCGGTGGTCAAGCCCGGTCAGTTCCGCGACCGGTTGGGCCAGTTCATCGATCACGCCTTTTTTGTCTCCGGAACTCAGATCTGTGAGCACGGTCTGTTCATTGATGTAATCGAGTATTTTCATCGGATTGGTGCCTTTTTTAAAGTCCGCATGCCAACACGCGACAGCGGCGGATCAGGTTGTCTTTTCAGCTCACCGGCTGGATCAGTCCGAGATCTCCGTCGTTTCGCCGGTACAAGACATTGATCTGGTTGGTCCGGGCGTTTCGAAATACCAGGAAGTTGTTGGATATCAGGTCCATCTGCATGGTGGCCTCATCCACGTCCATGGGTTTATACTCGATATTCTGAACCACGACCTGTGGGGCGGGATTTTCTTCGGATATGGCCTTTTCGGGGTTCTGGGGGCTTTTTTCTTCTCCCCGTCCGCCGCCCTGCCGGTGGCTTTTGATCTTGGCCTTTTGCTTTTTGAGCTGTTTTTCCAGCTTGTCCAGGGCCAGGTCAATGGATGAATACATGTCGCTGGAATCTTCCCGGCATACGATATTCAAACGGTCTCCGTTCAACCGGATTTCCGCGATGTGGCGGATCTTTTCCACGGTGAGCACAACATGGGCCTCGGCCGGGTTGTCCAGCAGCTTGTCCAGGCGGTCAAGCTTGGTGCTCACGTAGGATTTCAGATGATCCGAGGTATCAAGGTTCTTGAAGGTAACGGTGGTTTGCATAAACTGCTGCCCCCTTATAGCTGTTTGCGTTTGCTCGAAGGAAGAATGCCCATCATTTCCCTGTATTTGGCAACCGTCCGCCTGGCGATCCGGATGCCGGAAGAGGCTGACAAAAGCTCTGCGATTTTCTTGTCACTAAACGGCTTTCTGGGATTTTCCTGCGCAATGATGTTTCGCATTTCCTCCTGAACGCTGGCGGATGCGATGGTCTGGCCATTATCACGGTTTATGGAGCTGTTAAAGAAGAATTTCAGCTCGAAGATGCCGTGGGGGGTGTGGGCGTACTTGTTGGTGGTGACGCGGCTGATCGTGGATTCATGCATCTCGATGTCCTCGGCCACGTCGCGCAGCACCATGGGCTTGAGATGTGAAATGCCTTGGTCGAAAAAGTCCCGCTGGAATTTCACGATGCTTTGCATCACGTTGTAAATCGTCCGGCGCCGCTGCTGAATGCTTTTGATCAGCCATTCGGCAGAGCGCAGCCGGTCCCGGATATAGGAGCGGGTATCTTTGTTTAAGCGCTGGCCCTTTTTGACGGCCTGCTTGTAATAGTTGTTTATGTGAAGCTGCGGAATATCGTCGTCATTGAGCAGAACAATATAATCGTCGCCCTCCCGGTATACATACACGTCCGGTGTGATGTAAATCTGGTCTTCTTCTCCGTACCTGGCCCCGGGCCGGGGATCGAGCTGCTGGATGGCGTGAATCGCCGCGGAAATGGTTTCCATGTCTGTCTTCAGGCTTTTTGCAATGGCCTGGTAACGCTTGTTTTCCAGATCCTTGAGGTGATCCCGGATAATGGCTGTGACCACCGGATCGTCAATGCCCAGGTGCCGGGCCTGGATCAACAGACATTCACCAAGGTCTCTGGCGCATATGCCGGGCGGATCAAAGGTCTGCATCAGGGCCAGAACCTCCTGAACCTTTGATACGGAGGATTCCGCCATGCGCACGATTTCTTCATCAGGTACGTCCATGTACCCGAATTTGTCCAGATTGCCGATAATAAGGCTGCCGATCATCTCTTCTTCAGCCGTGGGAAGCGTCATGAGCAGCTGCCAGCGCAGGTGGTCGAACAGGGTGGTTTTGCTGGCGGTAAATGCCTCGTAATTGGGGGCTTCTTTTTCTTCGGACTCGAAGTAGACCTTGCCCACGGAGCTGTACTCATCCATGTACTGCTGCCAGTCCAAATGGTCCTCAAAGGATTCCTCGACCGTGACCTCTCTGGCCCCGTCGGGCTCGGAGGTCTCCGGGGCCTCTTCCTGCTCGGCCTGTTCCCGGGCTTCTGCGGTTTCGGATTCCTCCTCCAGCGTGGGATTGTTTTCCAGCTCCTCTCTGATGGTTTCCACGAGTTCCATGCGGGATAACTGCAGCAGCTTGATCGCCATCTGCAGTTGCGGGGTCATTACCAGCTGCTGCTGGAGTTTTAAGTTTTGTTGAAGTTCAATCGCCATTTCAGAGTCTGAACTTTTCGCCGAGATAAATTTCGCGGGCGGCCGGGCTTCCGGCAATGGTTTCCGGATCGCCGGATTCAAGAACCTGCCCGTTATTTAAGATATATGCCTTATCACATGAACCGAGGGTTTCGCGCACATTGTGGTCGGAGATCAGTATGCCGATACCCCTCCGGGTCAGGTGAGATATGATATTTTGGATGTCAATGACCGCAAGGGGATCGATGCCCGCAAACGGCTCATCAAGCAGGATAAATGCAGGGTCTGTTGCCAGGGCCCGGCTGATTTCAAGCCGGCGGCGCTCGCCTCCGGACAAAAGACCTGCTTTCTGCTCGGAAAGCCGCTTGATGCCGAGTTCTGCAAGCAGATCATCTGCCTTACGTTTTTGTTCGGCCTTTGACAGGGGAAGAGTCTCGAGAATCGCCATGAGATTATTGCGCACGCTGAGTTTCCTAAAGACCGATGCTTCCTGGGGCAAATAGCCCACCCCTTTTCTGGCCCGCAGATGCATGGGAAAACCGGTGATGTCCTCGTCATCGAGGACAACTTGGCCGGCCTCGGGCCGGATCATGCCTACGGTCATGTAAAACGTGGTGGTTTTGCCCGCCCCGTTGGGACCCAGCAGGCCGACCACCTCGCCGCCGGAGACTTCGAGGTTTACACTGTCGACAACTTTTCTGCCATGGTAGGTTTTTACCAGGTCTTTGAGTCCCAGTTGTCTTGTCATTTCTGTGCACCGTTGGACCGGCCCCGGCTGCCTGTCTCGCCGTTTGGTTCGGAACCGGATTGGAAAACTGCTTCCACCCGGCCGTCGTTGTCACCGCTGACAACCACTTCCCCGGTGTTTCGATTCAAGGTAATTTTCCTGCCGGTAATCACGCTGTCACTGCCTTCAAGCCGGGCGGTATCGCCTGTGAGCACAAGCATTCCGTCTTTTGCAGTGTATACCGCTTTTTCACAGTGGGCGGTGCTGTCCTGAAAATTAATAATTACGCTGCCCGTGGCAGTTACCCGCCGGATGGCCTCTTCGTTTACGCCGCCCTCCTGCATATCCGAGTCCGCCCCGGATTCGTAAAAAACTTTCAGGCTTTCGGAGCGAATGGTGGTATCGGCCTGGGTGGCATGGACCTCGCCGATGAATTCAGCCACATTCCGGTCGGATTGCATCACCATCCGCTGTGCCGTGATATTGATTGTCCCGCCTCCGGGCGCGAACATGCCTGCTGATTTTGCCGGCCTGACGAAAAAAAGCAACAGGCAGACCAGGCAAAGGCCGGCGGCCAAAAGCAGGTGTGCCGATATTTGCTGCGGCGTAAAGTCTTTAGTCTTTGTCAATTTGGTTTATCCGTGCTTCCACGTTACCACTTAATCTCAGGGTCCCGGTATTGATTTCAAATTCGCCGGAATCGGCTGTAAATTGCGAGTTTTGCCCGGCAACCGATATTTCTGATTCTGCATATATTATATTGGAGTCGTGCTGATAATGCAAGTTTTCGGTATTCAGCACGTATCCGGAATACCGGCAGACCACAGATCCGCTCACTGAAACGTTCCGGGTCTGCGTATTGAATTGTCCCTTTTCACCAGTCAGACGGACCGCGCCCCGGCCTTCCGGGAAAAACCGCATTTGCACGTCCGACAGGGTCGCCTGGTTTTCGCCGGAATACAACTTTGCCGTTGCCGCCTCCAGGATCCAGGAAGTTCTTGCCTCGCGGGTGGCCGTATGCCGGAACCCGTTGATCGACAGGGTGGCTGCCGAATTTTCCGGAGCATCCGGTTTTTCCACCAAGCGGGTCTGCATCCGGAAGCGGACAAACGCAAGCACCAGCAGGCCGGCCAGTATAATGATGACAAGCGTTAATATCCGCTTGTACCGGCGCGCCCCGGGTAATTTCAAAGTGCCGCCTATACCCACGATTGAAGGATTTCCTCCCAGAGCCCCCTATCCTTTAGGATGCGCTCGCAAATTTCGCGTACCGCTCCTTTTCCGCCGCATTGCCGGGTGACAATATCTGCGGATTTGATGACCTCTGGATGAGCATCTGCTACGGCAATGCCGACCCCGACACTTTTCATGATTTCAATATCCGGGAGATCGTCTCCCATAAAGGCCGCATTTTCCGGCCGGCATTCGTTTTGTTCCAGGATCGATGCCAGCAGTGCGGACTTGTCGCCGATTCCGCTGTAACAGAAATCGAGTTTCAGCTCTGCAGCCCGGCGGTCCAATGCTTCTGACTGGCGGCCTGTAATTACTCCCACCATGAGGCCGGCATCCCTTAACATGCGGATGCCGAAACCGTCCTTGACGTAAAATGTCTTGGACTCGCTGTCCGCACCCGTATATGTAATTTCGCCGGGGGTTAACACCCCGTCGACGTCAAGGATCAGGAGTGTGATGTTTTTCAGCCTGGAATCGGTCATTGTCAAAATTGCGCCTGCGCCTGGGAAGTCGCCTTGAATTGAATCAGCATCTGTTCAACGGTTTCCAGGTGAATCGAGTTTGGACCGTCGGACAGGGCTTGGTCCGGATCCGGGTGCACCTCGATAAATATGCCGTCCGCACCCGCCGCCAGGGCAGCCCTGGCCAGCAGCGGGGCGAACTGTCGCTGTCCGGCAGATGCGCCGCCGGCCCCGCCCGGAAGCTGGACGCTGTGGGTGGCGTCAAATATGACCGGGCATCCAGTTTCCTGCATAATCGGGATGCTTCGCATATCCGCCACCAGGTTGTTGTAGCCGAAGGATGCGCCCCGCTCGGTTAGAAGAACCCGCGCGTTGCCCGCATCTCTTGCCTTTTCAACCACGTTGGTCATGTCCCATGGCGCCAGGAACTGGCCCTTTTTAATGTTTACGGGCTTGCCGGTGCGCGCGGCCGCAACAATCAGGTCTGTCTGGCGGCACAGAAACGCCGGGATCTGGATGACATCGAGCACTTCTGCGGCGGCAGCGGCCTGCCCGGGCAGGTGTATGTCCGAAACCACCGGGATCTCCAGTTCACGCCGGATTTCGGCCAGCATCGCAAGCCCGGTTTTTTCTCCCGGCCCCCGAAACGAGCGAATCGAGGTTCTGTTCGCCTTATCATAGGAGGCCTTGAAAATAAAAGGGATTTCCAGGCGTTCAGCGATTTCCTTGAGACTGCGGGCGATATGCATCACCCCGTCCCGGCTTTCAATTACGCACGGTCCGGCCACAAGGACAAACGGGCTTTTGCCGCCCACTGGTATATGATTTATATAAATCGGTTCCAATTCTGTCTTCCTTTCACGGCAGTCGTGAAGCAGGACTTTTTTATTGAATTTTTTTCTGTCGCCTCGTGACTGCACGAGTGGTATGCTGTTTGCCGGCCTGCAATCTCTGGCCGCGTTTTTGCATAACACGTTAGAATCGGGATTGATTGCAGTAGACCGGGGCCTTTGCAGCAAAATCCATGCCTCCTGTTACCCCGCACGTCTGCAAAAGTCAAGATGCGAAAATAAGGCCTTGCCACAAAATCGCCGACCTGCTAAAGATACGGTTCAATAAAAATGACATGAGGAAACAGGAACACATGAGATCGAAAAAGAACGGAAGCGGAACACGTTTTAAGTACGGATTGCTTACCATATTGTGCCTGGTGATGCTTGCCGGGGCATTGTGGCTGCTGATCGCCAAGTTTGAAGGCAAGCCGCCGGTAATCAATCTTGAAATGGCGGATGAATACATTGCCGCTGACGCACAGATTCCGGTTTCTGTAAAAGATTCGGACAGCGGGATTCGCAAGGTCTGGATTGCCCTGATGCAGGAGGGAGAGGAAACCGTGCTCAGGGAACAGACCTGGGAGGCGGGCGCGACCCTGACAAAAGACGGCAAAAGAAGCTTTTCCCTGGAAGTCAAGCCCGGGGATCTGGGGTTCTCTGACGGAGAGGCACTGCTGCGCGTGGCGGTGTGGGACCATTCCTGGCGGAGTTGGTTTTCCGGCAACCGTGCCTACACGGAAAAAGATCTGGTCATTGATACCGTGTCGCCGAGGGTGGAGGTGCTCACCCGCCAGCACAACATCCGGCAGGGCGGATCCTGCCTGCTCATTTACCGGCTTTCGGAGGCGTGCAAAAAGCACGGCGTTTCCGTGGACGGGCATTTCTTCCCGGGATACAGCGGGTATTTCGACGATCCGGATGTGTATCTATCGTTTTTCGGGGTTGGTCATGATCAGCCGGCGGATGCGGAAATGCATGTGCGGGCCGTGGATCGTGCCGGCAATTCCGCGCGCACCGGATTTCATTATTATCTCGGCAAAGGACGTTTCGATGCCGAGCGGCTCAACATATCCGGGCAGTTTTTGAGAAAGATCCTGCCCGAGTTCCGGGGAGCCTCCGGCATGCCGGAAGATGCCGATCCGGTAAAGCTGTTTTTATTTGTAAATCAGGAACTGCGGCGCAGAAACAACCAGACCATTCTTTCCGCGGCCGGGAAAACCGATACCCGCTTGCATTGGTCCGGCGCGTTTACGAGGCTGCCCAATTCCGCAAGAAAGGCATCCTTTGCCGACCGCCGGACCTATGTTCACAAAGGAGAGGTTATAGACAAGAAGGTGCACCTGGGTATTGATCTGGCCTCCACCCGGCAGGCGCAGGTGCCTGCGGCCAATGCGGGCCGGGTGACATTTGTCGGGCAGGCCGGGATATACGGCAATGTGGTTACCATTGATCACGGTTTCGGGCTTTTTTCCGTGTATGCCCATCTCAGCCGGAGCCTGGTGGAGGAAGGTCAGATGGTCAATCAGTCCGATGTGATCGGATATACCGGCAGTACGGGTTTGGCCGGCGGAGATCATTTGCATTTCGGCATGTTCATCCAGGAGGTGTTTGTCAATCCGGTGGAATGGTGGGACGGGTCCTGGATTCAAAACAATGTCGCGGCAAAGCTGGAGTATGTCCGGGGCTTGCTCAGCAGGGAGTAAGCCGGTGGATATCCCTGATAATTTAAGTTAATTACAATCTGATTGCTGAAATTGAAGAAAAAGGCGGAATCCCGACAAAACTCAGAGCAGACCGGCAAAAGGGGCAAGAGCCGGCTTCGGGAAAACATCGAAGCCATCGTGATAGCGGTTCTTCTGGCGCTTTTTATACGGGCGTTTGTGGTTCAGGCATTTAAAATTCCGTCCGGCTCCATGGAACCGACCCTCCAGGTCGGAGACCATATTCTGGTCAACAAGTTCATATACGGGATCCGGCTGCCGGTCACAAATACCACCATTATACCCGTGAGCGAGCCGGAAAAGGGGGATATCATCGTGTTTGAGTACCCCGTTGAACCGGACAAGGATTTTATCAAGCGCGTGGTGGGGGTTCCCGGGGACACTGTTACAATCAAGGACAAGAAGGTATACGTAAACGGCCGCCGGGTAGACAATTACCCGGTAAAGCACACGGAAAAAGGCATATTGTCAGGGTCGGTGAATAAGCGGGACAATTTCGGCCCGGTATCCGTTCCGGAGAATGCTTATTTCGTTCTCGGAGACAACCGGGACCACAGCTACGACAGCCGTTTCTGGGGATTTGTCCGGGAAGGGGCCATTAAGGGGGAGGCCTTTATCATCTACTGGTCTTGGGACAGTGATGCCTTCGGGGTCAGGTGGGGCCGAATCGGGAAGGTGCTGCACTAACAGCAGGGGGCTGCCGATGCAGTGGACAAAAAAGGACATCCTGGACATTGAGCAGCTTTCACCGGATGAAATCGAGCTCATCTTTGAAACTGCCTTTGGCTTGAAGGAAATCTCGGAGCGGCCGATCAAAAAGGTGCCCACGCTGCGGGGGCAGACCATTGTCCTGTTTTTCATGGAACCCAGCACCCGTACCCGGGTGTCCTTTGATATTGCCGCAAAACGGCTTTCCGCTGACAGCCTTGCCATTGCCGCTGCCTCCAGCAGCATTGTCAAAGGCGAAACCCTGCTTGATACTGCAAGCAATCTCCAGGCCATGAAGCCGGATATCATAGTCATGCGCCATTCCTCGGCCGGCGCACCGCATCTGCTGGCCCGCACCCTGGATGTTTCAATCATCAATGCCGGCGACGGCATGCATGCGCATCCCACCCAGGCGCTGCTCGATATGATGACGGTAAAGGAGAAAAAGGGCGGATTGTCCGGGCTTAATGTGGCAATCATCGGAGACATCTCCCATAGCCGGGTGGCCCGATCCAATATTGTCGGGTTTACCAAGATGGGCGCCAGCGTTCGCGTAGCAGGACCGCCCACCATGATCCCGCCGGGCATCGAGCATCTCGGTGCGCAAGTGGCCCCCAGCGTGGACGAGGCCTTGACGGATGCGGATGTTGTCATCATGCTGCGCATTCAGAAGGAACGCATGCGGCGTTTTCTGTTTCCCACGGAGCGCGAATACGCCAGGCAGTATGGGCTAAACGATCAGCGGCTTGGTCGGATCAGGCCGGATGCGCTGATCATGCATCCCGGGCCGTTGAACCGGGGTGTGGAAATCTCCCCCGAGGTGGCCGACGGTCCGTTTTCCGTGATTCTCGACCAGGTGACAAACGGGGTGGCTCTTCGCATGGCCCTGTTTTACCTGCTGGCAGGAGGCACGCGTGATGCAGATGCAGATTAAAGGCGGCCGGGTCCTCGATCCAGGGGTTTTTGATGGCCCGGCAGACATATTGATAAAAGACGGCATTGTCGCGCAGGTGGTGCCCCTGGGGGCGAACGGCCAAACAGCGCCGGCCGGCACGACCGGCGGGTCGGGCGAGCGCATCATTGATGCCCGGGGGATGCTGGTGGTGCCCGGGCTCGTGGACATGCACGTGCATTTGCGGGAACCCGGCCAGGAATACAAGGAAACCATAGACACCGGCACCCGTGCGGCTGCAGCCGGGGGGTTTACGTCCGTATGCGGCATGCCCAATACATCGCCGGTAAATGACTCGATTTCCGTTACCCGGTATATACTCGAGCAGGCTGCCCGCTGCCGGCGAACCCGGGTGTATCCCGTGGGTGCGGTCAGTGCCGGGCTGTGCGGAGAACAGCTTGCGGAATTCGGGGATTTAAAGGCTGCCGGTGCTGTGGCGGTAACCGACGACGGAAGGCCGGTTTCAGATGCTCAGCTCATGCGGCGGGCCATGGAATATGCCAGGGGCATCGGCCTTCAGGTGATTTCCCACTGTGAGGAACTCAGCTTGTCAGGCGGCGTTATGAACGAGGGCGTCGTATCCACCCGCATGGGACTGCCCGGCATTCCCAACGCAGCTGAAAGCGTCATGGTGATGCGCGATATTGCCTTGAGCGAGCTCACCGGCTCGCCGGTTCATATCGCACATGTGAGCACCCGGGAATCGGTTTCCGCCATTCGTGCAGCCAAGGCCAGGAATACGCAGGTCACAGCAGAAACCGCTCCCCATTACTTTACACTGACCGAGGAGGCGGTAAAATCCTACGATACCCGGGCTAAGATGAACCCACCGCTTCGGACGGCAGCAGACCGGGAAGCGGTGATCGCGGGACTGGCTGACGGGACCATTGATGCCATTGCCTCGGATCATGCGCCGCACGCAAGGGTTGAAAAAGACCTGGAGTTTGATCTTGCGGCAAACGGGATTATCGGCCTGGAAACATCGTTGGCCTTGGGGCTGCGCTTGGTGGGAGCCGGCGCGCTGACCCTGGAGCAGCTCATCGCGCTCATGTCGAAAAATTCGGCCGCCATCATTGATAAACCCTGCGGCCTGTCTGCCGGCCAGCCAGCGGATGTAACGATCATTGATCCTGAAGCCCGATACACCTACCGCGCAACCCAGGGGCGATCCAAGGGCCGCAACACGCCTTTTGACGGCTGGGACCTCAAGGGCCGCGCGGTGTACACAATTGTTGACGGCACCATCGTTTTTGACCTTTCAGAAGAGATATAGCAGCAACCATCAAGCGCTTATGCCGGAAGAAGCCAAGCTACTCATAGTGGACGACGAATTGAGCATGCGCGAATTCCTTGAAATCATGCTCAGCAAGGAAGGATACCGTGCCGAAAGTGCGGAAAGCGGCAAACAGGCCAATGCCATGCTGGAGCGGGAAACCTATGATCTTGCGCTCTGCGATATCCGGCTGGGAGACATCAGCGGCCTGGAGGTGCTGCGCAAGGCCAAGCAGGTGAATCCGGATACGGTCGTGATCATGATTTCCGCATACGCCACTGCGGAAAACGCCGTTGAGGCCATGAATGAAGGGGCCTACGATTATTTGCCCAAGCCGTTTAACAATGACGAGCTCAAGCAGACCATCGCCAAGGCTCTGGAATTAAAAACGCTTTCGGATGAGAAAAAGCGCATTGACGATGAACTCCTGGAAAGCCTTCACTTCGGCCTTCTGGTGGGCAACAGTCCCCGGATGAAGCATATTTACGCGATTATCGAGCAGATCGCTCCCACCAAAACCAGCGTGATGATCACCGGAGAAAGCGGCACCGGCAAGGAGCTGATTGCAAAGGCGATTCACAATCAGAGCGATCGGCACGACAAGCCTTTTGTGGTCATAAACTGCGGCAGTATTCCGGAAACGCTTATGGAAAGCGAGTTTTTCGGATACAAGAAAGGCGCCTTCACCGGGGCGAACCAGGACAAGAAGGGCCTGTTTGAAGTCGCGGACAAGGGCACGGTGTTTATGGACGAAGTCGGGGAATTAAGCGCCCAGATGCAGGTCAAGCTGCTGCGGGTGGTGCAGGAACGCTCATTTAAACCCGTGGGCGGAAACGATGATATTTCCGTGGACATCCGGATTATTGCCGCCACCAACAAACAGCTTGAAGACGAGGTGATTGCCGGGCGTTTCCGCGAGGACCTTTATTACCGCCTCAACGTGGTGGAAATCAAGGTCCCGCCCCTGCGCGAGCGCAAGGCGGATCTGCGCGCACTGGCCCAGCACTTTCTGGAAAAATATTCCCGGCAGGCCGGAAAGGAGATCACCAAGATCTCTTCCTATGCCGTGGATCTGCTCCAGAAGTACGATTTTCCCGGCAATATCCGAGAGCTGGAAAATCTCATTGAACGCAGCGTGGCCCTGTCCACAACCAATATCCTGCTGCCGGACAATCTTTCCCTTTCGATTCACAAGCGAAGATGGATTGAAGGCATTGAAAACCGGCGCTTTGATCTCGATGATGTGGCCAACGGGGTGGCGCTGGACAATATCCTGGCGGAAATCGAGCGCGCCTACCTGGAAAAGGCGCTTTCATGTGCCAACGGCAACAAGAACAAGGCCGCCGAGCTGCTCGGCATTAGCTTCCGCTCGTTTCGCTACCGATGCAGCAAGCTGGATATCGAGAAACCGGAGTAGAAACAGCATAAAAGACAACCACGAAGGGCACGAAGTACACGAAGGAAAATTGTATGATATCTTTCTTCGTGCTTCTTTGTGTTTTTCGTGGTTTTATCATTCTGACCATTCGGAAAATCGTTTGATAAATGATTAATATTGAGGGATTGAGCAAAAGCTACGGCGGAAACGTTCTTTTTGATGACGTCAGTTTCAAGATTAACGCCCGGGAGCGCGTCGGGCTCGTGGGACGAAACGGTCACGGAAAGACCACGCTTTTCCGGATGATTCTCGGACTGGAAAGCCCGGATGCCGGGATCATCAGTTGTCCGAAGAATTACCGCATCGGTCATGTCTCCCAGGTGCTGGAATTTTTCGAATCCACGATTCTTGCAGAGGGCATGCGCGGACTGCCGGCGGATTCCGCAGATGAACACTGGCAGGTGGAAAAAATTCTTACCGGTCTGGGCTTTTCTCCGGCAGACATGCAGCGCGCCCCGGCGGAATTTTCCGGCGGCTACCAGGTGCGCCTCAACCTGGCCAAGGTGCTGGTCTCCAAGCCGGACATGCTGCTGCTCGACGAGCCCACCAACTATCTCGATATTACCTCCATCCGCTGGATACGTCGCTTTCTGGTCAACTGGCCCGGAGAGCTGTTTTTAATTACCCATGACCGGAGTTTCATGGACCAGGTGGTTACCCATATCGCCGGTATCCACCGGAAAACGGTACGCAAGGTCGCCGGCAACACGGAGAAGTATTACAGCCAGATTGCACAGGAAGAAGAGGTCTACGAAAGGACCCGGCAAAAGGATGAACGCCGGAGAAAGGAGATCGAGCGCTTTATCAGCCGGTTTCGCGCCAAGGCCCGACTGGCCAACCTGGTACAGTCCAGGGTTAAAACCCTTGAGAAGCTCACGCGCAAGGAAAAGCTGCAAAAAGCCAAGTCCCTGGATTTCTCGTTTAACAATTGCCCGTTTTCCGGCAAATACATGCTGAGCGCGGAAAATGTCTCTTTTTCCTATGATTCAGCCCGGAGCGGGGACCAGGCCGGCGGCAATCCCCTGATATCTGATTTTTCCATGACCATCGGCCCGCAGGACCGCATCTGTATTGTGGGAAAAAACGGGGCGGGCAAGACCACCCTGCTCCGGCTGCTGGCCGGCGATCTTCAGCCGACTTCCGGGCGGATTGAAAATCACCCCAATTGCTTCAGCGGGCTGTTTGAGCAGACCAATATCCAGACCCTGGTGGATGAGCGCACCGTGGAAGCGGAAATCCTGGCCGCAAATCCGGACATGGGGCGCCAGGGGGCCAGAAATATTTGCGGGTCCATGCTTTTTGAGGGCGATGACGCGCTGAAAAAGATCCGGGTGCTTTCCGGCGGGGAAAAATGCCGGGTAATGCTGGGCCGGCTTCTGGCCACGCCCGCAAACTTTCTGCTGCTCGACGAACCCACCAACCATTTCGACATGGAATCCTGCGATGCCCTGCTTGCAGCCATTGATTATTTTGACGGCGCCGTGGTAATGGTCACGCACAATGAAATGTTCCTTCACGCCCTGGCACAGCGACTGGTGGTTTTTCAGGGCGGCGGCATCGATGTGTTTGACGGCACCTATCAGCGTTTTCTCGAGGATGTCGGATGGGAGGAGGGCGATGACGTTTCCCGCAGCGCGGCCGCCCCCGGAGCCCCAAGGCCGGTTGCGGAGATGAGCAAAAAGGAGTTCCGGCGGCGGCGCTCGGCCATTGTGTCGGAAAAAGGACGGGTCTTAAAGCCGATCGAGGATCGGATCGAGCAAGCCGAGGCGGCCATTATCCAGTGGGAGGCGGAAATCGAGGAGCTCAACCGGCAAATCCAGGCTGCAAGCGGAAACGGGAACGGAACCGAGATTTCCCGGCTTTCCAGGCAGCTCCACGAACTGGGGGAAAAGGTTGATGCCGGGTTTGCAGATCTGGAAAAACTCGCTGCAGATGCAGACGCAAAGCGGGCGGAATTCGATGCACAGCTCGAAGACCTGGAAGCCCGCAAGCCTTTCTGACAGGCTTGCGGGCAAGGGATACATCTTCGTGTTTATAAGCCACGGTTTGCATATCGCCTACACGGTGGATTCGGATTTCCACAAAATTTTGTAAAGATCATGCCGCCGGCTCTGCAGATTGCGCACACTGCCCTGCTGGCGCAGTTCCTTGAGCAGGTCCAGGTCCAGGTCCACCATCAGGGTCATTTCCGTGTTGGGTGTGGCCTCGGCGGCAATGGCGTCGTGCGGGAAGGCAAAATCCGACGGCGTGAACACCGCGGCCTGTGAATACTGGATATCCATGTTTTCCACCCGCGGCAGGTTGCCCACTGATCCGGATATCGCCACGTAGCATTCGTTTTCAATGGCCCGGGACTGGGCGCATCTTCTTACGCGCAGATAGGCGTTCTTGGTATCGGTCCAGTACGGCACCAGCAGGATGTTCATTCCCTTGTCCACCAGGTACCGCGAGAGTTCGGGAAATTCCACATCGTAACAAATCAAAATCCCGATGTTGCCGATGTCCGTGTTGAATATCTTCAGATCATTTCCGCCGCGCAGGCCCCAGTACAGGGACTCATCCGAGGTGATGTGAAGCTTGTACTGTGCATCCCAGGTGCCGTCCCTGCGGCACAGATAGGATACGTTATACAGGTGGTCTCCGCTGTATTCCGGCACGCTGCCGGCCACGATGTTGATGTTGTAGGCCAGGGCCATCTGGAGAAAGGATTCCCGGAGCGGCTCGGTGTACTCTGCCAGCGAGCGCATTGATTCGGCCGGGTTTTCCTGGTTGAAGTTGGCCAGCAGGGGGGCGTTTAACAGTTCCGGAAACAGGATCAAATCCGAGTTGTACCCGGCCACGGCATCCACGAAAAATTCAGCCTGGTGAATGAAATCGTCAAACGAGGCAAACGGGCGCATCTGCCACTGGACCACGCCCACGCGCGGATAGGCTTTTCTGCCGCCGAAAAGCTTGCGCTTTTTTTCATAGTAAATGTTGTTCCATTCCATGAGAATCCCGTAAGCGTTCGACTGACTGTCTTCCGGGATATAGTCCTTGAGAATCTTCTTGATGTGAAAATCATTGGCCAGCTGAAAGGAGAGCACCGGATCGTAGATCTCGTTGTCCTTGACCTTCTGGATGTACTGCTGGGGGGTGAGCTCTTCATGATGTTCGCTGTACCCGGGAATCCGGCCGCCGAAAATAATGCCCCTGAGGTTGAGTTCCTCGCACAGCTCCTTTCTGGCGTCGTATAGGCGCCTGCCCAGGCGGAGACCGCGATACTCCGGATGGACGAAAATATCAATGCCGTAGAGGACATCGCCGTCCGGGTCGTGCTTGTTTAATCGGCCATCGCTCACCACGTCGTCATAGGAGTGCTTTTCTTCATACATATCTGCATTGACAATGATGCTTAAGGCCGCGGCAATAACCTTGCCCTTGTCCTCGATGCAGATCTGGCCTTCCGGGAAACGGTGGATCAGAGTGTGAAATTCGCTGCGGTCCCAGGCACCCATCTGGTCGGGATATACCAGGTCCATGATCTCCTTGACGTCCGGGTAATCGTCGGTGGCCAGGTTCCGCACCTGAAGTTTGTGCTCGGATTCCTGGTTTGTTGTATCCATAATTCCTTTCTGTTTTGTTTGCGGGATGAATTTGTGTGTATATTGACACAGCCTGAGAATACGGATATAGACAGGAGACGACAACTCCATTAAACATGAATTCGTTATGAATTGGAAGGCTATTTTGGACCGAAAACCGTATTCAAGTCAAGATTTGCTGCAACTGATCTGGGGTGCGGCCCTGGCAATCATGGGCCTGGCCTTTTTTTTCCGGGTTTCGACCGTCATGGAGCGGATTGCCGAGATGGAATATCCCGCCTCGGTTGAGATTTTTCTGCGCATCGGATTTTACTTGATCGCCGTGATTCTGCTCGGCGGCGGGATCAAGAAAATATACCGTTTCCTTGAGATCACAAAAAACAGGGAATAAAACGGCATCTCCCTGTTTATATGAAAGCCGGCAAATACAGGTGAAGTTTTATGACCGAATCGGATTCACTTTATTCCCGCACGACAAGCTCGGATGACACCCGGGGCACCATTGACCATCTCCAGTCAGAAGTCGCCTATCGTACCCGTTTGCAGGAAATTACCAATGCCATATATGCCGCCGCCAACCTTGATGAGATCCTGATTGATATTAAAGATCAGATCGTGGACCTGGTCGGGGGCCAGCGCATCACCATATATTACGTGGACGGGGTCAGGCGGGAACTGGTCTCCCGGTTCAAGTCCGGAGACGAAGTATCCGAAATCCGGCTGCCGATCAACAACAGCAGCATTGCCGGCTACTGTGCCGCCAATCAGAAGATTCTCAACATCCGGGATGTTTATGACACCAATGAGCTTTTTGACATTGATCCGGCCCTGAGCTTTGACAGCACCTGGGACAGCAAAACCGGGTTCCAGACAAAGCAGGTGCTGATTGCCCCCATTGTGTTCAAATCGTTTATGCTCGGTGCCCTTCAGTTGATGAACCGAAACGGAGGCGGCCGGTTTACCGAACAGGAAGAGGAAAACATCTCCGAGCTGGCCAAGATCATGGGCATTGCCCTGTATAAGCAGAAAAAGATGGAGGCCAGCAAAAAGAGCAAGTTTGATTACCTGCTGGAAAACCACATCATGACCCGCAAGGAGCTTGACAATGCGGTCTCCGAGGCCCGGGAGAAAGACAGGTCCATCGAGACCCACCTGATCGAGCATCTGAAAATCCCCAAAAAGGAGATACTTGAAGCGCTGAGCCGCTACTATGATATCCCTTACATTGAATACCGCAATGACCTGCCCATTCCCGGGGAACTGCTCAGAGGACTGAACGTTCCGTTCATGAAGAAAAATGTGTGGGTGCCGATCCGCTTGGAAAACGGCAACGTGCTCATTGCAATCGACAACCCGGATGACCTGAAGCGCCTGGATGAGATCCGGAGCCTTTTTCCCGGCAGAAAGGTCAAGCTCGCCATTGCGATGAAAAACGACATCCTGGAGATTATCAAGCATTTTACCCAGGAAAAAGCCCAGCAATCCTCCATTGACGACATCCTCTCCCAGCTCCAGGATAATGACCTGGAACTCGAGGAGGAAGCCGCATCCGTGGACGAGGAAAGCGGGGCGGTGGTCCGGCTGGTCAACAAGATCATCCTGGATGCCCAGGCGCGCGGAGCATCCGATATTCACCTGGAGCCCTATCCGGGGCGGCAGAACACGCAGGTCCGCATCCGTGTCGACGGGGCCTGTTCAGCTTACCAGACCATTCCTTACAGCTATAAAAATGCGGTGGTCGCCCGGATCAAGATCATGGCGGATCTGGATATTGCAGAAAAGCGAAAACCCCAGGATGGCAAGATCCGGTTTAAGAAGTTCGGGGGAAAGGACATCGAGCTTCGCGTGGCCACCGTGCCCACCCAGGGCGGGCTCGAAGACGTGGTCCTGCGGCTTCTGGCCGCGGGCGAGCCGCTGCCGCTGGACCGCATGGGTTTTTCCAGGCGGAATTACGAGGCTTTTGTCAATTCCGTAAGCACTCCCTACGGCATGATCCTGGTTTGCGGTCCCACCGGTTCGGGCAAGACCACGACCCTGCATTCGGCGCTACGTTATATTAATGACATCGAGCGCAAAATCTGGACCGCCGAGGATCCGGTGGAAATCACCCAGAAAGGACTGCGGCAGGTGCAGGTCAAACCGAAAATCGGCTATGACTTTGCCGCTGCCATGCGGGCCTTTCTGCGGGCGGACCCGGACGTGATCATGGTCGGCGAGATGCGGGATCACGCAACCACCCAGATGGGCATCGAGGCCTCCCTGACCGGGCACCTGGTCTTTTCCACGCTGCATACCAACAGCGCGCCGGAAACCGTTACCCGGCTTCTGGACATGGGCATGGATCCGTTTAATTTTGCCGATGCCCTGCTTTGCATCGTGGCCCAGCGTCTGGTGCGGACCCTTTGCAGTGAATGCAAGCAGCCGTATCATCCGGATCGCGGCGAATACGATCAACTGGTCCGGGAATACGGGCCGTCAGAATTTGAAAAGGATTTAAACATTCCGTACTCCGAAGATCTTCAGCTTTTTGTGCCCAAGGGGTGCCAGGTCTGCAACAATACCGGTTATCGGGGCCGGATGGGAATTCATGAACTTCTTCTGGCTTCTGACGAGATCAAGCAGTTGATCCAGAACCGCGCCATGATGAGCCAGATCCGTGACAAGGCAGTGTACGAGGGCATGACAACGCTCAAGCAGGACGGCATTTCCAAGGTTTTTGCCGGACACTGTGACCTGTTGGAAGTCCGGAAGGTCTGCATCCGGTAAGGGAATACGTTTCACGGAACAGAAAAGAAGCGGGCTTTAAATTGGGCTCGGAAGCATCGGAAACGCATTCTATTGGTAATGTAAAAAATTAACGTTAAGGTTAATTCACTTTGCGATTATACTTGACAGTGGCAACCGGCGAATATTATAAAATTTGAAAAAGTAAGTAACACTTACATACATAACCGGAGACAGAGAAACCGCCTGAATTCACAGTCGGATTCATAATTTGCGAGGTATGGAAAATGAAGGTGCTTCATATTGATCACATCGGCGTTGCAGTCAACAGTAATGCCGAGGCCGGGTCTTTCTGGTCAGATGTTCTGGGCCTGCCCTATGAAGGCGAGGAAACCGTGGAATCACAGAAGGTCAAAACCGCCTTTTTCCCGGTTGACAAAAGCGAGGTGGAACTGCTGGAATCCACTGACGAGCAGGGCCCGGTTTCAAAATTCATTGAAAAAAAGGGTCAGGGCGTGCACCATATCGCCTTCAGGGTCGATGACATCGAGGCCGCTCTGGCAGAGCTCAAGGAAAAGGGGATTGACCTGATTGACGAAAAGCCCCGGCCCGGTGCAGGCGGTACGAAAATCGCCTTTATCCATCCCAGGGCCACCGGCGGCGTGCTCGTGGAGCTCTGCGAACGGTAAGTTTGGAAAATTCGAAATCCGAAGCAATACATAAAAACCGAACTATCAAATGACAGAAACAATGAAATGATGATCGTTTGGTTTTGGTGATCGTGCCTCTCGAATTTCGGATTTCGACATTCGGATTTTGGCTGACCCCCGAGTTTCAGTCAGTCATGAAATAAGATTTTGTGCTTCAACTGAAATTACAGGACAAGGAACCCCGATATGGCTGAGCATCCCGAAAAACCCAGATGGATCGACCTTGCCAGAAAGGAACTCAAGGACAAGCCCGTTGAGTCCCTGGAAAAGCAAACCCCGGAAGGCATTACCACCCATCCCCTGTATACCGCCGAGAATCTCGAGGGAATTGATTTCGTCAATTCCCTGCCCGGGATTTCCCCGTTTGTCCGCGGGCCCCGGGCCACCATGTACACGGTGCGGCCATGGACCATCCGGCAGTATGCCGGTTTTTCAACGGCACGGGAGTCCAACGAATTTTACAAACGCAACCTGGCCGCCGGCCAGAAGGGCCTTTCCGTGGCCTTTGACCTTGCCACCCACCGGGGCTATGACTCGGATCATCCCCGGGTGATCGGGGATGTGGGCAAGGCCGGGGTGCCCGTGGACACCGTGGAGGATATGAAGATCCTGTTTGATGAAATCCCGCTGGACAAGATGACCGTGTCCATGACCATGAACGGCGCGGTGCTGCCGGTGATGGCCGCCTACATCGTGGCCGCGGAAGAACAGGGCGTGGATCAGGAAAAGCTTGCCGGCACGATCCAGAACGATATTTTAAAGGAATACCTGACCCGCAACACTTATATTTATCCGCCGGATCCGTCCATGCGGATCGTATCCGATATTATCGGCTACTGCTCAAAGCACATGCCCAAGTTCAACACGGTGAGCATTTCCGGTTACCATATGATGGAGGCCGGGGCCGATTCCGTGCTCCAGACCGCATTCACCCTGGCAGACGGACTGGAATATGTGCGCGCGGCCTTGAATGCCGGGCTCGAGATTGACGCCTTTGCCCCGCGCCTGTCGTTTTTCTTCGGCGTGGGCATGAATTTTTTCATGGAAATCGCTATGCTGCGGGCGGCCCGCTACCTGTGGGCGGACCTGATGGACCAGTTCAACCCCCAGGACCCGCGATCCAAGATGCTGCGCACGCACGTGCAGACCTCCGGGTGGAGCCTGACCCAGCAGGATCCCTACAACAACATCATCCGGACCACTCTGGAGTGCCTGGCTGCGGTACTGGGCGGCACCCAGTCGCTGCATACCAACGCCTTTGACGAGGCAGTGAGCCTGCCCACGGACGTCTCGGCCCGGATCGCCAGAAACACCCAGCTCATCGTCCAGGAAGAATCCCGGGTCACCAACACCGTCGATCCCCTGGGGGGCTCCTATTACGTGGAATGGCTCACCGACCAGATTGTCAAGGAGGTGCGCAAGGTCATCAACGAGGTTGAGGAAATGGGCGGCATGGCCAAGGCCATTGTGGAGGGCATGCCCAAGATGCGCATCGAGGAGGCCGCCGCCCGGCGCCAGGCGCGCATCGACCAGGGAATCGATCCCGTCATCGGGGTCAACAAGTACCCGGTGGAAGAGGAAACCGAGGTTGACGTGCGTGAAATTTCCGATTCCGTACGGGACGAGCAGATCAACTGGGTCAACCGGATCCGTGAAGAACGCGATGACGCGGAAGTCCGCCGGTGCCTGGAAGCGCTCACCCAATGCGCGGAATCCGGCGGCAATCTGCTGGAGGCATGCATCAAGGCTATCCGGGCACGGGCCACGGTGGGCGATGTCACAGAAGCCATGGAAAAGGTATTCGGCCGCTACGTTGCCACGACCCAGTGCATTTCCGGGGTATACGCGGGCGAGTACCAGGATGACGAGATCATCAAAACTATCCGCAAGCGGGTGGACGATTTTGCGGAAAAGCACGGCCGGCGGCCCCGGATTCTGCTGACCAAGATGGGGCAGGACGGACACGACCGGGGCGTGAAGGTCGTGGCCACGGCGTACGCGGATCTCGGATTTGACGTGGATTTAAGTCCCATGTTCCAGACCCCGGCAGAGGCGGCCAAGATGGCCGTTGAAAACGATGTCCACGTGGTGGGGGTTTCCAGCCTGGCAGGGGCGCACAAAATCCTGGTGCCCCAGATGATCGAGGAGCTCAAAAAACAGGGCGGAGAGGATGTGCTGGTGGTGGTCGGCGGCATCGTTCCGCCGGTGGATTATGATTTTCTCTATAATGCAGGCGTGGCAAAGGTGTTTGGCCCGGGCAGCATGGTGACGGATTCAGCCAACCAGGTGTTAAACGCGCTTGAGCAAAATGCCTGAAGACGCCGCATATTATATTGAAGGGGTGCGCGCCGGAAACCGGAAGGCCATATCAAAGACCATCACCCTGATCGAAAGCGCTCTTTCCGGACACCAGGAACTGGTTTACACGGTGCTCGATAGTCTGCTGCCGTATACCGGAAACGCGGTTCGGCTCGGCATTACCGGGGTGCCCGGGGTCGGCAAAAGCACCTTTATTGAAACTCTCGGTATGCGGCTTATTGAAAAGGGCCACCGGGTTGCCATCCTGGCCGTGGACCCGAGCAGCGCCAAGAGCGGCGGCAGCATCCTGGGGGATAAAACCCGGATGGAAAAACTGGCGGCCCATGAGCAGGCCTTTGTCCGTCCGTCGCCCTCGGGCGGCGCGCTGGGCGGTGTTGCCAGAAAGACCCGGGAGACCATGACGGTGCTGGAAGCCGCGGACTATGACGTGGTCATGGTCGAGACAGTGGGCGTTGGCCAGTCCGAGTTTTCCGTGGCTTCCATGGTTGATTTTTTCCTGGTACTGCTGATTGCCGGGGCCGGAGACGAGCTCCAGGGCATCAAGCGCGGGATTATTGAACTGGCAGACGCCATGGCCGTAAACAAGGCCGACGGTGAAAACGCGGTCCGGGCGGAAAAAACCAGAAAAGATTATGAAAACGCGCTGCACCTCATGGCACCCAGGTCAGATGGCTGGCAGCCGCCGGTGCTTGCATGCAGCGCGCTGGAAATGACCGGAATTGATGAAATCTGGGACACCGTACTGGCGCATCGCCGCAAGATGGAGGCCTCAGGGGAGCTTTTCCGGAAACGAAGCCGACAGGCCCGCGACTGGTTTGATTTCCTGGTGGAAGAGGGTCTGAAAGAATGGTTTTACGGACTTTCAGAAGTGAAATCGCTTCTGCCGGATCTGACCCGGCGCCTGGAACTGGGAGATACAACGGCCATGGCTGCCGCCAGGCAGCTGCTGGAGCTGGTCACGCACGAATATGAAAGGAAACAGACATGAGCGGCGTATCGGACAAAATACAGGAGCTTCTTGAAAAAAAGGCCCGGATGCGGGAAATGGGAGGCGCCAAGGCGGTGGAAAAACAGCAGGAAAAGGGCAAGCTCACCGCCCGCCAGAGGCTGGACCACCTCTTTGACGAAGGCACGTTCCGGGAAATCGATATTTTCGTCAAGCACAGGTGCGTGAACTTCGGCATGGACGAGGCGGATATCCCTTCAGACGGTGTGATCACCGGTCACGGCCGTGTGGCGGGTCGTCCCGTATTCGCGTTTGCCCAGGATTTCACGGCCCGGGCCGGCACCCTGGGCGAGATGCACGCCAGAAAGATCTGCAAGGTTATGGACCTGGCCATGAAGTCCGGCACACCGGTGGTCGGGTTTAACGATTCCGGCGGTGCGCGCATCCAGGAGGGCGTGGATGCGCTCTGCGGCTACGGCGAGATTTTCTACCGCAACTCGATTGCCTCAGGCGTGATCCCGCAGATTTCTGCCATCATGGGGCCTACGGCCGGAGGTGCGGTCTATTCCCCGGCTATGACCGACTGGGTGTTCATGGTCAAAAAGACCAGCCACATGTTTATTACCGGTCCCCAGGTGATCAAGAGCGTGACCGGCGAGGAGATTACTTTCGAGGACCTGGGTGGAGCCACCACGCACAATGAGAAAAGCGGGGTCGCACACTTTTCGTGCGAATCCGACGCGGATGCCATTGAACGGATCCGCAGCATGCTTTCTTTTCTGCCGGCAAACAATATGGAAGACCCGCCAGTCGTGGACACCGGGGATGATCCGGAAAGACGCGACGAGCGCTTAGACGGCATCGTCCCGGAAGATCCCAACCGGGCTTATGACGTCAAGGACATCATTTCCTGGATCGTGGACAACGGGGAATTTTTCGAACCCCACGAGCATTACGCCAAGAATATCGTTGTGGCGCTTGCGCGTCTTAACGGCCGCACCGTGGGAATCATTGCCAATCAGCCCAAGTTCCTTGCCGGATGCCTGGATATCGACGCCTCGGACAAGGCCACCCGTTTTATCCGGTTTTGTGATGCATTTAATATTCCGCTTTTGACCCTGGCGGACGTGCCCGGGTACATGCCGGGTTCCGACCAGGAATGGGGCGGCATTATCCGCCACGGGGCCAAGCTCCTGTGGTGCTATTCCGAGGCCACTGTGCCCAAGCTGCTGGTGATTTTGCGCAAGGATTACGGCGGGGCCTATATTGCCATGTCCTCCAAGCATTTAGGCGCGGACATGGCTTTTGCCTGGCCCACCGCAGAGATCGCGGTCATGGGCGCCGAAGGCGCGGCCAATATTATTCACCGCAAGACCATTGATAATTCGGATGATCCGGAGGCCACCCGCAGGGAAAAGGTCGAGGAATACCGGGACCTGTTTTCCAACCCGTACGTGGCTGCCAACCGTGGATATATCGATGACGTGATCGTGCCCAGCGAGACCCGGTCCAGGCTGATCGAAGCCCTGGAAGTCCTGTGCACCAAGCGGCAGTCCCTGCCGCCGAAAAAACACGGCAATATTCCGGCCTAAAAGTGTGATAAGCCTGTAAAAAGTCTTTTTTACAGGTAGTGTTAAGTTTTAAGTGATTAAGTGTTTAAGTAAAATCAAAAGCTTATCTTTTTATTGCTTGGCGGGCATAACATTTTTAAGACTTTTTACGAAGCCATCAAAGTATGAATGCAAAAAAGAAAGGCGATTCGCATGAGAAAAAAAGAAAGCGCCGCCATAGCTGCAGTGTTGCACCATCTGGCATGCCGGCAGCAGCAGGCGGAAGTCTCGGCAGCCGAAGAAGCCGCAGAAGCATCTCCGGTCGAGGCGCCCCAGGCACAAGTTGTCGTCCGGGCCGTACAGCATCCCTGGGCCTTAAGCGGCAGACAGGGACAGATGCGGATGCGGACCATGATGCAGATGAAAGCGTTTCATTAAAATAAACACGACCAATCCGAGGAGACCCGGGAATGACTGAACACCATGAACTCAAGCAAACGGAAATCCAATATGACAAGGACCGACCGGCAGCGCCAAACCCGGTTAAATTCGAGGACCTGACCCTGCGCGACGGGCACCAGTCCCTATTTGCCACCCGGGGCCGAACCGAGGACATGGTCCCGGTGGCCGAGATGATGGACAACATCGGTTTCTGGGCCGTTGAAGTGTGGGGCGGGGCCACGTTTGACACCATGCATCGGTTTTTAAATGAAGATCCGTGGGATCGGATACGTACCTTAAGGCGATACTTTAAGAAAACGCCTTTTTCAATGCTTTTGCGGGGCCAGAACCTGGTGGGATACCGCAATTATCCCGATGACGTGGCCCGGGTGTTTGTGGAGCGGGCCGCGGAAAACGGCATGGATATTTTCCGGACCTTTGACGCGTTAAATGATTTTCGCAACTTTGAGACCGTGGTGGACGTGATCAAGAAATCCGGCAAGCATTTTCAGGGCTGTGTGTGCTATTCCATGACCGAGCCGCGCATGGGCGGCAAAGTTTACAATCTCGACTATTTCCTGGAAAAGGCCAAGGAACTCGAGGAAATGGGCGCGGATACGATCTGCATCAAGGACATGGCCGGTCTGCTTTCCCCTTATGATGCATTTCCCCTGTTTAAGACGCTGAAGGAAAACATCTCGGTGCCGCTGCACCTGCACAGTCATTTCACCTCGGGCATGGCGCCGCTGACCCACCTCAAGGCCATTGAGGCGGGCGTGGACATTATCGATACCTGCATGAGCTCCTATGCCTACCGAACCTCGCATCCGGCCGTCGAGCCCATGGTTATGTCGCTTCTGGGCACAAACCGGGATACGGGCCTTGACATTGAGGCCCTGGCCGAGATCAACGAAAAGCTGGAAAAAGACATCCTGCCCAAGTACAGGCACCTGCTCGATGACTCCAAGGTCTCGGTGATTGATATCAACGTGCTGCTCCACCAGACGCCCGGCGGGATGCTTTCCAACCTGGTCAATCAGCTCCGGGAAATGGATGCCCTGGATCGCATCGATGAGGTCTACGAGATGCTGCCCAAGGTTCGAAAAGACCTGGGCCAGGTTCCCCTGGTCACGCCCACCAGCCAGATCGTGGGCATCCAGACGGTCAACAACGTGCTGTTTGATGACGAGAACGAAAGCTACAAGATGATTACCTCTCAGGTCAAGGATCTGTGTTTCGGGCTTTACGGAAAGACGCCGGCAGGGGTGAACCCCGAAGTTCAGAAAAAGGCGCTTAAGGGGTATCCGCGCGGTGAAAAACCCATTGAATGCAGGCCTGCGGAAATTTTGGAGCCCGAGCTTGAGGATGCCAAGGAAGCAGTCAAGGATATTACCACGGATATTGACGACGTGCTCATTTATGCGTTGTATCCGGTCACCGGCAAGAAATTTCTGAAGTACAAGTACGGCCTGGAAACCCCGCCGGAGTCGGTTCAGCCCAAAAGCCTGGAAGCGGCCAAAAAGGAAGAGGAACTGGTGCGCAGGGTCAGAAACGGCGAGCTCAGGGACGTGCTTGAGCAAAGGGAGAAAAAGGCCGAACCGCCGGAGGGGGAAAACGTCCACAAGTTCAGCGTGTACGTGGACGGCGAGCAGTTCGAGGTGGCAGTGGAAGATCCGGGAATGCCTTATATTACAGGCGACCCCGCTGCCCAGCCAGCACCTGCCGCCCCCGCCGGTCCGCGCCGCGCGGCCCCGGCAGGCGCTTCGACCGGCTCCCCGGCCCGGCCCGCACCCTCGGCACCCAAGCCCGGGGCCCTGGCTGCAAAACCCGAATCTCCCAAGGAGGCGCCTAAAGAAGAACCCAAGGAATCTGCTTCAAAACCGGCTGCAGACGTGGAAGGCCATCAGATCAAGGCCCCCATGCCCGGCATTGTTATCCGGTACGAGAAAAAGGCGGGAGATACCGTTGATGAAGGAGAGACCGTGGTGGTCCTGGAAGCCATGAAAATGGAGAATTCCCTGCCCACGCCCGTGGCCGGAACAGTGAAGGCCATTAATTTTTCCGAAGGCGATTCGGTTGCCAAAAACGACGTGCTTTGCGTGATCGGATAGGAAACCAAGCGGAGTTGTTATGAAAATACACGAATACCAGGCCAAGCAGCTGTTTTCCGAATACGGGGTCGCCATTCCCAAGGGCGGGGTGGCCGAAAGCGCGGATGAAGCCAAGGCGGTGGCAGAAACCCTGGGCGGCTTTCCCGTGGCGGTAAAGGCCCAGATCCATGCAGGCGGCCGCGGCAAGGGCGGGGGTGTTAAAATTGCCGATGACATCTCCGAGGTGGTCAAACATGCAGATGCGATCATCGGCATGAACCTTGTCACGCCCCAGACCGGACCCGAAGGGCAGCCGGTCAAGCGGGTGCTTTTGGAAAAGGGGTTAAACATTGAAAACGAGCTTTACCTCAGCCTGACCGCGGACCGGGAAAACGCCGGGATCCTGATCATGGCCAGCGAGGCCGGCGGCATGGACATCGAAGAGGTGGCCGCACAGACCCCCGAGAAAATCATCAGGGTGCATGTCAATCCCCTGGCCGGGATTTATCCGTATCATTGCCGGCAGGCCGCCTTTGGCCTGAACCTGGAAAAGGAGCTGATCAAGCCGTTCTCCCAGATGCTCACCGCGCTTTACAAGTTGTTTGTGGACCGGGACTGCTCGCTTGTGGAGATCAATCCCCTGGTGATCACGCAGGAAAAGCAGCTTTATGCACTGGATGCAAAGGTCAGCTTTGATGACAACGCGTTGTACCGCCAGAAGGAAGTCGTTGAAATGCGCGACTTTGACGAGGAAGACCCCATTGACGTGGAGGCCTCCAAGTACAACCTCAATTACATCAATCTCGACGGCACGGTGGGCAACATGGTCAACGGCGCGGGCCTGGCCATGGCGGTCATGGACACCATCAAGCTGGCCGGGGCGGAGCCGGCCAATTTTCTGGACGTGGGCGGCGGCGCCACCGCGGAAATGATCGAAAACGGGTTCCGGCTGATCCTGTCGGACAAGAAGGTCAAGGCGATTTTGATCAACATTTTCGGCGGCATCCTGCGCTGCGACGTGCTGGCCAGGGGTGTTGTGAAGGCGGCCCGGAACACGGAGATCAACGTGCCGCTGGTGGTGCGCATGGAAGGCACCAATGTGGAAGAGGGCAGACAGATACTGGCTGATTCCGGGCTCGATCTGCAGACGGCCAGGGATCTCAAGGACGCCGGCGAGAAGGTAGCAGCACTTGTATAAAATTCGAAATTCGAATATCGAAATCCGAAGCAATGACAAAAATCCAAATGGTTTAATTACAGAAACAGTGAACTCACGATACCCCGTTTTGGTGATTTGGTCATTATAGATTTCGAACTTGTTTCGAATTTCGTGCTTCGAATTTGTGCTTTAATGAGCCTGGAGGTTCTGCAGAGTTCCTTATAGACTCATTTTTCAAATAACACAGCAAGTCGGGGTTTAGGTATGAGTATATTTGCGGATGCGGATACGCGGCTGGTGGTTCAGGGAATTACCGGGAAAGAAGGGCAGTTCCATGCGCGCCAGTGCGTGGAATACGGCACAAAGGTGGTGGCCGGCGTCACGCCCGGCAAGGGCGGGCAGAAAATGGATGCCATTCCGGTGTTTAACTCGGTTGCCGAGGCGGTTTCCGAGGCCGGCGCCAACTGCAGCCTGATATTCGTCCCGCCGCCGTTTGCAGCAGATGCCATCATGGAGGCCGCGGATGCCGGCGTTGACCTCATTGTCACCATTACCGAGGGCATTCCTGTACTTGACATGATGCGGGTAAAACACTATCTGAAAACCAGTTCCGCACGGCTGATCGGCCCCAACTGTCCGGGCATCATCACGCCGGGGGAGGCCAAGGTCGGCATCATGCCGGGCCCGATCCATAAGCCGGGCGGGCCCATCGGGGTTGTGTCGCGCTCCGGGACCCTGACCTATGAAGTGGTTTATCAGCTCACCCTGCAGGATATCGGCCAGACCACCTGTATCGGCATCGGCGGGGATCCGGTCAACGGCACAAATTTTATCGATTGTCTGGCGGCCTTTGAGGCAGATCCGGATACCCGGGGCGTGGTCATGGTCGGCGAAATCGGGGGAAGCGCCGAAGAGCAGGCTGCTGAATTCATCCGGCAGAACATGTCCAAGCCCGTGGTGGGCTTTATCGCCGGAATGACCGCCCCGCCGGGGCGGCGCATGGGGCATGCGGGGGCCATTATTTCCGGCGGCGCCGGCACGGCCCAGGGCAAGGTCGAAGCTCTGAAGGCCGGGGGAGCGCATGTGTGCGAAGATCTCGGCCGGCTCGGCGAGCTCTGCGCAAAAGTTTTTTGATTGTTCAATGATCAATGTTCTAAAGAAGGTTAATGCGGTTATTATTTTTATCCGGGAGCCGATGATATGAACTGGTTTGTGCAAAACATTTCCACGGCCGTCGGCAAAAAGCTGCTCATGGCCATAACCGGCCTGGGATTCTTGGGGTTTATCGCAGTCCACCTGGCCGGCAACATCACATTTTACTTCGGCAAGGACGCCTTTCTCCATTACGTGGAAACCCTGCACGCCCTGGGCCCGGTAATTGTCATCGTGGAGCTTGTGCTGCTGGCCCTTGCGGTAATTCATGTGAGCACCGGGACCGTGCTTTTCACGCGGAATTGGCAGGCCCGCAAAACGCGGTATGCTGTCGACAAGTCCGCCGGCGGCCGGACCATCGGTTCACGCACCATGCCGTATACGGGCTTTTTGATCCTGCTGTTTGTGATCCTGCACCTGTGCCAATTCCATTTTATCGACAGAACACAGCAGACACCGTATGACGCTGCGGTGAACACTTTCAGCAATATTTTTTATGCCCTGATTTACATCGGCGCGGTGATCCTGGTGGGCATCCATATCCGGCACGGCTTCTGGAGCCTGTTTCAGAGCCTGGGATTAAATCACGAAAAGTACATGCCGGCCATCCGCGCGGTGGGCATTGCATTTGCCATTGCCGCTGCCGTGGGCTTTGCTTTTATTCCGATCTATATCCGCGCAGTCACCTAAAAAGAGGTTCATCCATGACACTGGAATCCAAAATACCGGCCGGTCCGCTGCATGAGAAATGGGACCGGCACCGTTTCGATCTCAAGCTGGTCAATCCGGCCAACAGAAAGAAGTTCGAGATTATCGTTGTGGGCACTGGACTTGCCGGGGCTTCTGCAGCAGCCACCCTGGCCGAGCTCGGCTACAACGTGAAGAACTTCTGCATCCAGGACTCGCCCAGGCGCGCCCACAGCATTGCCGCCCAGGGCGGGATCAATGCCGCCAAGAATTACGCCAATGACGGCGACAGTATCTGGCGTCTTTTTTACGATACGGTCAAGGGCGGTGATTTCAGGGCCAGGGAGGCCAACGTATATCGACTTGCACAGTTGAGTGTGAATATCATCGACCAGTGCGTGGCCCAGGGCGTGCCGTTTGCCCGGGAATACGGCGGCCTGCTTGACAATCGCTCCTTTGGCGGCGCCCAGGTTTCGCGGACCTTTTACGCCAAGGGGCAGACCGGCCAGCAGCTATTGCTTGGCGCCTACAGCTCGCTTATGCGCCAGGCGGCAAACGGGCGGGTCACGATTTTTCCCCGCAGGGAGATGCTGGATCTGGTCAAGGTCGACGGCCGGGCCCGGGGCATCGTGGTGCGCAACCTGGTGACCGGCGAGCTGGAGTCCCACAGTGCCCATGCCGTGGTGCTGGCCACGGGCGGGTACGGAAACGCTTATTTTCTGTCCACCAATGCCATGTCATCGAATGTCACGGCCGCCTACCGCTGCTACAAGAAGGGGGCGTATTTCGGGAATCCGTGCTTTACCCAGATTCATCCCACATGCATTCCCGTGCACGGCACCTACCAGTCCAAGCTCACCCTGATGAGCGAAAGCCTGAGAAACGACGGACGGGTCTGGGTACCCAAGGAACCCGGGGACAAGCGGCCGCCCGAGCAGATCCCCGAGTCCGGGCGGGACTACTACCTGGAGCGAAAGTATCCCAGCTTCGGCAATCTGGTGCCCCGGGACGTGGCCTCGCGCAACGCCAAGGAACAGTGCGACAAGGACAAGGGCGTGGGCGAGACCGGACTGGCGGTCTACCTGGATTTTGCCGATGCCATTGCCCGCGACGGCCGGGAGGCAATTGCAGACAAGTACGGCAACCTTTTTGAAATGTATGAAAAGATCACCGGCGAGGATCCATATGTTACGCCCATGCGGATTTATCCGGCAGTGCATTATACCATGGGTGGCCTGTGGGTGGATTACAACCTGATGACCACAGTTGACGGGCTGTTTGCCCTTGGCGAGGCCAATTTTTCCGATCACGGGGCCAACCGCCTGGGGGCCAGCGCTCTGATGCAGGGCCTGGCAGACGGCTATTTCATCATTCCCTATACCCTGGGGGGATATCTGGCAGGTGCGTCCCTGCCGGAGGTGGATGCATCCGCCACGGAATTCAGGGAATCCGAGGAACGCATTCGGGAACAGGTTGACCGGATGCTGTCAATTGACGGCAGGCGGACGGTGACCGACTTCCACAAGTCCCTGGGCAGGATCCTGTGGGATGAATGCGGCATTGCCCGGGATGAGCAGACCCTGGAGAAGGCCAGGGCGGATATTGCCGAGCTTCGGGCCGAATTCTGGCAGAACGTAAAGGTGCCTGGGGATGCCGCGGACTTGAATCAGGCCCTGGAAAATGCGGGCCGGGTGGCGGACTTCATGGAGTTCGGCGAACTTATGGTCAAGGACGCCATCGAGCGCAAGGAATCCTGCGGATGCCATTTCAACACCGCATACCAGACCGCGGATCACGAGGCCCTGCGCGATGACGAGAATTTCTGCCACGTTTCTGCATGGGAGTATACCGGGCCGGACACGGACCCCATCCATCACAGGGAACCGCTTTACTTTGAAAACGTGGAACTGACACAGAGGAGCTACAAGTAAATGAGCAGCCAAACCATAAACCTGACGCTCAAGGTCTGGCGCCAGAATAAAAACAACCCCAGGGGCGCACTGGAAACCTATCCGGCAAACAACATTTCCACGGACATGTCTTTTCTGGAAATGCTTGATGTGGTCAACGAGGAGCTGACCGCAGAGGGCGTTGAGCCCATTGCCTTTGATCATGACTGCCGCGAGGGCATCTGCGGAATGTGCGGTGCAGTGGTCAACGGGCGGGCCCACGGTCACATGCCCGAGACCACCCTGTGTCAGCTCCACATGCGGCATTTCAACGACGGCGATACCATCGTGATCGAGCCCTGGCGGGCCCGGGCTTTTCCAGTGGTCAAAGACCTGGTGGCGGACAGCAGCGGCCTGGACAAGATCATCCAGGCCGGGGGCTATATCTCGATTAATGCCGGCGGTCCCCAGGACGGCAATGCCATTCCCATTGCCCGGGATAACGCGGAAAAAGCCTTTAATGCGGCGACCTGCATCGGATGCGGGGCATGCGTGGCCGCATGTCCCAATGCTTCGGCCATGCTGTTTACCGGTGCAAAGATTTCCCACCTAGCGCTTTTGCCCCAGGGAAAACCAGAGGCAAAAAATCGGGCGCTTGCCATGGTGCGGGCCATGGACGAGCTCGGATTCGGAAACTGCTCCAATGAAGCCGAGTGCGAGGCCGAATGCCCCAAAGGAATTTCCATCCGGGAAATCGCGCGCATGAACCGTGAATTCATCAAGGCGGCATTTTCATAAAATCGTATCCCGAAAAGCGGCTGGGGAGGTGCACATGAAAATTGTCAAATGGCTGGGATTTCTGGGACTGCTCGGGGGACTGCTGCTGGCCGGTTTTCAGGGCATTGCCATGATCATGGGCCAGGGCGACGAAGGGTTTTACACCCACACTCTGGTTACCCTCTTCGGCGAGGAAAACTTTACCTGGGTTCAGAGTTTTCCGGTGGCCGCTTTACGCAGTGGCATTGAGTTTGTCGTGCAATCTCCCATCTACGGGGTAATGACCTGTGTGGGTATTCTGCTGCTGATCATTCACGGGCTTTTTGTGAAAGGATAGGCATCTGAAGCCGCAAAAAGGGCTACTTTTTCGACTTTAACGCCTCCTGGAGCTTTTCCCCGAGCGCGCCCATGCCGGAATCCGAACCGCCGCCCGGGTCTTTTTTGTAGGATTGCCATTCCTGTTTATCCGCCGCATCCGCCACATCCAGCGATATTTTGCGTTCTGCCGGGTGGATCGCCTCGATGCTCACAGCAATAGGGTCATCCACCTTTTGTTTTTCGATTTCTTTGACATTGCTTGCCGCATTGATTCTGGAAACCGGCAGCAGTCCCACTATTCCGGGCTCCAGGGCCACAAAGTAGCCGAAGGATTCCTTCTTTTCAATGGTGCCGGTGACCCGCTGGCCCGCCTGGTACCGGAATTCGATATGCATCCAGGGATCGCCCTCGGCGTCTTTCAGGCTCAGGGAAATCCGGCGGTTTTCCGGGTCAACGGACTTGACCATGACCGCAATCCGGTCTCCCGGCGAAACCACGTCTTCCGCCTTGAGCACCCGCTTTTTGTAACTCATTTCACTGATATGCATCAGGCCTTCCACGCCCGGGGCAATTTCCACAAATGCCCCGAAATCCGCGCACCGGGTGACTCGGCCTTCCACCTTGTCGCCGTGGCCGAATTTTTCCGTGATGTTTTGCCACGGATCGCCTGCAGCCTGCTTGACGGAAAGCGAAATCCTGCCTTGTCCTCCGGATTTCTCCGGTTCCCGGATGTCGAGGATTTTTACGCGCACCGGGTCATTGACAGCCAAAACATCCCCGGGTTTTTCCACCCTGGACCAGGAAATTTCGGAAATATGCACCATTCCCTCCACTCCGGGGTGCAGCTCCACGAACGCCCCGTAAGGCATCAGCCGGGTTACCCGGCCATCCAAGATGTCGCCGGGAGAAGCGGTTTTTAAGAACTGCTCCCGCTGCTCGGCCATGTAGCGATTGAGCAGTTCCCGCCTGGAGATGACAATGTTTCTTCCCTTTTCTTCGATGCGGGTGACGAGGAATTCATATTCCCCGCCCACGTATGAATCAGGTTCTTCCACATAGGCGGTATCCATCTGGCTCACCGGGCAGAAAGCGCTTTTGCCCATGACCTGCACCCGGAAGCCGCCCTTGCAGGTTTCGGTGACTTTGCCCTGCACCGGTATCTTGCTGCGGTAGGCCTCATAGAGCTGACTGATGCCGCTTTGCCCGGTCATGGCCTTGGAAAGGCGGATTTCGCCCTCATCCTTGGCAACAACGTAAAGCGTTACGGAATCGCCGAGGTGATAGGGCATGTTTCCGTCATTGTCCAGCAGCTCGGAGCTGTCTACCACCCCGTCGATTTTGGTGCCGGTATTGAGAAAGACGTTTTCCCCGCCAATGGCGATGATTTCTCCGGTGACCTGCTCGCCGACCCGCAGGTCATCCTTCATTTCCTTCATGTAGGATTCAAACAGCTCTTCGAAATTTTGTTCTTCCCCGGATTCGTCCGGGGTTTGGGGGTCGTTGTTCTGTTCTGACATGTTGGACTCCAGATATTTCATCGCATTATTGTGCCGGATTTTCGGGGATCCGGTTTACGAATCTGTATTAATTTGTCATAATATCACATCTCCGGGAACCGATAAAGGGCAATCCGCAGGCGCGGCCCCGATCCCGAAGTTCTAGCCCTTTCGGCAGGGCGGCGGCGTTGAAAGTGAAGACTGAAGATTTATATTTTTATTTCATATAGTTTTATACATTTCATTTGTGGTTGCAAAAGCCGGACCGGGAAGATTTTTCCGGTCTGTATCCGGATATGCGAAAAGGAGCGCCTATGTTTACCCGATGGCTGCCGTGGAAGTTTATTGTCAAACGGGCGGCAAAGCGATTCGGTATTATTGACCCGATTCAACTCGCCGCCCGGGCCCGCCGGTTTTCACAGCCCTCCGAGGTCCAGGAGCCCATAGAACTGCTGCGCGCCGGGATTATCTTCCACGCTAGGGGCCTGATCAATACCAAGGCGATTCAATACAATCTGGACTGGATATGGCCCTTCTGGGTGCAAAAGCAGTTCAATCCCCGGGACTACTCATTCATCCCGCGCGGCTTTGCCTTCAGCCACGTCAATATAACCCATCGCAACTGGACTGCAGTCGGACATCCGGATCTGCCGGTCTATCCCATCATGGATCCGCGGGGCTTGGTCACGCCCCTGTATGACGGGTGGTCCCTGGACTTCTGGATCATTGATGCCCGGGGAGAAAAAATGATCCCTTCCATGGGCGATGACACGGATCAGCATCTGGATACCCGGGATGGGTTGAAGCTTGTCAACCGATGCCATGCAGACGGTATTGACCTCAATACCGAACTGCAGATGGAATGGGAGAATAACTCGGCCCTTGCGGTGATTTCTTCGCGCGGACGGGCAAAACAGGGCGGTTGGCTCGTGGTGGCCCTGCGCCCCTATAATCCGGAAGGTATCCAGTTTATCGAATCCATTGAATTTCAGGATCACGCCAGGCCGTTCTGGCTGATCAACCGGCATGCGCGGATATACATGGATCGGCAGCCGGAAAAGGTTCTTTTCTCGGATTATTCCGAGGGAGACGTGATTGATAAGTGGCGCGGCCCGCAGAGTGTTAACAGTGTGAAGTGCAGGGTGGGCATGGCCACATCTGCTGCGTTTTTTCCGCTCCCGACAGATCAGGAGCAAAGCCTTCGGGTTTCCGTGGACCTGGAAAAGGACATGCCGGCGCGCAGTACGCGCAGGAAAACACCCGTGCACACCTGGGAGGGGTTGCTGGCTGAAACCGCGCTGTTGGAAGTTCCGGATGAAAAGTTCCGGTTTCTCTATGATACGGCGGTTCGCACCCTGCTCATGCTCTCGGCCCTTGATCCGGTGCCGGGGCCGTATACCTACCGCCGGTTCTGGTTCCGGGATGCCTGCCTGATGTTAAACGCCATGATGGCGGCAAACATGGTGGGCCGCAGTTCCATGTGCATCAATCGCTTTCCGGCCAGGCAAAAGACCAGCGGGTATTTCCAGTCCCAGGAAGGCGAATGGGATTCCAACGGTCAGGTGCTCTGGATCATGGGCCGCTACCTGCGCCTGACCGGACACAGACCTCCCCGGAGCTGGCTTGATGCGGGCCTGAAGGCAGCAGCGTGGATTGAAAAAAAGCGCACCCGGAAAAGACCCGGAATGCGTCATGGCGGACTGCTGCCGGCGGGTTTCAGCGCTGAGCACCTGGGGCCCAATGATTATTATTATTGGGACGATTTCTGGGGGCTGGCGGGCTTGGGCGAAGCCGCGGCAATGGCCCGCAAATATCACAGCGCGGCCATGGGCGAGAAACTCGATGCATTTTACCAGGATTTTTTAAAGTGTATATTCAGCAGTATTTCCGCCATTCCGGAGTGGAAAAGCCGGCGTGCGGTGCCGGCCTCCCCGTATCGCCGCATGGACGCCGGGGCGATCGGTTCCCTGGTGGCGGATTATCCTCTGCAGCTTACCCCGGCCGGGGATCCGAAGATTATGAATACTGTGGAATTTTTGATGAACCACTGCTTTTATGAAGGCGCCTTTTTCCAGGACATGATTCATTCCGGGATCAATGCGTACCTGACCCTGGATATCGCCCAGACCCTGCTGCGGGCCGGGGATTTGCGTTATCAGGCACTGATTCGGAATGTGGCGGATCTGGCCTCGCCTACCGGCCAGTGGCCGGAGGCGATCCATCCGCATACCAAGGGCGGATGCATGGGAGACGGGCAGCACGGATGGGCCGCGGCCGAATGGGTGCTTATGATGCGGAACCTGTTTGTACGGGAAGAAAAAGCCGACTTGGTGATCGGATCAGGGGTGTTTCCGCAATGGCTTTCCGGGTCGAAAACCCTGCGGTTCGGACCGACGCCCACCCCGCACGGCCCTGTTACCGTGCGCATTGCCCCGCAGGACAGGGCCGCACAGGTGGAAATCGAAGGATATTGGAATGACCGCTCGCCTGAGATCCGGATCGAGATTCCGGGCTTTGAGGCTGCAGCAGTGGCTGCCGGAGAAAACATCACCCATCTGCGAAAAGAGGTTTCAAAAAAGTGAATATCTGCATGTTTACAAATACCTACCTGCCTCATGTAGGAGGTGTGGCCAAGTCCGTGTCCTGTTTTGAGGAGGATTTGAGAAAGCTCGGCCACCGGGTGTTGATCGTGGCCCCGACCTTTCTTGACAATCAGGCCGGCAGCCCGGAGGATCCCCAGGTGCTGCGGGTGCCTGCCATACAGAATTTCAACGGCAGCGATTTTTCCGTCCGCATTCCCATCCCGTTTATTATTGACGAGAAAATCGACGAATTTGCACCGGATATCATTCACAGTCATCACCCGTTTCTTCTCGGGGATGCGGCCATGCGGGTGGCTTACCGCCGGAATCTGCCGCTGGTATTCACCCATCATACCCTGTACGAGGAATATACCCATTATGTTTCCTCGCAGTCGCCGGTAATGAAACGGTTTGTCATCAAAATGACCACGGCTTATGCCAATATGTGTACGCAGGTGGTGGCGCCGAGCAAAAGCGTTGCAGACCTGATCAAACAGCGGGGCGTAAAAACACCGGTGGCGGAAATTCCCACGGGCGTGGATTTCGAGGCGTTTGCCACCGGGCAGGGCGTCCGGTTTCGAAAACGCTTCCGGATCCCGGAAAACGCCAGGCTTATCGGTCATCTCGGACGGCTCGCCCCGGAGAAAAATCTGGAATACTTGGCAAAAGCGGTACGGGCTTACCTGGAAAAAGACCCGGATGCCTGGTTTCTCGTGGTGGGTGACGGACCAGACCGGGAGCGGATTGAAAAAAAATTTGCCCGCCGGGGCCTGGACAAAAGGCTGGTAATGGCCGGCAAGCAGACCGGGCAGGAATTGATCGACGCCTACAGCGCCATGGACCTGTTTGTTTTTGCCTCCAAAACCGAAACCCAGGGCATGGTTGTTGCTGAAGCCATGGCAGCGGCAACACCCGTGATCGCGCTGGATGCTTCGGGTGTGCGCGAGGTGGTCAAAGACGGAATAAACGGCCGCCTGCTGTCTGTCAACGCCCCGCAAAAAGCGTTTTCAGGGGTGATCGCCGAATTTTTCGCAGACGAAGGCCGGGACTGGGCGGAAAACGCCCGGCAGACCGCTGAAAAGCTGGACCGGCGAAATTGTGCCGGGCTTCTTTCCGATATGTACGCGCAAATTCAGAAGACCCCGATGGTAAAGAAGCCGGCGAATCTCGATGACATCTTCGGCCACTGGGATGAGCTTTTAAAATCAGTTCGCATCGAGTGGGAAATGCTGTCCAGCAAAATCAACGCAGTGGCCAAGACGCTTCAGCCTTGGGATTGAGCGGATTTTTTTCGGAGGAAATCAAAAATGCCCAGAGACCAGAAAACAACGACGTCACTGATATACGGCCCGGTGCCTTCCAGGCGCCTGGGGCGTTCGTTGGGCGTGGATATCGTACCCTACAAGACCTGCACGTATGACTGTATTTACTGTCAGATTGGCCGAACCCCACAGACCACTATCGAACGCAAACCCTATATTCCGGCTGCACGGATCGTTTCCGAACTCGAAGTCAGGCTCCGCTCCGGGGTGCGGCCGGATTACGTTACAGTCGGCGGTTCGGGCGAGCCCTGCCTGCACAGCGAAATCGGGGAGATTATTCTAAAGATCAAGGAAATGACTGATGTCCCGGTGGCGGTGTTGACCAACGGCGCGCTGCTTTGGTCTCCGGATGTACGCGGTGCGCTGCTGCCTGCAGACGTGGTGCTGCCCTCATTTGATGCCTTTGATGCCCACAGCTTTCAAAAGATTAACCGGCCGCATCCGGATATTTCATTTGAAACTATGATTCAGGGGATTGCGGATTTCCGGTCGGTTTATTCCGGGCGGATCTGGCTGGAAATTTTTATCATAAAGGGCGTCAATGACACCGAGGATGCGATGGCCGCCTTTGGTCCGCATATTGCAGAGATCAACCCGGACCGCATTCATGTCAACACGGCGGTGCGCCCGCCGGCTGAAAAATATGCCGGCCAGGTTTCCGAGGAGGCGCTTCAACGGCTTGCCGAAAAACTGGATCCGCGGGCGGAGGTGATTGCAGAATTCAGCGGCGAAAGCCGGGATGGCAATAAAGACGACATGAACCAAGAGATCCTGGAAATGCTTTCCCGCCGGCCCTGCACGGCACAGGATATCGCCGCCGGCCTGGGCCTGCCCCTGGACGCCGTGGACCGGCAGGTAACTGACATGGCCCGAAGCCAAACGATCCAGACCCGCCGCAGCGACGGCAGGCTCTACTATTTCCGGCCTGCCGAAAAGACAACAGACCACTAGTAGCGGTTGTCCGGGACCTGAAAAAAGAAATTCGAGTCTTCCCGAATTTTCGCAGGATCGGGCCGGCGGGGAAGTTTGCGCATTTGCCGTCCGCGGGCGCGCCCGATGCATCTGCGCAAACCACCCCGCCGACACGCCCTGACCAATCCCTCGATAGCTGCCCCGCACATCCAGGCTCGCATGGCTTCAATCTTCTCGGCGTAGGGGCGAACCTGTGTGTTCGCCAGGAAATACGGTTTTAAATGTTTGCGGGACCGGGGCTGGTTTTTCTCGTGTGCGAGATTGACGGGGCGTTTATGCCGGACAGTTCAGGGATAAATCGTGACTTTAACTTTCCGCCGCCCCCATTGCAGAGCCTCGTGATGGGATTTGTAAAATATGTCCAGGCGGTTTGGGCCCTTGATGGCGCCGCCGCGGTCCTCGACCACACCGCAGCCGTAGCCGGGTACGTACATGCGGGTGCCGAATGCGTAATATCGGGTATCCGCGGCAATGGTGCCGTCCTGTGACAGAAACAGCCAGGGAAACAGAACAATTCGCACCGGGATCATCCAGGGGTGGACCAAGCTGTCCACGGAAAACAGGCCCGGGCGGGGTTCACGGGGTTTGGTGCCGGAGGCGGTCAGGCCGGAATAGGGCGCACCCGCTTTCGGGCCTTTGGTAATATAGCGATTCCAGAAATCAAGCTTGAGACATTTCCAGGAGCCTCTTTCCCAATCGCAGCACTGGCCGCACCCGCAATAAGAGGTAACCTCCATAATGCGCGTTTGGGGCTTTGCCCCGCATGCACAAAGCGCCAGAATCAACCCGGTGATCAGAAACAGAAATACAATCCTGGACAGACGGCGGCGATCCATACGTTATGATTCGTCCTTTTCGCTCCAGACCCCCGGAATTACAGTATCACAGAATCTGCACCTGCCGCCTGACAGCCCCGCGGCGGAAATCTCGTATCCCTGTCGCTCGATGATCATTTCCCCGCAGTTGTGGCAATAGGTATGGTTTGCCTCGTGCCCGGGCACATTGCCGATATAGACATACCGGATGCCCTCTTCCATGGCGATTTCGCGCATCTGTTCCATGGCGGACACCGGCGTGGGCGGCAGGCGGTCGAGCTTGTAATGGGGATAAAAACGCAGAAAATGCAGGGGATGGTTGCCCCCGAGATTGTCCGTGATCCATTTGCACATGTCGCGGATCATATCCGGGTCATCCACATAGCCAGGCACCAGAAGCGTTGTCATTTCAAAATGTACGTTTTTTTCATTAAGCGTTTTGAAGGTGTCCAGCACCGGCTGCAGGCGGCCGCCGTTTAGTTTCCGGTACAATTTGTCGTCAAAGGACTTGAGATTGATGTTGGCGGCATCCAGGACCTCGCACAGGGCCAGCAGCGGCTCGCGGTTGACATACCCGTTTGAGATCAACAGGTTTTTTACCTCCTTTTGCCGGGCAATACGCGCGGTATCCATCATGTATTCAAAAAACGTCAGGGGCTCGGAATAGGTATATGCGATGGCCCGGGCATCCGTGCGAAGCGCCCGCTGCACTGCCGCCTCGGGAAACAGGTCATAGTGCCGGACATCTTCGGGCCGGACCTGGGAGATTTCCCAGTTCTGGCAGTTCAGGCACCGGAAGCTGCATCCGGTGGCGGCCATTGAAAAAACGCGGTTCTGCGGGAGAAAGTGAAAAAGCGGTTTCTTTTCAATCGGATCCACATGAACGGAACAGGGATTTCCGTAGGCAAGCGTATACAGCTTGCCGTACATGTTGACCTTGGAACGGCATATGCTGCGATCGCCCACAGACAGGGTGCAGTGGTTGGGGCAGACATTGCACGCCACTTTCCCGCCGGCCAGCTTTTCGTAGGAAAACGCTTCCCTGGACCATTTCCAGAGCTCGTCCGGGGCGTCATCCTTAAATACGTGTACCCGCCCGACCGACTTCTGTCCGTCTGCGGCGCCGGCCGGGCGCACCAATCCGGCACCGCCGCCCAGGGCCGCCCAGAGGCAGGCCCCGCTGCAGCCCAGAAGAAAGTTTCTGCGGGACAGGTTATGTATCATAGGCAACGGTCACAAACGTCAAACTGAGCGTTTTCATGCCGATTAAGGCCGCCGCGGTCCAAATCAGTCCGAAATAGGGCATCAGCACCACGCTGACTGCCAGGGTGCCCACGGCCGCCCCGATGAGATCTGCTGAAAACGCCCGGACAGCCGCTGGGTTTTCTCGGCCGCCCACGTGCAGCGCCACCGGAAACTGAATGCCGCAGGCCAGGGATACGATCCCGCCAAAAAGAAGGAAGGCAGATTCCGGCAGCACATCCCCGGCAAACCAGAGTGCGGCCATAAATGCGGCCACGGCCGCGATCAGCACGATGTCTGTCAAGATAAACAGGCGGCGACCGATATTCCTGTGGTATTCCCCGATCACGGCGCCGGGCAGCAGGCCTGCCAGAAATACGGTGACAATCAGTCCGATCTCAAAATAAATATATCCGAAAAAGACCTGAAATGCAAATATCACCAGTACTTCGCTGCCCATGGTCATGGCGCCGGTGGTAAACAACACGAATTCCTCGCTTCGGCTCCGCAGCAGGTAGAATGCCAGTCCCAGCGCGAGCAGACCCATAAACACTGCGGGCGTGCTTTCAAACTCGGCAAACCACTGGGAAAACATAATGCCCACCAGTCGGGGCACATAATCGGTATTAACCGGGGCGTCGGCCTGCAGCCGGGATTTTATCTGACGTATTCGATCGGGTGTGACATTGCCGGTATAATATCCCCGGACAAATTGTGTGGAAATGTTTTTTTCCGCCAAGCCGGCAGGGATGTTCGTATCAAGGGACCGGTCGGCGCACAGAAAATAGAGGCGCTGGCCGGGCAGCATGAGGATATCGGAAAAGTGCGCCGAGGCGGTCTGGTGCAAAATCGAGATCTTTTCTCCCTGGATCTCCGAGATGTAATTGCCCGGGTCGTTGGTATGGAATGAGAAAATCCCGTTGTCGGTCAGGTGACGGCGGGCTTCAGCGAAAAACCGGATGGTAAAAAACCGGTTGATCTGGAATGTTTCCGGCTCGGGCAGATTGACGAGAATGGCGTCGTATTGCTTGTCGCTGCCGGATAGAAAAAGGCGGGCATCCTGGTGAATCACGTTTAGCCCCGGGATCTTGCGGAGCATGTCATATTGAAACAGTGCCCGGGTAATGGCCGGATCAATTTCCACGTAATCCACGGATGCGGGTTCGTATTTCCGGATCTGGCGCATCATGCCGCCTTCTGCGGAAACCAGTAGCACGTGCTCCACCGTGTCGAGCTGGGACAGGGGGTAATGCACGGATTCTTCGGCCTGGACCAGGTTCTGGTCTGAAAATACGGGCCTGCCGTCGAGAAACAGCGTATGCTGCCCTTGGTTTTTGAAGATCTCTACCCTGCCGTACCGGGACTCTTTGTAGTGCACAAGTTCGCCGACAGGCCTTTGAAGGGACGGCGTTTCTGTCCAGAGCATGGCGGTCAGACCGGCGATGCCAACAGCCGCGGCCAGGCCGAGGGCCAGGCGGAAGCGCCGGCCCGGGGGGACCAGAAAAAAGGCGGAAGCCAGCAGGGCAGCATTCACGATGACCAGGGCCTGCATGGGCGTGGCAAAAAAGACCAGCAGAAAGGAAAAAAGGGCCCCTCCGCTCATATCCCCGATGTTGTCCGCGATATAGATCCGGGTACCGGAAAAGCCCGGCTCCAGGACCCGGGCGCAAAACAGGCTGTAGGGAAGCACAAAGCCCAGCAGCAGACAATAGGGTGCGATCGTGGCCAGAATATAGCCAAAGGTGGCGTAAAAACCAACCGCGCTTCCCGTAACAAACAGCACATCCCGCAAGACCCTGACCGCAAGCAGGGTCAGGGGGGAGAGCACGGCAAGCAGCATGGTCAACAGGGACAGCCGGGTGCGGTCCGGGGGCAGAATCCGGGAGCCTGCAAGTCCTGACGCCCATGTGCCAAAACCACCTATCACCAGCCAGGAAAACAGGATCAGGGCAATGACAAATTCATTGCCCTGGAATCTGGAGAGAAATTCGCGGATAATCAGCAACTGGCTGACCACCGAGGAGATCCCGGTGACAACGACCAGCTGCAGGATTCTGCCCTCAGTCCCGCTCTTCAAAATACTGGGCCTGGTAGGTAAAGACCTGCAAGTCGCCCTTTTCCCATGCGTCCGGCGGCAGTCCGGCTTTCATGCAGAGCTGCTGAAGAAAGGATTTTTTGTCCGGAAGCTGTTCCCAGACCTGCGGCAGGAAGGTGGCGCTGCGTGCGCCTTTTTGGATGATGAGCCCGTCGACATGGGTGCGGATCTTGTCGAGCAGGTCTTGGGCATCCGTGTATTCAAGCGGCTGCGGCTCGGTGAGCAGGCTGACCTCGATCTGAATTCTGGAGAATTCTTCCGGAGACAGGGGGCCAAACCGCGGGTCATTAAAAGCCGCATTTACGGCGTTGTCCCTGACCCCCTCTATTAGCGGTTTTTCAGGCACCAGGTTTCCGATACAGCCTCGAAGCTGGTCATTGATTTTCAGAGTGACAAAAGTGCCGCGGTTGGATTGGAAGACCGGGTCCCGGGTGGCGTCGTCTCCGACCGGTGAACCCCCGGTTTTCAGGCCCAGGCGATCTGCGATGCTTTTGCGGGCCACTTCCAGCAGCACCTCTCCTTTTTCCCTGCTGATTTCCTGGTTGTTTTCATGTTCACTCATACGGGCTTCTCCATAAAATGCGATGGTTGCGTAACCGACCACTTGATCGCGCCTGCCGGCGGTATCCCCGCTGTTGGCATAATGCAGCAGCCGGGGATTCCATTGTTTCCCCCGCGCTATTTCCATGAGCACCAGAAGCGGTTTCCAGCCGCATGCGCGCCGCGGGTCGGCCCCAAGTTCTTCCGATTTCATGCCTGTGATGATCTCGATTGTCGTGCGATCCCGGGATAAGGCCTCTCTATATGGCAGGTAATGGGACAGGTCTGTACTGACAATGATCAGGGTGTTGCTGTCCACGACGGTTTCAAGTGCCCCGGCATAGGATTCGATCTCATTGTTTTTTCCGAGCACGATCGGAATAATTTCAAAATCCGAAAGCCATGTCTGCAGGAACGGGAGGATCACTTCCACGGCGTGTTCGCGCCTATCCGAGGCCGCAACCGGGCGGAACATCTCATACTGCTTTCGAAGGCGCGCGGCATCCGCGTGAAGGTCCACATTGCCAAGTGGTGTCCGGTAACTGTCCGCATCGCTGATGGCCCCTTTGGCAAAGCCCACCCGGTGGTCCGGAGCCATGATAATGATTTTGGAAAATGATTGTCCTTCCAGGACCTGTGCGGCACGGGCTGCAACGGGTCCGGAATACCGGTAGCCGGCATGCGGCATGATCAGGGCTTTCAGGGGCCGATCCGGAAGGTCTTTCACCGGATCCTTACGTGCCTGCCGGCTCATCTGCTCGATAGTTTGGGCAAGTTCATCCGGGTCCGCCGGGTAAAACGTTCCTGCCACCGCGGGCTTGCGCACTTCTCCGGCCTGAACTCCGGGCGCCGGCGTCCCGGCAAGCCAGATTGCGAGCAACGAAAAAATTACCGTAATGTATTTTGCGCTGCAGGCGGACATGGCGTTTAACGGATTTTTGTGTCACGGTATTAAAAATAACAATTATTTAAAAAATTTACATGGCTTTGCGGATCCTGTCAAACAGATAATCCTCAGGCTATCCCGGAACCGGGTCTACCCGGCTGACTTAACGTTCCATAAAACGGTTTATCTTTAAACTGTGGATTGATCGGCGGAAGCTTTCGATGGTCTGCACAGGGGTGAACGGCGGGGACTGTTTGTGAGATGCATTGAGCGCAGCAGCGGTCAGCATTCGAACAGATTGTCCCCGCCGGCCGCCCCCTGCGAAAATCGTTGAAGCCAGATGTTTTTTTGCAGGGCGCAACGGATTTGAAAACTAACAGCAACCAACCGGCTATTCGTTGGCTGAATCGGAAATTTTCCTTTCGATCCCGATTTGGATTTGGATTTGAATAGGGTGGGTATGCTTTGACTTGCAGGAATGCCTGTGCAAAATTCAGGGCTGTGCGCGGGTTATGGGGAGGTTTGGGAATTTATCGATAACTGGCAGCATAGCGGGAAAACGGATGATTGTGATCGGACTCAGCGATATTCACGGCCAGACTGCTGCCATGGACCGGCTCGGGAAGATACTGCAGAAAGCCGACGTGGTGGTGCTTGCCGGTGATATCACCAATTTCGGAAACGCCCGGCACGCCGGGCGTGTGGTGGAATCCGTGCGGCGGTATGCCGGCTGCGTGCTGGGGGTGCCCGGAAACTGCGACTACCCGGGAGTGGCGGCCTATCTGGATCAGGAGGGCATGAATCTGCACGCAAAATCCCGAGTAATTGTGGATATCGGTTTTGCGGGGCTGGGCGGGTCGCTTTTTACGCCTTTTCACACCCCGAACGAGCATTCCGAAACCGAGATCCGGCGCTTTTTATCCGGGGCCGCCGCAGGGTTGCCGGAAAACTTGCCTTTTGTGCTGGTAAGCCATCAACCGCCGATCAATACCAACTGCGACCGGATCCGTTCCGGAAAGCATGTCGGCAGCCGCGTGCTTTGGGAGTTTATCGAAACACGGCAGCCACTGGTCTGCATTACCGGGCATATCCACGAATCCGTGGACACGGACCGGATCGGTGATACCATGATCATCAACCCTGGCCGGTTCGGGAAGGGCCGTTATGCATTTGTAGAGATCCGTGACGAAATAACGTTTGCGGAGGTCCGGTCGATTGCCTGAAAAAGCGATTTTTGGCCCATTTTCAGCTTGAAGGGCCCGGGATGTCAATCGTGGAGCAGGTGTTGCCGGAACCGCAGTTCTTTGCAGTAATCGTGGGCGAAGCGCCTTTGTCAGAGCCCTTGGTGTAGCTGACCCGGCTTAACATCCGCTCCAGGGTTTCGCTGCCGCAGGCGCTGCATTTCATTTCCACTTTTTTGGATGCATCGCTTGATTTCACGATGATTTCCTGAATATTTCCGCACTGGGCGCATTTGAATTCATATATGGGCATGGTGAGGGTTCCTTTCCGGACCTGATTTTATTTTCCCGTTGCGTTAATTCGAAGCCGGAAAAGCATGCGGAAATGATCCGGCAACGATGAATATCACACAATTATCAATAAACATCGGGCGTGTCAATCCGCAGCGGATTTTCAATTGACAACCGCCAGCAGGCATACAATATAGTTCGGATATATTGCGTTGCGCCATCTTCTCAGGACCCCGAAGCCCGAAAATAACACCAGGAACCGGAAGCGTCCATGCAGAACTCGATTCTCATCACAATCTTATCGGCCATATTTATCGCCCTGGTGGGCATTGGCATCATTGCGCCGGTGATGCCCATATATGCCACAGATCTGGGGGCGACGGGTTTTGACCTGGGCCTGATCGTGGCCGGGTTTTCCCTGAGTCGGGGCGTGCTGCAGCCTTTTATCGGCGGCCTTTCAGACCAGCACGGCAAAAAGCGTTTCATGGTGCTCGGGCTGCTGATATATTCGGTGATCGGTTATACATATACCCTGGCAACCGCCGTGGGGCACCTGATCGCGATCCGCATTCTCCACGGCATGGGCTCGGCAATGATCATTCCCATGGCCATGGCCTATATCGGTGACATGTCTCCTGAGGGAGAGGAGGGAAAGTACATGGGCATGCTCAATATCTCCCTTTTTGCCGGAATCGGCGGCGGGCCGGTGCTGGGCGGATTTTTCCTGGATCTTTGGGGCCAGAATTCCGCCTTTTACGCCATGGCGGTTCTCAGCATCGTTTCCATGGCGCTTGTGGCCGCGCTTTTACCGAAACAGAAAAGCATCCGGATAAATGCCGACAAGGGATCGATGCTTGCCGTTTTCCGGCTGATGCTCAAAAGTTCCCGGGTGATGGGGATGCTGCTTTCCCGGATGGCCACCATGATTATCATGATTCCCTCTATCGCGTTTCTGCCGATTCTTATGCAGAAGACCATGGGTGCCACCGGACTCGAGATCGGGCTGGTGGTGACATGCAGAACCCTTGTCAACGCGGTCATGCAGATCCCTTTCGGCAAATTGGCAGACCGCAGGCAAAAACACCTGCTGATTTTTGTCGGCTCCACCGTCATCAGCCTCGGCATGCTTCTTGTGCCGTCTGCCCCCAGTGTAGTCACACTCATGATCCTGTTTGCAATGATCGGTGTCGGAGAGGCAATTGTTTGGCCGAGCCTGGGGGCGCTGGCCACCGAGGAGGGTCGTACTTACGGCCAAGGCTCCATGATGGGGGTGTTTAACATGTCCATGAGTGCCGGGCTTTTTGTCGGATCCATGGGGGTGGGCAGCCTCATGGATATATTTGGCATTGCCTGGGCCTTCTATTGCGTGGCTTTGATTCTTTTTGCCAGTACAGTCGCGGCAGTAATCATGATCGGGCCTTCGCCGATTCGAGTACAGGAAAAGATCTCCTCGTAAAAAGCCGTTTCTCCCGCCAGCGCGGTATTTTTGCAAAAAAGAAATCCGTAAGCACCTTGGCTGATCGGCGGCGCGAAAAAGGCGTTTCCTCGCTCCGGGAGCCTCAATTTTCGCTCGGAAACCCGCTTTTCCGCACCGCCGTCAGGGCAACGAAGTGCAATTTCGAGAGAGCGGAAAAAAAGGACTTCCTTGGAGGTGTTGCAGACGGGTCCCT
>JAGXKN010000063.1 GCA_018335195.1 Desulfobacterales bacterium
GGGAAGAGGATAGCTCGCCGATCAACGAAGCCAGGCCCCCGGTGGCAACTACCGTGGGCTCGGGGTGCATCTCCTTTTTGATCCGTCGGACCATTCCGTCCACCATCTCGGTGTAACCGTAGAGCAATCCGGATTTCATACTGTCAGCGGTTTCCTTGCCGATCACCGAATCCGGCGGATTAAACAGTTCCACCCGGGGAAGCTTGGAGGCCCTCTGGAACAGGGCTTCCGCGGATATGCCGATGCCGGGGGAAATGGCCCCGCCCAGGTATTCCCCGTTCTCGGAAATGCAGTCAAACGTGGTGGCAGTGCCGAAATCGATCACCACGAGGCTGGTGCGGTATTTGGTAAAAGCGGCCACTGCGTTGACCAGCCTGTCTGCGCCGACTTCCCCGGGGTTGCGGTACCGGATGGGCATATCCACACTCCCGGGTCCGATCCAGTCCGGTGCATGCGCGAGATATTTGCGGCAGAATGCCTCCAATGTTCGTACCATGGGAGGCACCACACAGGAAATCACGGTCTGGTTGACGGCTGCCATATCCAGTCCGTGCGGTTTAAAAAAATGGGACAGATGCATGTGAAATTCGTCTTCTGTGAGTCTCGGCTCCGTATGCATCCGCCAGTGCGCTGCCAGGCGTCGGTCATCAAAAAGGCCGATCACGGTTTGCGTATTGCCGACGTCAAGCACCAGTAGCATGCTTATTTCCTTACTCGGGTTTGTCCGGGGATTGGATTTGAAGGGTAAAAACCCGGGGCTCGACCCCGACCAGCCGGGCGTGATCCGGCAGGCGGATGGCCGCGGGCTTGACATAAATACCGGGGCCAAGCCCCTTGAGATCAATGTAGGCCTGAATGTCTGTCTTTGAAAACGAATCTGAAAATTCGAGAACGGAAGTGCGCAGTGTCACTGTTACCGTATCCGGCTGGATCCTAGACGGAAAAACCGCGTGACGCGTCTGTATCGGAACGTTTTCAAACGTTTTTTCCACCAGTTGTTTTTCTATGACAATGGTGGCGGAAACCTTCGGGTTGTTCTGCACGCACCGGATGCCTTCAGGCAGATCCAGGGCGGATTCCTGCTTAATGGTATTGGTTGAGCCGGTAATATCAATGCTGTGGGTGCGTGCGGTCTCCATTCGGGCAAGCGTTTTTTCCGGGCCCGCCACCTTCACGGCCGCAGGCACTGCACGTTTTTCTTTTACCCGGTAGCCGAATGCCGGGCTGCCCGTGGCAAAAACCGCTATGGGAATCTCCTTTACAACGGTTTCCGGGCTTTTGGTTTCCGCCGGCGAATCCGTCCCGGCATATCCGGTCAGCGGCAAGACGAGCAATATCAGGATCAGCCCGGCGCAACACCGCTGAACAAACCTGCCCGTTTTTTTCTGTTCGTCCATACGTGAAGTTTCCTACTCGCCGGCGGGTTTTTCTCTGCGGATGGCATCGGTGACCCGGACCGTGCTCCGGGCGGCGGCGACATCATGAACGCGCACGATGTGGGCGCCTTTCATGATTGCAGCGGCCACGGCGCCCTGGGTGCCGGTTTCAATTTCCGGGCTGTCAGCCGCATGCTCCTCTCCGGCTTCCTGCAGATACAATTTTCGGATAAAGGCCTTTCTGGAAGGACCCAGCAGGATCGGAACCCCGAGATCGGCAAATGCGTCAAGCCGGTTGATCAGCTGCAGGTTGTGCGATACGGTTTTGCCGAAACCGATTCCGGGGTCCACGATAAGGCGGTCCTTTGGTACGCCTGCGGCCTGGGCCCGGTTGAGGGCCTCCCCGAGAAAATCGTGAATTTCTCCGATCAGATCCGTATAAACCGGTTCCACCTGCATCGTCTTGGGAGAGCCCTTCATGTGCATGAGCACCAGCACGGCCCCGGATTCCGCGGCTACGCGGCCCATATCCGGGTCAAAGCGCAAGGCGCTGACGTCGTTGATGATCCGGGCTCCGGCGTCGACCGCCCGGCGCGCGACCACGGACTTGGTGGTGTCAATGGATATGGGTACCGCGATTTTGTCCGCCAGGTGTTCAATTACCGGCAGAACGCGCTGGATTTCTTCTTCTGCAGGCACCGGATCTGAAAACGGACGGCTCGATTCCCCCCCGATATCAACAATGTCTGCCCCGGCCGCCACCAGTTCTTCGGCCCGGGCCAGTGCCGCGTCCTGCCTGAAAAAACGGCCGCCGTCTGAAAAAGAATCCGGTGTAATATTGAGGATGCCCATGACAGCCGTGTGCTGACCAAGTTGCAGTAGATGCAGGCCGCAGTCCAGGCTATACGGATTCATCCACGTTTTCCTCCTCCTGAGCCGCCTGGTTTTCCTGAGAACCGTCCTGCTCGGCTTCCGTGTCGCTGGGATCCGAAGGAAGCCGAATCCCGGGACGCATCTCTCTGATGAGCGCATCGAGTTCCTTGCCCATAACGGTTTCCCGGTCCAGAAGCTGCTTGGCCAGGCTGTCGAGAATGTCCATGTTGTCGGTCAGGATCTGCTTTGCATGATTGTAGCTTTCAGTCACAAGCTTGGAAACCTCGGCATCGATTTTCTGGGCAGTGGCTTCGGAATAATCTCTGTGCTGAGCGATTTCCCGTCCCAGGAAAATGTGCTCCTCGTTCTGACCGTAAGTCAAGGGCCCTAGGCTTTCACTCATCCCCCAGGAGCAGATCATTTTCTGTGCCAGTTCGGTGGCCCTTTTTATGTCATTGGCCCCGCCGGTGCTGATGCGTTTGAGGACCAGCTCTTCGGCGGCTCTTCCGCCCATGGCCACGGACAGTTCATTCATGAGCTGATCTTTGAACATGAAGTCCCGTTCCTCGGGCAGAAACCATGTCACGCCGGCCGCCCGGCCACGGGGGATGATGGTGATTTTGTTGATGGAGTCGGTTTCCGGGGAAAGGCGCGCCACCAGTGCATGTCCCCCTTCGTGGTAGGCCGTGATCCGCTTGTCCTCCTCCTTCATGACCTTGGACTTGCGTTCCAGGCCCATGAAAATCTTGTCCTTGGCCTCCTCAAAGTCAACCATGGCGACTTTTTCCTTGTTTTTCTTGGCAGCTATCAGGGCCGCCTCGTTGACCATGTTTTCCAGGTCCGCACCCGAGAAACCGGGGGTGCCCTTGGCCAGGACTGTGGCGTCCACATCCGTATCCGTGGGCGTGCGTTTGAGATGAACCTGAATGATCTCAGTGCGGCCCTTGATGTCCGGCATGGGAACCACCACCTGCCGGTCAAAGCGGCCCGGCCGGAGCAGAGCCGGGTCAAGCACGTCCGGCCGGTTTGTGGAGGCGATCAGAATGACGCCCTCGTTGGACTCGAACCCGTCCATTTCAACCAGGAGCTGGTTTAAGGTCTGTTCGCGCTCGTCATGACCGCCGCCCAGGCCGGCGCCGCGCTGCCGGCCCACTGCGTCCATCTCGTCAATGAATATCAGGCAGGGGGCGTTTTTCTTGCCCTGTACGAACAAGTCCCGCACCCGGGATGCGCCGACACCCACAAACATCTCCACAAAGTCCGATCCGCTGATGCTGAAAAAGGGCACGCCGGCTTCGCCGGCAATGGCCCGGGCCAGAAGGGTTTTACCGGTTCCCGGGGCGCCGACCATCAACACGCCCTTGGGAATGCGGCCGCCGAGACGGGTGTATTTTTTCGGGTTTTTCAGAAATTCGACGAGTTCGGATACTTCTTCCTTGGCCTCGTCCACGCCGGCCACGTCTTCAAAGGTGATTTTGGCCCCTTGCTCCGAGAGCATCCGGGCCCCGCTTTTGCCGAATGACATGGCCTTTCCGCCTCCGCCCTGCATCTGCCGCATGAAGAAAATCCACACGCCGATCAGCAGGATCATGGGAAACCAGGACACCAGCACGGATACGAACCACGGGGTCTCCTGCTCGGGCTTGGCCTTGATGGAAACCCCCTCTTCACGCAGGATATTGATGAGCTGGTTATCCTCCGGGGCATACGCATAAAAGCGGTTACCGTCGGTGCCTGTGGCCGTGATCTTCTGACCCTGGATCTCCACGCTGCTCACGCGGCCGTCTTCCACCCGGGAAAGAAACTGGGTGTAGCCCAATTCATTGTCGGTTTGCTGCTGGGTGTTGAATATATTGTAGAGCATGATCATCATCAGCACGATGACAATCCATAGCGCCAGGTTCTTGTTAAAGGCGTTCAATGTATGATTCCTCCGAAGATTGCTGATCTGTCTGATTCGGGAAAAGCGCGATTTTCAGCACGCTTTTCGTGGTACCGGTAATTTTGACCCCTTCGGCGATTCGCATGCCGCCGACCCAGATGATTTCATCTGCGCTTTCAACCAGCGGCACCCGGGCCCGAACCGGTGGCGGTACCTTGTTGTTGATAAAAAAATCCTTTATTTTTACGCTTCCGTGCATCCCCAGGGGGACAAACCGATCTCCCGGACGCGGGTTCCGGATGATCAGCGGAAACCGCACCCGGTCCAGGTCCATCAGGGCGGTTTGGCTTTCCGGGTCAAAACGGCTTTCTATATCATGAATCCCGAGCTGTTGAAATAGCATCCGGGCAGGGATTTCTCTGATCCGGACCGATTCAGCGCCTGCCTGCAAACTGCTTACGGTATAGGCAAACGGAATTGTTTCCAATTTTTTGCCGTACAACGCAGAAGACCGCAAGGATTTTTTTTCCCTGGCAAAGCGAACACGGTCCCTGCTGCACAGCACGCGGACCTGTCCGGGCAGATGAATTTGCCGGGACCTTCCCGGAGTTGCCGAAACCGACAGAACATCTTCGATATGCCGGCATGCGATACGGCGTAAATCTCCTTTGACCTCAAAAACGGCCCTGCGGACGATCCTGCGCCTGGCGGCCACGGGAAGGGAAAGGAGCACCGCTGCAGAAAGCTCAAGAACGCAGCGCTCGGGTTCATGCCGGAGCAGAGCCCGCTCGAAAGCCGGCTGCAAAAGATCCTCAATCCATTCGGATTCCTCCCGCATAACCTTTGCCAGCCGATTGAGCGTCTGCGTGATCCGGGGATTGTAACTCGCCAGTTCCGGCATCAGGCGGTTGCGAATTCGGTTTCGCGTATACCGCTGGTCCAGATTGGATTCGTCCGTGCAGTAGGAGAGTGATTGATCCTGGAGGAACCTTTCGATTTCCGCGCGCGGGGTTTCAATCAGGGGCCGGATAACCCGCCCCGCAACCGGGGCCAGACCGCCCAAGCCTTCGGGTCCGCTTCCCCGGAGAAGGTTGAGCAGAACCTGCTCGGCTGCATCTTCCCGCTGGTGTCCGACTGCGATTTTATCAAAGCTGACCCGGTCGGCGATTTCATGGTAAAATTCGTAACGGGCTTTTCTGCCGCCCTCTTCGAGGTTCATCCCTTCCTGCTGGCACTTGGCATGCAGATCGCTTTTCCTATTATAATAAGACAGATTCAATTGGTTGGCAAGACCCTCAACAAAACGCGCATCCCGGTCCGATGCCTTTGCCCGCAGGCCATGGTTTAAATGCGCAATGCCGATCTGCCAGTCGTGGATCGAGGAAAGCGCACAAAGGCTGTAAAGGAGGGCAACCGAATCCGCACCGCCGGAAACACCGACAAGCACGGATTGGCTTTCCCGGAGCATGTCCCGGTCGCGGATGGCCTTTTCCACGCCCCGAACCAGCGGGTCGCTATATAATATGGTAAAATCTGTCATCACATTGACGTTTCCGGAAAAAGTCTTAAAATATAACCTTCCGATTTTACTTAACCACTTAATCACTTAAAACTTAACACTGCCTGTAAAAAGAACTTTTTACAGGCGTATCCTCATCCATACAATAAACCGGAATCAGATACAAACAATCCACCGATTTCGATTAAAAGATTCAGAGTTGATGAATTCGTAAAACGTCCTGAAAACGTTATAACCGCCAGGCAATAAAATGATAAGCTTCTGATTTTACTTAACCACTTAACCACTTAAAATTTAACACTGCCTGTAAAAAAGACTTTTTACAGGCTGATCGAAATCGTCTCTTGAAAACCACATCCAGACCTCTTATAGTGGGTGTCCCGGTCGGGATAGGCGGGGTGATAGCGGTACCCTGTACCCGAAAACCGCTTTATGCGGGGCCGAACCCCCTCCCGAGGATAAGATGCGGATGCCGCAGGTCATTCAGGCCGGCCGCCGCGCAACAGACGGTTACGAACCTCGTCAGGTCCGGAAGGAAGCAGCGATAAGTAATGCAGTCTGTGTCGCGGATCGTTCCCGGCCACGTTATGACCTGCATTTTCCAAGTCTGTTCGACGGAGGGTTCCCGGCCGGATTTTCCTTCCATGTTTTCTTCGGTTTTTCCGTTTGCAGATGTGAAAAACCCGTCTTGACATTCCTCTATTGTGACTTATTTTTCTGTCAAACTTCAACAGATACAGAGATTTTCAAATAATTCCGCTGAAACCGGCAAACAGAGTTCCATTTTTGAAACTCTTATAAGGAGAGGTGATCGAATTTGGTTCGCGAGCCGCACGATAAAAAGCGTTCGGGCAAAGAATCCGAAACGCAAACAGAATCCGGAGAATCTCATATGAACATGAAGAAAACGCAACAGGAAAACGGTATGGATATGGATGCCGAAGAATCGGAGATCAGCGACTCCGAATCCGAAGGCGGGGCGGTGGAAGCCGAGGATGTCGAACAGTTAAAAACCGAGCTTTCCACTGCAAAGGCTGAGGCGGCTGATACATATGACCGGCTGCTGCGTCTGTCTGCTGAATTCGAAAATTATAAAAAGCGGGTTCAGCGGCAAATGGAAGACCATAAAAAGTATGCCAACGAAGACCTGATCAAGGATCTGCTGTCCGTGGTGGACAACCTGGAAAGAGCATTGAATGCCGCCGGAGAAAAACAGAAAGATGAAACCGGCGCCTGCATGGCCGAGGGCGTGGAGATGACCTTAAACGAGATCGTAAAGATCCTGAAAAATCATAACGTCACGCCGATCGAGGCCAGGGGAAAGCCTTTTGATCCCACGTATCACGAAGCGGTCATGCAGGAGGAATCCGATGATTATCCTGAAAACACGGTAATCAGCGAGTTCCAGAAAGGGTACATGCTTCACGACCGCCTGATCCGGCCGGCCATGGTAACGGTCGCCAAGCAGAAGACTGCTTAAAAAGCAGCCGGCAGTGCGACAGCGAAGCGAATCGTTTGCAGAAAATAAATATATTTTCAAAATAATCACGAAGGAGGCATAAAAAATGGGGAAGGTAATCGGAATTGATCTGGGTACGACCAATTCGTGTGTAGCCATACGGGAACAAAACGAAACCAAGGTGATTACAAATCCGGAAGGCGGGCGGACAACGCCGTCGGTGGTGGCCGTCAATGAAAGCGGAGAACGGATGGTGGGCCAGATCGCCAAGCGTCAGGCCATTACCAATCCGGAAAACACGGTATTCGGCGTCAAGCGCTTAATCGGGCGCAAGTTTAAATCCAATGAGGTGCAAAAAGACATCAAGAACATGCCGTTTACCATCGAGGAGGCCAACAACGGCGATGTCCGGGTGAAAATCCAGGACAAGTATTACAGCCCGGCCGAAATTTCATCCTATATTCTGGGCCACATCAAGCGGTATGCAGAAGACTACCTCGGAGAGACCGTCACGGATGCCGTAATAACGGTGCCCGCGTATTTTGACGACAGCCAGCGGCAGGCGACCAAGGACGCCGGGAAGATCGCGGGCTTAAACGTGCAGCGGATCATCAACGAACCCACTGCGGCCTCTCTGGCTTACGGGCTGGACAAGAAATCCGATGAAAAAATCGCCGTGTTCGACTTTGGCGGCGGAACCTACGATATTTCCATCCTGGAGATCGGCGACGGGGTTTTCGAGGTCAAGTCGACGCACGGGGATACCCATCTGGGCGGAGATGATTTTGACCTGCGCCTCATCGATTATCTGGCAGATGAATTCCGCAAGGACAGCGGCATTGATATCCGCAACGATAAAATGGCGCTGCAGCGGCTCAAAGAGGCCGCGGAAAAGGCCAAGATGGAGCTTTCCACCTCCATGGAGACCGATGTGAACCTGCCGTTTATCACGGCGGATCAAAACGGCCCCAAGCACATGAACGTCAAGCTCACCCGCGCCAAGATGGAGTCTCTTGTCGAAGACCTGCTCGACCGGCTGGAAGGCCCGTGCAATACGGCATTGAAAGATGCCGGGCTCAGCGCCAATGACATTAACGAGGTGATCCTTGTGGGCGGCATGACCCGGATGCCCGCGGTCCAGGAGCGTGTAAAGAAGATCTTCGGCAAGGAACCCCACAAGGGTGTGAACCCGGACGAGGTGGTGGCCATTGGTGCCGCAATCCAGGGTGCCGTGCTTTCCGGCGATGTCAAGGACGTGCTGCTGCTTGACGTCACCCCGCTTTCCCTGGGCATTGAAACCCTGGGCGGCGTGATGACCAAGCTGATTGAAAAGAACACCACCATTCCCACGAGAAAGAGCCAGATCTTTTCCACAGCAGAGGACAACCAGCAGGCCGTGACCATACACGTGCTCCAGGGCGAACGGGAGATGGCCTCTGGCAACAAGAGCCTCGGCAAGTTTGAATTGGCAGACATCCCGCCGGCGCCGCGGGGTGTGCCGCAGATCGAGGTCACATTCGATATCGACGCCAACGGCATCGTGCACGTCTCGGCAAAGGACAAGGCTACCGGCAAGGAGCAGTCCATCCGGATTACTGCATCCAGCGGACTGAGCCAGGAGGAGATCGACGAACTGGTCAAGGAGGCCGAAAAGCATGCAGAAGAGGACAGGAAACGCCGCGAACTGGTCGAGGCCAGAAACAACGCGGACTCCCTTATCTACTCCACGGAAAAGTCCATGAAGGAACTCGGCGACAAGGTGGATGCAGAGACCCGGCAGCGGGTCGAGGAAATCATCGGCCGTCTGCGCAAGGCCATGGAAGGCGAAGACAAGGACGAAATCAACAAGATCAGCGAGGAACTGCAGCAGGCCTCCCACAAGCTGGCTGAAACCATGTATCAGCAGGCCTCACAGGCCGGCGGAGACCAGACCGGCGGCGAAGAGGCCGGCGGCGGCCAGTCCCAGCAGGGCGGCGAAGACGAGGATGTCGTAGACGCTGATTATGAAGAGGTGGACGAAAACAAGAAGTAAGGCCCGGATCTGACGGATCCGAAGACATCAAGGCCCGGCAGTGTCGGCAAAGACGCTGTCGGGCCTTTTTTGTTTCTCCTAAATCGAGCGTTTCGGATTTTTAAAAACAGAATTTTGTAAAGGATTATACCAATTTATTTTTAAAAATCTGAAACCCTCCGGGATTTTCAATTTTGCCGCATCTACTGCGTCAGATGCAGCCTCGCATAGTCCACTATAGCTCGTCTGCATCTTCCTT
>JAGXKN010000064.1 GCA_018335195.1 Desulfobacterales bacterium
TCGCCAAGAGCTGCTCCGGCCCTCGTGCAACGCGCCATGCGGCAGCCCCGTCAACCTCCGCACGAGAAACCTCCCAGGGTCTCGCAGATTTTGAAAACCGTATATTCGGGCAAACACGCAGGTTTGCCCCTACACCGAGGATTTTAAATCCATACGGGACTCGATGCGGGGGTAACTGTCGAGGGGTTGGACCAGGGCGGGACGGCGGGGTGGTTTGCGCAGATGCATCGGGCGCGCCAGCGGACGGCATATGCGCAAACTTCCCCGCCGGCCCGACCCTGCGAAAATACTTGAAGCCCGATGCTTTTTGCAGGGCCGGGTCCGGAAACAGGGCATTACCGAATAATCATCATAAGCGATTGTAAACACATTATGACCCAGACAGCGAATCAAATGGAGCGATCTCGTGCAAGCCTGTGATCTGTGCGGCCTGACAACCCGGTACGGGTCGGTGACAGATGAAATCGCCGGGCGCTCGCTGGTTTTTTGCTGCACCGGGTGCCGCCAGGTCTACCGCATGCTCATGGAGGCCTCTGACAGCCCGGACCCGGCGCACTTCAGGGAAACCGAGATATACCGGCGATGCGTGACGGCCGGCATTATTCCGCAGTCCGAAGCAGACCTGGAAAAGCGGGCGGGTGCGCAGAGCCCCGGGAAACCGGAAGGCGGGCAGGCGGCTGCGGATTCGGGCGGCAGTGCATCCGCACCCCCGCCGGAGCGCTGTCTGCCCCTGGATTTGACGGTTTACGGCATGTGGTGCCCGGCCTGCGCGTGGGTGATCGAGGAAAGCCTGCAGCGGATGCCGGGCGTGGAGCAACCAGCGTGCCATTTTGTCACCGACCGGGTCCGGCTTTTTTATGACCCGCTCAAAAGCGCACCGCACCGTATCATGGCGGCCGTGGACCGGCTCGGATACCAAGCCGTGCCTGCCGGCGCGGGCAGGGGGCGGGAATCGGTCAAGGCCTTTATCCGCCTGGGGATCTCCGCGTTTTTGACCATGAACGTGATGATGCTTTCCTTTGCCCTGTACTCGGGGTTTTTCATGGATCTGCCCGGTGAGGCGGCCGCCCGCATCTCGTGGCCGATTTTGGTGATGGCAGCCGTGGTGTTTGTATACGGCGGCGCCCCGATTCACCGGAAAGCCCTTTCCGGGATGCGCATGGGCGCCCCGGGCATGGAAACCCTGATCACGCTCGGGGCGGGCTCGGCTTTTGCCTACAGTTTGTACAACTTTTTCCAGGGCAGCATTCACCTGTATTTTGACACCGCGGCCATGCTCATCACTCTGGTGCTCATCGGCAAGGCCGTGGAGCAGTGGACCCGGGACCGGGTCCAGGCCCGGATCAGCAGCTTTTTTGATCTTCTGCCGCAAAAGGTCCGGATCTGTTCCCGGCAATATCCGGAAGGCCGCTTTGCCGGCATGGAGGCCCTGGGCACAGGGGATATCTTCCGCGTTTTGCCGGATGAGACCATACCCGCAGACGGCCGGATCGTATCCGGCACCGGGCGTGTAAACGAAAGCGCGCTCACCGGCGAGGCCCGGCCCGTGGCCAAAAGGGAGGGCGATACGGTGAGCAGCGGCACCCGGCTGGTCAGCGGGGATCTGCAGGCCAAAACCACGGCCAAAGGCCCGGATTCCATGGCCGGTCAGCTGATTTCCATCATGGAAGATGCCCTGGCAAAAAAAACCGGGATCGAGGATGCCGCAGACCACGTGCTCAGATATTTCGTGCCCGCGGTGGTGCTGCTGGCCGCGGGCACCGGTGCGGTCTGGTTTGCATCCGGGCTGGAATTTCGGGACGCGCTGATCCGGGGCGTGACCGTGCTGGTGATTTCATGTCCGTGCGCACTCGGCGTGGCCATTCCTCTTGCGCGGGTGGCCGGGATTTCGCTGGCCGGGGAAAAGGGGGTCCTGGTGCACGATTTCACGGCATTCGAGCGCATCCGGCGCGTCAATGCCGCGGTTTTTGACAAAACCGGCACCCTGACCCAGGGAAACTGGAGGCTCGCGGATATCCTGCCGGTTGCGGAAGGGGATACGGATCGGCTGCTTTCCATTGCCGCGGGACTGGAAAAAAAATCCGCACACCGGGCGGCCGAGGCGATCGTGCAGGCGGCCGCAGCGCGCGGCATTGCACCCGCAGCCGTCTCTGATGCGGCGGCGGAAGAAAACGGGATTTGCGGCAACATGGGCCAAGAGCGGGTCCGGATCGGCTCGGCGGCTTTTATGGCGGCCGAAATCGAAGAATTCCGGCAACGGCTGGAGAGCCTGCAGTTGACGGAGCGCCCGGATTTGTCGTATGTGTATATGTCGGTTTCCGGCCGGCTTGCAGCCGTGTTTTGTTTCGGGGATCCGTTGCGTGCCTCCGGGAAGCCCCTGATCCGGGATTTACAGCAGCGGGGCCTGAAACTCACCCTGGTTTCCGGTGACAGCGGGCATGCCACTTGTGCGGTGGGCCGGACCCTGGGAATTGAAGAATGCCGCGGCGATTTGCTGCCGAAGGACAAGGCGGAATTTGTGGACGCACTGAAAAAACAGGGATATTATACGGCCATGGTGGGCGACGGGGTCAACGACGCGCCGGCCCTGGCTGCGGCAGACCTGGGAATCGCCGTGCACAACGGCACCAATATTGGGACAAAGGCTTCGGCCGTGACCCTCATGGGAAACGATCCGGACCGGATCCGGGACTTTGAACATCTTGCCGGGCAGGTAGCCCGGACCGTGCACCAGAACCTCTGGTTTACGTTTTTTTACAATGCCGTGGCCATTCCCGTGGCCATGAGCGGACTGTTAAACCCCCTGGTGGCAGTAGGGGCCATGATGCTCAGCAGCCTGAGCGTGACCGGCAATACGCTGCTGCTCAGCCGGCGGGAAGGCGGAAGGAAGACATGAAAAACGCGGATCAGTCCAAAAACGGCGTGCTCCTGCTGGTTGCCGGCGCAAAGGGGGCGATCGGATCGACCCTGGCCGCAGCGCTGCAGGTATTGCAAAAAAACCCGGAGCTGGTAACGCCTTACCTGACCACGGCGGACAAATTTCCCGATCTCGGCGGCCCGGGGCAGATGGAGATGGCCGGGTGGGACCCGGCCTCCGTGTCATTTCCCGAGGCCCTTGAGCGCTGCGGCGTGCTGGAAAAAGCGATATGGCAGCCTTATGCGGCAGAGCTGGAAAACATTGAACTCAAGGCGCCTCCGGATGCCGGCCGGGATTTCAAAAGCCAGGTGGCGCATCTTAAGGCCGACATGGAGTCATTTGCCGCGCGTTATGCCGACCGGGTGCCCGTATTGATCAACCTTCTGCCCGCCGGGGCGAGCCATGACCTGGATCAATACGCCACGCTCCAAGATATGTATGAATACCTCAGGGACGTGCCGCTGCCGGATATCGCATATGCCGTGGCTGCAGTGGAGGCAGGCATTGCAGTGGTGAATTTCACGCCCAACCACATTGAGATCCCGGCTGTCCTGGATGCGGCAGGTCGGTTCGGGGTGCCGGTCTGCGGCAAAGACGGCAAGACCGGGCAGACCTACCTGAAAGTGGTGCTGGCCTCTGCCCTGCGGGCCCGCAGTCTGCATGTCAACGGATGGTACAGTCTTAATATCTTGGGCAATGCGGACGGGGAAAACCTCATGGATCCGGACCATTCGGCCTGCAAGCTGGACAACAAGACCGGGGTGCTCGAAGAGGTGCTGGGATACGCGCCCGGAGCGGCGCGCTGGGGCAAATCCGCCCACCAGGTGCGCATCGACTATTACCCGCCCCGGGGCGATGCCAAGGAGGCCTGGGACGTGATCGATTTTGAGGGGATCTTCGGCCTGCCCATGAGCCTGCGGGTCAATCTGCAGGGCAGGGATTCCATCCTGGCCGCGCCCATGGTCATGGACCTGGCCCGTTGGATGGCGGCCCTGCGTCTTTCCGGACGTGCCGGCGCGGTGCCGGAACTGGCCTTTTACTTTAAAAAACCCGCAGGCCCGGGCGCACCGCCGGGTTTTGCAGACCAGGTCGCAGACCTGGAAAAACTGGAAAAGGCGTGCCGCCCGGCCGCGGGGTCCACACCTGAAACAAAGGATTAGATGCGTGAGACTCGGATACAGCACCAACGCGTTTACCCGGTTCAGCCTGGATCAGGCAGTTGAGAAAATCGCGGACCTGGGGTTTGCCGGCGTGGAAATCATGTGCGACCGGCCACACCTTTACCCGCCGGATTATGACGCCGATCAGGTCGCGCAAATCAAGGCCCTGCTGGGCCGGCACCGGCTCGGGGTGACCAACCTGAACAGTTTTACCCTGTTTGCCGTGGAAGACACGTACCTGCCTTCCTGGATCGAACAGGACCCGGAAAGACGAAAGCAGCGCATTGATCATACCCGGCAGTGCCTGCACCTGGCCGCAAAACTGGGCGCGCGCAATATTTCGGTGCCGCCGGGCGGACCGCTGAACGGCGCTTCGCGCAACGAGTCAATGATGCTTTTTCATCACGGCATCGAGGCCGTAGCGCCCCTGGCAGAAGAGCTGGGTGTGCACATTCTGGTGGAGCCCGAGCCCGGCCTGATGATCGAGCGCACCCCGGAGTTTCTGGCGTTTATCCGGCGGGTGGACTCGCCCATGGTGGGTGTCAATTTTGATATTGGGCACTTTTTCTGCGCCGGGGAGAACCCGGCGGCCGCGTTTGAAACCCTGTTTGAATGGGTGGGCCACGTGCATATCGAGGATATCGGAAAAAGCCGGATCCACCAGCACATCGTGCCCGGCGACGGGGCCATAGATTTTGCGGAAATGCTGCAGGCCGTAAAACGGCTCGGATATGCCGGAGACATTTCCCTGGAACTGTATCCGTACGTAAATGAACCCGCGGCGGCCGGGGCCGAAAGCCTGGCATTTCTGCGCCCGGCCTTTGTCCGGGCCGGCCTTGAGGTGGACTGATGGCAGCCGGGCGGGAAAATATCGATCTTCGGGAAATCGGGCGCTTTTCCGGCCAGGCCCGGTACTGGTGGGACGAAAAGGGCCCCTTGCAGGCCCTACATGACATCAACCCCCTGCGGGTCGGTTATGTCCGGGAGCATTCGGGAATTTCCGGAAAACAGGTTCTGGACGTGGGGTGCGGCGGCGGGATCCTGTCCGAAGCCCTGGCCGGTGCCGGCGGAGAAGTGACCGGGATCGATCTTTCCGAACCCGTGCTTGAAGCGGCCCGGGCCCATGCCCGGCAATCCGGGCTGAATATCGGCTACCGGCAGGTTGCGGCGGAAACGCTTGCCCGTGAGAGCCCCGGAGGGTTTGATATTGTGGTGTGCATGGAACTGCTGGAGCACGTGCCGGACCCGCAGGCAATTGTGACGGCCTGCGCGGCCCTGGCAAAGCCGGAGGGTGATATTTTTTTTGCCACCATCAACCGCACGATCAGGTCCTATTTGCTGGTAATCCTGGCCGCGGAATATCTGCTGGGCATTGCAGAAAAGGGGACCCACGCGTATGACCGGTTCATCCGGCCCGATGAGCTATGGGCCTGGGCCCAAACCGAGGGCCTGTTGATGGCCGATTGTTCCGGGTTCATGTACATGCCGTTTATCCGGCGGGCCTGGCTTACGCGGCGTTGCGGGATGAATTACGTGATGCATCTGAAAAAACCATTGTAAATATAATTATTTATTTATTTTTATAAAACCGGTGCGCCGGGCGGAAAGGGGACAGGAGCAAAAACATGGGACTTCGGAAAAATCCGGGCTGGTTCGGCCGGCAGCAGCGCGAAAAAGTGCTGGATCCGGATGCGGATGATTCGGGATACACGTATTTCGGATTGCGGCACCTGCCTGCGGAAAAAAAGAAGGATGCGGTACGCCGGCATTTCAACCGGGTGGCGCCCAGATATGACTTCATGAATACCGTGCTGAGTTTTGGCATTCATTATGCCTGGAAGCGGGCGGCCGTGGCCATGATGGGCCTGAAGCCCGGCGACCGGGTCCTGGACGTGTGCGGCGGCACCGGGGATCTGGCGGTCTATGCCGCCGGGCGCATCGGCGGGCAGGGCAGGGTGTTTGTCTATGACATGAACGCGGAGATGATGCGCGCCGGCATGGTCCGCCCGGAAAACCGCCGCTTGCGCGGCCGCATCCATTATGTCCGGGGGGATGCCGAATGCATGGCCCTGCCGGACAACTGCTTTGACGCGGCCATGGTGGGATTCGGCATCCGCAATCTCACGCACGTAAAACAGGGTTTTGCCGAAATGTACCGGGTGCTCAAACCCGGGGGACACATAATGTGCCTGGAATTTTCCAGGCCGGTCAACCCGGTTTTCAGAGAGGTCTACGACCTGTACTCGTTTTACGTCATGCCGTTGATCGGCCGCCTGCTGGCCGGATCGCGCCGGTCCTATGCCTGTCTTTCAGAAACCATCCGCATGTTTGCCACGGCAGAAGAACTCAAAGCCATCCTGGGGCAAACCGGTTTTGAATCGGTTTCCTACAGGCGCCAGACCAACGGAATCGCCGCCATTCACACCGGGAGCAAGCCGGAACGTATATATTAATTTTTGCAAAAGGATGCAGGAATTTACAATCGCATGCGGCGGGCTTCCAAGGAAATCCTTTTTTTGCGCTCTCACGAAATTGTACATGGTTGCCCTGACGGCGGTGCGGAAAAGCGGGTTTCCGAGCGGAAATTGAGGCTCGAAGAGGCTCCCGGAGCGAGGAAACTCCTTTTTCGCATCGCCGATCAGCCAGGGTGCTTACGGATTGTCTTTCTGCAAAAATATCGCCGTGTCGGGATAAACAGCTTTTTACGGGGTGATCAGTTTGACTGTCGGAAAATATGTGCGATACCTGGACGTGTCCCTTGTTATCAGCGCCATTTCCAGAACCGCCGCATGGGCGCCGATATAGAAATCCGGAAGCGGACTGGTTCTGGTGCCTTTTTTTCTCCTGTATTCGAGGTAGACCTTGCCGGCCATGAACAGGGCCTCTTTGGGGATTTGCAACATTTTGAAGCCCGCCCGGGCAATGGCGGATTCAACTTCCTCTATGCGCTTAAAACCAATCGAAATTTCGGAATACACCACCGGATTGATATACAGCGCCCCGGCCTGATCGTATTCAGCCAGTCTTGCTTCAGACCAGTCTCCCCAGTCAGGATCATCCAGGAACACGTCCAGCACGATGTTTGAATCAACAAGAACCCCGTTCATTGTTCCGCTCTTGTCAGGGCCATAATTTCGTCCGTGGTCATTTTTACCGTGGCAGTTCCCCGCAGTGTCCGGAATTTATTTTTTCCGGCATTTGTACTCGTTTTTTTAACCACATATACCCGCCCGTTTTCCTCGACAAAATCAATCTCGTCAGCGGGTGTGATGTTCAATTTTTCTCTGATCGACCGGGGAATTGTGACCTGTCCCTTGATTGTGACCTTCATTTTCCGACTCCGGTAATATTTTTTAAAGTAATAATATTACTTTTATGCCGGTCCTGTCAATTGCTTTGTTTTTTAAGCCTTTCGGCCCGCAGCGATCATCCGCGAAGAACCGGGGTTCTTTTTGCAGGACCGGCCTTGTTTTCCGGTTAATATGTGATCCCCTTCCAGGTGAAAAACACCCCCACCAGGATCATGAGAATGCCGCCGGTTTTGTAGATCATGTCCCGGTGTTTGAGCCACTTGACGTTGGATACCTGGGAGAGCAGCAGCAGGGCGGGAATGGTGCCAAGCCCGAAGCAGGCCATGACACCGGCCCCGGCGAGCATGCCGGAAAACGTGGTGCCGGCATCCATGCCGGTGCGGGCCGCGGCGATCATGGCCGTGTAGACCGGCCCGCACGGCAGCAGGCCGAGCACCATTCCCAGGGGAAGAAACAGTATCGCACGGTTTGCCGCGATAAGACGCTTGTATGCGGATACGGCAAACCCGGCCACCGGCGGGGCGTTTTTAAAGATCCGGCCTGCGGGCAGCCAGCCGGTCATCCCGGCGCCCATGAGGACGATCAATATGCCCGCAAATACCAGGATGCCTTTCTGAAGGCCGCCCACGTCGGCAGCAAACCGGGTAAAAGAGGCGGTGGCGCCCATGATCCCGCCCAGGATGGCATAGGTAACGGTTCTGCCGAGGTTGTAGAAGAGCTGGGGGAAAAAAACGGGGCGGTCCTTTAACTGCAGGGAAATCGAGATCACGATCGGCCCGCACATGCCGATGCAGTGACCGAATCCGACCGTAAACCCGGTGGCCAGAAACACCAAGTATATGGATTCAGTAAACCACATCAAAGACAAAAGCCGCTGTTCCGGTTTCGGGAACCGTGACCGCTGCCCGCCAGGTGGTTTTGCCGCTCGGGCACCGGACAATCACGCCATTGCCGGTGTAGGTGTTTTCCCCGGTTTTTTCCATGTTTACGCGGTTGGGCCCCATTTCCATGCCCGGCATGCCCAGGTCGATGTGCGGCGTGCCGGAAAGGGGCGGACCGGAGACCGTGACCCGGAAGGTCAGATCCGCCATGGCCCGGACCGGCCTGGGAGAAATTTCAAGTGCGACCGTGCGTCCGGTAAGCTGCAGGCTGCAGGCCCCCTCGTGAATGTTGCATTCGGTTTGCGCTTTTTTGGCAGAAGCTGCAGACCCGCTGCAAACGGCAAACAGGCATGAAATCAGCATCATCATGATGCACATGATCAGGGTCTGCGGTATCCGGGCGAAATAAGTACGCATCCGACGGCTCCTTTTTGTTTTCCTAAATTGAGCGTTTCAGATTTTTAAAAGCAATTTATTTGAAAGGATAACATCCATAAAAGCTGTTTATCCCGCTTGGGCGGTATTTTTGAAGAAAGTAAATCCCTGACCATCTTGGCTGATCAGCGGCGCGAAAAAGGCGTTTCCTCGCTCCAGGAGCCTCTTTGCGCCTCAATTCCCGCTCGAAAACCCGCTTTTCCGCACCGCCGTCAGGTCAATGAAGTGCAATTTTGCAAGTGCGCAAAAAAAGGATTTTTGTGGAAGTCCTAAAACCATTATAACCGCCGGCCAATAATAAAATGATCTGTTTCCGATTTTACCTAACCACTTAATCACTTAAAACTTAACACTGCCTGTAAAAAGGTATTTTTACAGGCTGATTAAATAATGAGAATGAAAGCCACCATGAGCATGGAAACCGGAAAATAACTGGCCTTGTTGAAAAGCGCCATGGCGTCTTCGCGCTGCCGGCTGCCCAGGAGCTTGACGGCCGGCTCGATCAGCAGGCCGCTGCCGATGAAAAGGGCGGCAATCGGGGCGATCCATTTTGCCCCTTCAAGGCTGATGAAAAAAAGGAGCATGCAAAAGGCCAAGGAAATGCACAGGCAGGCCAGG
>JAGXKN010000098.1 GCA_018335195.1 Desulfobacterales bacterium
TGGACCTCGCCTTCCAGAATATCCATACCGCGCCTTGTCCAGGTTTCAAATTCCGGATGATCCGGCTGCCTGATGGCGATGGCAAGGATGGCCGCTGCCGTCAAGCGGCCTTTGGCCTCCCCGCCGGGCAGCTGTTCAAATTCCCGGGAATACGGCTCAAGACGGGGGAACCAGTGATCAAGACGCTTAAAGGAACCGAAACCGTATGTAATTGAGTTCAGCACCCCTGCCAGGGAGAGGCACATCCAGGCTTTGTCTTGCTGCTGCGTAAAAATGGACAAGGCTTGCTCAAAATAACGCCTCCCCTGGTCCGGATCGAAATAAAGCCGGCAGACACCCAGCCAATACAGCACATGCGGATTATCGTGCACAGTCTCTTCCGGGAGACGCAGCAGCCAGTGCTCCAACGTCTGGTTGCGCCCTTGAATTACCAGCATTTCCGCCTGGCTGAGGAGTAACCGGACCACCTCATGCGGATGGCCGGATTCAAAAAACAACTCAATGGCAGGCTCTATTTGCCCGTCGGATGCCAGCAGCCGGGCGGCAGCTTGCTTGAACCTTGCCATATGTCCGCTGGTAAAGGTTTGCGCCGCCTGGCTCTGCAAATATTCCCGGAACAAGGGATGATATTGATATCTTGTTTCCCTGCCGGGAAATCTTTCCGTAAACCAATGGTTTTGCCTGATTCTGGACAGAATTTGCTCTGCATTATCCGTACCGGTAAGCTTTTGCGCCATTGTGGGGCTAAAGGTTGGCAGAACCGATGTGCTGAGCAAAAACGCCTGCGTTTCTTTGTCTGCTTTGTCAAATATCTCGCTGGTAAAATAATCAAATACTTCGCTGCTGGTGAATTGGGTGAAAGTTCCGGGATCTATGGCTTCGGTCTCTGCCCGCTTTAAAAGAAGGAGCAGACCGGCCAACCAGCCGTCGACCTTTTTGTGCAGTGAATCGATAACCGCCTCAGATGGCGGGGTGCGGCTCAATAACCGGACCAGGTCCCTTGTCTCCTGGGGTTGAAGCCGAAGCGCCGGCCATCCGATCTCAACGAGGAGATTGTTTGCCATGGCCCTTGCCAGGATCGGGGGTGGTTCAGTCCGGCTTAAGATAAAGAGGTTGATGCCTTCGGGGACCACTGACAGGGCGTTGCGAACCACCTCATGCAGCAGACATTCAGGCGGGGCGTCCTGGTAGTTGTCCAGCACAACAACACCCGGTTTCTCAAATCGGTCAAATAGTTCCTCGAAAAATCGTCGGGTGAAAGTGGGAATTCCAAGGGCGTATTCAGGGGTCAGAAAGGGCAGATCTTTTTCCTCACGGGCAAGCGATTTGCCTGCCACTCCCAGGTAATAGAAAAATGCGGCGATGTCCGAGTCGCCTTCATCGACTTGATACCAAAGACAGGGAAGCTGGTTTTCCTCTATGTAGCTGGCAACAAAAGTTGTCTTACCCGAGCCTCCCGGGCCGCAGATCCAAGTGGCGGGATAGGCCCGCGTGTCATCCAGCAGATGGAACAGTCTGCGACGCTGTAAAACTTTCTGGACACGGGGCCTGCTGATCTTTGCCAAATACATGGGGCCTGCTCCATAAAAAGGCTTTTTCGGGGGGCTGCTTGAGGGTATCCGGAAGCAGGAAGAGTTAAACTTGGTGGAAGGGCTGGTTGTTCACTTTGCGCTAGCAGCATAAATAAAATGCCACGTATTGGATTCAGGTGTCAATAAATAACTGAGAAGATGTCAATAGCATTTAGAAATGTCCGGTTTACTATAGCCACCCGGCAGGGACTTTATGAGACGGACAGAGGTGTTACAATTTACTGTTGTAGAATAGCGGCTAATTCTCCGGCAGTATTTCGGATTCGGTTGTCCTGGGGAATGGCGGGGATTCAAGCTGCAAATTTGAGGATGACCCGGAATACTGTTGAGGCCGGCAAGCGATTCCGGATCCCGCCGGAGCGGCAGACCGATTCCCTCAGAAATTGCGTCAAGGGGTTACTTGGGCCCTGCAATGGCAATTATCTGCTGCGCTCCGGGTCAGCATGCATGAAAATCTGGAGGCCGTGTTCCGGCTAAATCCGTGCTGCAAATGAAAACGCCCGCCCGCTGCAAAGGTCCGGTTTTTTTCCAGCCAGTAAATTATTTATTAAATTCTTTTTCCGTTTTTTTAAATCTGTAACTTTCGTGTAACCCGCTTCCCCCTACACTCGTTTCAAAGCCGGTTTTATATGCAATCGCGTTTAAACCGGCTATCATTTTCATATCAATAAAGGAGGGAAGGGTTATGAAAAAAACAGCCATTATACTCATGATCGTGATCGGGATTTTTGCCGTGGCCAACACGTCTTCAGCGGGAGACTCCGAATTGGAAGCTTATTATAATGATTACTTGACGATGAAGATCAATAAATGCGACCAGACTGCACATGTTTTCAGTGTCTGCTACAATACCTGCATGTATGAGCTGATTCAGATGCGGGCAGCCCAGGCGGAATTTTATGAAAAAAACCGAGACGGGCTCGTCAAAACCATGATTTTAAATAAGGTTGGCACCAGACCGGACCAGATTGATTATTTCCTGATGAGCCAGTTTAAAAACCGGCTAGCACAAAAAAACTGAAAGAA
>JAGXKN010000099.1 GCA_018335195.1 Desulfobacterales bacterium
CGCCGCCAGCGTTCATTCTGAGCCAGGATCAAACTCTCCACTTAAATCGCATATATCTATAATACGTAAAAGCAAAGTAATTCACTTGGCCCGCTTAATGCCACTATTTAGTTTTCAAAGATCAAAGGCGCTTTGCACTCTTTTATGTATCAAAGAACCGGTGCTTGCTTGCCTTGTCAATCAACGGCCATCCCATGGCCGGCGACAATTTTTATTTATATAATTTTGTCGCCGGGCTGTCAACATTAAATTTCATTTTTTTTAATCAAACTTTTACCTAAATTGAGCGATTTTCAAATTTGCCGCAAATACAAGGAAGATGCAGACTCGCTATAGTCAACTATGCGAGGCTGTATCTGACGCAGTCGATGCGGTAAAATTGGAAATCCCGAAGGGTTTCAGATTTTTAAATACAAATGGGAGTTATCCTTTAAAATAAATTGTTTTTAAAAATCTGAAACGCTCAATTTAGGTTTTAACGACCCTGTTGGCGGAAAGCCTTTGTCCACCGGGAAAAGGCGCCCCGATTGGATGAGTCTTTGCGTTGTACCTGTCGAAAAGAGCATTGTCAAACATAAAAAAACGGTTCGCGCTCTTTTCCCGTTATACATGAAATGCCCGGATCTGCTCCACCACGTAATCCTGCTGCGAACGGCTCATCTCGGGGAATACCGGGATGGCCAGCGTGCCGGCGGCAGCCGACTCGGCCGCGGGCATCTGCCCCGGCTGATAGCCCAGATCGGCAAAACACTGCTGAAGGTGCAGGGGCACCGGGTAATAGATCTCGCTGCCCACCCCGGCCTCGGTCAAAAATTCCCGCAGCCGGTCCCTGCCTTCTGTCACGGAGATGACAAACTGATTGTAGATATGCCGATCCTGGATTTCCGCAGGACAGCCGATCTGTTCCGCAAGCCCGGCATCTTCAAACAACTGCCTGTATCTGGCGGCATGCTCCTGCCGCTTTTGGGTCCACGAATCCAGATGCGTCAGCTTGATGGAAACAATAGCCGCCTGCAGGGCATCGAGCCGGAAATTGCCGCCGATGTACTTATGATAATACTTCGGGTGCGCCCCGTGGACCCGGAGGATCTTTAACATTTCGTAATATTCGTCGGAATCCGTGGTGACCACGCCGCCGTCGCCGAATCCGCCCAGGTTCTTGGACGGGAAAAACGAAAAACACCCGAAATCTCCCATGGAACCGGCTCTTTGCCCCTTGTATTCCGCACCGATGGCCTGGGCCGCATCCTCGACCACCACCCACCCGTTTTCCCGGGCAAGGGCATTGATCGGCTCCATTTCCGCGCACTGGCCGTAGAGGTGTACCGGCATGACCGCCTTGACCGACCGGCGCTGGGATTTGCTCATTTGCCGGAAAGCGGCTTCGACCTGCTCGGGCGATAGATTGTAGGATTCCGGATCAATGTCTGCAAAAACCGGAATCGCACCCAGGCGGGAAATGGAGCCGGCACTGGCAAAAAAAGTATACGGCGAGGTGATCACCCGGTCGCCCCGGCCGACGCCCTCGGCCATCAGGGAAAGCAGCAGGGCATCCGTTCCGGAAGACACGCCCACGGCATACTGTGAGCCACAGTAGGCGGCAATCTCTTCTTCCAGAAGCTCCACGTAGGGCCCGAGAATAAACTGCTGGGATTCATAAATCTTTTCCGTCACTGCCAGGCATTCGTCCTTGATGGACTGATACTGGCGCTTCAAATCGAGCAAAGGAACTTGCATTGGGAAATCCTTAATTTAACAAAAATCGGTATCAGGAAATTTGGTATTAGTTGACGGTTCTCAGTTTACAGTTCACGGTTTTTATTTTCTGTTTTTATCAACTGTCAACCGTGAACTGTGAACCGTAAACTGTGAACCGTATTGCTTCGAATTTCGATATTCGAATTTCGAAATTGTGCTGCTCATGCCGTTTTCATTCGCCCGTTTTTCTTTCTGCCATTGCCGTTGTATTTATTCCTGTTCTTCCCGTTGCCGTTGCCCCCGGAATGAACCGGTGCGCAGACCGTGTAGACCGCGTCATATCCAAACAGGGAATTGACCTCCTGGCGCAGGTCCACGCTTGCCTTGAGCTTCATTTCGTCGGGCAGGGCGATTACCGTCTCGGTCTTTTCCGGGATGCATACATGGAGAAATCCCTTGCAGGCGCCCGGGTATTTCTGGAGCACGCTGAGCAAGTCATCCATGGTCTGTTCCTGCACGATCTCGGTGTCCACCCGTATGTGCAGACTAGCTGCCCACTTGCTTTCTGCCTCGTCAATGCGCACCACGCTGTCTGCCAGGAGCTTTGCGCTGTTTTCGTTTTTCTGCACCTGTCCCTGGACAAACACCGGCATATCCGCCACCAGCACGTCCTGTACCGATGCATACAGGGATGGAAACACCGTCACCTCAACAGCCCCGTGCATATCCTCGATATCCACAAAGGCCATGGGATCGCCCTTTTTGGTCATAATCGACTTGATGTTCTTGATAATCCCGCCGATTCTGACGATCTCCTTGTCGCTGACCCGGTCCTCCTTGATGGAAAGGGCGT
>JAGXKN010000065.1 GCA_018335195.1 Desulfobacterales bacterium
TCGGTCTCCAGGACCATGTTGGTGGGCATCAGCGTGGCCGGATGCAGGCAATTGGCCGTGATCCCGCTGTCTTTTAACTGCGCTGCAAGATCGAACGTAAACAGGATCATGGCAAGCTTGCTCTGCCCGTATGCGCGCAAACCGTCATAACCGCTTTCCAGCATTACGTCGTCAAAGTCAATGGATTGCTGCCCTGCAGAGGCCACGTTCACAATGCGCGAAGGTGCGGAATCCCGCAGCAGTGGAAGCAGCAGGTGGGTCAGCAGAAAGGTGGCCAGGTAGTTGACGGCAAAACGAAGCTCATAACCGTCTTTGCTTTCCTCCCGAACCGCCCGGCGTGTGGATAAAATGTATGAAAATGAGCAGATCGCCAGGACCATGCAAAAGACAGGAGCGGAATCATTTCTCACCAAAAACAGCGTCAACTGCTGAATTGTGAAAAGCCATATGCGGCGGATTTCAATAACGAAATCTTGATGGCCGGCCTTCTGCCGGGCATCTTCGCCTTTACAAGGAAATGAAAATAACGCATCAATACCTGAACAGCAATGCGCCCCAGTTAAAGCCGGCACCATAGGCGGTCATGACGCACAAATCACCCCGCTTGATCTTTTTGTTCTTGATGTTTTCATGGATCAGCAGGGGGATGGAGGCAGCCGACAGGTTGCCGTATTTCTGGATATTGGAAAGCCAGCGGTCATCCTTGAGTATCGGCAATTCATCTTTGCGGCTTTCAACTTCTGATCCGAAGTATGAGGCCGCAAAGACATTGATGTTGTGATTGGCTTGGTGCGGCAGGAACCAGTTGACATCCTCAATCGCCAGCCCCGCATCGGCCAGGATCTCTTTGATCGAAGACACCGTTCCTTTGACCGCGTGCTTGAAAACCTTATTTCCCTGCATGAACGGATGGGTATAAGCATAATCGGCGTCATCCCGGCCCCAGGTCTCACCGCAGGCACTGTTATGGATGTATACATTGAGCGGCTTGGTGTTGCCGTTGGAGCCCAGCGTATAAGATAAAATATCACTGTTGTCATCGGCGGCGGTGAAAACAATGGCCGACGCTCCGTCTCCGAATATCGGCGCAGCACCCCTGCCCCGGGTGGTCAGGTCCTGCCACACACTTTGGATCTCTGCCCCGACAACCAGAACCCGCTTATACATACCGGATTTAATAAAGGAATGGGCCATAACAGCCCCGTAAACAAATCCTGAACATTGTTGCATGATGCTGATGGCAGGAATCCCTGCTTTCAATCCGGCTTTATCAAAGGCAAAATTTCCCAGCCCCGGAAAATGGTGGTCAGCCGTCAGGGATGCCCAGATACTGCAGTCGATGTCTTCGGGCTGCAATCCTGCATCACTGATGGCTGAGAGGGCGGCTTCAGCGGCCAGATCTGACGTGTTGATACCAGATGACGGATCCTTCTCCCATTGATCCATGGTAATCCCGGGCCCCTCGAGACCATCCTGCCGGGTGTGCCAGGTATCAATCCATACGCGCTGTTCAATACCGGTTTGCACACGAATCCATTCCGCACTGGTTTCCTTGTTTTCCGCTTTGACTTTATCAGCAAACTCTCTTGCCAGTGATGTTTTTTCATCATTTTTGCTGCACAGCGAAACGAACTCCTCGTTAGACACGATTCTTTTGCCAAGCGCCGCACCGGTACCGCTGATTCTTGTTCCCATGAGTCGATTTCCTGTTTTATAATTCCTGATTACACAAAACCCGCCTCTTGACTGCTTCCGGGCCGCCCAATATATGCAGCCATTGCTTTACTTCCCGTTTTTTGTTCCGGCAAAACCCACCGGATTCAGACTTTCCGCAACAATGGGTTGGGCAAAGTTAGCAGGCTCGGGAATAAGGGTCAACGCAAAAACTACAAGTTCTGGTATTCTTATATGAGGTTGAAAGTCCGCAAGTTGAATGGGCAGGGTCTTTTCATGACACCAAAAGATAACCGGACAGGCCTTATCCATGATATATATAGCCCCGGCCTCCGGGATCAAAACATCGAGAATATTGGCATCATGTACCTTTCCGTCGGTGATAGCGATAAAAGAAGATATATTACCGCGCAGATCCAATCAAGTATGGAGTTTGATGGCGCCTTTGGTTTTTCTGAACCGCGCCCAGGGAAAAACAGACAGGCACAGGTCAATTGTTGATGAATCCAGCGCATAAAAGGTTTGCGCAGGCTCAAGGCCGAAATCTTCATCCGCATAAAGGCTCCGGGCTTCGTGAATCAGAATTTGCGCGAAATCGCACTGTATCCGCCAATTCTTCACAAATTTCAAATCGATTATGGGGGGTTTGTAATTATATTAATTTCTTTCAAAGTGTTATAAAGATATTGTGATTTTTAACGGGACAGCAGCGGGCCCGGGTATATTCCATTCCTCGGCAAAAAGTGCTTGCGGTAAGTTGAAAGATTCCCGAAGATTGTTGGCAGTGTCTCTGGGCGGATATTATGTTTTTTACATGAACTTCGATCAATCAAGCTGTATCAAAATCCTGGCAGTCGATGATAATTTTTTCATGCCAGAGGCTGTCACCGGGCTGTTAAATGGAGAAGACGGCTTCGCGGTCTGTGGACAGCTTGGTAGCGGCCATGATGCGGAGAATTAATACAGGCCATCCGCCAATTCGTATAAGAACGGGCTTATTGCAATATATCCATTGACTGAGGCTATGCTGCGGCAGTAATGTGATGAAAAAATACCTTCTCCGCATTGCCTGGCTGGCACTGATCCTGCCCTGCCTGTTTTTCATGCCCCTCCGGGCATGTGCCGAACCGGTCACCCTCCCGATCCGAATCGCCTATCCATTGCTGCAATCCCTGATGCTGGCGGATTTGTTCACGGAACCGGGCCCTTCCCTGGTTCTAAGCGACCCGGGGGATAACTGCCGGCAGATCCGGCTGTCCGACCCCCGCCTGGCTCTGGACAACAGTCGGATTCGGCTGGAAATGGCGGTGAATCTGACGGGCGGAAAATCGATTGGCGACAGGTGCCTGTTCCCGGTGCAATGGGAGGGATATACCCGGGTTTACGCCAAACCCCGGCTTGACCGAACAAACTGGCGGCTGAGATTAGACTGGCAGGATGCTCAATTGCTGACTCCGGAAAAGCAGCCGGCCATGGTCATGGACAAATTGTGGCAATTTTTTGAAGGCCGGGTATTCGACCAGCTCAATGCGCTCTCCCTGGACCTCGCCCCCCCGGTTAAAGAACTCAAACCCCTTCTGTTATCCATGACCCCGGAGGCCGCCCAATCCCGGATCCGGCAGTTGCTGGGCAGCCTGAAGCCGGATGACGTTTCCAGCAGCCCGCAAGGCCTGACAATAAGGCTTTCCGGCGAGATGGCAATCCCCGACAAAGCGCCCCGGCAAACGCCTCCTGAAGCGCTTTCCCCTGAAGAGCTGGCGTCTTTTACCAAAACCTGGGAGACTTGGGACGCTTTTCTCGTCACCACCATGCTGGCAGTGGCAGGCGATCCCCTGAGCCCGCAGGAGCGGCAAATCCTGCTCGATGTCCTGCTGGAGACACGTTACCGGTTTGTTGACGCCTTCTCCCGCAAGACCCGCGGCCAGGATTTGGTCAGACAGCAGTTTCTCCGGGCCTGGAAACAGATGGCCCCGATTTTGCGAGCGCATTTTAACCAATCCGACCCGGCAGCCGATCCCTGGGCCTACCTGGCTTACTTCACCGCCTCAGACGCGCTTGCAGCCCTGGATCAGCTGGGACCCGCCCTGAACATCGACATCAGCAGGGACGGCCTGATCCGGCTGGCCCGGATGCTGGCCTCGAATAACCATCTGATGCTGAAATACACGCCAGCGGTCAACCCGGTGCTAAGGGAGCTTTTGGGTCTGGGCCCGCCCATTGAACCCCCCGGGCCGATCCGGGACAAGGATGCCTCGGACTTTCATCAAAAGCCAGGCGCTGGTTTCTCCCCGGCCCGGTCCCTGATCTCTTGGCTCAGCGGCATATTCCCGCCAAAACCTTGCCGGGCGGCCACCCCCGGGGACCTGCCGAATCTTCGGGAAATGCGGAAGTGGCTGGTTTCCAGGAACAACCTGGACACCCACCGCAGCCGGGTAAAGGCCGTTTTGCAAACAGCGGTGCAAAAAAACCTGCAAAAGGGTAAAATTCCCGGAAAATACCAGGGCCTGTTCGAAGACCTGGTCTACGCCACCGCCTGGCAGGAGAGCTGCTTTCGCCAGTTTATTGTGAAAAACCAGAAAATCACCTTTCTTCGATCCTACAACAACACTTCAGTGGGGCTCATGCAGATACACGAGCGGGTCTGGCGGGGAATCTACAGCCTGCAGCACCTGCGCTGGAACGTGGGCTACAATGCAGAGGCCGGAGTTGAAATCCTGGGGCACTACCTCACCCGGTATGTCCTGCCCAAAAAAGATACGATCAAAGCCCTGGACCGGGACGGTCTGGCCGCCTGCCTGTATGCCATGTACAACGGGGGGCCCAGCCAGGTCCGCAAATTCCCCGAACGCCAAAAATCCGGAAATCTCTACATTTCCGACACGCATTTCAAGGAAAAACTCCAATGGGTAAAAAACGGGGAGTGGGATCGCCTGAAAATATGCCTGTTCGGCGGATGAGCAGCCGCCCCCACCCGTGATCCCGCGAGCAGCAGCCAATTTGCAGCCTCTTTCCTCTATTCCCCCGATTATTTCCCCGAGTCCAGCAGGAGGTAGTCGGTGTCGTCCGGGCTGGCGGTGGACCTGTCAAACCTGCCGTTGATAAGCGGCTGAATAACCACGTGCGGCGTCCCGGGAGACTGCTTTTTGACCTGGGCGGGAATGGCCGGCTTCCAGGCATGAATTATGCCGCAGAGAATGATTACGTTGCTGTCCGGATGGTCTTTCATGTATGCCAGGGCATGGACGGCCATGGCCGCGTCCCAGACAAGCTGGGCCTCGCAGAATTGCTCGAACGTCCCGCTGCCGTGGTCGTTATCTCCGAGCACGCGGCGCAGGAAACTTTCATACGCCGGCCCGACTTCACAGGCAATGGGGGGCAGCAGACCGATATCATCGGCGGTAAGGGATTCGAAGCCGGAACGGGCAACTTTTCGCGTGATCCGCCGGGGAACGTTCAGGCCCAGCATGGGGATTTTCTTTTGGCGGCAGTATTCGAAAATGGGCTGATAAGCCTCGAAATTGCTCCAGCTGCGTGCGAAGACATTGCTTAATTCCGTCATTCCGATCTCTCCGGCGACAAACCGATCAAGGTCCGGCTGGTCTATCCGCTGGAACATCTCCAGGCCCACTGCCACATCCAATCCCGCTTCGCGGGCGGCTTTTATCACCGCCACCTGGCCCTCATGATGCGCCTTGACACCGTGCTGCTCGCCCACAACAACGATCCCGCCGCCGGGAAATTCCCCGGCAGCTTCGGAAAGCGAGATTTCCGTCTGTTCACTGACGTCCCAGAGCCGAAAGGAATCATCTGAGCCGCATGCGGTAGTTGCCGTCAAAGAAAAAAGCAAGAGCGCCGGAACAATTTTGCTTATCATGGTTTTTCCCCCAATTGAACGCGCAGTGGCGAAGCTTCGGGCCGTAAAGCGTCCTTGGACAAGTTTTCGGTTTTCCTGAACGCGAGGAGGCCGTAATTGCCGTAGTGGGTGATCTTGCGCGCAGTACGCGCCACTACATGAGATGACAACCCCTTGTCAAAAACGAAAAAGGCCTTGATCCGCGCCGGATGCGCCGGATCCTTGAAGGCAATAAACCCGCTGTCCGCCTGCCGGCTGTCGACCCGGCCTGCGGCGGCAAATCTTTCCGCCGATATCTCAACGCCCGCCGGCATCGGACCGCTCGCGGCCCTGCCCGACTCGGTTGCCGGATATCCGAAGAAGATCACGTCGCGCCCTGCCAAATCGCCGGGGGCCAGATCTTCTTCGTCGATAATCCGAAGATTGGGATGGTTCAGGCCGCGCAGCAGCCCGCGAAATACACGCGCCAGATCATCATCCACCCCGGCCGAGAAAACAGCGGCCAAATCGTCCGATCCCTTGATGCTGTTAACCGTGGGCGGAATCTCCTCGCCCGAAAGAAGTCTGAACACGTGGGCTTCAGGGTCCACGGTCAAGACCTGCGGTTTTCCCTCGGTTTGAATATCGATTTCCGCAGCCGCTCCCTGCAGCCGCAAAATTCGGGTGGTTTCGCCCTTGCCCGTTGTCACCCGGACCGGGACATCCAATGCGTAATACGGCTTTTCCTGGGCGATGGCCACGGTGGTTTTCCATTTTTCGCCCATGGCAGAGGTCTCGGTTTTCGAAATGAAAAGCCTGGGCGCGCCCTCGCGTTCGATCCATTGGGAAAAAAATGTTTCGGCCGCATCCTTCGGCCAGTTCGAAGCGGAGACGAATGCGCTCTCAAAATCGGCCCATTCAGCCCGCCTGAAACTGAAATCCTTGTACATGCGACCAAGCGCGGCCCAGAAATTGTCATCCCCGATTTTTCTTCTGGCCATGTGAAAGACGAACATGGCCTTGCCGTAGCCCACCGCCCGGGAGGCGGGGCTGTTTCGCGAGCGGAACTTGCGGAGCGCAAAGTCCCCGGCTCCGGCAGCAAGCAGGGCGTAGTCGCTCAGAGCCCGCATACGATAGGCACGGGCGGCTTTTCGGGATTTTCGCTCCTCTGACAAATGCTCTGACACATAAGTGGTCAGTCCTTCGCTCCAATTGCCCGCTTCATAGTCCACCAGCACGCCGTTTCCCCACCAGCAGTGGGCAATTTCGTGCCTAAGGCTCGTCTCCGGTATGAACGGCAGCCGCAGCACCCGGGTCCCGAGCAGGGTAAAGGATGGAAAGCCATATCCGGTGGGGAAAAAATTTTCCACCACCGCAAACTTTGGGAACAGGTAGCCGCCGTGCAAATCCTCAAAAAATTGCAGATGCCGCTTGGCTGCAGAAAGATAACGGTCCGAAAGGGGCGCCGTCTGAGAGGAAAAATAGGTCGAAACCCGCACACGGCCTGCGGATGCGTGCGAGATCTCATAATGACCGGCAAACAGGGCCTGCGGGTCTGCGGCCCGATCGATGTCCCAACGCGAGACGCTTTGGCCGCCGATGGTTTCATGGGCTATCGCCCGGCCACCGGTTACGGCGAACATACCCGCCGGGCCCCTGACCGTCAGCCGAATGGATACGTTTTCCGCCCGGCTCAAGGGATACCAGCCGCTGCCGCCCAGCAGGAAAACCGCATTTTCCGTCATGGTCCCGGCAACGCCTTGTCCCGGATTGTCCATGGCGTAGGGTTCGGGCTCGTATGGGTCGTCGAAACGGGCTGCATATTCGATGGCAAGGGTCGCCTTCCCGCCTCTATCGGCTTCATGCATGTCAACGGCAAGGCGCCCGCCCTTGAAGCTGTAATCAGCCGCCTCGCCGTTCAGGGTAAGTTTACGGATGTCGGCGCCCGCCGCTAAACGAAACAGAAGCGGCGGCTGCCCTGCGAATTCAATGGTAATGGTGTCTCGGCCGATGAGCGTTTTGTTTTGATTCGATAATTCGACTTCCAGGTCGTGCCGGGCCGATAGAGTGCCGGCCGCCGCCCCGGTCGGGAGGGTCAAAATCATAAATATCAGAATGGCTTTTTGGATCATAACTTAACATAGGAATGTTGTGCGGCAAATGCAATCTCATTGGAGCCCCGCTGCCGGAGCGGATTTATATTTTTTTATCATTGCTGTCCAAAATAACCTGAAAATTGGTTCTCTGGCATAATCATTTCAATCGTTGATCAGCCGTAAAAAGTCTTTTTTACAGGCCCCTTTCGGGGATTGCGGCCGTGGATGATAACACCGGCCTTGCGGGCGGCCAAATCCAGTGCGACTTTTTTACCCGGTCCGTCCGCGGCCTTGGGGATCATTCCTGTCTGGTTCTCAACCGGCTGCGTCACAGATCTCCTCACCCCGCGGCCAGGCCTGCATCACCTGCCGCATAAAAACCATAATCACATCCAGGTTTTTCCGGCGAGTTGACATTTCCCTGCTGCCTGATCATATATTTTTAATTATAAGGGGAAGCACAGTTTTTTTCCATTCTCCCGTTTTCGGAGGGTTGTGATGTCAAAAGCGATCAGAATATACGAAACCGGCGGCCCGGAGGTCATGCGGTGGGAAGACCACGATCCGGGCGATCCGGGTGCGGACGAGGTTCGCCTCCGCCATGAGTCGGTCGGCCTGAATTTCATCGATGTCTATCATCGCAACGGGCTCTATCCCCTGCCCGCGCTTCCGGCAGTGATCGGAATGGAAGGCGCCGGCGTTGTCGAGTCAGCGGGCACCGATGTTGCCGAATTCAAGCCGGGCGACCGGGTGGCCTATGCCGGGGTGCCGCCGGGCGCCTATGCGCAGGTGCGCTGCATGCCGGCCCACCGGCTGGTTCCGCTTCCGGACAGCATCTCCGCAAAGCAGGCCGCGGCAATGATGCTCCAGGGAATGACCGCCCGGTACCTGCTCAAGGGATGCTATCCCGTCAAAGACGGCGACCGGATCCTGGTTCACGCAGCCGCGGGAGGCGTCGGGATAATCTTGTGCCAATGGGCCGCCGCTCTTGGTGCGCAGGTCATCGGCACGGTCGGATCGCCGGAAAAGGCCGAAATCGCCCGCAACAATGGCTGCAGTTACCCGATTTTATACAAGGAAACCGATTTTGCAGAACACGTCCGGGAAATCACCAACGGGGAAGGCGTGGATGTGGTATACGACGGTGTGGGCAAGGACACGTTCATGAAATCCCTGGATTGCTTAAGACCCATGGGAACCATGGTTTCCTTCGGCCAGTCCTCGGGTTCCGTGCCCCCGCTCGATGTCGGGATCCTGTCTG
>JAGXKN010000066.1 GCA_018335195.1 Desulfobacterales bacterium
GGCCTGGTCGGTGAAAAGTTCATCACTTTCCAGGCCCGATCTCCTCAGTCCTTTGCGCTGAAAACCTGCTTCTCGGCAAAATCTCCGGCCCATGGCAGCTTATACATCTCTCCCTGAAACGCCTTAACCATGAGCAAAATCCAAAGTATTACAGCTACCAGGAATATTACAGGAGACAGTAAACCAATAACCGGAATCCAACCCACAACCAGGCTCAGGACAAACAAGGCAAGAAAGACCACGAGGGATTGCATAGCGTGAAATCTTACAAACTGATTTTCTTTTTCCAGAAACAGAAACAAGATACCAGTCAGCCAGCCCAGCACATAACAGAGAACAGCCTCAATATTCTGGTCAATCCCCAGAGCTGTTTTATTTTTCTCCATTTAGCGTCTCCTTTCTTTTGTTAGCCGCAACAAAGACTTTACCACCGGTGCTATTGAATATCATTAATTTTCCCCAATTCTGGTGTCTCCGGCCAGGCAATCGATCATATTGATGAAATAGCCGTTTTTATTGATCTATAATTTTAACCAGTTCAACCCGCCGATTCTGTGCTCGGCCATCTTCATCCTCATTGCTGGAAACGGGGGCGAGAGGACCTACGCCATGGGGGATGAGCCTGTTTTCGGAAATTCCGTGCTCTGAGACCAGAAACTCCTCTACCGCCTCTGCGCGCTTTTCAGAGAGGTCCATATTATATTCCTTTTCTCCCACAGCATCAGTATGGCCGACAACCAAAAGCCTGAGATCCGACTCCTGCTCCAGAAGAGCGGCTATTTCAGCCAGTGTGGATTCGGATTTTTCCTTGATCGTGGCCTTGTCCGTGTCAAAGTGGATGCCGTAAACGCGGACACTGCCCTTTTCATCAATGTCGTCTGCCATGGCTTGAGCATCGATATCAACCTTAACTTTTCCGGTCTCCATGGGTTTTTCTTCAAGAATCTGAAGAAGAGTTACAGGTTGATTGTCCTTATCAGCCCATTCACTAAGCAAAGTATGTGCAGAAACATACATATTCCCATCATCTTGCGGAAGCTTGGCTAAAAAATAGCTTTGATCTTTTCCAACAAAAACATTTTTGCTATGATCTCCACTGTAATGATCTCCAAGCATACCCTCGAAAACTGAGTATGGACATTCATCTGTATCGCTGAAACATTCATAAACAATTTCGAAACCGGCATCCTTTAGCGCCATCTGATAGTTTCGCTGTACCTGCAATACTGATAATTCTGTGGGTAAGAAATACAAAATCTGTGTGACTTCCCCTTCCGGAGTTATCTCCTGTAGCTCGCCATTTTCTTTTCCTGTATAAAAGGTCAAACGGTCATAATTAAAGTGTTCATAACCACTAATGTAAGAACCTTCGTACCGGGAGATCATGGGATGATCTTTGCTTCCTTCCTTATCCTTTTCAGCAGCCAGCGCAGGGAATGAAACAGCACCGCTAAAAACAAAAATCAGTGCGGCAAAAAATAAAATATTTTTTTTGAACATGCTGGAACCTCCTTTGCTAAAATTTTAAAGAATCAATGCAGGACGGCCAGTTACCTGAGCGCCCCCTAACAGATCCCGACGTGCGGTATCACCGCACCGGACGCTTCAAATCTGTTCACTTTCGCACTGACAGATACAGGCAAAAATCTGCCTTGTTCTATATTCCCTGCATCCAGGTTAGCGTGGTTGATCGGCCTTTCCTATTCGGGACATGTTTCAGGAATAGGAACTTGTTTTTGATATCCCAATTTACAACAAGATTCGAATTATGTAAAATGATTATCGGCACTTGATATTGTATGAAGGCATAAGATGGGTAATGAAATGATGGGAAAATTGATGCGGCTTATTCAAAATTAAAACAGTGAGTCTCTGGTAGCACCAGTACACCATAGCGGCCATGCCCAGCCAGTATTCCGGATTTGGCAGTATTGAGGAATGGCGGATTCAAAGTGTAGATTAGACACGAGGCCGCACTTGAGAAAGTTTAGCAAGCTGTACGTAACACTGCCTGCTTTTTCTATTTATTTTGGCGGGTTATATTGGTTTTACGTTTTCACCTTTTCGAGTTCAAGTCAAGCTTTTTATTTTTGTCTTTATAATGGTTTTTTGTGGTGCCCAAAACAGGCACAGCCTTCGTCTCACGGAGGCGCACCGTCCGGCCGCCCCAAGCCGGACGGTGCGCCGGTTTGCCCTCCTTTACCGTGTCTTTGCATCACTTTTTCAATGGCCTGATGATAATCACGCTGCACTTTTAAATTCGATACCTTGCAATACCTTTGTGTGGTCTTGATCCGTGTATGGCCCAGTAAATCCTGGATTGTCACCAAGTCTGCATCCGCATTGAGCAACTGGGTGGCCATGGTGTGGCGCAACTGATGGCAGGAAGCATTTAAACCGGCTTTTTGTGCGTAATGCTCCATTCGTTTCTGGATGCCTCGGACCGATATGGGCTTGCCGCGATGGGTTTTTTCCTCAACCAAAAAAACCCGCTTTGTCCGCGCAGGAGGTCTAACACGCAGATATTCCATTAAAGCGCTCCTGGCATCCTGACTTAAATAGACAACTCGGCCTTTGCTGCCCTTGCCAAGGTGGACAAGAAGCTGACTTCTGGCCAGGTCAATGGCTGACAAAGTCAGGCCGGCGACCTCCTCGACACGCAGTCCGCAACGAAGCATCACCATAAATATCGCTGTATCCCGCGTACTCTTTATTACGGCAAAAAGTCTGATAAGCTCAGCATCTCTGATATAGCGTGGCAATGGCTTCGACACCCGCAGGGCATATCCCGGTTTGACCGGATTGGCCATTTGAACCTGCTCTTCTTCTATTAAATAATTATAGAACCCACGGATGCTGTCCAAATGGCAGTTAATTGTCTTGGGATTCAGGCGCCGATCCAGCAGATGGTCAATATAGCCGAGCAGGTCCTTATTGGTAACCTCTTCCACAGGGACGTGGATCCACAGGATAAACTGCCGCAAGGTGCTCATATAATTTTTGACCGTGCATTTGGAGTAGTTCCGACGTTTGATGAACCTTCGGTAATTAAGCATCGAACCGGTAAGATCCATGTATCTCGCCCCTTTCTATCTTTTCCATGGCTTTAAAATATTCTTCCTCCCGGGTAATGTCGGTCAATCGAGCATAACGGCGGGTCATTTCGATGCAGCTATGCCCCAACAGCTGCTGAAGGCATTCCAGGCGCATGCCGGCGTTCAAAAGTTCACTGGCAAATGTATGACGCAGGCAATGCAAACCATATCCTTTGTGGGCGAGCCCGGACTTGACAAGATATCTGCAAAATATGTTTCTTGCGCCGGTGTATCCCATGTTTTGCCTTCCCGGGCTGTAAAATAAATAGGGGACCTGCGGGTCACGCTCGGCAAACCAGGTGCTTAACGCCGATTTTGCGTCATTGCTCAAATACACCACCCGGCCGACACCAGTTTTACGGGCTTCATAGATCTCAATTCGCTTTTCTTCCAGGTGTACATCTTCGACCCTGGTGTTGAGCAGCTCGCCGATGCGCATACCGGTGCGCAGCAGGGTTAGTATCATCGCCCGATCCCTCGGATCTTCAATCACTGCCAACAAGGCCTGGATATCCTCGGCATCAATGGCCCGCGGCAGGGGGTCAGGAACTTTGATCCGCATTTTCTTTCTCAGTACATCCGGGCTGACAATGCCTCTTTCAGCAAGGTATCCCAGGAAGGCGGATAGAGTCCTTAGCCGTGTGGACACGGTTGCGGCCTGGAGCCCGCGATCCTGTTCATGCTCCACAAAGCCACTCACATCGGCTCTGGTGATCGAGGCGAGGCTGGGCCGTCCGATTTGTTTCAAATATTTCAAAAAAAGAAGGATATCGAGGCCGGTGCGTTCGACTGTATTGGGCCGACAGTACCGACGATGCTGGTCACGCAAGTATTGTTCAACCAAAGCCGCATCAATTAAACCCTCTTGAGAAATTCGTTCCACGCATCTCTGGATGTAGACGGGACTATCCGAGGGGTCGCTTACTGGCCGTGCAGTATCATGAATGCACGTGTTTGGGGTGGCTTCTCGCGCGGAACGGCTGCTTTGGTCGGCATTTTTGGTGATTTGGAACTGTTTTGGGGATGTTTCGGGCTGAAATGATTGTTTTGAAATGGTCATCACTACCTCCGTTTATTCTTTTTTTTTGAAAAAACAGGTAGATGATGACTTTTTTACCGTATTTTTAAAAAATCATCAAAACGTTACGTACAGTGGCAAGAAGTGCTTTCAGATAGGATAGCTGGGACCACCATTTAAAACAAGCGGTAACTGTCAGATTTGATCGCAACGAAGCCAAATAAAGGCCTTAGCTCCTTTTTATATCCCCCTTTTCCACCGAAAATAAACAAAAATCCGTCCTGAATTATCTTTATCCTTATCTATTCGGTGATACATTGATCTGATCTCCTTTTTATCCAGAAAACGCAACACCCGCTTTTTCAACTGTCCAGTGCCTTTTCCGCAAATAATCTCTAACTCCTTGGCTTTTTTTTCTCTAGCCTGCATGAAGGCCTCGTTCAAGGCGGCATCGATTTCCTGTCCCTTGTTGTAGATGGGATGCAGATCCAAAGTCAGGCTGCGAGTGGACAAATTAATCCCCCCTAACCCTGCAATGCAATTTATGTTTTAACTTCAGCATCAAAAGGTTTTGCCGCCTATGGGCCAAGTAGTGTTTTTGGTTTGTATCCAAAGCAAAAGAAGTCTTTCGGCATCGAATACACGCATTGGCAAAAACGTTTTCAAAAGAGTCCTAAGCTGCGACACTCTAATAGCTGGTACTTTTTCCCCAATGTTGGTTTTCTTTTTAAATGGACTTTTATTCCTGATTATTTTGAACTATTGGATAAATTTCCAAATTATTTGAGCCGGGGATATTTTAGGATGGCATAAGTTATCCCCGGCAACAAGGATTTAATCAACAGGAAATCAAAACTTCATGTCTTGGAACTTCTAAACTGATGGTATCTTGGCAGTTGCGTTTATATCTGACGACTCGGGCTTTCATGATACCCAAAGCACCCGTCAGATTGCACATATCGGCTATTCAGACAGCATTCCGGATAACACTGTGCCGAGGCATGGCGGATATGGAACGGCAGGATTGCGGACTTTGATCCCTGCGGAATGCCAGAATCAAGGTGCAGGTTTCAGAAAGACCGGGAATATTGGATTCCGTGGCAAGTATTGTTTTGGTGGGCATACAACCTGGATGCGGTGAAACCTGCCGGCGAGATCTTCATATCGTCAAAGAGCTGTTTTCCGGTTTTTCCTCTCGCATCCAAAACTCGGCGTCAAATTGGCTCACCGCATCTGTCGCAGAAAAAGATCTTGTCTTTTCCATTTTTTTCTTCGTGTGTAATGACACGGTCCTGGGTCAGTGAGTTCCAATCTTCATCCTTCATGCAGTTGGTACAGATAACGCTGTCATTAACATAAATTGCCGCAACTTGCTCTTTATCAAAATCCATGGTTTCTCCTTACTGGATTTTAAAGACTGACGGGCCTTATTTCCAATCTTCATTCCCGGATTTATTCCTTCTTCCTAACCTCAGTGGCTTTGGGGCCTTTGTCCCCTGTTTCCGCCTCATACTCTACATGGTCTCCTTCCCGGAGAGCTTCAATTTTTACCTCTTTAAGAGCGGATACGTGAAAGAACACGTCTTCCCCTCCCCCTTCCGGAATAAGAAAACCAAAACCCCGATCTGAAACCGTTTTTTTAATGCTGCCTTCAGGCATAAAAAATCCCCCATAATTCCTTGAGAATGTTTTCGCTCGGCTTAAAGTATCGTTTATTCAAACCCCGTGCGTAAATTTTTGCCTTACCGGATTTTTCTGCAGCATCTGTGCAATTTTCGCCTCTGTACCGGCAAGATTTTTAAAAATGTACCTACACCGTAGTTTTGAATGGTTTTGATGGCAAATCTTTTTGCAGTCTGAAAGCAGGTGGGCAGGTGGCTGACGATTTGACAGGCATTTTCTGCCGGGATACATTTAATAACACTTCCCTATCTTCTGCCGTGTTGCTATTCGACAGTTCGGTGGCTATAAAAGCAAAAGGATCGGGATAAAAATAGGTAAAAATCAGGATATATCTAATGACAACCTCGCAAAACCCCACAGAAAACCACAATATGTACATGGAAGAGGAAGGGATGAAGTCCCTCAGGCGCTTGGTGGATGAATGTGCCCAGGCGCTGTCCGAGCAGGATCTTTCACTTGAACAAGCCGAAACACGGATTGAAAAAACCCGCGAACAGGTGCTGGACCTGTTCCCGGGAAAAGAAGAGCAATTCGAGCTGATTTACCGGCCGCGGTTTGAAAGAATTATCCAGGAGCGGAGCCTGAAATAAAAATCATGCCTTATGTCGAGATCTTGATAGCGCTTGCAAACAGATCTCTGCTGAATCCGTAATTCGGTGTTCACGCAAGCGGATCAGAACCACAACTTTCGGAATTGTTCCTGGTGGCGCAGCGCTATTTGAAGCAAGGATTTCAGGAAACCCGAAAGAATTGGCCATCATTTATGCTGGACACTCTTAACTTGCGGCAAGGAGACCTTTTTGATGAGACCCGTAAAAGAAGTCCTGGAATCAGAAAACATCGCCATCTTCGGCGCGTCCCGGGATTCTTTAAAGCCCGGCGCATTGCTTATCGCCACCCTTCAGGAAAATCATTTCAAAGGACGCATTGCGGGCATTAATCCCCGGGGCGGAGAATTCCGGGGCGTTCCGTTTTATCAAACCATCGAAGACGTACCCTTTGACGTGGACCTGGCCTCGATGATCATTCCACCGGCAGCTGTACCGGAAGCGCTCAGGGCCTGCGCCCGGAAAGGCGTCAAGGGCGTGGTGATATCCTCGGAGGGGTTTTCCGAATCCGGTGATGCCGGCCGCGCCATTCAGGAAGAAATCCGAACCATTCTGCGGGACGCAGATATGCGTGGATTTGGACCCAACACCCTGGGCCTGGTGAATACCGAAACGGGGCTAACCACGTCCTATTTCGCCAACCGGAATATGGTGACACCCGGATCCGTAGGATTCGCCGCTCAATCAGGTATCTTCGTCGGAGCCCTGCTCATGCACATGGGCGCTTACCCTGTTTATCGCATTTCAAAAGGACTGGGGCTGGGGAACAAGGTGGATGTTGACGAAAGCGATGCTTTGGAATACTTTGCCGGGGACGAGCAGACCCGAATTATTGGCATGTACCTGGAGGATATTCGTGACGGAAGGCGGTTTTTCGAAGCCGCCCGCAAGGCGGTCCAGCAAAAGCCCGTGATCCTTCTCAAGGGCGGACGAAGCGAAGCAGGCGGCCAGGCCACGATATCACACACGGCGAGCATGGCCTTAAACGATGCGGTTCTTGATGGAGTCCTGCGACAGGCGGGGGTTCTGCGGGCGAAAAAAATTGACGAAATGCTTTTCATGATCATGGGCTTTCAGTGGGCGCCCCTTCCGCGGGGCAACCGGATTGCCATCGTCTCTTTCAGCGGGGCCCAGGGCATCTTATCAATTGATCGCGCTTCCGAAGTAGGCCTGGAACTGGCCTGTTTTACACCTGATACCATGGATCGGCTGGCAACGGTTATATCCTCCGTATCCAAGCGGAAGAATCCCGTGGACACTTACCCGGACATGAACGTTCACGGCTTTGAAAAAACGTCGCTTTCCATTCTGGAGGCCCTTCTTGACGATGAGGGTGTGGACGGCATTTTCTTTATCTCTTTTGCCGCCTACGACACGGACCAGCTTCGACCGGTGGCGAAAATGATCAGAAAGAGGAAGAAAAAGCCCGTTTTTGTTTCACTATTGGGCGATCCCGGGCAGGAATCGCTCCACCGCGCTTTGCTCATGGAACAGGAAATTCCCGTCTTCGATTACCCCGAAACGGCTATCGAAGTATTCGCCCGCATGTGGCACTATGCGAAACATACAGCGGGAAGTGGATGACAGCATAATTGTAGAAATTCAAGGTATTGCAATATAGAAACACAATGGCTCAATGACCTCGAAGAATTTATTTTGGCCGGCAATCTCAGGGCACTAACATGTCAACTGGTATAAAATCAAAGAGGCAGATCATCATAAAGTGTTATCACATCCATATCCAGGAGATCGTTCCATTACAGAGTCCATGCATACTCAGGTTTGTCGGTTCCAAAAATTAAGTATCCGCCAGTGCCGTCAGCGCGAGTCCATTCTCCAAGAACGCTTGTCCCTTCCGGCGTACCAATGCCTTTTTCCAGCCTTCGCTGGACTGCATCCTAACTTTTTCCCTCCTTAAAGCGGTAATGATTTAGAAATATCAGGGCCCTTCCTCCCATATTTTAAGGTTTTATTTTGATGAAAGCCAATTTCCACCCTCATCGCTTTCAATAAAGGGGTTACAAGCCCGATTACCCAGTCCCCACAAAAAAAGCCGAACCGCCACTAATAAATGGCAGTCCGGCTATCTCAAAACCGAATCAACGATGAAAACCGTTACCGAAAAGACCCGTGACTTTCCGTCCCAATCTCACGATTGGTTTGGCTTTATCATATTTTTACAGTGCACTGGCCGGAACTCAAAGTCAAATAATTTCCTGAAATTCTCGAACAAAAAGGTTGGGCTTCATAATTACACCTTGCGGCTATGCCCCGGCAGTATTTCTGATTTGGTGGATCTGAAGAATGGCGGATTCAAGG
>JAGXKN010000067.1 GCA_018335195.1 Desulfobacterales bacterium
TCCAGTTTAATATAACCACCTATGATGTGGTTTATGAGGCGGACGGAAGTGTTACAGGAGATCCGGAAGATTCTGTTTGCTCTTGGCGGAATTTTAATGTGCTGCTGCAGAATATGCAGAATGCGGCTATTGCCCGCCAGTATTCCGGGTTGGGCAGTATTGAGGAATGGCGAATTCAAGGTGGAAATTCAGGAAGGCCCTGGAATATTATCGATGCTGGCAAGCATGATGCTCTGATCAATGCACTAAAATTCGGCATTTCAATCCTCTGCGCAAACTCAACACATTGTGTGTTCGGTTTTGAATGAGTCTTTACGTACAGCTTTTTACTGTCCTTTTTTTGGGGATATAAATTGTTGGGCTATGGGTAATTACACCCCGACTAAACTGGTTAGTACGTCTTTTTACGTCCGCACAAATGAGACTATGGTACATTTTTCTTTAAGGCAACGCCACAGCAGGGAGAACACATAAAAAGTCATTCATTCAATTTCACCGGGGTTTTAAATCCCGGAGGCTTAATGGCAAGCACTGAACACGTAAGCTGATCGAGAATGGTCTCTGCGGTGTTGCCGATGATTAGTCCCGAAATGCCGGTTCGAGCGACCGTTCCCATAACGATGATATCCGCCTGTAGCCTCGCCGCCAATAGTGGGACTGCTTTTTTTGCCTGCCCCTTGGGCAAATGAAAGCCCGGCGAGAGGTAATCATAAGCCTCCTTGCCGATCCAGCTACGCAATTTCTCGCCCAGCCGGTAAAGTTCCCTCCTGTGGTGTTCATGCTCTCTTCTAACGTAACTGGCCAGGCCGTCCAGCGATATTTCCCCCCGGGACATTAATATTTTCTCAGCAGGAGCTTCCCAGGCATGGGCGATGTGCAGGGATGCAAAATCGGAATGCGCAAGTGAGGCGGCCAATTCCAAAATCTCGCGGTTAAGATTATGTTCCGACTGAAGCGGATTTAAAGGATCGAAATCAACAGCCGCCAGAATGCTGCTGTAACTCGGTTTTTCTGACGGTTTCATCAGCCAGACGGGGCAGGGACACTTACGGAGAAGATGCAGGTCGTCACTGCCGAAGAGCCTATTCGTCCAGATCGGATTCTCCGCAGGTTTGATGAGCAGATCATATTCATTTTTCAACACGGCTCGAATCGCCTCAAGGTACGTTTTTCCAACCAACACTTTCAGCCGAATTTGTAGGCGTTCTTTATAGACTTGAACCATAGATTCCATCGCCTTGCGATGATCAGATTCTATGGCAGTTCGTACATCTTTGGATATCGGGCCTACCGGCGGCAGACCAACTCCTGCCATGACGACCTGGGTCGGAATTACATCGACAATGGACAGGTCCGCTTGATTGTTTTCCGCCAGCGAAACCGCACGCCCAACAGCCGATGTCTGGTCCACGGTCGGTTCGTTCACATAGATTATGTTTTTAAAACGTTTCATGGACAACCTCATACCTGTATGTTTTGGAAGCACACCATTCACAAAAGATTCACCGCTAAACAGGGGCCAGGCTCTTCAACTCTTTGATAGCGCTCGACTTGCCGATAACTATCAGACAATCCCCCCTCTGCAAGCGCTCCGCAGGATTGATTGTCGTAATCTGATCCTGTCCTCTGCGAATGCCGACCAGGTTCGCGCCGAACTTTTGCCGGAAATGAATCTCCGCCAAAGACTTGCCTGAAAGGTCCGAATTCTCCGACACCGTGATTTCGGCGATTTCAAATCGGCCTGTGTCTTCTGCGTCTCTGTGAGCCTCTATCTGATTCAGTATGGTTTCAGCTTCCTTCAAGCCATCCGGATCTCCCATGAGGAGCAGACGGTCGGCCGGGAAAATCCTGAAATCCGGCTTCGGCTCGTAAAAGATGTGCCCCCCTCGACTGACCGCCAGAATAGATATTCCCGAAGCCGATAACTGGAGTTCTCGCAAGGTTCGCCCGGCGGCCGAAGCATCTGAACTAATACGCAACTCGAGAAATGAGACCGGCCAATCAACGCTTTCCGGAAGGAAATCCATGGCATAAGTCAAAGCATCGGCCGCTTGTTCTGTTGCATCCTGAAAAGGCCGAAATACCAAATTGGCGCCGGCTTTTTCGAATACGGCCGCCTCCTGACTGTTTGTCGCCGTCAAGGCCACCTTCCCCGTATAACCTTCTTGCTTGAGATTCTGGATAAGAGCCAAATTCATCTCTTCGGAACGAACGGTGCTGATAACCCATCGCGCCTGTTTCAGCGGCAATTGCTCATGCATCTCCGGATCCGCCATATCCCCGTAAAGAACAGGCACCCCTCTCTTGCGCCAGTTGTCTAAAGTGCCGGGGTCGAAGTCGATTCCCACTATGGCATTTTTCCGCCGCAGAAGGTGTTCCATCAGCCCGCTGCCATAGTTACCCAATCCCACTAAAATGACATCGACTGGTCTTGTTTCCGCAAAGTTGTCTATGGCCGCCTCCCGGTAAGGATTGCGCCTTTCGAAAATCTTCAATGGAGAGGATAGAATACGATAAAGCGGGTATGAATAGAGGATCATATAGGTGGACAGGAATATGGTCACGACCCCCACGAGGGTGATCAGCCCCATGGTTTCTTCGGTAATGTGGCCGATACTCAGTCCCAGGGCCGCTACAATAAGGGAAAACTCGCTGATTTGGGCCACCGTGAGACCGGCAAGAAAACCGGTGCGGCGACGATATCCCATGATTCCCATAATGGCCAGAACAATGAGCGGATTGCCGACGAGCACAAAGATGGAAAAAACAAGCGATGCACCCAATTGCGTGCCCACCATGGACAAATCCAATCGAGCGCCAAGATCGATGAAGAAAAACAAAAGGAGAAAATCCCGGAGGCCTGTGAGCCGCGCGCCAATCGCGTCCCTGAAGGTAGTGGACGCCAGTGAGACACCGGCCAGAAATGCGCCAACCTCCTTACTGAATCCCAACAGATCACTTCCCGCCCCGAGAAGGACCGCCCACGCGATTGCGAATAGAGTCAACAGTTCCAGCGAATGCGCGAGACGCTGGGTCAGGTAAGGAGTGACATATTTCATCAGCAGGGCAACCGCACCCAGCAGTCCCAGACCTTTTGCGCCAATCGTCAGAAACGAGATATAACCCGGGCTCTCCCCGCCAACAGATGCCCCCAATGTCGTCAGGACGACCAGAGCCAAAATGGCGGCGATATCCTGAACAATTAGAAAGCCAATAGCAATCTGGCCATGGAGAGAGTCGATTTCTTTTTTGTCCGATAGGAGCTTTACGATAATGATTGTGCTTGAAAAAGTAAGCGCAACCGAAACATAAGCCGCACTGAGATAGGACATGCCCATGGTAATGGCAATGACAAACCCAATAAGCGACGTAAACACGATCTGTCCGAGGCCGGTCGCCAGGGCGACGGGACCTGTGGTACGGATCAGATTCAGATCGAGTTTCAGCCCGACAATAAACAGCAGAAGGGCTATGCCGATATGGGCCAGAAGCTCAATTTGCTCATAACTATGTATAATGCCCAAAACCGAGGGACCAGCCAGAATGCCAGTTGCCAGAAACATGATGATCAATGGCTGCCGCAGTTTTTGCCCTATGATTCCGGTAAGCGTTGCAATGCCCAAAATAGCGGCTATTTCCACAAATTCATTTCCAGCAATCATTTTCTACAACTCCTTAGTCCTCACAGAACACCTGCTTGAGGGGCGCGTGTGGGGCGGCAACATAAAACGCACCCCTCTCAAAGCGTCAATTAAAAAACGGGTTAATTCGATTGATATAAGCGCTCCGTTACAGATAGCGTCCAGAATTTTTAGTAATTTGTCAGTAACATATAATATATCTGGTTTATATAGTCAGTCAAAAAGTGGTTTATGAGCCGGGCGGAGGTGACATAGGAAATCCAGAGGGATCTTGTTTGTTCTTGGTTTTTAATTTGTTACTGCAGAACACGGCTATGCTCAGGCAATAGTCCGAATTCTGAACCCCCGCGGAATGCCAGATTCAAGGCGCAGATTAGGCAGGAGGCCGCACTTGAGAAGGCGCTGGCAAGAAGTGCTTTTCAAAAAGGATAGTCGTGAAAACGAGCGGTAAATGTCAGATTTGACCGTAACTAAGCATTTTAGCATTGCTTTTGCTCGACGAGCCACTCATGAATTTTTTCCCTTATCTCATCTCTGACTCTGCGGGTTTGTTCAAGTTTTTCTTCCCACGTGCCCTCAAAACCAGCAGGATCATCAAACGGCCAGTGCAATCCCTGGCTCAAACCCGGGAAAACAGGGCATTTTTCCGCGCCTTCATCGCAGACAGTAATAACTTCAGTATAAAGCCTGCCCTCTTTAAACAGTTCAAACACGCTTTGGGGTCTGTTCTTGCTGATATCCAGGCCGACTTCGTCCATTGCTGCCACAGCGAGGGGATTGAGTTTTGTCGGTTCAAGCCCTGCACTCTCTACTTCAACAGATTCTCCGGCCTCCTGTTTTAAAAACGCTTCAGCCATCTGACTGCGGGCACTGTTATGCACGCATATGAAAAGCACACGCTTTTTGCTCATATAAACTCCTCTTGTCTTTTGTTATTTACACAATTTTTCCAGTTCCGAAATCAGCATATCGGCATTCGGGTGAGACCGCCGGGTCATGAGCAGACGAACCCGCAGTCCGTAAAGAAAAACAACGATCAGACTCATCATCAATATAAACAAAAACATACCGCAATTCCCGGCAATGATTGTATCGTATACTGGCCCGTCCGGAGCTTCAGATATCAAACGATAACGCTTCATTATTACAAACACAGGTCAAAATTGTGACATTTGTGCGGCACAAAATGCTTGATTTCATTTTTCCGTCACACAATCTGTTTTGAAATTCCATCCGGCTGTCACTTTCCTGCCATAAAAGGCTATTATGTTTACCCCGTAAACAATAAATAAGTCGAATAAACTGAGCATCCGGCGACTTAATCCCAAGAAGAAAGACTAAAAGAGAGACAGAAAATGAAAACACAAGATCTCAAAGTGGATTTACACGTTCATTCAAAAATGTCAGACCGCCCCTCGCACTGGATACTTCAGAAGCTGAGCTGCCCGGAAAGCTTTACCCATCCGGCGAAATTATACCAGGTGGCAAAGCAGAGGGGCATGGACCTGGTTACCATCACAGACCATAATACTATAAACGGAAGCATAGAGATTGCTCACCTGCCCGACACCTTTGTCAGCGAAGAGATCACAACGTATTTTCCGGAAGACAAGTGCAAGCTACATGTGCTGGCCCTCGATATTACCGAGGCTCAGCACGAGGATATATCCCGGCTGCGGGGAAATGTCTACGACCTATGCCAGTACCTGAACAGACGCGAGATTCATCACGTTCTTGCCCATCCTTTGTTTGACATAAACCACAAGCTCACACTTGCTCATTTTGAAAAAATGCTGCTGCTGTTTAAAAATTTCGAGCTAAACGGCTCCAGGGACAACTACCAGAACCATGTGCTCGAATCGGTTCTAAAGCAGCTCTGCCCGGGGCAGATCGAAACACTTGCAGACAAGCACAATATGAAACCCATGGGCGATCAGTTCTGGGTAAAAAACATTACCGGCGGCTCAGACGATCACTCTTCATTAAACATTGCCCGGATGTATACAGTCGTTTCCGGGGCAGCAACAAAAGAGGAATTTTTTGAGGGATTAAAGCAGGGAAGAAGTACTGCCAGCGGCGAGCCCGCCACCCCGAAAACCATGGCGCACAATCTCTACGGCATTGCCTACCAGTATTACAAGTCAACCTTCAAGCTCGAAGGATTGGTTGACAAAGACAGCCTGTTTCAGTTCATCGACCGCGCATTGACCACGGCAGATCCTGACTCCAGGGGAAGGAGCCTGATCACCCGGCTCCAGGATTATCTGATTTCAAAGCGCCCTTCAGTATCGTTTTTATTCGATAATACAACAGATATCACGGGGTTGATTCAGGAAAAAGGCAATGCTTTTCTCGCAAAAAATGCGCAATTCCGTAAGTTGCTTGAAACCGGAGAGGCAAAGGGTTCAGAAAAAGAAGATATCTGGTTTCATTTCGTCAGTGAAGTCTCGGAAGAAATCATGCGCACTCTGGCGGACACAACGCTTTCGAGCCTTTCCCGGGCCAGGCTGTTTAACATATTCCAGACCATGGGCTCTGCCGGGTCAGTCTACACACTGGTCGCCCCCTACTTTATGTCCTACCGCTTGTTTACCAGAGACCGGCGGTTTGCTGAAGCCTGCCATAATGACTGCATCGGCAAAAAACCCTTGGTTGAACCCGGAGAATCAAAAGTTGCCCTGTTTACAGATACGTATCATGAAACCAACGGGGTTGCGCTGACAATAAGGACGCAGCTGGAGGCAGCCCGTAAAAACCACAAGGACCTGTCCGTAATCACGTGTCATCCGAATGAGGACCCCGAAGGCGCGGTTAATTTCAAGCCTATTGGTTATTATGAACTGCCGGAATATCCGGAACTCAAGCTGTATTATCCGCCGTTTTTGAAAATGCTCGATTTCTGCTTTGAAAACGGAATAACCCAGATTCACACAGCCACCCCAGGTCCTGTTGGTATTTGTGCATTGGCCATTGCCCACACCCTGAACCTGCCGATATACGGAACCTATCATACGGCATTTCCCCAGTATGCGGCCGAACTGACCGGGGACAACAATATCGAGGACCTGATGTGGAAGGCGATGATCTGGTTTTATAATCAGATGGATCTTGTTTATGTTCCCTCCCGGGCCACCGGAAGCGAGCTTGCAGCCAAAGGGCTCAGCGAGGACAGAATCAAGGTTTATCCAAGAGGTATAGATATTGAACGTTTTCATCCCGACAAACGCAATGGTTTCTGGGAATCCGCCTATGGACTGCAAAGAAGCTCCATGAAAATGCTCTATGTCGGCCGGGTTTCCAGGGAAAAGAACCTGGGAATACTGGTTAGGGCCTTTCAGACACTGGAGGCCCGGGGGAAAAACATTGACCTGATCATAGTGGGAGACGGGCCTTACAGGAAGGACATGACATCTTTGCTAAACGGATCGCGGGTCCTTTTTACCGGGGAGCTTACCGGAGAGCAGCTGGCCTGTGCATATGCATCAAGCGATATATTTGTATTTCCTTCCACCACGGACACCTTCGGCAACGTGGTCCTGGAGGCCCAGGCATCGGGCCTGCCGGTTGTTGTATCCGATCAGGGAGGTCCTCAGGAAAATCTGATTCCGGGGGAGACCGGATTTGTGGTGCGATCTTTTGACGCGGATGCCATTGCCGAAGTCATCGACAGATTATATCAGAACACCGCCGAGGCCACCAGGATGAAAAAGGCTGCGCGAAAGTACATGGAAGGCAGGTCATTTGAGGAAAACTTCTTGAAAAGCTGGGATCTTTTTAAAAACCCTTCCGGGTTCGTTGACCCCAAAACCTACGTTGAAGACCTGGTGTCAGCGGCCTGCTGACCCCGGAAGGACTAGAGCAGGTATTATGAAAATCCTTATCGGTTACGCGATGAGAAGCGGCAGCACACTGCTACAGCATATCCTTGGACAGCATTCGAAGTTGTGTGCATACAGCGACCTGTCTTCATTTGCAGTGCTGACCAGGCTCATGCTCGGAGGGGATACAGGGCACAGGCATTTATGCATCAAGCCCATGGATATCATCTACCTGAAACAACAGGTAAGGATCTACCGGCATTTTGATAAATATTTGTGGCTTGCCCGCGATCCGCGCGACAGCTATCTGTCATGCATGGAATCCGGTTATGCTTACCTGTTCTGGCCCAGGGGGCTCAAAGAAGCGGGTATCGACACCGGCCTGCTCAAACGCTGGAAAAAAATTTACAGGCATTTTTTTGACGCACCTGAGCGCTGGCATTTGCTGCGTTATGAAGACCTGGTGCTTCAACCAGATGAAACCCTGGCCGGCCTTTTTGATTATCTGGAGCTCCCCTATGAGCGCCTCCTGCCTTTCAGTCAATTCAAAATGCGAAACGGGGGTGACTATAAAATCCGCAGCAGCTCCACTGTGAAGTCATTATCGGTTAGCCGTTATATAAGACAGCTTTCAGCTCTCCAAATCGGGGTTTTTGAGAACTACCTGGGTAATGAAATACAGCGGCTTGGGTATTCTTAACCTTAGCGCGAAGATCAACAAAGAGAACCGATCGCTGCTTTCCCGGCACGGGCAGGAGATTCGGCTGCGCCTATTTGTTTGCATTTTGACTTTGTAAATCCCTCAGTCTGATTACTCGGGTTTCCCATGCTGCTCAGGCTACCAGTCAGATTGCACATAGCGGCTATTGGGCATCCAGTAATGTGAATTTCGATCCGGAGCATATTGGCAGATTCAAGGTGCAGTTTCTGCGGAGCGCCGCACTTGATCATGCCTTGGCAAGCATGTTCCACTTTTAAATTATGGACATATCCGCTGGTATAAAGCTGAAAAGGCCTGGTCGGTGAAAAGTTCATCACTTTCCAGGCCCGATCTCCTCAGTCCTTTGCGCTGAAAACCTGCTTCTCGGCAAAATCTCCGGCCCATGGCAGCTTATACATCTCTCCCTGAAACGCCTTAA
>JAGXKN010000003.1:0-23761 GCA_018335195.1 Desulfobacterales bacterium
CCCGGCCGGCGTGATTATATTAAGACCCGAGGCACGGATGAATTAACAAACATTATTATACGAGGAGGTATGCATATGGCTCCACAGGTTTCCAGCACACCCCAGCATTGCCCCGGTTTTCAGCAGTTTAAGAACCTCAGCGCGTTTACGTGCAAGTGCCCGGAGTGCGGGGCGGAAAACGAGATCTTTTCTGACGAGTTCGACCGGCCGCACAAGTGCACGAGCTGCAACGTGGAAATCGATTTCACCCAGTGCAGCATCGAGGGTTCGGCCGGCAGCCGCGAACCCCGATAAAAACTGCCTGAAGCGGACACGAAAAAAGGGGCGCATCCACGCGCCCCTTTTTTCGTGTCATTTGGATTTTATTCGATTTATCCTTTATCCGTGGCCACCCAGGCGCCGGGATTCAGCCGGCGGTCGTCGGCCCATTCGGCCCGGGGATAATCCTCGGGTACGTCAACGGGTTCCTGGTTGATCGCTTGCTGGCGCTGTGTTTCGCCCTCTGTGACCCGGTCTTTGCATTCGCCTTTGCAATGGCCCGTGGCATCACGGTCCAGTTCGTTGAGTGCATTATCAAACATGGCGCACCCCCCCCTTTTGTTGCAGTCTCCAAGGCGGGGTCGGTTTTTTGCCAGTCCCTTTTTCCTTGGTTTCAGAAGATGTCTCCCTCAGAGGTTGTCAAGGGGGCGGGGGCAGAGACTGTTTTTATTGGTTGGCATGGTTTTATTTCCCGGAATATTAATAAGGTTGTTTATATATGATTGCGCTTCGGCGTGCCGGTGCGTTTTTTTGCGCCCCAAACCCGGAACCGCCAATCCACCAGTTCCTGCTCCACTGCCGCGATAAACCGGTCTGCGTCTTCGGGCGGGGTGGTGATCAAACTCACTCCCGCAAACAGGACCAGGGTGAATGCACCGCCCCAAACAGAGGGCCACCAGCCCAGGGGATAAATGTCTGCCAGATACATCACGGCGGTGAGGATTCCGCCGAGGCCCATGGAAGTCAGGGCGCCGGCCGCAGTTGCCCGGCGCCAGAAAAACGCCCCGACAATGGCCGGGGCCATGACTAGCAGGCCGCCTGAGGCCATGCTGGAAATCACGGTGATCAGTCCCGGCTGGAACCAGGCGAATACGATGCATGCGGCCAACAGGCAGAGGATCACGACCCGGCCCAGCCAGCGTTCGGTGTTGTCTTCGATTCCCGGGTAGAAGTGTTTTGCAATGTCCCGGGCAAACAGGGAGGACAGCGTCAGAATGATCGAGCCCAGCGTGGATGTGGCTGCAGCGAATATGCCCACGAAAAGGATGACCCCCAGCGAAACCGGCACCCGGCCCAGCAAATGCGGCATGGCCTTGTCCGGGTTTTCCAGGCCGGGAATCACGATGGCGGCCTCCAGGCCGAACAGCGTGCTGATGATCGTGTATAAAAATCCGAACACGGAAAAGTAGATCACCATGCGCCGCAGGCTCACAATGGAGTCCGGGATGTACATGCGCTGGGATACCTGGGGGTTGGTCAGGGCAAAAAAGGCCCAGGGCAGGGTCAGGCCGATAAACAGTCCGGGCGACCAGGTAAATTTGAGCAACTCCGGGGTCTTTTCCGCGGCAGTGGCGGCAAGCATGGCAGGTGAGCCGAAAAAGTGATAGATTGTAAAGAGCAGGGCAATGATCGAGGTGGCCATCATGGTGACCGCCTGGAAGGCGTCGGTCCAGGCCACCGAGCGCATCCCGGCATACAGGGCGCTGAACCCGGACAGGCCGGCCATGATGAGTACGCCGACCATAAACGGGATCTGGCCGCCGGTGATGCCGTCAACCAGAAATCCCATGCCCATTAATTGGACCGCGGCATACGGGATGAGCATGAAAAAGGAAATGGCTGCCGCGATTACGGCCACCCACTGGCTATGATACCTGTGGGCCAGAAGTTCCGGCGGGGTGATATGGCCGTACCAGTTTCCGACAATCCAGAACCGGGGACCGAAAGTCAACAGCAGCAGCACGGTGAAGATCAGGTAGGTCATTTCAAAGCCCAGCGCGCCCACCCCGGAGCGATAGGTCAGGCCCACCAGGCCCACGAGCATGAATGCGCTGTAGGTGGTTGCCGCATAGGTCATGCCGGATACAAAACCGGCCATTCGGCGGCCGCCGATGAAAAATTCGCTGGCACCGGGCCGCATCTTCCGGCGGGCGGCCGCTGCGATCCACAGGGCGATGACGGTCCAGCCGATCATGGCGATCCAGACATACAGCGGCTTCAAGATCGCCTCCCCCACTGGCTGGTATAAATAACTGCAAACACGATGACGGCAAGCGTCAGCACGGTCCAGAACAGGTAGCTGGCCCCCAGCGAGGCAATGCCGCCGATGAAAAAATAGGGCACCAGCAGGTCAATTGCCGTTATAATGACGAGTATGACAAGAAAGTGTAAACCTCGCATATGGCTGCGGCTCCGGGCGTTTTCAGGGCCGGGCCCTTTGTCCGTTATTCGGCCTGCGGCTGTCGCTGACGTACCACATTGATATAGCTTCCCTGGAGCACCATGTCAATCTGTCGCTGGCTGAGGGCGTGTTCTGTGTCAAAGCGGGTCTGTTTTGTCTTATTGTGCACGGTGATCCGGCCGGCCCCGGACACGGCCGTTCTGAGATCGGTGATTTCCAGCACATCCTGCTGGCTGATGCCGTCATCGTCTGCGGCATTGACAAAGGTCAGCGGCAGCATACCGAAATTGATCAGGTTTTGCCAGTGGATACGGGCAAAGCTCTTGGCAATCACGAGCCTGAGGCCCAGGTGACGCGGCGCGATTGCGGCGTGTTCCCTGCTAGAGCCCTGTCCGTAATTGTTGCCGGCCACGATGATAAATCCCTGTTTCTGAAAGGCCAGGGCCCGTTCGGGAAATTCCGGGTCCACTTGGGTGTAGACGAATTTGCTGATCTCCGGAATGTTGCTTCTAAATGGCAGTACCCGGGCGCCGGCCGGCATGATTTCATCCGTGGAGATGTTGTCGCCGAGCTTGAGCAGGACCGGCCCGGACAGGGTTTCGGGCAGCGGGTCGAATTCCGGCAGGGGCTTGATATTGGGGCCCTTTTCCAGCAAGACCGATTCACCCGATTCCGGCGGGGCAACCAGCATTTCCGTATTGATGCGAAGGTGTTCGGGTTCGGCATATTCCGGGTACGGCATATCCAGCGTGCGCGGATCCGTGATCACGCCGTTCAGTGCCGAGGCCGCCGCTGTCTCCGGGCTGCAGAGATAGACCTGGTCGTCCTTGGTTCCGGAGCGGCCCGGGAAGTTGCGCGGCACGGTGCGCAGGCTGATTTTCCCGGTGGCCGGGGCCTGTCCCATGCCGATGCATCCGTTGCACCCGGCCTGGTGGATGCGGGCGCCGGCATGAATCAGTTTTTCCAGCAGCCCCATTCGGGTCAGGTTTTCCAGGATCTGGCGCGAGGTGGGATTGATGTCCAGGGATACCCGGTCGTCCACGATCCGGCTGTCAACCATTATCGCCGGCACGCCAAAATCGCGCAATCCCGGGTTGGCCGAGGAGCCGATGTAGGCCTGGTAAACGGGACGGCCGGCAACTTCCCGCACCGGCACCACGTTTTCCGGGCTGCTCGGCAGGGCGATCAGGGGCTCGAGTTCAGACAGGTCGATTTCGTCATATTCATCGTATGCGGCATCGTCGTCGGCCTGCATGGGGATCCAGTCGTCTTCCCGCCCCTGGCTTTTCAAAAACCGCGCGGCAACCGCGTCGGACGGGAAAACCGTGGCGGTCGCCCCCATCTCGGTGCCCATGTTGGCGATTACATGCCGGTCCATGGCAGACAGGTGCGCCAGGCCCGGGCCGAAATATTCCACGATCCGGCCCGTGCCCCCGTTGACGCCGTGCCTGCGCAGCATTTTCAGGATCACGTCTTTTGCACTGACCCATTCCGGGAGTTTTCCGACAAGATTCACCCCTATGATTTTCGGCTTACGGATGTAAACGGGTTCCCCGGCCATGGCCAGGGCCACTTCCAGCCCGCCGGCACCCATGGCCAGCATGCCCAGGGCTCCGGCTGAAGGGGTGTGGCTGTCGGAGCCCAGCAGGGTCTGGCCGGGTACTCCGAAACGCTCCATGTGCACCGGGTGGCTCACGCCGTTTCCCGGGCGGCTGTACCAGACGCCGAATTTCCGGCAGGCCGAATGCAGAAACAGGTGGTCGTCCGCGTTTCTGTAATCGGTCTGCAGCAGGTTGTGGTCCACGTACTGCGCGGAAACCCGGGTTTTGACCCGGGGCACCTGCATGGCTTCGAATTCGAGCATGACCAGGGTGCCGGTGGCATCCTGGGTCAGGGTCTGGTCGATTTTCAGGCCGATCTCTGCACCGGGTGCCGGCTCTCCTTCGGTCAGGTGCGATGCAATCAATTTTTGTGCAAGGTTTTTGCCCATGGCCGGTATTCCTTTGCTGACGGTTCGGGTGATTGGCTGCCTGCCGCCCGGGGAGGGCGCATTTTTTTGAGCCGTTTCCTTGACTTTAAAACATAGTTCCGACTGGTGGAATTCTCAAAAAATCCTTACCCCGCCCGACCGGGGCGGAATGCGACTGTATTTGTCAGAAAGGACTGTGTTTCAACGAGGAAATCAAGGCATAACAGGTGAGATCCGGGTTTAGGCGGACAACCCGGCAAAAGCAGTTGCCCGCTCACGTGATACAGGCCGGGAAAATTTTTCCGGTATCTTGCCGGATAAATGGGGTATTAAAAGAGCCCCGGAATGCGGGGCTCTTCTGTTACTCCACGTAAAGGGTCTGGCCCGGATAAATCCGGGCGTTCTTGCTGAGCTGGTTGATTCGCAGCAGACGGTTGACGTTCATGTCATGCCGCTTGGCAATGGTATAAGGGGAATCCCCCTTTTTGACACGGTATATTTCAAGGTCTGCGCGCTCGCCGGCCGGGATTTTGAGTTTCTGGCCGATATGGAGGTTCACGGAGTTCAGGTTGTTGATTTCCTGGATTTTCCTGGTGGTGGTGTTGTAGCGCTTGGCCAGCACCCAGAGCGAATCGGCGCGTTTGACCCGGTAATTTATGATCCGGTCGGGTTCCCCGGACTTGCCGCGCGAGGCATAGGTCCCGGCCTGGGGGATTTTCAGGCGCTGGCCGGCGACAATGTAGTCCTTCCGGTAGATATTGTTGTACCAGCAGATTTTCTTGACCGTGGTATTGTAGCGCCTGGCAATGGTGGACAGGCTCTCGCCGGGACGGACCCGGTGATGGGTTATGTTGTTCGGACTTTGATAGTATTCCTCGATCTGGTCGATTTTGGCCAGAAGCGTTTCCTTTTTTTCCGGCGGCACGTTGAGTTTGTAGACCTCATCCGGCAGCACCTTGTAGCGCAGTTCCGGATTAAGTTCCATGAGTTTTTCCTCAGTGGTGTCTATTGCCTTGGCGATATCCTTGAGCGAGGCCTGCTTTTCGATTTCCACGGTTTCAGATTCAATGGGCGGATCCACCTCAATGTCGCCCATGCCGTATTTTTCCATGTTGTTGACGATATGCAGCGTAGCGAGGAACTTGGGCACGTAGCGCGCGGTCTCTAGCGGCAGCTGCTGATACAGATCCCAGAAATCGTCCAGGTAATTGATGTTCTGGCTGCGGATCACGTGGAGCACCCGGCCTGCGCCGCAATTGTATGCGGCCAGGGCGGTTTTCCAGTCCCCGAAGATTTCATGCAGCTCCTTTAAATAGTCTATGGCCGCCTGGGTGGATTTATACGGGTCGAGCCGTTCGTCAATATAGCGGTCCCGTTTCAGCCCGAACTTGTATCCGGTGGAGGCGATAAACTGCCACATGCCCAGGGCCCTGGCGCTGGAAAGCGCCTTGGTCTTAAACCCGCTTTCCACCAGCGGCAGCCAGGAAAGTTCCTCCGAAATGCCGGCTTTTTCGAGTTTTTTTACGATATAGGGGCGATATCTGCCCGAACGCCGGTAGGAGTTGATAAAGAATCGGCGGGCCGGGCCCTTGGTGTAACGCTTGATTTCATCTTCCACATGCTGGTTCATGACGATCTGGATGGCGTTGTGGTTGCCTTTGACCGTGGTATACCGGGAGGTGTAGATTTCAAGAATCCGCTTGGAGATCATGTACCGGAGGTCGTCTTTTTGCTGGCTGAACTTCGGCGCATCTTCGGTCTCGGTATTATTAATCATGGCATAGGCATTGTCCAGCGCATCCAGGGCGTTTTCCAGTTCGCCCTGCTGCCAGTAGTCCTGGGATGCCTGGTAAAATTCCAGGGATTTGTCAAAGCGGGACTGGATACTTTTGTTTTGCGGGGGTACGTGGGCGCCCATATCAGCCCCGGTTTCCGGGTCGTCCTGGGACTCGGTTTCGGTCCGGGTTTCGGGCCCGGGCTCGCTTTTGTCCTGGCTACCGGTTTCGCTGTCCAGCGGCATGAGGGGAAGAAAGCGGATCTCGCTGTCATTTGCCGCAGCCGCTTCCGCGGGTGCGGCATTCTGATCTGAATCCGTCTTGTTCTGCCCGCTGGCGGTGTTGTTATTCAGCCACCCGTTCAGACTTGCACACCCGCCTATGAAAAGGATGCAGAAAAAAAATAAGACCGCAACGGATAATTTGGGGAAAAAGTTTATTTTGACGCGAGGGGGAATTGATCTCATGTTTGGATTTCCCAGCCTTGTATGTATAATTTTTTACAAACGGGTTGCATCGGACAATATTTAATATAATTTTAAATAATTAAATTGAGCACAAAAATATAATAATACCACCTGTATTATCCTGTTGTCAAGATGAATCCCTGCGGCTTGTTGACCCGGCGCAGTCGCCCGGGATTTTTTTCTTGCAATAGATGTGTATATTTGTTACTTGACATAGCTTTACAAAAATTATAAATAATCAAGGTTAAACACAAAGCACGGCCGGGTGCCGGCTTGCGGTTGTCCGGGAAGTTTTTGTTGAAAATCTGCCGCAAATCAATTGCATTGGCAATTCAAATCTGGTAAAGGGGCAGGATGCCCGGCGGCGGTTTGTGGGATGCTGGCGTAACATTGGAGACGCCTGATTTTTTGCGCGTATCGGCCAGCGTAGCTCAGTTGGCAGAGCTACTGATTTGTAATCAGTTGGCCGGGGGTTCGAGTCCCTCCGCTGGCTCCAGAAATGAATAAAATAACGGTGGGGTTCCCGAGCGGCCAAAGGGAGCAGACTGTAAATCTGCCGGCGTAGCCTTCGGAGGTTCGAATCCTCCCCCCACCACCATTTCGCAAAAAGGGCGGTTGATGCAGGGGTCCGCCCCACGGAATGGCAGGGATTAGATGGCTGCAGATTCAAGAGGTTGTGTGGCTCGGCGGGAGTAGCTCAGTTGGCAGAGCTTCAGCCTTCCAAGCTGAATGTCGCGAGTTCGATTCTCGTCTCCCGCTCCAATACCAGTTGGCGGCAAAGCAGTTTGTAAGCCCACGTAGCTCAGTCGGTAGAGCGCTTCCTTGGTAAGGAAGAGGTCCACCGGTTCAAATCCGGTCGTGGGCTCCACTGGTTATGACCGGTTCTCGTTTCTTTGCGTCAGCCCGGGTCGGATCGTGCAGCATAAAAAACCGCAATCCGTCTCGATCATAAAAGCCTCGGTATAAAGAGATCAATGGGATTCTATAAAACCATGGGGAGGATGTAAGATGGCAAAGCAGAAGTTTGAGCGTACAAAGCCGCATGTGAACGTGGGAACGATCGGTCATATCGACCATGGCAAGACGACGCTGACCGCGGCGATCACCAAGCACTGCGGACTGAAGGGCTGGGCGGAGTTTATTCCGTTTGACAAGATTGACAAGGCGCCCGAGGAAAAGGCCCGCGGGATTACGATTTCTACGGCGCACGTGGAGTACCAGACCGAGAACCGGCATTATGCGCACGTGGACTGTCCGGGCCATGCCGACTATATCAAGAACATGATCACGGGTGCGGCGCAGATGGATGGTGCGATCCTGGTGGTCGGCGCAGATGACGGTCCGATGCCGCAGACCCGGGAGCATATACTGCTGGCGCGCCAGGTCGGCGTTCCCCAGATCGTTGTGTTTTTAAACAAGTGCGACATGGTTGATGATGAGGAATTAATCGAGCTGGTGGAGCTCGAGCTTCGCGAGCTTTTGAGCAATTATGATTTTGACGGGGACAACACCCCGATTGTTCGCGGCAGTGCGCTTCAGGCCCTGGAAAGCGACGATTCGGACAGCGACGAGGTCAAGGCGGTCTGGGAGCTGCTGGAGGCCACTGACGCTTATATCCCCGAGCCCGAGCGCGACGTGGACAAGCCTTTTTTGATGCCTGTGGAGGACGTGTTTTCGATTTCCGGGCGCGGCACGGTTGTCACGGGCCGCGTGGAGCGCGGGGTGATCAAGGTCAACGACAAGATCGAGATCGTCGGGATGCGGCCGACCATCAACACCACGTGTACGGGCGTGGAGATGTTCCGCAAGCTGCTTGACGAGGGCCGCGCCGGGGACAACGTGGGCCTGCTTTTACGGGGCACCAAGCGCGACGATGTCGAGCGCGGGCAGGTGGTTGCGGCGCCGGGAACGATTACGCCGCATACCCGTTTCAAGGCCGAGGTCTACGTGCTGAGCAAGGATGAAGGCGGCCGGCATACGCCGTTTTTCTCCGGTTATCGCCCGCAGTTTTATTTCCGCACCACCGACGTCACGGGCGTGTGCACGCTTCCCGAGGGCGTGGAGATGGTGATGCCCGGCGATAACGTGACGATTACGGCAGAACTCATCAGCTCAATCGCCATGGAAGAAGGCCTGCGGTTTGCCGTGCGCGAAGGCGGCCGCACGGTCGGCGCCGGTGTTGTCAGTGCAATAATCGAATAGCCGAACCAAGTCAGGAGCGGATACGTGAAAGTCAAAGTGACACTGGCGTGCACGGAGTGCAAGCGGCGGAATTATTCAACAACCAAGAATAAGCGGACCAAGCCCGACAGGCTGGAATTTAAGAAATACTGCCGGTTCTGCCACATACATACCGTGCACCGGGAAACCAAGTAAGTTTACGTGTATCGGGGCCATGCGGAAGCAATTCAGGCCAGTAGCTCTAACGGCAGAGCGTCGGACTCCAAATCCGGTGGTTGGGGGTTCAAATCCTCCCTGGCCTGCCAAAAAATCAACGGAAAGCTCAAAGGTCGGGATTTCAAGTAAATACCAGGCAATGAAGTCTGACTTTGAGCTTTCGATATTTTAGGAGCCGAAATGGCGCGCATGCAGAAAAAAAAGCCGGGGGAAAAGAAGAAGAAAACCCGGCGGACCGACGGTCTGGAGGCCGGGGGCACCGGCGGCAATTCCGCCAGCCTTTCTGATGCCACTGCAGGCCAGGGGGCCCGGATCGAGGTTAAGCAGAAGAAACAGAAATCCGGGTCCGCTTCGGGCTCGGGTGCCGGAGGAATGGAGCAGACCGCGGTCGTGAGGTTCCTGAACCGGTATTTCGGCGACTGGATCCAGTTTCTGCGCGAGGTCAAGGTGGAGCTGAGCAAGGTGACCTGGCCTTCGCGCAAGGAAACGGTCGGGACCACCGCGGTGGTACTGGTTTTTGTTATTATTATTGCCATTTTTCTCGGCGCCGTCGATTTTGTGCTGTCCAATCTGGTGCGGTTGATTCTATAGCAGGAAAGAGAGGTAGGGCGTGGCGATGAATTGGTACATCATCCATGTATATTCCGGATTTGAGCACAAGGTGAAAAAGAACCTTGAGGAGCGCATCGCCGCGTGTGAGCACCCGGAGAAATTCGGTGAGGTGATCGTGCCCACCGAGCAGGTGGTGGAACTGGTCAAGGGCAAGCGCAAGACCTCGAACCGGAAATTTTATCCGGGCTACATTCTGGTCAGAATGGAGCTGGATGAAGATACATGGCATCTGGTGAAAAACACGGCAAAAGTGACCGGCTTTCTGGGCGGGCGGGATCGGCCCGCCCCGGTGCCCGATGAGGAAGCCGAACAGATTCTCAACCGGATGGAGGCGGGCAAGAATAAGCCGCAACCCAAGTTCCTGTTTGAAGTCGGAGACGAGGTCCGCGTGATTGACGGCCCGTTTACCAATTTCAACGGCACCGTGGAGGATGTCAATCCGGAGAAGGGAAAACTCAAGGTGCTGGTCAGTATTTTCGGGCGGTCCACGCCGGTTGAACTTGATTTCGTGCAGGTCGCGAAAAATTAGAAACAGGAGAAGTTGGAGATATGGCGAAGAAAGTCGTAGCCCAGGTAAAACTTCAGGTGCAGGCCGGAAAGGCCAATCCCTCGCCGCCCATCGGGCCCGCCCTGGGGCAGCACGGGGTCAATATCATGGATTTCTGCAAGGCGTTTAACGCGCGTACGGCAAATGACGAGGGCATGATTACGCCGGTGGTCATCACCATATACCAGGATAAGACATTTACGTTTATCACAAAAACCCCGCCGGCGGCAATTCTGCTTAAAAAGGCCGCCGGCATTGCCAGGGGATCGGGCAGCCCCAAGGCGGAAAAAGTCGGTCAGGTAACCCAGGACCAGGTCGAGGAGATCGCAAAGACCAAGATGCCGGATTTAAATGCCCCGGACATGGAGCGTGCCTGCCGGATTATTGCGGGTACGGCCAGGAGCATGGGGCTTGAAGTGGTCTAACGGGAAAAAAGAGGTAAAGGGAAGACAATGCGGAAACGGAGCAAAAAATACATAGAGGTAAAGTCGAAATTCGACGCCCGGGATCGTCTGGATTTTACCAGTGCCATTGAGGCGGCCCTGGAATCTTCCTATGTCCGGTTTGATGAAACCGTTGACATCGCCGTTAAGCTGGGCGTGGACCCCCGTCATGCCGATCAGATGGTGCGCGGCTCGGTGGTGTTGCCTCACGGCTTGGGCAAGGAGGTCAAGGTTCTGGTCTTTGCCAAGGGAGAAAAGGAAAAAGAGGCCCAGGAGGCGGGCGCCGATTACGTAGGCAACGATGACCTGATTGAAAAAATCAAGGGCGGCTGGTTCGGCTTTGATAAAGCGGTGGCCACACCGGATGTGATGGGCTCTGTCGGGAAAATCGGGAAGATTCTCGGCCCCCGCGGCCTGATGCCCAATGCCAAAACCGGCACCGTGACCTTTGACGTGGCAAAGGCGGTACAGGAAGTAAAGGCCGGCAAGGTCGAATTCCGGGTGGATAAGACCGGTATTGTTCACGCGCCCATGGGAAAAGTTTCCTTTGGGACCGAAAAACTGCGGGATAACATCCGGGCCTTTATTGACACGGTGCTTCGCCTGAAACCTGCAGCCAGCAAAGGCACCTATCTGCGTTCCATCGCGGTTTCAACCACAATGGGGCCCGGATTCAAGGCGGATCCCGCCCATGTCAAGGAGCTTTTGAAGTAACCGCGACTTGATTCGGGACGCCGATTTTCCGGTTAATAAATTCGAAATCCGGCGGAATACGAAATACTGACAAAGATTCAAATTGCCCGATGGCATAAAGATGAATCTGTTATAGAAGGATATTGATTATTTTGTCATTCGGTTTTCGAATTTGTTTCTCCCGCACGGGATGCTGACGCGCGAACTCCGGATTTGGATAATCGGATTTTGCCTGGAGAAGAATTCCGTTTAGGCTTTAATCTGTTATCATTTCAAGGATTTAACTGTAGCCGGGCCCGGGAATGTCTCCCGGGTCGGCAATATATGTTTCATACCCAGATAATTTCATTCTATCTGTCAAAGACCGTAGGTTCACCCCATCAGGCGTGTTTAATCGGAAAACTTGTTTTTTCCGGCCTACCGAGGCAGGCTTTCTGATGCTGTGGAGGCCCGTGGTTTTTACAGATTCAGAAAGGAGGTGGATTCAGTGTTAACGCTTTCGCAAAAACAGGAGCTCGTATCCGAGCTTCACGAAAGGTTCGGGAGAAAAAAGATCCTGATCCTGGTTGATTACAAGGGTCTCAATGTCCCGAAAATCAACGAGCTGCGCACCAAGCTCAGGGACGCGGGCGTGGAATTCCAGGTGGTGAAAAACACCCTCCTGACCCGGGCCGCCCAGGAAACCGACGTCGAGCTTATCCGGGAACATTTCGAAGGCCCCAGCGCGGTGGCCATGAGTTATGAGGATCCGGTTGTTCCGGCAAAGGCGCTTTGCGGGTTTGCCAAGGACAATACCAAACTGGAGATCAAGGCCGGCGTCATGGGCGGCTCAGCCCTGAATGCAGATGCCATCAAGCGGCTCTCAGAACTGCCTTCGCGCGAAGTGCTTCTCGGGCAGGTGCTGGGCACAATGAATGCCGTGCCCGGAGGCCTGGTCCGAGCGCTTGCCAATGTGCCGGAGCGCCTGCTTTATGCGCTGCAGGCCATCAAGGATCAGAAAGAGGCCGCATAGGGCTTGCCGGGCATATTTCATATTAATCACCTGAAAAACTTTATAGTTTGAAATACATTTGGAGGATATAGAAAATGGCAGACGTGACAAAAGAAGATGTAATCGAATTCATTGCAAATATGTCGGTACTTGAGCTCTCTGAGCTGGTCAAGGAACTCGAGGAGAAATTCGGCGTATCCGCGGCCGCTCCTGTGGCCGCGGCCGCAGCCCCGGCGGGCGGAGGCGAGGAAGCCGCCCCGGCCGAGGAAAAGACCGAGTTTGACGTGGTGCTCAACTCCGCGGGCGACAAGAAGATCCAGGTCATCAAGGAAGTCCGGGCCATTACCGGGTTGGGGCTCAAGGAAGCCAAGGCCCTGGTCGAAGAGGCGCCCAAGCCCGTCAAGGAAGGCGTGGTCAAGGAGGAAGCCGACAAGATGAAGGCACAGCTCGAGGAAGCCGGGGCAAGCGTGGAAATCAAGTAAATGCGCGCTTCCCGGAGCATTGCACCAGTGCTCCGGGTGCCGTTGAAATTGCGGATATTACGGTATCTGCGGTTTTACTGAAATTGCGAAAATGCGGCGCCGGAATGTTTCCGGCTGCCGTTTTTCCGCAAGCTGAATTGAATATTATATATTGGAGACGAAATGACAGGAAATCCGCCGAAATATAAACGATTCCGGAAAAATTTCGGTCGAATCCAATCCGTTGTCGATATCCCGGATTTAATCGGGATTCAGCGGGAATCCTATCAAAGGTTCCTGCAGATTGGGGTTTCGCCTGAGGATCGCCGGGATATCGGCCTGCAGGCAGTGTTCAACTCGGTGTTTCCCATCAAGGATTTCACCGGCACCGCCTCGCTTGAATTCGTTTCGTACCATTTCGGTGAGGTCAAGCACTCGGTCAATGAATGTATCAACCGGGGCATGACCCATGAAATTTCCGTTCGTATCCGGGTTCGGCTGGTGGTCTATGATACGGACAAGACAACCGGGGTGTCCAACATCCGCGATATCAAGGAACAGGAGATTTATTTCGGCACCATTCCGTTGATGACCGAGCGCGGCACGTTTATCATCAACGGTACGGAGCGTTCGGTGGTCAGCCAGCTGCACCGCTCCTCGGGCGTGTTTTTCGACCATGACAAGGGCAAGACCCATTCCAGCGGCCGTATCATTTATACCGCCCGGATCATTCCTGTGCGCGGATCCTGGATTGATATGGAAATCGATCCCAAGGATATCGTACATGTGCGCATCGACCGGCGCCGGAAATTCCCGGTAACGCTTTTGTTCAAGGCGCTGGGCTACAGTGATGACGATATCCTTTCCTATTTTTACAATACGGAAAGAATTTATATGAAGGGAGACAGTTTTGCCCGGGAGCTCAACCCGGATTTCCTAAAAGGCGAGCGGCCGGGCGAAGATATCGTCAATCCGGAAACCGGCGAAGTTCTGGTCAAAAAGGGGCGGATGATCACCAAGCGGGCCATCCGGCAGATGCAGGCCGCGGGTATCGATTATATCCCCATGACCGCTGAGGAACTCCATGAGCGGGTCATCGCATCCGACGTCCTGCATCCGGAAACCGGCGAGGTCCTGGCCCGGCCCAACGACACCGTGGATGAAGGCTTGCTGGAACAGTTCGGCGCTGCAGGCGTGGAAAGCTTTGAAGTCCTGGTCATGGAGGGCCAGTTCACAGGCCAGTCCATCCGCAAGACCCTTCTTTTGGACAAGGTCAATACCAAGGAAGAGGCCTTAATCGACATTTATCGGCGGCTTCGGCCCGGCAACCCGGTTACCGCGGAGGTGGCCCAGGATTTTATCGATCACCTGTTCTTTAAAACCGCTTATTACGATCTGTCCAGCGTGGGCCGGCTCAAGATGAATCATCGGCTCAACATGAACGCCCCGCTGGAACTGCGCACCTTGCGGCGCGAGGATATTCTGCTCACCGCGCGGACCTTGGTGGAACTGCGTGACAGCCAGGGAGCGGTTGACGATATCGATCATCTCGGAAACCGGCGGGTCCGGGCGATCGGGGAATTGCTTGAAAACCAGTACCGCATCGGGCTGGTGCGCATGGAACGCGCCATTAAAGAGCGCATGAGCATGCAGGAAGTCGACGCTCTCATGCCCAATGACCTGGTCAACCCCAAGCCGGTCTCCGCGGTTGTCAAGGAATTTTTCGGCACCAGCCAGCTTTCCCAGTTTCTCGACCAGACCAACCCGCTGTCTGAGACCACCCACAAGCGGCGCTTGAGCGCGCTGGGCCCCGGCGGCCTGACCCGGGACCGGGCCGGATTTGAGGTGCGCGACGTGCATCCGTCCCACTACGGGCGGATCTGCCCCATCGAGACCCCGGAAGGGCCGAATATCGGGTTGATTGTATCGCTTTGTACCTATGCCCGGGTCAATGAGTATGGTTTTATCGAGACCCCGTACAGGGTGGTGGAAAATGCCAAGGTTTCTGATAAGGTTCGTCTGCTGTCTGCCTTTGAGGAACAGGACCATCCCATTGCCCAGGCCAATGCGCCCGTGGATGAAAACAACCAGTACGTGAATCCCACGGTGATTTCCCGCGTGGACGGGGAATTCATGATGATTGAAAGGGAGAAGATCGAACTCATGGACGTCTCTCCCAATCAGCTGGTGAGCATTTCCGCCTCCCTGATTCCGTTTCTGGAAAATGACGATGCCAACCGTGCGCTGATGGGATCGAACATGATGCGCCAGGCCGTGCCGCTGCTCAATACCGAGGCCCCGCTGGTGGGCACCGGCGTGGAGGATATCGTGGCCCGGGATTCCGGCGTGACCATCGTGGCCAAGCGCGACGGGTGGGTAGTGGACGTGGATGCATCCCGGGTCGTTCTCCAGCACGAACCTTCGGAGGATCCTGCGCAGAAGGATGTGACCATCTACAACCTGGGCAAGTTCGTGCGCTCCAATCAGAATACCTGCTTTAATCACCGCCCGATTGTCACCAAGGGCGAGTACGTCAAGGCCGGCGAGATCGTGGCTGACGGACCGGCAACCGACAACGGCGAGCTGGCCCTGGGCAAAAACGTGACCGTGGCGTTCATGCCGTGGGGCGGGTACAATTTCGAGGACTCCATCCTGGTCAGTGAACGGCTGGTGAAGGACGGGGTTTTTACCTCCGTGCACATCGAGGAGTTCGAGGTTCTGGCCCGGGATACCAAGCTGGGCCGGGAGGAGATCACCCGCGATATACCAAACGTCGGGGACGAAGCTTTAAAGGATCTTGATGATTCCGGCATCATCCGGCTGGGCGCGGAAGTTGCTCCCGGCGATATCCTGGTGGGCAAGGTCACGCCCAAAGGCGAGACCCAGCTTTCCCCGGAGGAGAAACTGCTCCGGGCCATATTCGGCGAAAAAGCCGGAGACGTAAAGGATACCTCCCTGCGCATGCCGCCCGGGGTTTCGGGGATCGTCACGGACGTAAAAGTCTTTTCCCGCCGGGGCGTGGAAAAAGACGATCGCTCCCGCTCCATCGAGGACGAGGAGATCGCATCGCTGGAAAAGGACCGCGATGATGAACTAAAGATCATCGAGGACACGGCAAAGAACGAAATCGTGGCATTTCTGGCCGGCAAGCAGTGCGCCGAGGACCTTACCGACGGTAAAAAGGTCCTGATTCCAAAGGACACCCGCATGGAAAAAAAGATGCTTGCCGGCGTCCCGCTGCGGAAATTCGAAAACATCGCGTTAAAGGACAAAAAGGCAGAGGAAAGGATTGGCGAAATCCTGGCCCGCTACCGCGAGCAGGCAGACATGGCCAGGGCGGCTTTTGACCACAAGGTCAACTCCATTGAAAAGGGCGATGAGCTGCCGCCGGGCGTGATCAAGATGATCAAGATCTATGTGGCCATGAAGCGCACCCTGGCCGTGGGCGACAAGATGGCCGGCCGCCACGGAAACAAGGGCGTTGTCTCCCGGATTCTGCCCGAAGAGGATCTGCCTTATTTTGATGACGGCAGGACCGTGGACATGATCTTAAATCCCCTGGGCGTGCCCTCCCGGATGAACGTGGGCCAGATCCTTGAGATTCATCTCGGGCGCGCGGCCAAGGGGCTGGGCGATCAGATCAACGCCATGCTCGAGGAAAACCGCACAAAGGAACTGCGCAAGAAGTTCAAAAATATCTTTTCCGGAAAATATGAAGCCAAGCAGATCAAGGATATGTCTGAACAGGACATGGCGGCCTTTGCCGAAAACAGTCGGGATGGCGTTTTCATGTCCACCCCGGTTTTTGACGGGGCCAAGGAAGACGAAATCAAGGGCCTGCTCGAAGAAGCCGGGGTGAGCCAGACGGGCCAGGCCACGCTTTATGACGGGCGTACGGGCCAGCCGTTTGACGAGAAAATCACCGTGGGCGCCATGTACATGCTCAAGCTCCATCACCTGGTCGATGACAAGCTGCATGCCCGTTCCATCGGCCCGTATTCGCTGGTTACCCAGCAGCCGCTGGGCGGCAAGGCCCAGTTCGGCGGCCAGCGCCTCGGGGAAATGGAGGTCTGGGCCATTGAGGCCTATGGCGCGGCATATTCCCTGCAGGAATTTCTGACGGTCAAGTCCGATGACATGGCCGGCCGGACCCGGATGTACGAAAAAATCGTCAAGGGTCAGAATGTCTTCGAACCCGGCCTCCCGGAATCCTTCCGGGTGCTGACAAAAGAGCTTCAGGGCCTGGGTCTGGATATCACGCTGGTCGAAGACACCGAATAATTCAATTGATCAAAGGAGAAGGCATTGGAAACGATCTACGATTTCTTCATTAAACCGAAGAATCCGAATCGTTATAAAGGGGTTCAGGTCGCGCTGGCCTCATCCGAGCAGATCCGGAGCTGGTCCCACGGGGAGATCAAAAAACCCGAGACCATTAATTACCGGACCTTTAAGCCGGAACGTGACGGGCTTTTCTGTGCAAAGATTTTCGGCCCCATAAAGGACTACGAATGCAACTGCGGCAAGTACAAGCGCATGAAACACCGGGGTGTGATCTGTGAAAAGTGCGGCGTGGAGGTGATCCAGTCCAAGGTCCGGCGCGAGCGCATGGCCCATATCGACCTGGCCGCCCCCGTGACCCATATCTGGTTTCTGCGCAGCCTGCCCAGCAAGATCGGCAACCTTCTGGATCTGACCCTGAAAAATCTGGAAAAGGTCCTTTACTTTGACAATTTCATTGTAATTGACCCCAAGGATACCGGGCTTTCCAAGCTGCAGCTGCTCTCGGAGGAAAAATACCGGGAGGCCAGACAGCTCTACGGCAACAAGTTCGAGGCCGGCATCGGGGCGGAGGCCATCAAGACGCTGCTGGAGCGCATCGATATCGAGGCGCTGTATAACGAGCTGCGCACCGAGATCCTGCAGACCAATTCGGATGCCAAGCGAAAGAAGCTGGCCAAGCGCCTCAAGGTGGTGGATGCCTTTCGCGAGTCCGGCCTGGATCCGGTCTGGATGGTGCTCGACGTGATCCCGGTGCTGCCGCCGGATTTGCGGCCGCTGGTGCCGCTTGAAGGCGGGCGTTTTGCTTCGTCTGACTTAAATGATCTCTACAGGCGGGTGATCAACCGGAACAACCGGCTCAGCCGCCTTATGGAACTGCGCGCCCCGGACATCATCGTCCGCAACGAAAAGCGCATGCTCCAGGAATCCGTGGACGTGTTGATTGACAACGGCCGCCAGGGCCGGGTGGTCACCGGCACCAACAAGCGCCCCCTGAAATCCCTGAGTGAAACCCTGAAGGGAAAGCAGGGCCGGTTTCGCCAGAACCTGCTGGGCAAGCGCGTGGATTATTCCGGCAGAAGCGTGATTACCATCGGCCCGGAGCTGCGCCTGCACCAGTGCGGCATCCCCAAGGAAATGGCCCTGGAGCTTTTCAAGCCCTTTATCTATCATCGGCTGGAACAAAAAGGCATTGTCACCACGGTCAAAAGCGCCAAGAAATGGGTGGAAAAGCGCACCCCCGAGGTCTGGGACACCCTGGACGAAGTGGTCAAGGAATATCCGGTCATGCTCAACCGGGCGCCCACGCTGCACCGGCTGGGCATCCAGGCCTTTGAACCGGTATTGATCGAGGGCAAGGCCATCCAGCTGCACCCGCTGGTATGCACCGCGTTTAACGCGGACTTTGACGGCGACCAGATGGCGGTCCACATCCCGCTGTCCATGGAGGCCCAGATCGAGGCGCGGGTGATGATGCTGGCCTCCAATAACATCCTGTCCCCGGCAAACGGGGCACCCATTATCGTGCCCACCCAGGATATCGTGCTGGGGATTTACTACATGACCCTCGGTCTGTCCAATGCCTGGGGAACCGGCATGAAATTTGCCGATCCCTGGGAGGTTCGGGCTGCATACGATGCCGGGGTTGTGGACCTGCATGCCAAGATCACGGTGCGCATCCACGGCAGTCGCGTGGAAACCACGGTGGGGCGGGTGCTGCTCTGGGAGATCATTCCCAAGGGCGAAAGCTATGTACTGCGCCACATCATGGTCACCTCGCGGGAAAAGGCAGACGAGGTGGTCGAGGCCGTGGAGGCGGGCACCGGCTTTTCAGACCTGGTGCAGCAGTATTCCGAGGCCTTTGACAGAACCTACAACGGCGATATCGGGCTGTTAAACGCAGAGGAGTTCCAGGAGATCTTCCAGCTTCCCGAATTCGAGGTCCAGTCCGTGTTTTCCATGGACGAAGGCGATGTCAGCGGCATCACCCATTCGGGCGGCAACAAGTACCATATTTTCCAGGTCATGGAAAAACGCGCGGAAATCCCTTTTGACATGGTCAACAAGGTGTTGAACAAAAAGGCCCTGGGCAACCTGGTGGATTACACATACCGCCACAAGGGCCCCAAGGCCACAGTGATTCTCTCGGACCGGTTAAAGGACATCGGGTACAACTATTCCACCACCGGCGGCCTGTCGATTTCCATTGACGCCATGATTATCCCGGAGAGCAAGTGGGATGTCATGGGGCGCGCGGAAAAAGAGGTGGCCGAAATCAATCACCAGTACACCGAGGGATTGATTACCCAGGGGGAAAAATACAACAAGGTGGTGGATATCTGGGCCAAGGCGACCGAGGAGATCGCCAATAACATGATGGACGCCATGGAAAAGCCTTATATCATGACCGACCTGCAGGCGGAAGCCAACCGGGCCACGGACAAGCGGCTAAAGGACATGAGCGCCAAGACCGGCGGTGAAACCATCAACCCGATTTTCATGATGGCTGATTCGGGCGCCCGGGGCAGTCGAGACCAGATGCGTCAGCTGGCCGGCATGCGGGGGCTGATGGCCAAACCTTCCGGCGAGATCATTGAGACGCCCATTACGGCAAATTTCCGGGAAGGCCTCTCTGTGCTGCAGTACTTTATTTCCACGCACGGCGCGCGAAAGGGCCTTGCGGATACGGCGCTGAAAACCGCCAACTCCGGGTATCTGACCCGGCGCCTGGCTGACGTGTCCCAGGATTGCACGGTCAATGAGCATGATTGCGGAACCGTCATGGGCATAGAGGTTGAAGCGCTGCTGGAAGGTGGCGAGGTGATTGAGCCCTTGGAGGAACGTGTTCTGGGCCGAATTGCACTTGCAGATGTGCTGGATCCGTTTACCGACGAGGTGTTAATCCCTGCAGGGCATGAAATCGACGAAACCGGCGTGGATAAGATCAGCGAAGCCGGCGTGACCAGCGTGAAGATTCGCTCCGTGCTTACCTGTAGGGCCCGCTACGGGGTATGTGCCATGTGCTACGGCAGGGATCTTGCACACGGCGGGTTTGTGGAGATCGGTCAGACCGTGGGGATCATGGCTGCCCAGTCAATCGGCGAGCCCGGCACGCAGTTGACCATGAGGACATTTCATATCGGCGGTACCGCAAGCCGGCGGGTGGAGGAAGCCGAAATCCGCGCCCGCATGTCGGGTACGGTCAAGTACAACAACTTAACGACAGCGGTAAACGCGGAAAACCGCAGGATCGTTATGAACCGGCGCGGCGGGGAATTCTCCATTGTCTCGGATACCGGGCGGGAGCTTGAGCGCTTCCCGGTGATTTACGGCGCGGATATTTTCGTCCAGGACGGACAGCGCGTCGAGCCCGGCGAACTTATGGCATCCTGGGATCCTTTCACCACACCGATCATCACGGCTGTCGAGGGCAAGGTCAAGTTCGGGGACCTGGTGATCGGAAGGACCCTGCAGGAGCGGGTGGACCCGGTTACCGGCAAGTCGAGCCTCACTGTGGTCGAGGCCAAGGGCATGGACGTGCGGCCCAGGATTTCCATCAAGGACAAGGACGGCAAGACTGCCAATATCTCCGGTTCCGGGCCGGCCCGATACGTGCTGCCGGTCAACACGATTCTCATGGTCGAGGAAAACGACCATGTCCGGGCCGGCGATATTATCGGCAAGATTCCGCGGGAAACCACCAAGACCAAGGACATCACCGGCGGTCTGCCGCGGGTGGCCGAACTCTTCGAGGTCCGCAAGCCCAAGGAGGCCGCGGTCCTCTCGGAAATCGACGGGTTTGTCAACATTGCCAAGACCACCAAGAAGGGCAAGCAGCGTCTCACGGTTACCCCGGTGGACGCCGGCGAAAAAAAGGAATATTTGATCCCGCGCGGCCGGCATATCAGCGTCTATGACGGCGATTACGTCAAGGCCGGCGAACCCCTGACCGCAGGCAGCCCGAATCCACAGGATATTCTGAGTATCAAGGGCGAGGTTGAACTGGCCCGCTACCTGCTCGACGGCGTCCAGGAAGTCTACCGGCTTCAGGGCGTGCGCATCAACGACAAGCACATCGAGGTGGTTGTGCGCCAGATGATGCGGCGGGTCAAGATCAGGTCCGTGGGTGACACCGACTTTATACCCGAGGAACACGTGGACAAGATGGACTTTGAGGAGGCCAACCGGAAGATCGTGGAGCAGGGCGGGACCCCCGCCATGGGCGAGCCCTTGATTCTCGGCATCACCAAGGCCTCGCTGTCCACGGAAAGCTTTATATCCGCGGCTTCGTTCCAGGAGACCACCAAGGTGCTCACGGACGCAAGTATTGCGGGATCTTATGACGCCCTCCGGGGGCTGAAGGAAAACGTGATCATGGGCCGGCTGATCCCGGCAGGCACGGGACGCGGCGAATATGCCAAACCGGATATCGCGGCCGAATATTAAGCCGGGGTTGGATGAATTATCCGGAAAAGGTATAAAAATTCTTGACATGGCGAGTGAACCGGGGTAATGTTCAATATTTTACTTATCCGCGGAAAACCGTAAAACTTGCGTGATATACAGGTATAGGGGAAATTATGCCGACAATTAATCAATTGGTGCGCAACGGGCGCAAAAAGGTTGAGAAGAAAAAGAGCACGCCGGCGCTTAAGGCCTCGCCGCAAAAACGGGGCGTGTGCGTCCGCGTTTATACGGCCACGCCCAAAAAGCCGAACTCTGCATTGCGCAAAGTGGCCAGGGTGCGCCTGACCACCGGAGTAGAGGTTTCGGCCTATATTCCGGGCATCGGGCATAATCTCCAGGAACACTCTGTGGTGCTCGTGCGCGGCGGGCGTGTCAAGGACCTGCCCGGTGTGCGCTATCACGTTGTCCGGGGAACACTGGACACCCTTGGTGTTACGGATCGCAAACAGGGTCGGTCCAAGTACGGAGCCAAGCGTCCCAAGTAAGGCGCGAAGATTTGGTCAAAAAACCCTTGCCAGGAAAATGGTGCAGGCAATGCCGAGAAGAAGAGAAGTTCCAGAAAGAAAAATAACGCCGGATTACAAGTACAGCAGCAAGCTCGTATCCCGGTTTGTCAATTCCGTTATGAGAGACGGGAAAAAAAGCACGGCGGAATCGCTGGTCTACGATGCATTTGACATCGTGGAAAACCGGCTCAATGAACCGGCGTTAAAGATTTTCGAGCAGGCCGTCAACAATGTCAAGCCGCAGCTGGAGGTCAAGTCCAGGCGGGTTGGCGGATCCACTTATCAGGTGCCTACAGAGGTGCGGCCCCAGCGGCAGACCGCGCTTGCGATCCGCTGGATTCTCAATTTTGCCGGCAAGCGGCCTGAAAAGGGAATGGCCAGAAAGCTTGCCGGAGAATTTATGGATGCCGCCCAGCAACGGGGTGCTTCGGTAAAGAAGCGGGAAGACACTCATCGGATGGCCGAGGCCAACAAGGCGTTTGCCCATTACCGGTGGTAAGCCGGGTATCCAGAGTTTTGTCAATATTTTGCCCATCCAGTTTGGTTTTTCCGGATGGGCAAAATATGTGGTTTGAGATGAAAAAATCCGTTTTGACCGAAAGGGCGTAAGATGGCAAAGCAGAAGTTTGAGCGTACAAAGCCGCATGTGAACGTGGGAACGATCGGTCATATCGACCATGGCAAGACGACGCTGACCGCGGCGATCACCAAGCACTGCGGACTGAAGGGCTGGGCGGAGTTTATTCCGTTTGACAAGATTGACAAGGCGCCCGAGGAAAAGGCCCGCGGGATTACGATTTCTACGGCGCACGTGGAGTACCAGACCGAGAACCGGCATTATGCGCACGTGGACTGTCCGGGCCATGCCGACTATATCAAGAACATGATCACGGGTGCGGCGCAGATGGATGGTGCGATCCTGGTGGTCGGCGCAGATGACGGTCCGATGCCGCAGACCCGGGAGCATATACTGCTGGCGCGCCAGGTCGGCGTTCCCCAGATCGTTGTGTTTTTAAACAAGTGCGACATGGTTGATGATGAGGAATTAATCGAGCTGGTGGAGCTCGAGCTTCGCGAGCTTTTGAGCAATTATGATTTTGACGGGGACAACACCCCGATTGTTCGCGGCAGTGCGCTTCAGGCCCTGGAAAGCGACGATTCGGACAGCGACGAGGTCAAGGCGGTCTGGGAGCTGCTGGAGGCCACTGACGCTTATATCCCCGAGCCCGAGCGCGACGTGGACAAGCCTTTTTTGATGCCTGTGGAGGACGTGTTTTCGATTTCCGGGCGCGGCACGGTTGTCACGGGCCGCGTGGAGCGCGGGGTGATCAAGGTCAACGACAAGATCGAGATCGTCGGGATGCGGCCGACCATCAACACCACGTGTACGGGCGTGGAGATGTTCCGCAAGCTGCTTGACGAGGGCCGCGCCGGGGACAACGTGGGCCTGCTTTTACGGGGCACCAAGCGCGACGATGTCGAGCGCGGGCAGGTGGTTGCGGCGCCGGGAACGATTACGCCGCATACCCGTTTCAAGGCCGAGGTCTACGTGCTGAGCAAGGATGAAGGCGGCCGGCATACGCCGTTTTTCTCCGGTTATCGCCCGCAGTTTTATTTCCGCACCACCGACGTCACGGGCGTGTGCACGCTTCCCGAGGGCGTGGAGATGGTGATGCCCGGCGATAACGTGACGATTACGGCAGAACTCATCA
>JAGXKN010000003.1:23861-134350 GCA_018335195.1 Desulfobacterales bacterium
TTTTTCTCCGGTTATCGCCCGCAGTTTTATTTCCGCACCACCGACGTCACGGGCGTGTGCACGCTTCCCGAGGGCGTGGAGATGGTGATGCCCGGCGATAACGTGACGATTACGGCAGAACTCATCACCCCCATCGCCATGGAAGAAGGCCTGCGGTTTGCCGTGCGCGAAGGCGGCCGCACGGTCGGCGCCGGCGTTGTCAGTGAAATCATCGAATAGGTACGGTATTGTCATGATTACAAATACGAAAATCCGAATCCGATTAAGGGCCTACGATCACAGGCTGCTGGATCAATCCGTCAGGGATATTGTGGATACAGCCAGAAAAACGGGCGCCAGGGTCGTGGGGCCGATTCCGCTGCCGACCCGGATCAACAAGTACACGGTGCTGCGCTCCCCGCATGTGAATAAAAAGTCCAGAGAGCAGTTCGAGGTCCGGACGCACAAGCGGCTGCTGGATATCCAGGATCCCACACAACAGACCGTGGATGCATTGATGAAGCTGGACCTGTCTCCGGGCGTGGATGTGGATATCAAACTGTAGGAAAGCACTGGGTGACGGAAATGAGTAATGGATTACTAGGAAAAAAACTGGGGATGACTGGCTTTTTCGCCAGTGATGGACGATACCTGCCGGTGACGGTCATCCAGGCAGGCCCGTGTACGGTAACCCAGGTCAAGACCAGGGCCAATGACGGCTATAATGCGCTGCAGCTGGGTTTTTCGGAGAAAAAGAAACACCGCCTGACCCGGCCGCTGCAGGGACATTTCGAGAAAAGCGGCGGGACCGGATTCGCCCGGCTGCGGGAATTTACAGTGGAGAATCCCGATGAATATGAACCGGGGCAGCAGCTGACCCTGGAGATGTTTGCCGTGGGCGATAAAATCAATATCGTTGGAAATACTAAGGGACGCGGTTTCTCCGGGGTGACCCGGCGGCACGGCTATCACCTGGGGCGCAAAACCCACGGGAGCCGCAACTATAGGGCACCGGGCGCCATTGGTCAGAGTGCCTGGCCCTCCAAGGTCGCCAAAGGAAAGAAGATGCCTGGCAGATACGGCAATGAGCGGCAAACCATCCGGAACCTGGAAGTCGTGGACATTCGCCCCGAGCAGAACCTGATCCTTGTCAATGGGGCGGTGCCCGGCCCGGTCAATGCAATTGTGGAAATCAGCAGGGCCAAGAAGTCGGGAAGCGTCGGGTAGCTGAAGAGTTCAATGCCGGCGGATATGTCCGGTAAGCGGGATTTGTACCGGATTCAATGCAAAGAGGGAGACCATGGCTGTCGTGGAAGTCAAAAATACGCAGGGAGAAACGGTTTCAGAGGTCGAGCTTGTCGAGGATATTTTCAACGTCAAGGTCAAGAAAACCGTCATGCACGAGGTCGTGCGGATGCAGCTGGCCAATCGGCGCCGGGGAACCGCAAAAGTCAAGCGTCGCTCTGAGGTAAAAGGGAGCACCAGCAAGATGTTTCGCCAGAAAGGCACCGGCCGGGCCCGTCGCGGGGATATCAAGACCCCCCTGCTTCGCGGCGGCGGTGTGGCTTTTGGCCCGGACCCTAGGGATTATTCCTACAAGGTGCCCAAGAAGGTTCGTCGTCTGGCGTTGAAAATGGCGCTGTCGGCAAAATATCAGGACAACGAAATAATTGTGCTTGACGGATTTGCGCTTGATCAGGTAAAGACAAAGGCCGTTGCTTCGGTACTAAGAAATTTGTCGCTTGAAAAGCCGTTGATCTTGATCAACGAAGCCGACGAAAAACTGGAGCTTTCCTCCAGAAATATTCCCGGTGCCAAGGTGCTCCGGGTGGAGGGGCTCAATGTTTACGATATTTTGAACCACAAAACGCTGGTTTTACTGGAACCGTCGATCAAAGGTATCGAGGGGAGGCTGGCAGCATGAATGACTACAACATTATTATAGGTCCGGTGGATACGGAGAAGACCAATATCCAGAAGGAAGAGCAGAACAAGGTCACATTTGAGGTGCTGCCCACGGCCAACCGGGTGCAGATCCGCAAAGCGGTTGAATCAATTTTCGACGTGCGGGTCAAAACGGTGAGGACCATGCAGGTCAAGGGCAAGTTCAAGCGCCGGGGCCGTATCCTGGGCAAGCGCAAGGACTGGAAAAAGGCAATCGTGACCCTGATGCCCGGAAGCCGGATCAAATTTTTTGAAGGCGCATAAACGAAGGTGATGAGCAAATGGCGACGAAAAAAGTAAAACCCACATCCCAGGGACGCCGATTCCAGACATATTCGACTTTTTCGGAGATTACCAAGTCCGAGCCGGAAAAATCGTTGCTCAGGCCCATCAAGAAGTCGGGGGGCAGAAATGCCAACGGACGTATCACGGCGCGCCACCGGGGCGGGGGGACCAAGCGCTATTACCGGGTTATCGATTTCAAGCGCGACAAGGACGGGGTTCCTGCAAAGGTCGCTGCGATCGAATATGATCCCAACCGTTCGGCGCGTATTGCACTGCTGCATTACGCAGACGGGGAGAAGCGCTACATTCTGGCCCCGGTCCGCCTGGCGGTGGGGCAGACCGTGATGTCCGGCCCGGAGGCCGAGATTCGCCCGGGCAACTGCCTGCCGTTGAGCTACATCCCGTTGGGAACACACGTGCATAACGTGGAGTTGCGAACAGGCAGGGGCGGTCAACTGGTGAAAAGCGCCGGCGGGTTTGCCCAGTTGATGGCCAAGGAAGGGCGGTATGCCACCATCAAGATGCCTTCCGGGGAGGTCCGGATGGTGCTGGTGGCCAACCGGGCTACAGTGGGCCAGCTCGGCAATTCTGAGCATTCCAATGTTTCCCTGGGTAAGGCCGGCCGGAAGCGGTACCTGGGTCAGCGTCCTTACTCGCGCGGCGTGGTGAAAAACCCGGTGGACCATCCCATGGGCGGCGGTGAAGGCCGATCTTCCGGGGGGCGGCATCCGTGTACCCCTTGGGGAAAGCCCACCAAGGGACTGCGTACCCGCAAGCGGAGCAAGCAAAGCAGCCGGTTGATTGTCAAGCGGCGTAAGTAGGCAAAAAAACAACCCCGCATACATTCAAAGTACCGAAGTCGGGTGAAAAATCAGGAGCGATTATGCCGCGTTCGTTAAAAAAAGGCCCGTATGTAGAACCACAGTTGTACGACAAGGTGGTTTCTTCACAGGAGGCCCGCAGCGCAAAAGTCATCAAGACCTGGTCCAGGCGTTCAACCGTGATTCCGGAAATGGTCGGGCTGACCCTGGCAGTGCACAACGGGAAAAAGTTCATCCCGGTATTTGTCACGGAAAACATGGTCGGCCACAAGCTCGGCGAGTTTTCCTCGCCCCGGACGTTTTACGGGCATGCCGGCGACAAGAAAACCAGAATGAAGAAATAGATTGAGGATGCGGATATGGATGTGAAGGCGTCAGGAAAATATATGCGCATATCGCCTCAGAAAGTGCGTAAAATTGCCGGAGCCGTCAAGGGCAAGCCGGTGGAATCCGGGCTCAACGTGCTCAAGTTCATGCCGCAGAAGGCCGCCGGAATGCTTGAAAAGATCGTGCGCTCGGCAGTGGCCAATGCGGATCATAATGCGGAACTCGATGTGGACGCCCTGGTGATTAAAAACATCATCGTCAACGAGGGCCCCATGCTCAAGCGGTTCCGCCCCCGGGCCCGGGGCCGGGCAACCCGGATTTTAAAGCGAACCAGTCACATAACCGTCATCGTCGGCGAAGGCAGCGCATAAAAAGGAGGTAGGTGGTTTGGGTCAGAAAGTCAATCCCGTCAGCATGCGGCTGGGAATCAATCGCACCTGGAGTTCCCGGTGGTATGCGAGCAAGGGTTACGCCAACTATGTATACGAGGATCACAAGATCCGCCGTTTCTTAAAGAAAAAGCTCTATCATGCGGGCATCTCCCGGATTGAAATTGAGCGTTCCTCCAAGCGGATCAAGCTCCGGATCTTTGCCTCCCGCCCTGGTATTGTCATCGGCAAGAAGGGGGCCGAGATTGAGGCGCTGAAAAAGGAGCTCGAAAAACTGGTCTCCGCCGAGGTGATGGTGGATATCCAGGAAGTGCGCAAGCCCGAGTTAGATGCCCAACTGGTGGCCGAGAACGTGGCCAATCAGTTGGTCCGGCGGGTGGCTTTCCGCCGCGCAATGAAGCGATGCGTGTCTTCGGCCATGCGTTTCGGTGCCAAGGGGATCAAGATCATCTGTTCCGGCCGGCTGGGCGGTGCGGAGATGGCGAGAATCGAGTGGTATAAGGAAGGCCGGATTCCGCTGCATACACTGCGGGCCGATATTGATTACGGCCTTGCCGTGGCCGAAACCACCTACGGCACAATCGGTGTGAAGGTTTACATATTCAAGGGCGAGATCCTCCAGGATGAGCAGATGCCGGAGCAACGGCAGTAATCAATAGGAGTAGAAAAGATGCTGACTCCCAAGAAGGTCAAGTACAGAAAACAGCAAAAAGGCCGGATGAAGGGCAAGGCCAAACGGGGCACGAAACTCAACTTCGGAGACTACGGCCTGCAGGCGGTGGAATGCGGATGGATTTCATCGCGCCAGATCGAGGCCGCCCGTATCGCAATGACCCGTCGGGTCAAACGCGGGGGCAAGATGTGGATCCGGATTTTTCCCGACAAGCCGATTACCAAGAAGCCGGCTGAGGTACGCATGGGAAAAGGCAAGGGCGCGCCCGAGAGCTGGGTCGCGGTTGTCAAGCCCGGACGCATCCTCTATGAGATGGAAGGGGTTTCCCGCGAGCTGGCTTATGAGGCACTTCGTTTGGCTTCGTACAAACTGCCTGTGAAAACGAAGGTTGTTGAAAGGAGTCAGGTATAATGAGGGGCAAGGAACTTCGCGGTATGCGTCCCGAGGAATTGGACAGCAAGTTAAATGAGCTGGTGCAGACCTATTTTAACCTGCGGTTTCAGCTTAAAACCGGTCAGCTTGAGAATCCCAAGCGGATCGGCCAGGTCAAAAAGGATATCGCCCGTGTCAAGACCATCAAACGGGAACAGCTTTAAACATTTGAAAGCGGTGACGGATTGCCAATGAATGAAGAACGGGGAAAGAGAAGACAGCTGGTGGGTACGGTTTTGAGCAATAAAATGGACAAAACCGTTACAGTCCGGGTTGAACGGCTCGTAAGCCATTCGGTTTATCAGAAATATGTTCGGCGCCGGGCCAACTTTGCCGCCCATGATGAACAGAATACCTGCGGTATCGGTGACCAGGTGTTGATCACAGAGTCCAGGCCGCTGAGTAAGCGAAAGCGCTGGCGGGTTAGCCGGATCATCGAAAAAGCGGTTTGATCACAGAGGATATGAAAAATGATACAGGCGGAAACAAGGTTGTCTGTTGCTGATAATTCAGGGGCCAAGGAAGTTTACTGCATCAAGGTGCTTGGCGGGAGCCGGCGCCGTTATGCCAGTATCGGCGATATAATCGTTGTCTCTGTCAAGGAGGCCATCCCGAATTCCAAAGTCAAGAAGGGCGACGTGGTAAAGGCAGTGGTTGTAAGGACCCGAAAAGAAATCCGACGGGTGGACGGATCTTATATCCGGTTTGATGATAACTCGGCGGTGCTGATCAATCAGCACCGGGAACCGATCGGCACGCGCATATTCGGGCCGGTGGCCCGGGAGCTGCGGGCCCATCGGTTCATGAAAATCATTTCCCTGGCCCCGGAAGTCCTTTAAATATTCGTATTACGAGAAAAGTCTGGCCGAGAGGGTAACGGCTCATGGAAAAAGTCAAGTGTCGCATCAAAAAAGACGACAAGGTCAAGGTTCTTGCAGGAAAGGATCGCGGTAAGATCCGGAAGGTGCTGAGCGTGGACCGCAAGCGCAACCGGGTGCTGGTGGAGAATGTCAATTATGTGAAAAAGCATCAGAAACCCGGTCCCCAGACCCGGCAGGGCGGAATCATTGAAGGGGAGGCGCCGCTGCATGCATCCAATTTGATGGTGATGTGCAGCAAATGTGCCCAACCGACCCGGATCAAGGCCATGCGCCTGGAAGATGGCAAAAAGGTGCGGATCTGCGGAAAATGTAAAGAACAACTAGACGGATAAGCAGGTCAAACCGGAGGATATTCATGTCACTGAAAGAATATTACGATAGCCAAGTGGTTACCCAACTGCGGGAAACCTTTGAATACAGAAACATCCACCAGGTGCCCCGGCTCGACAAGATCGTGATCAACATGGGGCTGGGAGAGGCCATCCAGAACATCAAGGTCCTGGATTCGGCGCAGGCCGAACTCAAGACCATCACCGGCCAGGCGCCCGTGGTCACGCGTGCGAAGAAATCCGTGGCCGCATTCAAGGTCCGCGAGGGCATGCCCATCGGATGCATGGTCACTCTGCGGCGAAAGCGGATGTATGATTTTTACGAGAAGCTGGTTAACGTGGCCCTGCCGCGTGTGCGCGATTTCCGGGGCGTGTCGGGAAAGGCTTTCGACGGGTTCGGAAATTACACCCTCGGGGTAAAAGAGCAGATCATCTTTCCCGAAATCGAATACGACCAGGTTGACTCGGTCAAGGGAATGAACATCACCATTGTAACCACTGCAGGAAGCAACCCTGAAGGCAAGGAATTGCTGAGATTGCTGGGGATGCCTTTCCGGAACTAATCGTGGTTTTTCATGCAGGCGGGTAGACACGGATCCCGCAGGTATTCCGGACGGATAAGGAGGAATCGGTTTTGGCAAGAAAAGCGCTTCGCGAGAAGGCAATGAAGAAACCCAAGTTCAAGGTACGGGCACATAATCGCTGTCCGATCTGCGGCCGGCCCAGGGCGTTTATGCGCAAGTTCGGCATTTGCCGGATCTGTTTTCGGAATATGGCTTCCGAGGGTCTGCTGCCCGGCGTGCAGAAGTCGAGCTGGTAGGCGCAAGCACCGGTTTTTAAAAAAAGAAACGAGCGCGTTGTTTTCTTTTACCATTTTTTTTCTACATAACGGAGTAGGCCATGTTGAGTGATCCACTTGCGGATATGCTGACCCGCATCCGAAACGCCGGACAGGCAAAACATAAGAGCGTAGATATCCCGGGAGCCCGGGTCAAGGTCGCTCTGGCGGATGTTATGAAACGGGAAGGCTACATCCGGAATTACAAGTTCATCAAGGACAACAAGCAGGGGATGCTGAGAGTCTTTTTAAAGTATGACGCCAATGAGAAGCACGTCATTTATGGCCTGGAAAGGGTGAGCAAGCCGAGTCGGCGCGTATATGCCCAGAGCAGTGAGATTCAGCCGGTGTTAAACGGGCTGGGGGTTGCCGTGCTTTCTACTTCGAAAGGCTTGATGACCGATGTTCAGGCAAAAAAAGAAAACATCGGCGGCGAAGTCCTCTGCAATATCTGGTAGTTTAAGGAGTAAAAAATGTCTCGCGTGGGCAAAAAACCGATATCCGTACCGGAAAAAACGAAGATTACATATGATCAGGGCGTACTGACCGTGGAGGGGCCTAAGGGCACGCTCACCCGGAGCATCCACCCGGATGTGAACCTGGAGATCGGCGAGTCCCAGTTGCTGGTCACGGTGCGTCGCAATGACAAGAAAACCAAGGCATTGTGGGGCACGACCCGGGCGCAGGTGGCCAACATGGTCACGGGGGTTTCCAGCGGGTTTGAGCGTGTGCTGGAAATCAACGGAATCGGATACCGGGCCGAACTTAAGGGGAACAGCATTGAGCTGCATCTGGGGTATTCCCATCCCATTTATTTCGAGCTGCCCGAGGGCGTTCACGCGGCAGTTGACAAGGGAAGCATCCGGCTGTCCGGGATTGACAAGGAGCGGCTGGGCTTTGCCGCCTCTTCCATCCGGCAGATGCGTCCGCCGGAGCCCTACAAGGGAAAAGGCGTGAAATATGCCGAGGAACTGGTCCAGCGCAAGGCGGGCAAGACCGCGAAATAACGCGTTGTTTCGCGGAATTCCCAAAGCACGAATTTCGAATTTCGGATTTTGAGAAGGCACATAATCTTCCTGGCAGGATAAACTTTCTTATTAGGGGTTGATAATCATGGGTTCTGCACAAAGACGACAGGCCATGCGCATCAAGCGGAAAAAACGAATCCGCAAAAAAGTCCAGGGCACCGCAGAGCGGCCCCGGCTTACGGTTTTCCGCAGCGCCCGGCACATATATGCACAGGTAATTGACGATCAGCAGGGCCAGACCCTGGCGGCGGCTTCCACTATGGAAAAGGAACTCCGGGATCGCAGTGATTTTGAAAACAAGAAGTCCGCTGCCGGCGAAATCGGAAAGCGCATCGCCCAGCGGGCCGCAAAAAAAGGAGTTACCACCGTGGTTTTTGACAGAAACGGCTATCAGTATCACGGTAGGGTCAAAGCCGTGTCCGAAAGCGCACGGGAAAACGGGTTGGATTTTTAAACGGATATAAGGAGGCGATCCCTTGCTCAAGAAGGAAACAGACGAAAACCTGTTTATAGACAAGGTCGTGCACATCAGCCGCGTGGCCAAGGTGGTCAAGGGCGGCCGGCGCTTTAGTTTCAGTGCGGTAGTTGTCGTTGGCGACGGCCAGGGAAAGGTCGGATTCGGTCTGGGCAAGGCCCATGAAGTGCCCGAAGCCATCCGCAAAGGGGTGGAAAGAGCCAAGAAGGCCATGATCGAAGTACCCCTGCTCGATGGCACGATACCGTACCAGGTTCACGGCCGGTTCGGTGCCGGATCCGTGTTGATGAAGCCGGCCGCCAAGGGTACCGGCGTTATCGCCGGCGGTGCGGTCCGGGCGGTTATCGAAGCCGTCGGCATACACAACGTCCTGACCAAGTGTATCGGCACCAACAACCCGCATAATGTTGTCAGGGCCACCATTGACGGGCTTGCCCAGCTGCAGAGCCGGGACCAGGTTGCCCACAAACGGGGCATCAAGGCAGAAGAACTTACTACATAAGGAATGTGTGCAAATGGCCGACGCATTGAAGATCACACTTGTTCGGAGCTATCATGGTCGTCCGCCCCAGCACCGCAAGGTTTTGGCGGCAATGGGCCTGATCAAAATAAACAAGACGGTTGAATTAAAGGATACCCCGGTCAATCGCGGCATGGCCGACAAGGTTTCGCATCTGGTTCGCGTGGAGGAATTCAATCATGAGACTGCATGAACTTACCCCGGAAAAAAAGGTCAACAAAGCCCGGAAACGTCTGGGCCGCGGTGTGGCTTCCGGACAGGGCAAGACCGCGGGCAGGGGGACCAAGGGCTATCACAGCCGTTCGGGCAGCGGCACGCGTCCCGGCTTTGAAGGCGGGCAGATGCCGCTTCAGCGCCGGCTGCCCAAGCGGGGCTTTTACAATGTTTTTAAAACGGATTACGCCATCGTGAACATCCGCGACCTGAACCGGTTTGAATCCGGCGCCCGGGTTGACAGCGAGGCCATGGTTGCCGCCGGGCTCATTAAGAGCAGGAACAGTCCGGTCAAACTGCTGGGGCAGGGAGAGATCAGCGTCGCCGTCAGTGTTCAGGTTGCCGCCATCAGCAACAGCGCCAGGCAAAAGGTTGAAGCCGCCGGCGGCAAGGTAGAGGTGAAATAAATCATGGCCGTATCTGATGCGGGCGTCCAGAATATTTTCAAGATCCCGGAGCTCAAGCGCCGGATCCTGATCACGCTGGCACTGCTGACAGTTTATCGTGTAGGTGTGCATATCCCCACGCCCGGTGTTGACGGGGATGCCTTGGCCGCATTTTTTGCCCAGCACCAGAATACGATATTCGGCATTTTTGACATGTTTTCCGGCGGGGCACTGGAGCGGTTGTCTGTTTTCGCCCTCGGCATCATGCCCTACATCAGTGCTTCGATTATTCTTCAGCTGCTCAGGGTCGTCATACCGACTTTGGATCGCCTTTCAAAGGAAGGCGAGCAGGGCAAGAAGAAGATCACGCAGTATACCCGGTACGGCACGATCCTGCTGAGCCTTATCCAGGGATTCGGCATCAGCATCGGGCTGGAGAACATGACATCTCCGAGCGGCGCTGCGATTGTAATCATACCGGGCTGGTCGTTTCGCCTGATGACCATGATTACACTGACAGCCGGAACGGCATTTATCATGTGGCTCGGTGAGCAAATCAGCGAGCGGGGGATTGGAAACGGCATATCCCTGATTATATTTGCCGGGATCGTGGCCCGGATGCCCAATGCCATCGGAAACACGTTCAGAATGATGACCACAGGCGAAATGGGCATCTTCTTTGTGGTGCTGCTGGGTATCCTGATGCTGGGCGTGCTGGCATTCATCATTTTCATGGAACAGGGCCAGCGGCGGATACCGGTACAATATGCCAAGCGCGTGGTCGGCCGGCGCATGTACGGCGGCCAGAGCACGCACCTGCCGCTGAAGGTCAATACGGCAGGCGTGATTCCGCCGATTTTTGCATCATCGCTGATCATGTTTCCGTCCACCATTACCGGCCTGTTCGAGGACGTGTGGTGGATGCAGTATGTAACCAGCGCACTTTCCCCCGGCTCGCTTATATACGAACTGGTTTTTGTGGGCCTGATTGTGTTTTTCTGTTATTTTTACACCGCCATTGTTTTTAATCCCGAAGATGTGGCCGATAACATGAAGAAATACGGTGGCTACATTCCGGGGATTCGGCCGGGCAAACGCACAGCCGACTATATCGACCGGGTGCTGAGCCGGATCACCCTGGGCGGGGCGGCCTATGTTTCAGCCGTATGCGTGCTGCCCTCGATTCTGATGACAAAGTTTAACGTACCGTTTTATTTCGGCGGCACCGCCCTGCTCATCGTGGTGGGTGTTGCCATAGACACGGTTCGGCAGGTGGAATCCCATCTGATTACAAGAAACTATGAAGGTTTCATGACTGCGGGACCGACAAGGCGCAAGGGCCGGTAACGTAGCCGGAAGCGCGAATGGGCAGCCAGCATATGGAGACCCCGCGACTGCGGGCGCAGGAAACACGGTAACACAAACGGGGGATTTGGATGGCAAAAGAGGAACCGATCAAGGTTCAGGGCAAGGTGGTCGAAACCCTGCCCAATGCGATGTTCAAGGTTGAACTGGAAAATCAGCATCAGATTCTGGCACATCTCTCAGGCAAGATGCGGATGCATTTTATCAAGATTCTGCCCGGGGATAACGTCACGGTCGAACTGTCCCCCTATGATCTGACCCGGGGCCGGATTACCTATCGGAGCAAGTAATATCGGCGATCAGTCGCCGAAACCATTTAAGAGCGGATAAATACGAGGTGCGATCATGAAAGTCAGAGCATCGGTGAAGAAAATATGCCGCAACTGCAGAATCATCAAGCGCAGGGGCACGGTGCGGGTGATTTGCTCAAACCCCCGGCACAAGCAGCGGCAGGGATAAGAAGGAGGCACTTACATTGGCACGGATTGCAGGAGTCGATTTACCGAAAAACAAGCGGATACGTATCGGCCTGACCTATATTTACGGCATCGGTCATTCCACTTCCCAGGAAATTTTAACACGGCTGGGCATTGACGAGAACATCACCACCGATGACCTGTCCGATGCCGATATCAACCAGATTCGCCGGGTAATTGACAATGATTACAAGGTCGAGGGCGAACTGCGCACCGAGGTCTCCATGAATATTAAGCGCCTGATGGATCTGGGTTGCTATCGGGGACTGCGTCACCGTAGAGGCTTGCCGGTGCGGGGGCAGCGCACCTCAACCAACGCGCGTACGCGGAAAGGTCCGCGCCGGACCGCAGTCAAGAAAAAGGGCGGCGCAAAGAAAAAGTAAATCAAGAACTTAAGGGCGGATACCCATGGCGAAACGAAAGGCAGTACGCACGAAGAAAAAGGTCAAAAAGAATATTGCAAACGGCGTGGTGCATATTCAATCTACCTTTAACAACACCATTATTTCCATCAGCGATCCGGGCGGCAATGTGGTTTCCTGGTCGAGTGCCGGCCAGAACGGCTTTAAGGGATCCCGGAAAAGCACACCGTTTGCCGCACAGCAGGCCTCGGAAGATGCGGCCAAAAAGGCCATGGACCACGGCATGAAAAGTGTCGAGGTCTATGTCAAGGGTCCCGGACCGGGGCGGGAGTCTGCCATTAAAGCCCTGCAGGCAACCGGGCTCAACGTGTCGATGATCCGGGATGTTACGCCTGTGCCGCATAACGGTTGCAAGCCGCCCAAGCGGCGAAGGGTCTAGCCCGGAAACCGGGAAAATAAAATAGCGTCCGGTTTGGATCAACGTTTGCGCGTTTTCCTGTTTCTAACTAACAACTGAATACCGGGTTCTGCCAAGAACAGGACCCGAACCATTCGTCTTTGAGCGAGTCATATACCATATTCAAGGGAGGAAGCATTGTCACGATATCGTGAATCTGTATGTCGGATATGCCGACGGGAAAACTTGAAATTATATTTCAAGGGCGATCGCTGCTACTCGGATAAATGCGCCTTTGACAGACGCAGCTATCCGCCGGGACAGCACGGCCAGCGGCGAGGCGGGAAAGTATCCGATTACGGCCTTCAGCTGCGCGAAAAACAGAAAGTCAAACGCATGTATGGATTGTCCGAAAAGCAGTTCCGGCTGTTTTTCCACCGTGCGGACAGGGGCAAAGGGGTGACCGGCACCAGGCTGCTGGTCATGCTGGAACGACGTCTGGACAATGTGGTATACCGTCTGGGATTTGCAAATTCCCGCGCTCAGGCAAGGCAGTTGGTCAAGCATGACCATTTCTTCATCAATGGCGGGAAGGTCAACATTCCTTCCTATCAGGTCAACCCCGGCGACGTGGTCGAAGTGCGGGAAAAGAGCAAGAATATTGCCGCGATCAACGAAGCCATGGAAGCGGTTGTTCGACGCAGCATGCCGCAATGGCTGGAGTTGGACAAGGAGGGCATGAAAGGCAATGTAAAGACCCTGCCGGTACGCGACGATATTACCATGCCGATTCAGGAAAATCAGATTATTGAGTTCTACTCGAAATAACTCGTCCTGACATTCCGGAAAAACAGGCTTATGGATATCAAATACTTTGGAGAGTGAAAATGCCCTTGAACGAACTGACATATATGAATTGGCGGGAAATGATCAAGCCCGGCAAAGTCCAGATCGACCGCCAGACGCCCACGTACGGCAAATTTGTCTGGGAACCCCTGGAAAGGGGATATGGTATCACCATCGGAAATTCGCTTCGGCGGATTATCCTTTCTTCGCTTTACGGTGCGGCCATTGGTTCGGTCAAGATCGAGGGGGTCATGCATGAGTACAGCACGGTCCCCGGGGTTTTGGAGGATGTTTCCGAGATCATCTTGAACCTGAAGAAAGTGCGTGTCAAAACAGACGACGCTGAACCCAAGACCATCTCCCTGGAGGCCGAAGGGGAGAGAACCGTTACCGCCGGGGATATCGTAAGCGGCAACGGGCGGGTGGAAGTGTTAAACCCGGAGCAGCATATTGCCACCCTTACTTCCGAGGGGCAGCTGCAGATGACCATGACGGTCAAGGCGGGGAAAAGCTATTCCCTTGCCGAAACCCACCGGGACCCTGAGGCACCGATCGGCACGCTGCCCATTGATGCCATTTTCTCGCCGATCCACAGGGTCAATTATGTGGTCGGCAATGCCCGTGTGGGCCAGCGCACCGACTATGACAAGCTTACAATGGAAATATGGACAGACGGATCCGTCAGGCCAATGGATGCCATTGCATATGCGGCCAAGATCCTCAAGGAACAGATGCATTCGTTCATTAATTTTGACGAGGACCAGGAGCCCGCACCGCCGGAGGATTCAGAAGAGGAATCCGCGCCCCAGTTCAACCCGAACCTGTATCTGGATGTCGATGAACTCGAGCTTTCCGTGCGCAGTGCCAATTGCTTGAGAAATGCCAATATCCGAAAAATCTATCAACTGGTCCAGAAAACCGAGAACGAAATGCTGAAAACGAAAAATTTCGGCAGAAAGTCCTTAAACGAGATCAAGGAACTGCTGGGAGAAATGGGACTTTCTCTGGGGATGAAGCTTGAAGGCTTTGTACCGCCCGAAGAGGACCAGGAGGCAAAAGAGGAATAGATCATGCGACACCGAAAAGCCGGAGTGAAATTAAACCGTACTGCCAGCCACCGTAAGGCGATGTTTAGAAACTTGGTGACATCCCTGTTAAAGCACGACCGGATCAAGACCACGGATGCCAAGGCCAAGGAACTGCGGCGCTGGGCCGACCATGTCATTACCCTTGCCAAAAGGGGAGATCTGCATGCACGGCGCCAGGCACTTTCCATTGTCCGGGAAAAGGCGGTGGTCCACCGATTGTTCGAAGAGGCCCCGCAGCGCTTCGGCGATGTGGCCGGCGGCTATACCCGGGTAGTGAAGATGGGGTATCGCAACGGGGACTCGGCCCCGGTTTCCATTGTGGAACTTACCGGAGAAAAGCCGGAAACGGCCAAGTCGGCCAAGAAGTAAGCCCGCAATAAATTCGAAGCACGAAATTCGAAATCCGAAACAAATTCGAAGGCCGAATGACCCAATGAAAAAAACATCCGTTTTGGTTTTGGTCATTTAAATTTTGGTAATTCGGAATTGTTTCGGATTTCGATATTCGGATTTCGGATTTTCAACCCCCCTCCCTCATTTTCCGCCAATGGTCGGCTGAATTTCCATTCCACCTCCAGAGTCGATTCCAATCCGCACCGCCCCGTGGATATCCGTGCGCAGCACCCGGCTGCCTTGCTGTCGGTACCTTTCCACCACTTCAGGCGAAGGCAGTCCCTGATAGCTCTGCCGGACGGGTATAATGACCGTATCCGGATCCACTGCCGCGATAAAGTCTCTGCCCGACGATGATTTGCTTCCGTGGTGCGGGGCAATCAAAATATCGGCGTCCATGTCGCGGGCAGCCTGTTTGATCAGCTCGGATTCCGCGCATTTTTCCAGATCTCCGGGAAACAGCACAGAGCGGTCCCGGTAGGAAACCTTTACGACAATCGAGCAGTTGTTGGTTCCCGGGCATTTTGCGCATCTGGTCTTCCGGTTTTGCTCCGGATACAGGATGCGGATTTCCGCGCCATCATTGATCCTATTGGTGCGGCGGATGCGTTCAAAATCGGGGTGCGGAATCTGCCGGTCCCGGATGATCCGGTCAAATTGCTGACAGGCCGCGCTCTGCGCATCTGTGTATGCGCTGATGACCCGCCTGACCCGGAATTTTTCCAGAATAAAAAGCAGCCCGTTTAGGTGGTCCGCATCCGGGTGGGAGAGCACAACCGTGTCAATGTTCCGGATCTTGTTTTGCCATAAATAAGGGGCCATGATCCGGGCGCCTACATCAAATACGCTGTTATCCGAAAACCCGCCTCCGTCAATGAGCATGGTCCGTCCCCCCGGAAACTCCAGCAGCGAGGCGTGACCCTGTCCCACATCAAGTACCGTGGCCCGCAGGTCCGTATGGAAAAAGCGTCGGTTGAGCCAATATCCAGCATCCGCGGCAATGATGATTACAAGTGCGCAGATTATTATAAACAGCAGTTTTCGGTCCTGTTGATACCGGCGGAAAAACATCAGGCCGCCACAGGCAGCTATCGCATAGGCGCATCCCGCCTCGAGTACAGTGGGGGTGACCGTGCGAAAGGCGCCGAAAGGAAGTCCGGCAAAAGTATGGACCAGTGATATGGCAGGTTGCAGAATTTGCGCGGCAAGGCTGAAACACCATGGGCCAAAAGCCGATGAAAAAGCAGACACCCCGGCGCTGACCAGTCCGGCCGGCACAACCACGAATCCGATCCAGGGTACTAGGATGAGGTTGGAGAACACTCCGGTGATCGCGGCCTGGTTGAAGTAATGCAGGACCAGCGGCAGGGTGCCGCCAATGGCAAACACGGAAATAAGCATAAATGCGCGGATCCGGTAAGCCAGCCGGGCCGCGGGGCAAACAGGCGGCCCGGCCGGGCGCAGGACCCCTGAAAACAGGTATAGCCCGAAAAAGATGGCGCTCACTGCGGCAAAGGAGAGCTGGAAAGAGACGGAAAACAGCCCGGGCGGACGCACGGCAAGAATGCACAGGGCGGCCGCGGCCAGGGTGTTTGCCGGATCATACGGCTTATCCCGGATCAGGGCGGCCAAAAAGACCAGGACCATGATCATGGCCCGCTGAGTGGAAGGCGACATGCCGGAGAGCATCCCATAGGCAACCACCGGGAAAATGGTCAGCAGGGCTGCGCACTTGCCGGCCCATCCCCGGAGCAGAAGCGGGGGGCACCATGAAAGCAGCCACTTGAAAAGGAAAAAGGCGCAGGTGGCCACGATCCCCACGTGCAGCCCGGAAATTGCAAGAAGATGACTGGCTCCCGAGCGGTTGAAAGCTTCGCGCAACTCGGGATCAATACCGTCCTTTTTGCCGACAATCAGCGCAGAGAGCACGGAAGCGGTTTCTCCGCTGCTGACCTGCTCAATTAATCCGTCCAGTCGGTTTCGAAAGCAATGAATGCCGGAAAACACTTTATCCCGGGCATTGCTCGGGGAAAGGATATCGACATACTTACCCTCAGCATACAGGGCGCCCCAGATATTGCGGTCCGCCATGAACCGGCGGTAGTCGAATCCGCCCGGGTTGTTGAAGTTCCGGAATTCCCGCAGCCTGCCGTGTACTGCCACCCGGTCGCCAGGCAGCAGTTCCGGGCAGTCTCCGTAAAAAGCCGCCTGGATGCGGCCCTGCAGGGAATGCGGGCCGCCGGCCTTTGATTCGACCGTCAGGTCATCCAGGATGCATTTTGTGCGAAAGGATTGGCTCTGCGGCGGCCCTGTGATTGTTGCCCGAATGTTTGCATAATCGGCTTCCAGATGGGAAAGCGCCCCGTCGGGCGGGAAAAAGGGCGCCTGCCAGGGCGCATGCGCAAGCCCGCCCAGGGCGAAAAACAGTACCAGCGGAGACAGCCGCGCCGGCTTGGACCGGGCAAGCAGGTACAGCAGGCAAACAGCCGCCCCTGCGGCAAAAGGTATGGCAAGCCGGTATAGCAGTTCGGAAGACGGGAAAAAACGGGCCAGGACAATACCTGCGATAAAGGCAAGCAGTAAGGGGAGCAGGGGGCGGTGATAGAAATGATCCGGCTGATTTCCCGGAGTGCGCTTTGGATTCTCAGCAGGGTCCATGTCCGGGATGTCCGGGTTTTACGAAGACGCGGTTTCAGATATCCGCTTGATGTTTGCGCCGAGTTGACCGAATTTCTGCTCAATGGATTCATAACCGCGATCCAGGTGGTATACCCGGCTGATGCGCGTGGTGCCTTCGGCCACCAGCCCGGCCAGCACCAGGGATGCGCTGGCGCGCAGATCCGAGGCCATGACCGGGGCGCCGGAGAGCCTTTCCGCGCCCTTGACCATGGCGTGGTTGCCCGAGATCTGGATATCCGCCCCCATGCGCTGCAGTTCGAGCACGTGGATGAAACGGTTTTCAAATATGGTTTCGGTGATAACGCTCAGGCCGTTGGCAATGCTCATGAGCACCATGAACTGGGCCTGCATGTCAGTGGGAAAGCCGGGGAAGGGAAGCGTCTTGATGTCCACGCTGGAAACGGGCCGGCTGCCGGTGACCGTGATGGCATCCGGGGCCAGCTCCACGCCGGCGCCGGCTTCCCGGAGCTTGGAAATGACCGGTTTCAAGTGGTCCGGCTCTGCCCCGGTAATCCGGATGTTTCCCTGGGTAAGGGCTGCTGCGACCATGTAGGTGCCCGCCTCAATGCGGTCCGGGATAATCTCTGCTGAAACCGGTACGAGCGTATCCACGCCGGAAACGGTGATATTCGGGGTGCCTGCGCCGGAAATCTGCGCCCCCATCCGGTTTAGCATGTCGGCCAGTGCGGTGACTTCCGGTTCCCGGGCCGCGTTTCTCAGCACGGTGGTGCCCTTGGCGAAAACCGCGGCCATCATCAGGTTTTCCGTGCCCGTTACCGTGGGAACGTCAAAAAAGATCTCCTCGCCGGTCAGGGTCTCTGCCGCGGCCTCCACATAGCCATGCTCCAGGGTGATTTTCGCGCCCAGCCGCTCGAAACCATCCAGGTGCATGTTAATGGGGCGCGCGCCGATGGCGCATCCGCCGGGCAGAGAAACCCGGGCCCGTTTCAGCCGGGCCAGAAGGGGACCGAGTACGAGTACGGAGGCCCGCATCCGGCGCACCAGTTCGTAAGGGGCCTCGAAATTGTCCACCCCCCGGGTATCAACGGTGACCTCTTCGCCCTTCCGGTCCACCTCTGCGCCGATAGTGGCAAGCAATTGCAGGATGCTTTCAATATCCTTTAAATCCGGCACGTTAGAGAAGCGGAATTTGCCCGCCACCAGCAGGGTGGCTGTCAGCATGGGCAGAGCGGCGTTTTTGGCCCCGCTGATTCGGACCTCGCCGTTTAACGCGCGGCCGCCTTTAATTAGAATTGCATCCAACTCTTATTTCCCTCTTTATGAATCCACGAAGCGCACGAAGGTCACGAAAGTGTCATATCGGAAATCTTTTCTTCGTGGTCTTCGTGGTAGAATCCGGCGCCTGCGATGTGCGACGGGGATATGTTAAAAAGAAAGCGCCACACGCTTGATTCGAGCAGTTCGTGTGGCGCCATGCGATCACTATACTCAGTATTTCAGTGCGGTAAACGTGTTTGTCTTGCTCGCAATCATCCGGTTCAGTGGTGTGCGTTGTCTCCGCCTTCCTGCGTGGCCGTGTCATAGAGCGACTTGATGATGCAGTAGGTCAGGCCGGCCCCGATAATTGACAGCGCATACCACAGGGCGCCCATGAACACCAAGTGGGAAATGTCCCATGCCCATTCAAATATAAAGGGAAACATAATCTGCCTCCTTATTCAGCCGGCCTTTAATTGCCGGGGTTGAGTTCTTTTTCCTGCGGAAACACCGGCAGATACCGGTGGGCCAGCGAGATCAGGATGATGCCGTATGCCACGGGTAAAATCGTGGTGGCCACTTCCTGCCAGGTCGGCATGTACATGTACCATTCCTGGAAGGGCAGAAGCGGTGCTGCCATGACCTGGAGCACCATGACCCAGCGGTTGATGCATACGCCGATCACCGCCAGGATCATGGCGGTGATAAGCATGGTGTTGTTCTCCCGGCCCTTGCGCGAAATCAGGATGAATGCCGGTACCAGACCGCATACCACCAACTCCGCGATTAAGATCCATATGCCGTATACCGGGTTGTTGCTGTAAAAATCCATGAGCGCAAACCCCTTGGAAGGCGCTGTCACCACGGCCCAGTACAAGGTGTCCGCGATTTTGGCGATCATGTAGGTCAGCAGCATCCATCCGGATATCTTGCCCAGCAGTTGAAAAATCTCCTGCTTGACCAGTTTTTTGCGGGTAACCTTTTCGGTCAGCCAGGTCACCATCACGGTAAAGCATGGTCCGACTGCTGCGGCCGACCAGGTAAAGAGAAAAAATGTCCAGGGCCAGATCAGCAGCCCCTCCCGGAAGGCAAAGGGTCGTCCGTAGAGCACGCCGGCCACGCCGCCGAGGGATCCTTGATGGAAAAAGGAAAGAAATACGCCGGTGGCAGCAAATACCGCCATGACTTCATGCAGGTTGTGGCTTAAGTGATGGAGAAACGGAATGCGGTCGAGCTTGGGATTTTCAAGCACCACCGGAATAAATTCGATGGTGAGCACCCCGAAATAGCATGACAGACAGAAGGCCACTTCCGTTAACATGGAATGGACGTTTGCGTGCCAGAAAATAAACCACCCCCGAAGCGGCTGGCCGATGTCCAATGCCAGGATCAGCAGTGCGGAGCTGTAGCAGATGAAACCGATAATCACAGCATAGTTGATGACGTTTTTGAGTTCCTTTTTGCCGATGATATAGGTCAGAAATCCGGAAAAAAACGCCCCGCCGCCAAGGGCGATCACCGCCAGATCGGCCCATATCCACAGAGCGAATCCATAGGCGTCGTTCATGCCGGTTTGATTTAACCCCTTGTACCAGACCAGGAACATGGCATAGACGCCCCACAATAGGACGGCGCCGACCACCGCCAGCCAAATTGCAAACTTTCTGGTGGAGCAGCGTTTTACACCCTCGGGAATTGCCGGTGTCGTCATGATTAGTTCACTCCTTGGTGTTTTTATCAATTAATGGGATGCGGTTTCTGCTTTATGGGCCGGTTTCCGGTCCGCCGGAGACTCGCCTTCCAGGTAATTGTCCGCTTTGCGCCTCACCCAGTTTTTTGCGGTCAGGTAATAGACCTTGGGATTGGTTTTGAGTTTCTCAAGCAGACGGAAAGCCTTTTTGCTGCGGCTTAGCTCATAAACTTCATGTTCGGGATTGAGCAGATCACCGAAAGTAATGGCCCGGGTCGGGCAGGCCTCGGCACACGCGGGCTGGTATTCATTTTCCGCGATTTCATCCCTGCCTTCCACATAGGCGCTGTCTCTGGCTTTCTGGTACCGGTGGTAACAAAACGAGCACTTCTCTACCACCCCGCGCATCCGGGCAGAGACATCCGGGTTTAAATATTTTTCCATGTCCGCGGGCCATACCGGGTCCCACCAGTTGAATTTGCGTGCATGGTAGGGGCATGCGGCCATGCAGTACCGGCAGCCAAAGCACCGGGTATAAATCTGGCTGACAACGCCCGTGGGCTCATCGTAATCCGTTGCCACGGCCGGGCAGACGGAAACGCACGGGGAATGGCCTTCCATGTGCCGGCCGTCGCACTGCATGCAGGGCTTGGGAATATAGCATATCTCGGTGTCCGGAAACGGCTTTCCATTGTCCACCTTGAACACCCGGAGCCAGTTCAGGCTGAGCATCTTGTCGGATTCATCCTTTCGAAACGGCACGTTGTTTTCCGCATAGCAGGCCACCATGCAGGCGCCGCACCCGGTGCACCGGTCCAGATCAATGACCATCCCGTAACGTTTTGTCTTGGTGTGTCGTGCTTGTTTTGTCATCAAAAAACCTCTTTATCGGGTTACATGTCAAGGATGATGCGGTATTATGCTTTGACCAGCGACGCCCGGCTTCCCCAGCCTGCATTCAGGCCGGAGCCGGGATCGGTCACGTCTGTGAGCAGCGCATTTACATTGGCGCCCTTGCCGGCAATGTAATCGCTGAACGCCGCATGCCCGAGCCCGACAGGCATGGCCACCAAGCCCGGCATGAGCCCTTCAAACAGGTGAATGCGCACCCTGGCCTTGCCGGCCGGCGTTTTGAGGACAGCGGCGTCGCCTTCGGAAAAATCGTGTTCTTTTGCCGTCTTCGGGTTGATTTCCACGAACACGTCCCCGTCTCTGATCACGTCGGCATCCACGGTCTTGGTCATAAAGGGCGGATTGGCCACGGCGCCCCCGGCGATCCGAGCGGATGCATAAGGCATGAGCGTAAGCGGCATCTTCTCCTGTACTCCGGGCAGTTCCACCTGCCGGAATCCGGGCAGGGCGTCTGCGTCCTTTCCGGAGGGATTGCTGCGCTGGCTTGGATAAAATTCGTATTTGCCGGAAGGCGTTTGAAATGCCTCTTCCCAGGCCGGGGGCATAAATTCCGGATCCACCCAGTATCCCTGTTTTTCAAGGCTATCCCATTGCCCGGCAAGTGTTTGCTTTAAAAACTCCTCGTAATTTCCCCACGGGAAGGCGTTTTCAATGAAACCGCCCAGGGAACCGGCGATATTGATAAGTGTATCTCCGATGTGGCGGGTATCATGCCGGGTTTCGACCACCGGGCGGGTCAGGCCGATGACCCGGGTGGGCGTACCCGCGGGCGTGGGGACATCCTCGTAGCGTTCCAGGAAATGATGGTTGGGTAGAAGGATGTCGGCATATTGCGCGGTTTCATCCATGTACGTGGAAAAACTGGCAATGAAGGGGATCTTATCAAATGCCTTTTTGGCCGTCTCTGTGTCGGCCATTGTGTACAGGGGGTTGCCGCCGGCCACGAGCAGCGCCTGTATCGGGGACTCGTCCTTTGCGCTGTTGATGGCTTCGGGTACCCGGTTGAGCAGATACCGGGTATTGGGGAACCGGTCGGATTCTGCGCCGTCAACCCGGGGTTGCTGCATCCCATTGGAGGCGGTCTTGTCTCTTTGCATTTCAGGCCAGTAATCGGGCTCCGGTATGGCTGTCACGCCGCCGGGCTGGTTGATATTGCCCACCAGCGCGTTTAAGGCAAAAACCGCCAGGGCTTCATCCATGCCGCCGGGCACCATGCCGCTGCCCCGGCCGCAGATGGCCACGGAATGCTTGGCACGGGAAAATTTACGGGCCAGTGATTCAATCGTGCCTTTATCGATGCCGGTAATTCCGGCCACCTTTTTGGGCGGGTACTGCTTGAGCAGGCTTTTGTATCCTTGATGCACAGTGCCGTTTTCATCTTCCCAGGCCTCGAATCCAAAGGCATAATTGTCAACGAAATCCTTGTTGTACAGATTGTCCCGGACAATCACGTGAGCCAGGCCCAGAGCAAGTGCGGCCTCGGTGCCCGGTTTGGCGGCTACCCATTGACTGGCAAGAGCCGCGGTATCTGAAAGGCGCGGTTCCACCTGGACGAGCTTGTTCTTTTGCTTGAAATCTGCAGATGCTGAAAGCATCTGGCCGGGCGTTCCCCAGCCGTCCATCAGGGCGCAGCCGAAGCTCAGGATGAACTCCGCGTTTGCCAGGTCATAGCCGATTGTGCCATGCTTTCCCTGGGTCAGGTAGAGCGCCTGTTCCTGGGCGTCAAAGGAAGACGGTGTCCGGATGAAATTGGGGGATCCGTAAGCGGTTAAAAATCGCTGGAGCAGATATGGCACGGTGCCCCTGTCGGATTCCGCAATGCAGGCCACGGTGTGTGGTTTTTTCCGGCTCCGCAGTTCTGCAAGTTTTTCTGACACCGTGGAGATGGCCTCCGCCCAGGAAATCTTTTCCCATTTGCCCTGGCCCCGGTCGCCGGTCCGCTTCATGGGAGACTGGATGCGCGACGGACCGTAGAGATGCTGGGTGGCGGATATGCCCATGGGGCAAAGGCTGCCCCGGTTGACCGGGTAATCCGCCTGGCCTGCGATTGTTTTCGCCTGTCCCTTGACCGTGCGCACATTGATGCCGCACCCGCCGTTGCACAGCGTGCAGACCGATTTTTTGTATACGCTCGGACCCTTTTCGGGTGTAGGCGTCCAGGGCCAGTTCTGCGTCCAGATGGCGATGTCGTCTGTGAGTTTCCAGGGCACCGGTGTCAAGGTTGTTCCTACAGCCCCCCCGATGACGAGTGACAAGAAACATCTGCGATCGATTTTCATGAATTTACCCCTTGTTAATATATCAACATCGCGTGCATTGTATCGTATACCCCAAAAGCCGCCGGCTATTTATGGCACTGGAAGCAGTCACCTTTGCTGCCGGTTTCCTTCAGGTGGCATTCCGCGCAGTCGTTCATTTTATGCCGCCGGCCGTGCCTGGCCTCCCCGATCCGGAGCATCCCGTAGCCCCAGATATCCCGGCTGTATCCGGTAATCCGGTTTTCCTGGTACTCCCGCAAAGACGTGGATTGCCCGATATCACCGTGGCATGTCCCGCATTCCATTTCCGCGCCATTGACATGAGCTGCATGGGAGAAGAAAACGCAGGGCGGCTGTTCGGCATATATCAGCCACGGCACTTCCTTGTCCTTTTTGACATATTCCTCGATGAATTTTTTCTCGTCGGGGTCGTTACTCATGGGGTACATGTGGCAGCTCTTGCATTCATCCAGGGTCGGCTGGCCGGAGAAACTGCCGTCATCTCGGAAAAAGTGGCATGAATTACACTGGCCGCCCATTTGTTCCACGTGCACCTTATGGTTGAAATCTATGGGCTGTTGCTTGGTGGAGTAAAGCAGGTTTGGAAAGGCGATCCATCCGGAGATGAGGCTGGCGATCAATCCGATCAGAAAAAAAACGAAGATCACCCAGCCTGAGGCGCGGTTTTCAGCGGGGACGGGTTGATTGTCCGATTGTGTGCTCATGGGTACTCCGTCAAAACTGTTTGGGGTTCATCGTTAGACCTGATGCTTAAATCCGCCTGATTGCTTTTACAAATATATTCAATACCTACCCTCGGGGTACCATCCAAGGAAAATCCATTATCGGGTTTGGGCAAAATTGTCAATAAAAATAGCAAAACCCCCTTGCCGGTGTGCCCTACATGTAACTGTGAAGCCCGGGCAGCAGGTTTACCCCGAAATAGGTAAACAACACGGCCGCAAATCCGACGCAGGACAGATAGGCGATCCGCCGGCCGGTCCAGCCCCGCATGAGCCGGGCATGAAGAAGTGTGGCATAAATCAGCCAGGTAATCAATGACCATGTTTCCTTGGGATCCCATCCCCAGTAGCGCCCCCAGGCCTGCTCGGCCCATATGGCACCGGTAATGATGCCGATGGACAAAAACAGGAAACCAAAGGTGATCATCTGGTGGGTCAGGTCCTCAAGGGTTTCGAGTTCCGGAATCCGGGCAATCGGGCCGGAAGCCGGTTCTGAGCCGGCTATGGATTTAATCAGGTACATGATGCTGATGCCGCAGGCAATGGCAAATGCTGCGTAACCGAGAAAACAGGTGATCACGTGGGCAATAAGCCAGTTGCTCTGCAGGGCCGGGATCAGGGGCTGGATTTGGCTGTCCACGGATGGAAGCGAGGCATAGGCGATGGCCAGGAAGGCAAACAGCGATGCAAATACCCCGATGGTGCGGACCTTGTATTTGAATTCCACAAACAGGTAAATGCAGGCCACTGCCAGGGAAAAGAAAACCAGCGACTCGTAGAGATTGGACAGCGGTGCATAGCCGTATCCCATCTGGTAGGATTCAGCCCATCGAAGCAAAAAGCCGACAGCATTTCCGGCCGCCGCCGCGATCATCACACCGGTGCCCAGCCTGCCGGGCAGGCTTTTTTTGAATATCCACGCGGCAAGATAGCATACGAAAGCCAGGCCGTAGATAAAGGTGACAATGGATATAAGGCTCGCACTGTTTGGCATAACAAATCCCAATCTGGTTATATTTGTGTTATCCTCGGGCTCAGGCGGATTGCCGGGCCCCGGTCATTTTTTCCAGCCTGCGGGCCAGCCTTTTTGCAGCATTTTTGACCGCCGCACGGTTCCGGGTTGAGACGCCGGCAACCGCAATCCGGGTGTCCTGATTTTCCGGTATCAGTTCGATATACATTTTCCGGTGATACATGAAAAACGTGACATAGCAGCCGAGAATCATGATTGCAAATCCCGCATAGACCAGGGGAACGCCCGGGTCCCGGGTGATCTGCAGGCCGGTGTACTGCCGGTAGCTGGCATCTGTTATTGAAATCCAGTAATCGCCCTGCCGCATCTTGTCAAAGCGGGGGAACTCCACCGGCAGTAACACCGGCCTGGCCTCTTGCCCGGTGCGGTCCAGCCGGCCGAAAAAAGCGGGACCGATATTGTGGCCCCGGAAGGAAAAGTTGTCCGTAAAATCCTGGATCATCAGGGTGCCGCTGCCACCGGGCATTTCAATGGATTCGCCGACCGCGCCCTTTTTTTCAAACTGCATCCCGGAGTCGTTGTCCTTGAATTGAATCGTAAATGTATCTCCGGGGGTTTTTCCGTATGAAGACTGAAATATCTTGATGCCTCGGTATCTGATGGGATCGTTGACCCGGAGCTTGCGCTCCATGACGACCTCACCGTTTTCAACGATCGCGATATCGGATTTGAATTCCTTGGGCCGGCCCGAGGGGTACTTGGATACGGTAAAGTCGTCGCACCGGATGGCAAAATCGAGCTTTCGACTCTGCTCTGCGTTTTTCAGTGAAAACGTCTGCCGGGCTTCGCCCTCGGGCACGTTCATGTATCCTTCATATCCAAAGATGGAGCCGATGAGCCCGCCGAGCATTAGCAGCAGCACGCTGAAGTGCACCCCGTATACGCCCAGCCGCGTCCAGCGTCCCTTTTCGCCGAATATGAGAAAGCCCCCCCCGGATTCCCGTGGCTCCACCCGGATGTTGGTGAAGTGCTTGCGCATATAGGGCTCGTAGATGCTTTTCAGATTTTCCGGGCTTGCGGCCTGGACCGGCCACTCAAGGCGTCCCCCGGATTTGCGGAAGCGTTCGGGTTGGTATTTCGGGGTTTTCGGAAAAATGACCTTCCATGTGGAGCTGAGCCGTTGGATGGAACAGACCACCAGGTTGGCGATCAGCAGGCAAAGCAGCAGCCGGAACCACCAGGAATGGTACATGTCAAACAGGTTCAGCGCGTCAAGCACGGGGTAGAACACCGGCCCGAATTTGCGTTCGTATACGGCCGGGTCCGCATTCTGCGGGATGACGGTGCCAAAGACGGATGTAACCGCCAGGCTCAGCAGCAGTACCACTGAGAGCCGTACTGAGGCGAAAAAGCGCCAGATCTGATCCACTGCCGAGGCGTCGGCGGGTTTTCGGGTGCTCATATATCTTCCTTGAATTCAGAGGTGGTTGGCAAATTTTTTTTTCCATATCAGATCTCGGCCTGTCAGGCAAGAGCACAACACATCCGGGAGGCATTTTCCCGGCTTGTTTTTCCGCAATTCGAATGTTCAAATGCACAGAAGCAGGGCAATCAGGCAGGCAAATTTTTCTGCAAGTGCCCGATGTTTTGCCAGTCCAGCCCGAGCAGTCCGGCCGATGCCCGGTCGGCTTCCACCGCGTCATCGCCGGCCAGCAGTTTTTCCACCGGTGGATCGCATCTGCGGCCGCCCAGGTGGGAATCCGGCATGCCCACGGAGGCATCCATCAGGGTAAGATCCGCATGCCGGTAGCGGTTCAGATCATATATGGCGGCCTGCAGATTTTTGTGGAATGCGGCCTTGTTCCATCCGCTGCCGGCATAATGCGCAGGTGGGGCAAAGCCCATCATGTTTTTCATGGTGCCGGTAAATCCGGACAGGGTATGCGCCTTTAACACCGGCACTGATACGATAAAATGGGACAGGGCGATTTCCGGCATGTGGAATTCCGGGAATCTTTTGCACGACCGGTTTTCCAGCCGCACGGCTTCTTCTTCGTTTAAGTCGATGAGCCGGATGTTTTTTTCTGCAGCCAGCCGCGTGTATCCGAGCGCCTCGAAAATTTGCATCCCGTCATAGGAAGGATCCCCGGTGCCTTCTGCGATCACGATCTGCACCCGGGGATTGCAGGCGCGCACGTAGTCGATGATCGCCCCGCAGCATCGGGGCGATGTGGTCACCGGAAACGAATCGGCCGTGACCAGGTTCGGCTTGATCAGCACGGCATTCTGGTTGACAAGGTCGGTATCGGCCCGGAGACGGTCGAATGCATCGGCAACCGAGGCCTCATAGGTGGTAAATTCCGCGATGGCCCATGTCATGGGCTTTTCTTTTTGTCAGGGGTTTTCCCGGCCTCCGGTTTCTGCATATCCGCGCCGGTGCTTTCCGGCCGGATCCATAAGGTCGCGGTCTCGGCATTTTTCAGGTATTTGCGAGCCAGGCGGTTGATCTCCTCAACCGTGATACCGGCATAATCACTTTTGAGGCTTCGGCTCCAGTCCAGTTGTTCGGGATGCCGGGCCGCGCCCTTGAGCACGGTATCGAGCCAGTATTCATTGGTCTTGAGCTGCTTGCGGATGCCGGTTAATGCGGGCTTTACAGCCCGTTTCAGCTCGTCTTTGGTGGCGCCCTTTTCGTGGAGCGCCCCGGAGATCTCCCTTATGGCGGTTTCCACATCTTCGGCTTCATACGGGTTAATGAGCGCATAGCCGGCAAAAACACCGTAATCCGGGTAGGCGCGGCTGGGCTGGTTATAAGCGGCCTGGGAATAGGAAGCGCCCATTTCCTCCCGGATGCGGATGCGCATGCGGTCGGAGAAAATGTTGGATAAAACCGAGAGGCGTCGGGTTTTACGAATGTCCCAGATGTCCGTGCTCGGGTAGGCCACCATCACGAGTCCCTTGGAAATCCGGGTCGGTACGGAGATATCGCGTTTTTCGCCTTCGGGAAAATCCGGGTTTTCCCGCTGCACGGGCGTTTTTCGGGCTTTTCTTTCGGGCAGGCTTCCGAAAAAGGCGGCTGCCGCGTCAATTACCTGATCCGGCCGGACATCGCCCACGACCGCGATTTCAACGGGCGCCTTGTCAAATGCCGGTTTCACCCATTTGCGAATGTCGTCCAGGCTGGTTTTTTCCACGGCATCAAGCGACGGGAGCCCGAACCGGGAGTCCCCGCCGGCCAGAAAACGGCGGCCTTCCAGGGCAAGGGCGCCGTGCACGGAATGTGTCAGGGACTTATGACGCTGCCGAAACTGCTCCACCGCCCGGGTGTACGCGGTCTGGCGGAAGCCGGGGTCGAGCAGATAGGTGTAGAGCAGTTCAAACATCAGGGAGGTTTCATCCGGCACGGAGCTTGCGGACAGGACGAACTTGTCTTCCTCCGCGCCAAACGAGACGCTGGTGTTTTTGCCGGCAAGGGCCTGTTCGAGTTCCTCACGGTTGAGCTGTCCCAGCCCGCTTTCATTGATCACTTTTTCCGCCATTTCCGCCAGCGCGGGCAAGTCCGCGGGCTCCGCGGACTCGCCGCGGCCGAAGCTCACTGCGGTCAGCACCTGGTTGTCCTGAAAATCCGTAGGCTTGACCATCAGGGAGATCCCGTTTTCGAAAACCACCCGGATGATGCCGAGGTCTTCAATGTCCTGTCTGGACTTGATTTTCCCGAGGCTTTCGGGTGCCGACAGATAGGGGAAGCTCGCCTGGCCGGATTGCTCCGGTTTTTCCACAGGTTTTTCCCGGCTCTGCGCATAGGCGTTTTTGATTTGTTGCTCCGGTCTTGCCTCCCCGCCGGATAAGTCCGCGTTTCCGGTTACCAGGAGCAGCCGGTGGTCCTCGGCCCACTCGTTTTTCAGTGCCTGCTGCAGTGATGCCGGGGTTGCAGCATCTACTGCCGGCTGCAGCAGGTCCAGTCTCTGCCGCGGGGATTGAAAGACCCGGTCGCGGTTTAAATTGCCCAGAATCTGTCTGGAGATATTGCCGCTCTTCCGGGTGGCGGCGCCTTTTACCGCCTGTTCGAGCCGGTTGGTGTATTCCTTTTGCACCCGTTTGACCTCGGATGCGGTAAACCCGTGTTCCAGGGCCTGGCGCAGGTTTTTTTCAATTGCGCCCAGGGCGGGTTCCCAGTTTTCCGGGGCGCAATCCGCAGTGATCTCTGCTGCCTTGACAAGTCTCAGGTAATGCCCGGAACTGATGCTGGCCTCGCTGAAAGGCGTATCTTCCTTGTTGAGCAGGGCGTCGATCCGGTGCTGCACGATCTGGTTGGCCATTTCCGCCAGCAGGCGGCTGCGCTGGTATTCCCAGCTGTCTGCGGGCAGGGGGTGTTTGGCAACGGCTTCAATGCTCACGCTCGTATTGCCGGCTTCGGATTCATGGTGGTAAAAGGGTTTACTCCCCTGGTGCCCGACCTGCCCGAAACCGGGCAAAGGCTTTTCCGGCGCCCGGGCATCCAGACCGGAAAACCGCTTTTGGATCAATTTTTCGGCGATTTCCGTGGAAAAATCGCCCACCATGATCAGGGTCAGTTTTTCCGGACGATACCAGGTGTCGTAAAAGTTTTTCAGAAGTTTTCGGTCGGTTTTCCGGATTACGGATTCCGTGCCGATGGGCAATCTTCTGGAAATCCGGGCATCCGGCAATTCGAATTGCAGGGTTGATTTAAAGGTCCGGTACCCCGGAGAATCCCGGGTGCGCTTTTCAGACAGGATGACCGAACGTTCCTGGATCACCTCCTCCTGCCGGAGCAGGGCCTTTGCGGCATAATCATGCATGACCAGCAGGGCTTCGTCTATCATTTCCTTGTCCCCGCCCGGAAGATCCAGATCGTAGACGGTTTCGTAAAACCCGGTGCGGCCGTTGACATCCGGGCCGAACTCCATGCCGATGCGCTGGAAATACTTGACCAGATCGCCGGGCGGGAAATGCTCGGTGCCGGAAAACAGCATGTGTTCCAGAAAATGTGCCGCGCCGCGCTGGTCTTCGGTTTCGTGAAAGGAGCCGACATCCACTGCCAGGTGCATGCTCACCCGGTCTTCCGGCTTTGGGTTGTGCATCATCACATATTGAAAACCGTTTTCCAGAGTACCGAAAACCACGTTTGGCGACGGGGCCAGATCGCTGTGTTCATGCGGCCAGGACAGGGCCTCGCCCGGAATTGTCCCGCTTTGGGAAGTTTTCTGCAAGGCCTGGCCCGCCCCCAACGGGCCGGCAAAAAAGGCGGAAATCGCCAGAGTCACGAGGGCTGCGAAAATTGCGCGTCTGAATGGAAAAAATATTTTTGTCTGCAAGGTTCCGGTCCTGTTTTGTATGTGTGTCGGGATTCTGCTCTGATATGTGCAATCGTATGTCCAATTACCTATAATTCCGTCTTCCCCGCCCGTCAACCCGCATTGCCCAAAACGGGGACAGCACCGCGGTTCTGTCCCCGTTTTGGGCTTTATGGAAGGGGGCAAGATTTCAGCTTGAATGGATGTACCCGCTGTGATATTGCCGAAATCAACTATAGAATGCCTTGGTACGAACATTATTGATTTTATGCGGATAGTTGCGGGAAGATTCTTTCCATGGAATATATCATCCTGATTTTCGGATTTGTCATCGGCTTTTACATGGCCTGGAACATCGGGGCAAACGATGTGGCCAACTCCATGGCCTCGGCAGTCGGGTCCAAGGCCATTACCCTGCGCCAGGCCATTTTAATTGCAGGCATTTTAAATATTGTTGGCGCGGCCTTTATCGGCTCGCATGTGACCGATACCATCCGCAAGGGCATCGTCTCCCAGGATGTGCTAAACGATCCGCACGTGGCGCTGATCGGGGCTTTGTCCGCGCTGCTGGCCGCCGCCTTGTGGGTTTCGTTTGCCACCTGGAAATCGCTGCCGGTTTCCACCACGCACTCGATCGTGGGCGCCATGGTGGGTTTCGGGGTTATTACCGGCGGGTTATCCGTTATTAACTGGCTGGCTCTCGGAGCGGTGGTGTTAAGCTGGGTGATTTCGCCGGTATTCAGCATGGTCATCGCCTTTATTATGTTCAAGGTGATCGTACGGGTGGTCCTGTCGCGCCCCGATTCCTTCGGGGTTGCCTTCCGGGTGTCTCCGGTGTTTATCGGGCTGGCCATTTTCGTTGTGGCCATGTCCTTTGTGTTTAAAACGCCCCTGGGCAAAAATCTGTCCCTCAGCACACCCATGGCCTGCCTTGTCTCCGTTGTGCTGGCGGTGCTTTTCGGATTTCTCGGCAAAAAATCCCTGCTCTGGTTCCAAAACGTCCGCACCGGCGAGGAAGGTGCGGAAGGGGTTTTCCGCAGAATCCAGATCGGCACTTCCTGCTACGTGGCACTGGCCCAGGGAGCAAACGATGTGGCAAACGCAATCGGACCGCTGGCATTGATTTATTTTCTGGTCAAGACCGGCCAGGCCGGTGCCACAGTGCCGGTGCCATATATTCTGCTTGTCTTCGGCGGAATCGGGATTGCCACCGGCATTGCCATGGGCGGGGCCCGGGTGATTCGAACCGTGGGCGAGCGCATTACCACTTTGAGCAATACCCGGGGGTTTTCCGTGGACTTTGCCGCTGCTACAACCGTTTTGATCGCCTCCAAGATGGGGCTGCCGGTATCCACCACGCATGCGGCCGTGGGGGGTGTCATGGGCGTCGGGCTGGCCAGGGGACTGGAAGCTGTTAATTTTGGCATTATCTTTCGGATTATGTTATACTGGGTGTTAACCGTTCCCATGGCAGCGGCAACCAGCATGCTGATTTTCAAGTTTTTTTCATTCATTTTGTAATTTCCGTTTTAAGGAGGCGGCTCCATGCGTATTCCGTTTTTTTCCATATTTATTACGTCCCCTTTTGACGACCTGCAGGATCATGCCGAAAAGGTCAAGGAGTGTGCATGGGCGTTTCAGCAGGCCATGGAATGCTATGCCTCCTCGCGCTGTGAGGTGTTTGAGGAGCACCGCCAGGAAGTGATTCGGATAGAGCATGACGCAGATGCGATCAAGCGGCGCATCCGGGGCCATCTGCCAAAGGGCGTGATGATGCCGGTGGAGAAGTTCAAGCTGTTTCAGTATTTGCGGGAACAGGACAAGGTGCTCGATTCGGTGCAGGAGGCCCTGAACTGGCTTTCCCATCGCACCGACAACGGGATCCCCGAAGTGCTGGAGCGGGATTTCTTTCTCCTGGTGGACGCGGCAATTGAGCCGACCGAGGAATTAAGCCGCATGGTGGGCGAGGCCCGGACGTATTTCAAGAATTTTTCGGAAAAGCAGCGCAAAAAGGTCAAGGGGATTGTTTCAAATATCCGGCAGATGGAGCATGACGCGGACCAGCGGGAGTATGCCCTTACCCGCAAGATTTTCCACCATCAGAGCGATCCCATTACCGTGTTTCACCTGGTGCGTCTGGCCGAAATCATCGGCAATATTGCCGACCATGCCGAAAATTCCGGAGACATGATGCGGGCGATGATTGCCCGGTAGGCATTTGTCTAAAAAAAGGCCCACTTGATGTAGAAAATCAATGCCGCCCAGGCCAGTATGCAGGTGAGGTAGGCAAACCAGTTAACCGGGCGCTCGGCCATGCCGTGGCGGTTTACCTTGCCCACCTTGGCCTTGCATGAAAAGCATTGCCTGGCGTCAATCGGCAGAGTGGCGAAGCATTCCGGGCACCGTTTGACCAGGTAAGATTCCTGAGGCGACGGGCCTTTGTCTTTTTTCAGGATACCCATCTCATCATCTGCTGTAATCTGAAAACCGGTCTGATATTTCGATATCGCTTTGTTGCCTGAGCGCAGCCACCCATTTGTTCACGGTCTGCTGGCGCTTGCGGGACGCAAGCCGGGACACCGTCTCCTCCTTTTCCGCCCGAAATTCCGAGGCGCCGGGCTGTTTTTTATCCTGCAGGTGGATAACGTAGAAGCTGCTGTCTTTTGCCACGGCCGCCTCCGGGAACGGGTTGTCCGCACTCAGGGAGAATGCCGCTGAAGCCAGTTTCCGGCTCTGGCCGATATCCGGGACGGGCTGGCCGCGCTTGAAAAACCCGGTCGTGTGGATCTTGATGCCGGCGGCTTCTGCTGCTGCGGTAAAGTCGCCGGTCTCCCGGGCCTGCTCCAGTAAGTCCCGGGCCGCCTGTTGCGCTGCCTTTTTTTGTTTTTCCCGCTTGAGATCACGCCGGACTTTTTCCGATACGGATGCCAGTTCCGGCACGTGGGATTCCTGTTTTTCAACAGGCTGGATCAGAAAGAAGGCGTCCCCGATTTCCGTGACCTCGCTGATTTCCGCCAAAGGGAGGGCAAAGGCGGCTTCAGCGAATTTGCCGGCATTCTCGATGTCTTCAGGCCCCCGGCTCTGGGTAAAAAAGCCGGTGGTTCTCAGGTCAAGCCCCATGTCCTTGGCATTTTTAACCAGATCCTCTCCGCCAAATGAAATGTCGTAGACGGACAACGCCTTGTCATACGCATGATCCCGGGCTTTTTGAAGCGCCAGTTTGTCCCGGATGGCGTCCTTGACTTCTTCCAGCGGTTTTGCCGAAGCCTGCCGGCGTTCTTCAACCTTGATGATGTGGAAACCGAAACGGGTGCGCACGGGTTGGCTGATTTCCTCTGCCTCCATGGAAAAAGCCTTTTCTGCAAAAGGCTCGACCGTATCGTCTTTTTTCAGGGTGCCAAGGTAGCCGCCCTCACCGGCGCTCGGGCCCTCGGAAAATTCCCTGGCGAGTTCGGCAAAATCCCGGCCGGAACGGGCCTTCTCGTAAATTTCGAGCGCCTTTTTGCGGGTTTCCTGCACGTTTTTTTCATCCGCATCCCGGGGGAGCTTAAGCAGGATGTGGCGTGCGGTAACTGTTTCCTCCGAGGTGAATTCCGATTGATGGGACCGGTAATAATCCCTGATTGCCGATTCGGAAACATTTACCGCCCCGCGGTAGTCCTCCGGGGAAAAACGAATGTATCGGGCTTTGACCTTGGGCCGGGTTTTGTATTTTTCCTTGTGGTTTTCAAAATACCCGGCCACCGCTTCTTCGGTTACCTCCACGTCCGTGAAATCCTGCCTGGCAAATTCCGCGTAGTCGATTTTGACTTCGGTGTTTTGCCATTCATACCAGGCACGAGCCTCGGCCTCGGATACCGGCACGGCGTTGCTTACGAAATTCTTGATCATGCCGGTGAGTATGGCCTCTTTCTGCATGGCCTCAAAATCCCCGGGTGAAAGCCGGTTCTGGTTGAGCACGCGCCTGTAGAGGTCGGGGTCGAATTGCCCGTTGTTTTGAAAAACCGGCAGACTGGTGATCGAGCGGGCCAGCACGTCGTCGGGCAACCGGATGTCAGTTTCCCCGGCCAACTGCATCAGCAGGTGCTTTTCGATCAAGCGATCCAGGGCCTGCTCCTTGAGGTTGAGCATATCAATCATGTCCTGGTCCAACTGGTTGCCGAAGCGCTGCTCCATGTTCTGCATCATCCGCTTGTAGGTTTGCTGGTACTCATTGACACTGATGGGCTCGCCGTTCACATTTGCCACGGTGTTCCTGCGGCCGGCCCAGTAAGAGCCTGCGCCCATGAAAACAAAGGCCAACACGATCATTCCCAGAAGGATTTTGATCATCCACGAACCGGCGCTTTTGCGCATTGAGCTGAGCATGCATGTCCTCTTTTGTGATCTTGCGTAGGTGTTATATGGCGGAAGGACCCGGAGTTCCCGCACTGTTTAATCATTATTTGTATTTGTTCAGCCCGTTTTTGTCAATCCTTATATAATGCCTGAACCAGGTGCGTGTTTGCCGTCAATACCTGCGGCGGAATCAAATCCGATGGCCCGGGATCCACCGGGTATTTTTATGGTGGAAATTTCCGCTATTTTTGCGTTGGGGCGCGGACGTGTAATAACAGCGGCTTTACGGTTCTTTGGGGTCTTCTTTGCGGCAGATGCATTCATGCTCCCCGCAGACATCGCATACATAAGTTGTATCGACTTGATTCCTGTCCGCGGATGCATCCGTTTTTTGCATGCGCAGATAAAAGACAATGGCCGCCGCCGCTACAGCAAGAATGACCAGGTATTTCATCGGAAACTCCTTTTTTGGGGTTGTCGGTATGCAGGTTTTTTCTGAAATTATAAGAATCCCCGGGCAAAAGCGCAATTCAGATACGGTTCCGTTTTCGCGGAATCGATCCGGCCAAAACCGGTTTTCAAGCAACGTCCCGTTTTTTAAAGGATTGCAGCGGCATGGCGGGAAGGGTTCTTATGATTTTCGAATTTGCTTGCGTTTGCCGCAAAATGTGTTATGTTTATCTCAATCAACGAGGCACCGGCTTTGGTTGCCGGGGCGATTTTTTCCTGAAGGGGCGTAATGTTCATTTTGAATGTGTCATCCTCCAGTTTAAGATCTTGATAATTTAATGAAAGGAGGATGGTATTATGGCAAACGGAACAGTAAAGTGGTTTAATGACCACAAAGGTTTTGGTTTCATTGAGCAGGAAAATGGACCGGATGTATTCGTGCATCACAGCGCAATCAACGCGTCGGGTTTTCGCTCTCTTGAAGAAGGCGCAAGCGTGACCTTTGACATCGAGCAGGGCGCAAAAGGCCCGGCCGCTGCCAACGTGACAACCGAGTAATCTGTTTTTAAAGTAACTTTTATAAAAAGGCACCTCCTGGAAATCAGGGGGTGCCTTTTTTCGTCTGCATTTGCATGAAGCGGCAATAATACCGGGCGGAAACGGCCTGTTACGATTATCTGGCTTCTCCTTCCGGGCACTTCCGGGAAAGGAAAAATTATGGCAAAATCTCATTACCAGTTCAAAAAGCGCCAGAAAGAACTGGCCAAGAAACAAAAAAAAGCGGAAAAACGGCAGCGCAAGCAGGAAAACAAGGCCGCTGAAACCGTTGGGGCCGATGGAAGCGTTGAAACCGGAGGCACTGAAGAAGAGGTCATACCCTCAACAGAAGACCCGGGCCTGTAAGCGCCGGATTCCATGAATCCCGGAGTTTGTCCATGAGCACGCCCTACTGGATCAAACCGCTGATTAACCGGATATTTCACCAGCGGTTTTTCTGGTCCCGCCTTACCCGCCGGCGCCCTGTTGGCCGCCTGGTTCACCGCATGCTTTTTAAAGATGACGATGTTTTCTACCTGCCCAAAGATCAGGTCATTGAAATAAACGAGTCGGTGGCGGTCGCCGACGGCGGCGGCATGCCGGTTCCCTCGGAAGTTCTTGAATATTTTATTCGACAGGCAGGTTTTCACTGGCTCATGGACTTCTGTATCTGCCGGGATTCAGCCGGATGCCGGGATTATCCCAGGGATCTGGGGTGCCTGTTCATGGGCGAGGCGGCCCGGCATATCAATCCCGGATTCGGCCGCCCCGTCAGCATGGAGGCCGCACTTGCCCATGCCCGGCGCTGCCGGGAAGCCGGTCTGGTTCATTTGATCGGCCGCAACAGGCTCGATACCGTATGGCTGGGCGTCGGACCGTCGCAGAAATTGCTGACTGTCTGTAACTGCTGCCCTTGTTGCTGTTTGTGGCAGGTACTGCCGCTTCTCGATGAGCGCCTCAGTGAAAAGGTCTCCCGGCTGCCCGGGGTAAACGTTTTTGTTACCGAGCAGTGCGAAGGCTGCGGCCGCTGTGCGCGCGATGTCTGTTTTGTCGGGGCCATTCGACTGGAAGACCGGCAGGCGAGAATTGATCCGGATATCTGCCGGGGCTGCGGCAGGTGTGCAGACATATGCCCGAACAATGCCATTGCCGTTACAGTAAGTGATGCCGGTTTTATCGATCACGCGATCCGGCGCATCAGCAGCGCAGTGAATGTGCACTGAATTTCGGGATGATGCGAAGTTTTTTAGGAAGCGCCCTGCGGATCCGGAGTCGGCTCCGGGTTGCATCCATTCAACGAATAAAAAGTCAAGTGTTTGAATTTCATGCGGATGTAGCCGAATTATCAGAAGCGGGCAGAGGCAGGATTTCGATTGTTTGTTGACAGCTTCTTTTTTGTAGCTCAAAGTTGCTTTTATAAGCCCTATTCGTCGGTGGGGCAGATCGATGTACCGACTCATTTATCCAAAGGAGGTCAGGTTTTGGCACGTGGAACAGTGAAATGGTTTAATGAAAAAAAAGGATTCGGTTTTATCAAGGACGAAGAAAAAGATCAGGATGTATTTGTTCATTTTTCAGGGATCAACCAGGACGGTTTTAAAACCCTGAACGAAGGCGAAAGTGTGAGTTTCGAGGTTGAAGAAACCGATCGGGGGCCCCAGGCGAAAAACGTGATAAGAGAGGAAGATTGATTTTTCAGCACAAATCGGGGCCATGTTTTTGAAAGGCATAAAAAAACCGGAAAGCATCGGGCTTTCCGGTTTAATTCAGGTGTGGGTGGTGGAGCTGAGGGGAGTCGAACCCCTGACCTCTTGAATGCCATTCAAGCGCTCTCCCAACTGAGCTACAGCCCCGAGATGTCCAGAAAACATAAAGAAATCGAAGCGGCTTGTCAATAATATTTTTCATCTCTCCGTGCCCGGCCCGGGTTCGGCCAGGGCTTCGAGTTCGGCGTCAAAGCCGCCGATCCGGTGCTGCCAGGAAAATGCGCTCATGGCCGCGGCAATCGTCTTTCTGGCCGGTTCGTAAGCATCCGGACGCAGCAGGATATCGGCAAGCTTTTCCACCAGTTCGCCTTCGGAGCGGTACAGCAAGGTTTCGTGAAATTCCCGGGGGATGATCTCCGGGTAGGAGAGCCGTTCGGGAAGCAGGGGCAGGCATCCGTACCTTGCGGCCTCGACAACGGAGATGCCGAAGTTTTCCTGCAGGGCCGTGCTCACCACTACTGTGCCGCGTTTCAGCCAGTCAATGTATGTTTCGTGCGGGGATGCATAACCAAATTGCACAATTTGATCGGGCAGGCGGTCTGTCGCGGCATCAAATTCCGGGGGCCGATTTGCAAATGACTGGCCAAGGATCGCGGCCCGGAAATCAATGCCCCGGTCTGCCACTGCGTACAGGGCGTCAAAAAACGGCCCCGGATTTTTGTCATGCTCCCACCGGTGATTCCAGATAACCAGGGGCGGATTCTGGCGGGCGGATGGCACGTATGCGCTATGGCCCGGAAAGTGGCATCCCGGCAGGCAGACGCCGGCTTTTTGGCGGATGCGGGATTCTGTCCAGTTCGGACGCATATCCGGCATCATGCCGATGAACTCCGGGAGCGCCGTCAAAAAGCCGGAAAGATGGCTGTGCGAGTTAAACAGCACGCGCCGGGCCACCAGGGCGGATGTGATGTCTGTGAAGCCGTAATGGTAATCCACGGGCTGGCCCGGGGCCACGGGGTAGGTAATCTGATTTTCGTGAAAATAAACCAGCATCGGCGGGCACTGAGCGCCTAAAAGCGCCTTGAAATCCGCGGCGCTCATCAGGTTTGTTGCTATGATGCCGTGAAATTTGCGGGGATCGGGCAGGCGTCGGAAAAATTCAAGGCCCGCCCCCCGCATCCGCCATTTCCAGAACCGGGGCGGCAGACCCATCAGTTCAATTTCTTGCCGGCTGTGGGCAACCAGGCCGTCGGCAAAATTTTTGTGCGAACCGCCGTAAAACGGTTCGACAAACAAGAATTTCAATCCCGAACCGCCCGCACTACACCGCATTCCCGGGAATCCCGGCGCCTGGTCTGCCGGCTGCCGCCTTGCGTGTTGCTCACCGTATCCACAATCTTTTGCCAGCCCTCATCGTAGCTGGAATAGCTTTCAGAGCTCCAGTACCATTTTTCTTCCATTGCGGGAAAAAAAGGCTCGTTCTTGTAAATACCGGCCAGTTCATCTGCCGTGGGCAGCCGCCAGTCCGTGTATCCGCCGGTGGAAAGATTTTTTACGTATTCCCGGGCTTTTTCAAAAGTCATGCATTTCTCGGGCCGGGTCAGCGAGGTGTCCAGCAATTGCCACATCAGGCCGGTTTTCGCATCACGCACGACGCCGTCGGGGTTTTCCTCGTAGCGTTTGCCGGTCTGTGCCAGCAGATCCCGGAACTGCTCACTGGCCTCCGCGATGGTTTTTTTGCGCTGTCTTTGTTTCAGCTTGTTGATCTCGTCCTGGATCCGACCGGCGATCGGGGTTTCGGGGTAGGCCGACAGGTGGTCCTTGTACATCTTGATGGCAGCGGCATAATCGCTGCCGAAATTTTTGGCCTTCCGGCGAAGAGCGGTAATTACCCTGTCCTGCTTGATCTTTTTCCGGTAGTCCGCCAGCCGGTTTTGGAGCTTGTCTGCATAGGCGTTGTCATAGCGGCTGATGTAGCTTTCGCAGAGCCCGGCGCATCGCTGCCAGTTCTGCTGTTTTTCACAGGTCTCAAGCTCGTTTCTGACAAAAATATAATACTCCCCGCTGATCTCGGAGAGCATCTCCGCTACTTGATCCGGGTGACCGCCCTCGGGGTATTTTTCCCGATATTCGGTGATGGCCGCGATTTTTTCCGGTGCCGAAGCGTCAATCATCTTTTGTTTTAACTGCTCAAAGTCCTGTTTCTCAATTCGGTTTTCCAGTTCGTTGATGCGGGATTTGGACTTGTTTGCGTATTTTGCCGGCGGATTTTGCGCCAGGTACTGCCGGCACTCGTCAATGGCCGCCTGGTGCTTGCCTTTTTCTGCCAGTTCTTTCACGGTGACGGTAAAGTTTCTGTATCGGTTTTCGGCCATGTTGTCATTGATTTTTGCAATGCGATTGCGGGTCTGCTCTATATATTGCTCGTAGCCGCCCTCGCTGCCATGATTATTGATAAATGCATGCAGCGCATCGATTTTTGCTTGCGGCTCGTCTTTGTCCCGGACCTGTTGGATCATCCGGGCATAGGCGGCTTGCCGCACCTGCTGCTGGTATTGAACATAGTATATTGTCCCGGCCGCTGCCAGCACAACGACAAGCCCGGCTGCCGCGGCCGCTGCCAGGAGATATTTGCGCTGTTTTTCCGGGGCCGACTCAACAGTCCAGTTCTTGCGGCGGCAGTACGCCTTGATGTATTTTTCCGCCTCTTCGCGTTCCATGCCGAAATCCATGGCTTTGCCCACAAGGATTTCGTAGTACTCCGGCCGGAGCTTTCCGTTGATCCCGGCAATGTCGATATCGGAATCGAGTTCCGAGAGTTTTGTCTTGGCCAGGCTGACATCATAGGCGGTTCTGGACTGTTCTGATTTGAATATGGTGATGCAGTGGCCTGCCAGGGTGCTGCTGGCCGTGGCCACGGCGTCTTTTTTGCTGCTGTGTGTCAGTTCCTTTTTCTTGCGGACGGCCGCGTTCTGAAGGCTTTTCAGGTCGGCGCTTTCCGGCAGTTCCAGGAAATCGTACAGGGAGGATTTGTTTAACAGCTTCAGGTTGTCCCGGATGGTTTTCTCAAGGGATCGGTCCAGCTGCCTGGGCTTTGGGGCTTCCAGATCCTTGTCTGTTTTGTGGACGGGGCAGCGGACCCGGCTGCGAACGTCTTCGACCTTGGCTGAGTTGCGCTTGGCAATTTTTTCGATTTCTGATTCGGTCAGATATCCCTTGGCCATGCGCAGGGTGATCTGCTGGTCGATCCGATGGTAACTGGCGTTTTTCCGGGCATTGATCCGATCCTGGATTTCACTTTCGCGAAATCCGTGAACCTTGGCAAGCTTGGCTTTTTCCTCCTGGGTAATATGCCCCTTGCCCATGAGAATATCGATATGCCGGTCAATCTCCGGGTGCTTGTTTTCCTTGTCTTTTGCCAGAAGTCGTTTTGCCGCCTCGGCTTCCTTGGCGCGCAGGGCTTCATCCTGCATGACCCGGCGGATTTCGGGGATCATGTTGATGTATTTCTGAGCATGCAATCCCTTGGTGGGATGATTGCGCAGCCGGCTCCATTCGGACTGCTTTTTGGAAATGGCCTTTTCAATGACCTCCGGGTTGGTCTCGGGCGGATCACAGGGCAGTTCGAGCAGAATGTAAAAATTTTCGCGTTCCATAAACCTATGAATGATTCGATGTCTTTATCCGGCGCCATGGACAGGTGCTGACCTGGAAAACAGGGCTTTCGGGCCCGGGGCGGGTACAATACGGGCGTTTGTCAGGCATTTTGCCCGGCTTGTTGATCAAATGGGCAATCAATGCACCTCCAGGCTCTGGGATCTTTCCTTGGCCCTTTCCAATTCTTCGCCGCTTATCACGGATGCCGTGTCAAGCACCACCTCCACCTGTCTTTGTTCGCTGGTTTCCACCGCCGTAATATGGAGCTGCCCCTCGCCGTTTAGATCAAACGTGATTTCAATGGGCAGATCCGCCGGCAGGTTCGGGGGCAGGTGGAGGACTGCGGTCTTGATTTCTTCTGCATGTTCGATGGGCACCTCGATATCGTTGGTTTCGCTTTCCATGATCTGGATCAGCACGGTTTTCTGATTTTCCACCGCGGTGAAGAATTTCTTTTTCACGTTCACCGGCACGGCCGTGTTCCGGAGCACCAGGTTGAAGACGATCTGTTCGTCCGTGGGGTTGTGGGCCACCACCCCGAAGCTCTTGCTGGTGACGTTTTTAACCCGCAGCATAGCGTTTTCCACAGAGGGCAAAGTGTAGCCGGTATCGTCTGCCAGTTCCTGGGCCGCGATTTTGAAGTCCTCGGCGGAAATTTCGCTTTTCTCAATCATTTCCGAGAGATTTTCAGGGTGCTCGATTGTTTTCTGGGTCTTCTCGGAGAGCCTGCGTACCAGGTCGTCATTTAAGGCGAGCTTCCATCCGTATATGGCCGCACCCTTGGCCACTGCCTCGTCCGGGTCAAACACCTTGGCGGTCATGCCGAATTCATGTTCAATGCGCCCGGAAACCTGGGGCATGCGTGTGGCGCCGCCGACCAGGATGATTTCGTCGATACCCGAATATCCCTTGTCCTGTGCGGTCTGAATCATTTCCCGGGTAAAGTCCACGGTACGCTCCAACAGGTCCTCGGTGAGTTCCTCGAATTTTTCCCGTTCGATGATCAGCTTGACCCGCTGGCCGCCGTGAGTAACGGATATGGGGGTTTTGGGTCGCTGGCTGAGAATTTTCTTGGCCTTTTCCGCCGACAGCTGTAGATCCTGCCAGGTATCGGGATCGTCGAGGATGTCCTCCTCAATGTCGGTTTCTTCCTGGAACTTTTCCACCAGGTAAGTTACGATCCGGTCGTCCCAGTCCTTGCCGCCCAGGTTGTGATCCCCGCCGGTGCAGATCACCTCCACGGAATCCTTGCGGATGTCGATCATGGTGACGTCAAAAGTGCCGCCGCCCAGGTCGTATACCAGCACCACACGATCCTGGGAGGTATCCAGGGAGCCGTAGGCAATGGCGGCGGCTGTGGGTTCGTTGATGATCTGGCGCACGTTGAAGCCCGCAATTTCGCCGGCCTTGCGCGTGGCCTCGCGCTCGTTGATTCCGAAATAGGCCGGGCAGGTAATGACCACGTCGGTGATTTTTTCCCCCATGTATTGCGCGGCATCCTGGGCCAGCTTTTTCAATATGTAGGAAGAGATTTCCTCCGGCCGGTAGGTTTCGGATCCATACTCGAAGATGAAATTCGGCTCGCCCATGGATCGCTTGATAAAGCTGACAACCTCGTTGGGATACAGTTTGGAGCTTTCCTTGGCCACTTCACCGACCACGATGTTGTTTTCATCGAAAAACACCACCGAGGGGGTGACCCGTTCGTTTTCCGCGTTGGGGATGATCACGGCCTTGCCGTATTCATCCACATACGCAATGGAAGAGTAGGTGGTGCCCAGATCGATGCCGTATATCCGCTTGATATTCTTTTCCATCAGTGTGTGCTGCCTTCTTGTGCGTCTTCATTGTTGTATACATAAACAGCCACCATTTCCGGCCGGAGCACCTTGTCGTCCCATTCATATCCCGGCCGGATACTGGCGGCAACTTTTTTGTCCAGATCCGGATCAAATGTTTCGATTTTTTTGATAACGCGCTGGCGGGTACTGTCAAAATATTGAGTGCCGCACGTAAACGGTACTACGCCCTGCCATGAAAACAGGTCTTCAATATCCGAGGCGATATCTTCCAGAAATTTCAACAGGGTTGGCAGGGTTTCTTCGGTGGGGGGTTCGTCTTCATAATGCGTTTTCAACTTCCGGATGTCATCCACGATCTTGATGGCATCGGTAATCATGGAGTGGAAATGCTTTTTGATAAGGCCTTCCCGGTATCCCTGCAGGTCCCGGTGAAGCCCGTCAATGATCTTGTTTTTGTGCTGGTCGTTCTTGAGCTTGGCCTCGAATTCACTGGAAAGCGCCTGCATTTGTTCCCGAAGATCGTTTATCGCATCCATGAGGTCCGACCCGCTGTTTTCGGCGCTTTCCGGCTGCTGTGCAACAGGGGGGTCACCGTATTGAACCCCGTTTTCGTCTTCGAAGCGGATGTTTACATCGAATTGCGTTTCATCCGTCTGCGTGCCGGGATCTTTTTTTTCATTGCCGTCGTCTTGCATCATTGTATGCCAAGTCGGAGTGTGTAGATACGGATATGGAACTCCACCTGCCATTTTTCCGTGTCGTTAAAAAAGGGCCAATTATTGGTATTTTTTGAAAATTAAACTACACCACCGGCAATTTGTCAAGCAAAAACCTTGGTTTCCCGGCGTATCCAGTCCGTCCAGAGCGCTATGCCCCGGCCGGTTTTGGCCGAGATTTCAAATGTCGGCATGCCGGGATTCAGGCTCTGAACGCGCTGTTTTAAGGCGGCCGGGTCAAAATCGGACAGTTCCATCATGTCGATTTTGTTGACCAGCAGTACGTCGGCCCGCGTAAACATCAGGGGATACTTCAGCGGCTTATCATCGCCTTCGGGCACGCTTAAGATCATGGCGTTTTTAATGGCACCGGTGTCAAATTCTGCAGGACAGACCAGGTTGCCGACATTTTCAATGAATACCAGGTCAAAGGATTCCGATCCCAGGCCTTCAAGGCCGGTTTTGACCATGGCGGCATCCAGGTGGCAGAAGCCGGCGGTGCGGAGCTGAACCGCGGTTACGCCGGTTTCCCGGATTTTCTCGGCATCAACCATGGAATCGATATCCGCTTCGATGATCCCGATTTTGAATTCTTCTTTTAATGCGGCGATGGTCTTGAGCAGCAAGGAAGTCTTGCCCGCCCCGGGCGAGGACATGAGGTTGACGGCAAAACATCTGTCCCGGCGGAGCTTGTCGCGCAGCTTGCGGGCAGCTTCGTCGTTGTCGGAAAGGATGTCTTCTTTTACCTCGATGAGCTTGATTTCGTCCATTACATCGCCTCCATTTCCTTGATATAGTATTCTCTGCCCGAGAGAAAGGAAAAGTCTCCTTCGGTGCCGCATTCCGGGCAGCTCAAGCCGTCCATCTCCTCTTTTCGGATTTTTATGGTGTGTTGACAGTTCCGGCACTTGAGGGTGATGGGAATCCGTTCGATTTTCAGCACGGCGCCCGCGGCCGGGGTGTCTTTGCTCAGGTAATCAAAGTAATGCTGGACCCATTGGTTTTCCAGGTCGCTTAACTCCCCGATATGCAGCGTAACGGATACCACCCGGCTGACCCGGTTTTTTTCCGCGTGCTTGAGGATGATGTTGAGAATGCTTTCGGTTACCGGCAGTTCATGCATTTTTTCTGGTCCTGTGGGGTTTGCGGTTCGGCCCGGAACATATGGAGCACCATACCGGAAAGCATCTGCTTTGTAAAACCGAAAAAAATTGCGGCCGCCCCGTCAATCTCCGCACGGGAAAATCCTGACGGGTCCTGCAGACATCGACAACAACTCATCCGGGGGAACACACAGGATCGCCCCTAAACCGGGGTTTTTAAAGCTTTCCGGATTCAGATCGGTGAATCTGCCGACGGGTGTGGCCAGGGCGGGACGGCGGGGTGGTTTGCGCAGATGCATCGGGCGCGGCAGGGGACGGCAGATGCGGAAACTTCCCCGCCGGCCCGACTCTGGGAAAAACCGGGAAGACACGTTTTTTTTCGCAGGACACAGCGGATTTGAAAAGCAGCAGCCACCAACCCGCGAGTCGTTGCAGTATTGGGTATTTTTCCTTTCGTTTTTGATCCCGATGCCGGGGATAAAAGGGTTTTCCCGCTCCGGGGACATGGGAACGGATTCGGCCGTGCCGGTCCGCCGGGTTTGTGGGGTCTACATAATGCTAAGGGCTTCGTCCTCCATGAGTTTTGATGCGTGATCAATGGAGACCGCGTAGGAGATGTTTGTTTTTATGGGGGTCTCGCTGCGTTTAAGCTGACGGGGCATCAGTTCCTGGGGCTCGAAGCGTCCGCCGACCACCCCGATGATCCGGCCGTCATACAGGTTGATCAGGGGGGCGCCACGGCTGCCGTCGTGCACCATGGTGTCAAAGAGAAGGATATGGGTTTCATTGCCAGACAGGATCTTGGCGCTGACAACCGCCTGCTTTATCAAATGAACGTAGATGTGGTAGTGGCCAAAGGGGAAGCCCAGGCAGGCCACGGTGTTGCCGATGGGAACTTCCTCCGGGATGCCCATGATGTGCTCGGGCATGGTGACCTCAATTTCCTGGACGAATTTGAGCAGGGCAATGTCACGCTGCCGGTCGATCTGGCGGATTTCCACGGAAATGGGGGCCACGCTTTCAGCCGAGACAGAAACAAATCCGGCGGCTTCCTCCATAGGCGCCACCATGAGTTCGTCTTGCCCTGTAATCAGGTGCGCAGCGGTCAACAGGTATCCATCAGCATGCACAAGAAATGCGGTGCCGCAAAAGGCCACCTCGTCTTTTTCCTTGCGGAAAAGCATCATGGAAGCGCCCTTGTACTGGTAATAAATGTCCTGGAGCATAGAAATTCCTTTTTAATTCAACAGTTGGATGTCTTCATTGTTTTGCAGAAATAAACATGACAAAAAAACATGCCCCTTCAGGGCAGGACCGGACTATGGAAGCCATTTATCAACCCTGTCCGGGTGCGTGCGGATCCATCGCAAAGCCTTTTCATAGGGAAATCGCCCTTTGTCCTCCTGGATCCACATCATTACCTGGCCCGCGTCTTCGGGCTCCCAGAAAAAGTTGTCCAGGATCCGGTAGGCCCGGGGCTTATCCGCTTGCAGCCCTTGGCGGGCGATGGTGCTGATGTGTCCGGATCCGCCGTAGACTCCCTCGGGATCATCCAGGAATTTCAGGTTCCAGCGGGAAAAGATCCAGTGCGGCAGCCATCCGGTGAACACAATCCAGTTTTGATGCCGGATGGCATGTGAAAGCTCGGCCACCATGGAGATCTCGCTGGATTCCACGAGCCGGAATTCCTCCAGCCCGTAGACTTCCATGGCCTCCCGGGTTTTTTCCATGATTCCGGCTTCGGGCTCGATGCCGATAATGCGGTGGTTGAATTTGTCTGCATGGGCTTTTAATTCCGTGATGGAATCGATGCCCATATAAGGCTTGTTTCGAATGCCGGTGCCTGCGGTCAGGCGGCCCCGGGTGACATTCGGGACCACCAGCCCGATCTTGGTGCCTTCCAGGTTGGGCCCCAGGTTTATAACCCGGTCGCTGAAGCGTTCATAATAATTGGCGTGGGTGTCGGGCAGCCAGGCCGAAAGGGTGGCGTCTGCTTTGCCCTTGGCCACTGCAGCCCACATTTTATCCACATTCAGAGATACCAGTTCGCATTTTATTCCCAGTTTTTCTTCAAATACGGCCTTTACCAGGTTGGCTGAGGCCACCGAAGACGACCAGTTCGTATGTGCCAGCCGGACGGATCGGTTTGTATCTGCTGCCTGAACGTCCGGGCCGCTGAGTAAAAAAAACGTGCCAATGCAGAGTATCATGGTTGTTGCCAGAATACGGATTGCACGATTCACGGTATCCCCCTTTGAATTCGAAATAAATGCTTTTGATTTACCACAGCCGCCGCCGGCCGAAGGTCTTATCCAGAGGCGGCTTGTGCTTAATCCGAAATTCCCGGGTTTCCCGGTCTCCTATTCGGATTTCCTTGGGTGCGGCATATTCTGACAGGCCGCGGTACAGGGCGAAACACATTCCCAGCAGCACCAGGGCAAACGGCAGGCCCGTGGTGATCGTGGCGGTCTGCAGGGCGACCAGGCCGCCGCCGACCAGCAGGGATGCCGCCACTGCGCCTTCCAGAATCGCCCAGAACAGCCGGGAGAGCACCGGCGGATTGGGATTGCCGCCCGAGGTGATGATGTCAATAACCATGGACCCGGAGTCCGAGGAGGTGACAAAGAACGTGATAATCACAATTATGGCTAGGCTTGATGTGAGCATCGAGAGCGGAAAGTTTTCCAACAGTACAAACAGGGAGACCGGAATGTTTTCCTGTACCGCCCGGGCAATGCCGCCCCCGCCGAACATTTCAATAAAAAGTGCGGTGTTTCCGAAAATGGTGACCCACAAAAAGGTCACCATCGTGGGCACCAGAAGTACGCCCAGGATGAACTGCCGGATCGAGCGGCCGTAGGAAACCCGCGCAATGAACATGCCCACAAACGGGGACCATGCGATCCACCAGGACCAGTAAAAAATGGTCCAGCCCTGCTGCCATTCTGTATGCTCGTAGGTTTCGTTCCAGGTGCTCAGCTGCGGCAGATGTTGGAGATAGTAACCGATATTTTCCAGCAGTGCATCCATGACAAACAGCGTGGGCCCCACCAGCATCACAAACAGGGCCAGAAGCGCGGCAAAGCCGATGTTGATTTCACTCAGGCGCCGGATGCCCTTGTCCAGGCCCTTGATTACCGACCAGGTGGCCACCCCGGTAATGCATCCGATTAGAATCACTTGGATCATCGGGGATTGTCCGATGCCCAGCAGGTAGTCGAGACCGGCGTTTACCTGCTGGACGCCGAGCCCCAGGGAAGTGGCCACGCCGAAAAGCGTTGCCACGGTTGCCAGGATGTCAATGGTATTGCCGGCCCAGCCGTAGATGCGTTCTCCCAAAAGCGGGTAAAAAGCAGTCCGGATGGACAGGGGCAACCCCTTGTTAAATGCAAAAAAGGCCAGGGAAAGTCCAACCATGGCATAAATCGCCCATGGATGCAGGCCCCAGTGCAGAAACGTGATATCCATGGCCTTTCTGGCCGCTTCGGTGGTGCCCGGCTCGGTCAGGGGATTGGCCGCATAATGGAACATGGGCTCTGCCACCCCGTAAAAGAGCAGACCGATGCCCATGCCCGCGGAAAAGAGCATGGAAAACCATCCCAGGGTGGAAAATTCCGGGCGGGCATCGGGCCCGCCCAGCCGGATGTCTCCGAAACGACCGGCCAGCAGCACAAGGATAAAAACCAGTACGATATTGACCGTCCAGATAAAAAGCCATCCGGCATATTCGGATGTCCTGCTTTGCATCTGCTGGAAAATGTCTCCCACGTACTGCTGGAAGACAATGGTGGCGGCGACAAATAGGATAATCAGGGCCGCTGAAATAAAAAACACCTGCGGGTGGACATCCAGTTGGAACCAGCTTTCTTCTGGACTGGATTCTGCGTTGGTTTTGTCCGGCTCCTGGTTTTTTTCCATTCCCGATCCTTGTCTGTACGTTTGGATGGGATTGCAAAAGCCTGCAAACGGATTTTTTGACGTGGGGTGTAACTTGTTACCTATTTATTATCATTCGGTTTTCCATTCCGGTCAAATTTTCCGCCGGGTTGCACAAGTTCTGCAAATGCGCATATTTATATGTCGGTAATAGGGCAATAAATGATTTCATATAAACTTGACGAAAACGGAAATTTTGGATAACTTAAATATTATATTGTTTTTTATTTTATGGATATGTTCAATCCATGTTGGATGTGACTTTTTACAGGAAACCGGAAAATTGTAAAAAGAGAGAAAAAGATGGGAAGATTACGGCGAGATGCCAATCCGGATAGCCGGGAACGGATCGAAAAAATATTTGAAATGCGGCTGAAAGGCTATGTATGGGCGGAAATAGCCGAGGAATTCAATATGGGCGTTGCCAATGTCCAGCAGGCTTATTACCGGGAATGCCGCTACCGCAAAGCGGCCTTTGAATACCCGTTCATTGAATACATCGGCACGCATACCTACAATGTGGTACGAAAATGCCTCGGCGAAAAAATACTTAACAATCCCCAGCAACTGGCGGATCTGGAAAATGTCAAAGCCGTCCTGTGCTGGCCGGGGGTGGGAACAAAAACCATCCAGGACCTCTCCGAGGGGCTGGAAGAAGCCGGATACGAGGGATTTGATCCCGACGCGGCATACAAGCAGATTTTCCAGCCCAAGTCCCGCCGCAGAAGCCTTTAATGCGTGTCCCCCCGGAAGTTCGCTAAATTTTCTCATTCCCGAGGGACCCGATCAATACCGCTCACAAGTACCATCACCCGGTTGCCGCAATTTTGAGACGACCCATAGTCCGAAGTACGGAGAGATTCATCGGGCAGAAAAAAATCTGCTTTGTGTTTTTGACGGGCTCCGTGGTAATGAATGAGTATATTCAGTAATTGTATGTTTGCGCACGGACATTCGGATTCCGGAAGGACCAGATCGTGGCCGAACCAGAAGCCGGAAGTTTTTGTTTACGCACCGGATCGGATAAGGGGACGGGATGAATCCACAGCATGAAAACGGCAGGCCGCCCGGAAACGGGCAGGATCGCCGCCAGCCGAAATATCCCTGGAGCAGCCCGCAGGAAAATAATTTCCGGATGTGGGTGTTGCTGGCGGTGATACTGGTTTTTCTGGGGTGGAGCATGTTTTTGAGCCGGGCCGGACCGGAGAAAATCAAATACACGACTTTTCTTCGGCAGTTAAATGAAGACAATGTCGCCGAGGTCACGGTAAAAGGAGACAAGATCACCGGCAGCCTCAGGGAAAAGGCCCATAAACCGGAGCCGTCAAAGGTGGGTGCAGGCGGGACCGGCGCGGAAGACGCCTCCGGGCAGGGCTCCGGTCAGCAGGAGCGCACCCCGCAGGGCACGGCGTATACGCATTTTGTGACCTACCTGCCGTCTTTCGGGGACCCGGATCTTATGGACGTGCTGGAATCCCGCGATGTTCCGGTACAGACCGAGCCGAAAAGCGACACCAACTGGTGGTATCTGATTCTCACTTTCCTGCCTTTTGTGATTCTGATCTGGCTGATATATGCCCAGTTCCGGCAGTTCCAGGGACAGGGGGGCGAGGGCGGCCTGTTTTCCATCGGAAAAAGCCGGGCCCGGCTCTATGAGCGGAGCCAGGAATCGACCAGCTTCGATGATGTGGCCGGAGCCGAAGGGGCCAAGACAGAGCTTTCCGAACTGGTTTCCTTTCTCAAGGATCCGGGAAAAATCCGGGACCTCGGGGCCGAAGTGCCTAAGGGTGTGATGCTGGTCGGCCCCCCGGGTACCGGCAAAACCCTGCTGGCCCGGGCGGTGGCGGGCGAGGCGGATGTGCCCTTTTTCAGCATCACCGGCTCGGATTTCATGGAAATGTTCGTGGGTGTGGGGGCAAAGCGCGTACGCAGCCTGTTTGCAGATGCCAAGAAAAACGCGCCCAGCATTATTTTTATCGACGAGCTCGATGCCATCGGCCGCCGGCGCGGGGCCGGATTGGGCGGCGGACACGACGAGCGGGAGCAGACCTTAAACCAGATGCTCTCCGAGCTGGACGGATTCGAGGCAAACGAGGACGTGATCGTCATGACCGCCACGAACCGTCCGGACGTGCTGGATCCGGCATTAATGCGCCCCGGGCGCTTTGACCGGCGGATTATGGTGGATTTGCCCAGTACCGCCGACCGCAAAAAGATCCTGGAGGTATATATCAGAAACAAGCGCCTGGCCGATGACGTGGACCTGGATTCCCTGGCGCGCAGTACTCCGGGTTTTTCCGGGGCGGACCTGGAAAACATGTTAAATGAAGCCGCACTGATGGCCGCCCGCAAGGAAAAAAAGGTCATCGACAACGAGGCCATCGAGCAGGCCAGAGACAAAATCCTCATGGGTCTGGTCCGGCAGGGTCTGGCCCTGACCGAGGAGGAAAAGCAGATGGTGGCCTACCATGAATCCGGGCACGCCATTGTCGGGGCTTCCCTGACATACGCCGACCCGGTCCACAAGGTTTCCATCGTGCCGCGAAGCCTTGCTATGGGTGCCACCCAGCAGTTACCCGAAGGGGAGAAGTACATATACCACAGGCAATACCTGTCAGATCGGCTTGCGGTGATTATGGGCGGCCGGGCGGCCGAAGTGCTGGTTTTTGAAACAGCCACCAGCGGTGCGGGAAACGATCTGCAGAATGCCACGCAGATCGCCCGGCGCATGGTGCTGGAATACGGCATGAGCGGCCGTTTTGAGCACATGGCCCTGGGTTCGCAAAGTGAAAATGTGTTTCTGGGTGAAGAACTCGGAAAAACCCGACAATACAGTGAGTCCACTGCCCGGGAAGTGGACCGGGAGGTTGAATCCCTGCTCAGCCAGGCCTTTTCACGGGCCCGGCAGATCCTTGAGGAAAACCGGCAGGCCATGGATCGCTTGGCAGAAAGCCTGGTGGAAAACGAGGAGATCCCCGGTGAGCAGGTCTACGATCTGCTCGGCGGCAAGCAAAATACCTGAGATCCGGTCACAGCCCGTATCATAACAACAAAGCACACGAGCCGCACGAAGAAACCGCTGTCTTCGTGCGGCTCGTGGTTGTAAATATTTACAGAATCAGTGGCCGCCGACCTTGAGCAGCCCGCTTGCGGCCAACACCAGAATCAGTACCTCGATCCCGGCCAGGAGTGCATAGACCTTGTCGTTTTGTCTGAGCAGAATCGGGATAATGGTCAGATAGCTGAAAATGGTCACGCCCGCCAGCAGGGCGATGGGGATGAAATTCAAAAAGTCCCCGTATCCCAGAAAACCGACCCATCCCCAGCCGTCCGGAATACCGGCCTGATGCAGGTAATCGTCTGCGGACTGCTGCCAGTAGTCAGCAATCTTGTCCAATGGGATATACGGATCCACGATGCCTGTGGCATAAAGAAGAAAAGTGAGCAAAAGCAGCAGCAAGCCGAGATACATGCCTTTTTCCAGCATTTCGGCATAAAGCTGCTGTTCCGGGGTGACGTATTTACTCGGGTCCGCCATGGGTATGCCTCCTCTGTTTATTCTCGTGCCTGAATGAAAACTCGGGTTCAAGCAAAATCCGAAAATCGGAAATCAAATACCAACCGGCCGTTTATATGCCGATGCCTTTTAAAAACGCCTTGATTCCGGCAAAGGCCAGGATCACGATCACCATCCACCGGATAAAGGTGGGCTTGGCGATTTTCAGCAGTCGGACGCCCACAAACGAACCCAGCATGATGCCCACCAGGGAAGGAACTACCATCATCGGGATCACGCACCCCTTGTTCAGATAAATCCATGCCGCAGAGGTGTCCGTGATGGAAAGCAGGAACTTGCTGGTGGCCACACTGATTTTAAGCGGCGCGCCCATCACCAGGTTGAGAACAGGCACGTTGGCCCAGCCGGCCCCAAGACCGAACAGTCCGGCCATCAGGCCGATGCCTATAAACAGCACCAAGCCCAGCGGCGTGCGGTGAACTTTCCAGTCCACCTCCTTGCCTGAGCTGTCCTCGTAGTAGACCCCGTAAATGCGAAGCACCGAGGATAGCTTGTCTGACTGGGGCACATCCGGGTATTCCGCCTTTTTGGCGGTGAGCATCAGCACGCAGATGCCCATGATGGTAAGCCCGAGGAAAATCTGGACGAGGTAGGTCGGCAGGGCCAGCCCGATCATCGCCCCGGCAATGGCGCAGGTCGATGCGATCAGCGCCACCGGGATGGCCAGCCGCAGACTGGCCAGCCCGGACTTGAGCAGCCCGGGACCTGCGGCCAGTGCGCCGGAAAGCGCCACCAGCAGGCCGGCTCCCCTGACAAAGTCCAGGTGAAAGGGGAAAAATCCGCTGATAATGGGAACATACAGCACACCGCCGCCGACTCCGCCCAGCACGGCAAATATTCCCAGTACAAACGTGACAACAAAAAGTACCAGCGGCCAGAACCACCATGCATGGTCGCCGGCTGCCTCTGCCATCATCTCCGTGGCATCCTTTGCAAACGCGGGGCTGATGGCACTTGACAGAAGAAACACAACACTCAGAATCAACAGTATGATCCAGGCTTTTTTCCGCATTTTCCCTCCCTGGCAATTGGGTTGCGACGGTTGTGGCTTTGTTGAACTTGCAGCCAGCATAATTTTCTGCATATAATATAAAAATAAGACAATTAACTGAGAAGTTGCTGCTTGTCAAATTGAAAATCCGGATGCCGTGATGAAAAATACCTACCCCATGAATGCCGCGGTGGTCGGCTGCGGTGAGAGGTGCCGTCGCTTTCTGGAATATCTGCTGGATGCCCGGCTTCAGTGGCTGCCCATAAATCTTGTCGGTCTGGCATGTCCGGAGCCAACAGACAGGGCCTGCGAGCTGGCCCGGAAAAATGGCATTTACAGGACAAGCGATTACCGGGACCTCTATGAGATGGAAAACCTGCACCTGCTGATCAATCTCATGGATCCGCAGGTTCCGGGCATTGATCTGGCCGGCACCAAGCCGTCGCACCTCCGGCTCATCGACGGCGATTTGGCGGATCTGTTCCGGGAGTTTTTCCATCGGGCCCGGCAGTGGGACGACCGGCTTTTGGAGATTAAACAATGGTTTTCCAAAAGCGAGCATAAATTCCGTTCCCTGGTGGAAAATTCCCTGACCGGGATCTATATCAACCTGGACGGCCGGATCGTTTTTGCCAATAAACGTTTTGCCGATATATTCGGCTACACGCCCGAGAAAATCCTCGGGGTCCATTACCTGGAACTGGTGCACCCGGAGGATCACAAAAAAGTCCGGGAGATCCACAGAAAACGCCTGAACCGGGAAGCGGCTCCGCAGGAGTATGAATCGCGGGGACTGACCCGGGACGGCAGCACCGTGTGGTTAAACCGGCGCAACACCCGAATCGAGTATGAAGGCCGGCCAGCCATCCTCGGGAACATGGTGGACATTACAGAACAGAAGCAGGTGACCGATAAGCTGATGCAGATGGAAAAGCTGGCTTCCCTGGGCACGTTGACCGCGGGCGTGGCTCATGAACTCAACAACCCGTTAAACAATATATCCGGATCTTTGGAAATTGTCCTGGAAGAGTGGGAGGACGGCGATGACGCCTTCAAGAAAAACCTGCTCCAGGATATGGCACACCAAGTGGAGCGGGGCCAGGAGATCATCCGGGGACTGCTGGATTTTTCCCGCGGCGAGGCGCTGGATGTCAAGTCCGTGGATTTTTATGATCTGGCCGCCCGGGCAATCGGCCGGGTCCGGGAGCAGATCCCGCAAAACGTGCGGGTGGAATTTGACATTGCAGAATCCGAGCAGGCCAAGCTGTCCTACTATCATATACAGCGTGTGCTGATCAATCTCGTGGTCAATGCGCTGCAGGCAATGGGAGAGCAGGGCGGCTGTCTGCGGATCGCCGCCTGGCATGTGCCCGAGGAAAACCGGTTTTGTTTTTCGGTTGCAGACACCGGCAAAGGCATTGAACAGGCGGATTTAAAGCGGATTTTTGATCCTTTTTACACCACCAAGGAGCCAAGCAAGGGCACGGGCATGGGGCTTTCGATTACCCACGGCATTGTCCGGCAGCACAGCGGGCGTATTGATGTCCACAGCCAGCCGGGCGCGGGCACCACCTTTACTGTCTGCCTGCCGGAGTATTGATGCGGCTTATTCTTCTATCCCGTATCGTTTGATTTTCCGCCACAGGGAGACCCGGTCGATATCCATGATTTTGGCGGCCCGGGTCTTGTTGCCGTTGCATTTTTTCAGCACCCACTGGATGTATCGTTTTTCCTGCTCGGCAATGGTGGGAATCTCGTTATTGATGTGTCGGTAGGTTTCAATGGACAGGTTCCGGATGTCCTCGGGCAGGTTGTCCGCGGTAATCATGCTCCCGTTTTCAAGGGCCACGGCCCGCTCGATGATATTTTCCAGCTCGCGCACATTGCCGGGCCATCCGTACTGGCACAGCAGCTGCATTGCCTCGGCATCGATGCCCTGGATAGTTTTATTCATCTGGCGGCTTTTCTCCTTGAGGAAATAATGGGCCAGAAGCGGTATGTCGCTTTTTCTTTGGCAAAGCGGCGGCAGTTGGATGGAGATGACATTGAGCCGGTAGAACAGGTCCTGGCGGAATTGTCCGGTATCTTCTGCGATATCTTTCTGCAGGTCCCGGTGTGTGGCGGCGATAAACCGCACATTCGAGGAAATCGGCTCCACGCCGCCAACCCGGTAAAAGATTTTTTCCTGGATGGTCCGCAAAAGCCGCACCTGCATGGATTGGGGCATATCGCCCACCTCGTCTAAAAATATGGTCCCGCCTTCGGCGGTTTCAAGCAGGCCTGCAGTCTTTTTGTCCGCGCCGGTAAACGCCCCCTTTTCGTGGCCGAAAAGCTCATTTGCCATGAGCTCTTCCGTAAAAGAACCGCAGTTAAAGGCCACGAACCGGTTGTTCGCTCTGGGGCTCAGGGCGTGAATGGCTTTTGCCGCAAGTTCCTTGCCGGTGCCGCTTTCGCCGAAGATCAATACATTGCTATCCGACGGGGCGATCTGCCGGATGGTTTTCTGTACTTCGATCATGGCATCGCTTTTGCCAACGATAAACGGCACTTCGCCCGGGCTTTTCAGGGATGCTTTCAGCCTGCGGTTTTCCAGCAGGAGCCGGCGCTTGAACAGGGCCTCGGAGACGATTTTCCGGATTTCTTCGATTTTATAGGGCTTGGCGATATAATGGTAAGCGCCTTTTTGTAAGGCCTTTACCGCTGAGTTGACCGTGGCATACCCGGTAATCAGGATCACCTCGGTATCCGGCAGCAGTTCCCGGGTTTTTTCCAGCACCGCCATTCCGTCGATATCCTGCATTTTCAGGTCGGTAATCACCAGGTCCACGGTGGTGCTTTTCATTACCTCCACGGCTTCGGTGCCGTTGCCGGCGGAAATTACTTGGTAGCCTTCCTTTTTTAAAACATGCTCCAGGTTTTTCCGCGCAATGGACTCGTCCTCGACCACCAGTATCCGGGGCGCTTCTGAATTTTGCCCGTCATTTGCGCTGTGGTTGATCTCGTCCATTGCCGTGGGTTATTCGCTGGCGGTTGAATGGGTATCGCTGCCATAAATCGGCAGGTATACATAGAATGTCGTGCCTTCGCCTTCCCGGCTTTCCACGTGAATGCGGCCGCCGTGGTTTTCCACGATCCCATGGGAAACCGACAGACCCAGGCCCGTGCCCGTGCCCACCTCCTTGGTGGAATAAAACGGATCGAATATTTTGTCCAAATGGGCTTTTGGGATGCCTTTTCCTGTATCCTGCACCTGGAGGCAGATTTCATTTGTTTCTGTAACCTGCTCTGCCCGGATTGTCAACTCGCCCCGGCCGTCCATGGCATGAACCGCGTTTAAGATCAGGTTGATCAATACCTGCTGGATTCGGCGAAAATCCATGACAGCATACAGGTCCCCGGGCACGTTGATGGACAGGTTCACCGAGCTGGGCAGTTCCCCCTTGATCAGCTTTATGGTTTGGTCGATCAGGGATTCGATGGCCACTTGTTTCGGCTTGAAATCCCGTTCCCTGGAAAACTCCAGCAGGGCCTTGACAATGTCCCGGGCCCGTTCAACCTGGGTTTCCGCGTCTGTGAGCAATTCCCTGTTGTATGCCGGATCTCCGCCTTCGATTTCTTCGATGGCGATTTGCAGGGAGGTGGAGATGTTGTTTAGCGGATTGTTCAACTCGTGGGCCACGCCAGAGGTCAGCGTGCCCAGCGAAGCCATTTTCCGGCTTTGCACGAGCTGTTCGTTTCGCTTGCCCAGTTCGATGATCATGGTATTGAGGCTGTTGACGAACTCGTCGAATTCGTCCCCGGTTTGAAGCGGCGGGATCTTTTCGTAATCGCCGTCTGCAATCTTGCGTACAGCCTGATTGATTTTTTTCAGGGGCCGGTTGACCTTGAAAATCAGGTAAAAGGCCACGAACATCGCCAGGATAAATACGCAAAGCGTGCCCAGAAATATGTAGAGGCGCGATTCCTTGACAAGCCGGTCAACACTGAGGCGCTCCTTTTCGACCATATCTTCGAGGTCAGAGGTGATCTTGCGGCCGAGTTCCCGGGTGGCTTCGCGGTTTTCCGTTTCTGAGACAAGCTCCGCTTTGCCTTTTTCCCCGTAACGCTTGTGCATCTGTACAAGCGAGTTTTGGTATCGCTTCAATTCCGCATAATACCGGGAAAGATTCTTATGCCGGGCATGCTCCTGGTATTTGTCAATAATGTCTGCCAGTTGCTTCCGGGCCGAAGTGCTGTAATCAATGGCTTCGGTAATATCCTTTTCATTGAAATACAGGAAATAGTTTTTTTCATACCGCCGGGCCTCGAGGATGGTATTGAGCAGCCGGTTTTTTTCCGTGATGATATGAAATTTCAGGCTCAGCAGATTGTTGCGATAGTCGCTGATTGCCCAGATGAGCCCGCCGAGCAGCACCAGCGTGATAAATGCGATTGAAATTCGTTTTTGTACGCTAAGTTTCATGACAATCCGCTTAAGTATACTCGGTTGGGGCAATTTCATAAATCACGTTTTTGATTCCCGGGATATCCTTGATGGCTTTTGCAATTTCATTCCGGGTTTCCTGCTTGATCTTTTGCCCGAGATAGTCCTGGGTTTTTTGATTCATGTAGCTCGTTTTGCGGATGCTCGGCGTCCCGGCCCGGATATGCACAATCCCGTTGTTGGCATGGACCGCGTACTTCATATCGAGTTTGACCGCATTTTCAATGGCGGCCGTAACCCGGCTGCGGAGGGCCAAGTCCGCAATCGCCTGTCTGGATTCCGGTGTTGCGGCAAACGCATCCATTTGCGCTGTATGATATATGATTTTACAGGCGTCTTCAATGTTGAGGTTTTTTATGTGAATAATGATATCATAAAGATTCGGGTCTGTAATGTCGATCTTGTATAGATAGTTGGCCCAGCGGACCCTCTGCTGGTCTTCGGCCGTGATATGCCGCATGGCCTCCTTGTCGGTTATGTCGTGGCTTTGCTGCATGAACGCGATGCGGTCTGCAATGTCGGCCAGGATCCGGATATTGAGCACGTGGGAGATATTGGGCAGCAGCAGGTGGGAAGCATGTCCGTGGTATATCAGGTTGTCGTTTACGGCATGTTCCAGCAGCATGGCCTGGATATAGGAAAGATACTGTTCCTTTCCCCGGGTAAACCGTTCCAGCACGGAAGGGGCATGAACGGACTTGATCAAGTCCTTTTCCGGAACATGGTATATCTGGGCGGCTTCCTCGATCAGCGTTTCCCGGCTGATGACCTTATAACCGAGCATTTCGCCGGTTTTTTCAGCGACGTCCTTTCCGTGGCTGAAACATCCGCGCGAGATGATGATGATCGCCATAACAAGCTCCTTTGCCTGGATAATTGTTTGAAGAAATGCGCTGGCAAGAAAATTTCCAGACTTCCTGCAGCCACTGTCCAACGGGAAACATTTAAATGCCGTAGAAGAAATAAATCACTGTGAGCTCAACGATCAGAAACAACAATGTCATGAACGCTCCGGCTTTGGCGTAATCAACGGTTCGATAGCCGCCTGGTTTCATGATCAGGGCATTTACCTGGTGGGTCGGCAACACGAATGTGTTGGATGCGGAAAGTCCCACGACCAGCGCAGCCATGCGCGGATCCCCGCCGGCCATTAACGCCATGTTCATGCAAAGTGGCACCAGCAGGACCGTGGCGCCCACATTTGAAATGACCAGTGTAAAAAACGAGGTCATCACGCCAACGACTGCCAGGAGCACGATTGGTGCGGGATCTCCGATGAGCCCCAGTATTCCCTCTGCAATAAAGGCTGCGGTTCCGGTTTTTTCAAAAGCGATGCCGAGCGGAATCAGGCCGGCAAGCAGAAAAACCGTCATCCAGTCCACCGCCCGGTAAGCCTCTTCGATCTTCAGGACCCCGGTGAGGATCATGCCCAGGGCGCCGGACATCAGGGCCACCGATAGCTGGAGTTTCAGGAAAATCACCTGGAAAAGCGCGACCGCCAGCCATATCACGGCCAGTTTGGCCTTCTGGGGGCGCAGAATCTCGCCTTCAAGGGGTGTGGAAAAAGTCAGGGACCGGGGCTGGGGATAGTTTTTCAGGATATGGAACCGCTCCCAGGGACCAAAGAGCAGCAGGGTGTCTCCCATCTGGAGCCGGATATGGGTCAGGCCGGAATAGTAAATCCGGTTGCCTTTAAACAGGGCAATGGGATTGACGCCGTAAATTGTCTTGAAGTCCATTTCGCTCATGGTCTTGCCGATGAGTTCCGAGCGGGGAGAAACAATAACTTCGGCCATGCCGGCAGTGGTCCGGGAAAGGCTCTCGGCAAACACGTCCAGGGTGTCCTTTACCTGCCAGCCCAGTTCTTCTGCCATTTTCATCACGTTTTTTTTCCGGCCCAGAACCGCAATATCATCTCCGGGCTCGATTTTATCCGTACTCCGGGGAACAAAGTTTTTTTCATTCCGGCGCGCGTGGTGGATGGCCACGGTGGTGACCAGGTATCGGGTTTGAAGGTCTAATTCCGCGATGCGCCCGGTACCTGCCGCACCCTGAGGCACGTGGATTTCAAATATGGTGTCAAATGCCCGGTATGCTTCCATCAGAGACGTGGTCACGCTCTCGTCGCTTTCCCCGGTACCGCTGGGCAGGATGAAGCGGCCGAAAATAATAAAGTAAAGGATTGCCGTGATCAAGAGGCAGATCCCGATGGGCGTCTGGGTAAACAGGCCAAAGGGTTCGAGCTGCCTGCCCTCGATGGTCATCAGGTCGTTTAACAGAATCGTGGGGCTGGCCCCGACCAAGGTCAGGGTGCCGCCGATAATGGCGCAGAATCCCATGGGCATCAGGATTCTGGATGCAGGGATGCCCACACGCTTGGCAATGCGCTGGGCCGCCGGCAGAAACAGGGCAGCGGATCCGATATTTTGCATCATACTTGAAATTACGCCCACAGTGCCGGCAATCAAAGTGATAATGCGGCTTTCGCTTTTGCCGGCAAGTTTAATGATCGGGCGGGCAACCTGGTTCATCACCCCGGTTTTATCCAGTCCCGCGCCCATTATGATCACTGCGATGATGGAGACCACCGCGTTGGAACTCAGCCCCACAAACGCATCCTTGGGGGAGATTAATCCAATCAGCGGAAGCAGGACCATCATCAGGATGCCCACCACGTCCACCCGGACCCATTCGAATACGAAAAGAACAATGACAAACACCAGCACGATCATTGTCAGCAGCATCTCAGGCGTCATTGCAGATCAATCCTTTCCTGTATTTGTAGGTATTCGCGTCAGTGGCTTCACTCGTTGTCATTGCGGAATATATAACAGAGCACGGCGGCAAAAAGCACCAGTCCCACACCCAGAAAAAAATTGAATTCCATCGGCTTTCTCCGGTTGTTTTCAGACCATGGTATAGACGTATACCTGATTTTCCGGCCGGTCTTCCCTTTCGGTCCGCTCGCCTGCACGATCCTCGGCCGGTTCAGATACCACAAATTCAACGCCCCCGTATTCCCTGGCCACCTGATCAATGACCTCATCGGTTTCACCGAACTTGACGATGTGTTCAAAGGGAATACCGGCTTCTTCGGCCGCCTGTGCAAATGGTGCCGCGTTTTGCCGGGCACTTTGTTCAAATTCCTGGATTTTGTCACTCGGCGGGGAGAGCAGCTTGAAAGCCGCTTCCGGGACAGGCGCCATGTTCAGGGCCACGATCCGGTAAGACATGCGCTGGGCCATTTCCAAGGCATAATCGATGATGCGCCTGGAAAACGTGGCATCATTTCCGATCACAAGCAGAACCCCGGGTTGATCCGCAGGCTGCCGTTCTTCTTCCTGCGCCTCGGCTGTCGGGGTCATTTCACCGGCTTCGGCAAAGGTGATCGACTCCTGGTATTGATCCATTTTCCGGCGAAGAAAGCGCCCTTTATGAATTAAGCGTTGAAATAATCGTTTCATTTAAACCTCCTGATTCTATGCAATTTTTTATGGTACCTCATTTGATGCGGGTTTCACGGGCTGATCTCGTTTCGCACCACCAGGGGCACGGAAAGTTTCTTCCGCAGTTGTCCGGCAACGGGATCCTTCCTGCTGCCGGCATTGTTCCGTTTTTTTCCGGGTTTTCCAGTTTCCGCCGGATTGTCCGGGGTATCGGGGTGCGTTGCCCCCTCGTAGATCGCCAGCACGATATTTCTGTTTTGGTTGACATACCTGGTGATTTCCCGGTCGATCCGATCTGACGGAATTTTTGCCTGGTAATGGATCCACTTCCAGTCCGCATCCGAAACCAGTTGATGGAAATTTGCCGATGCCGAATCCATCAGTGTTTTCGCCGCGTCATGTGCCCCGCCTTCGGCGAATGCGGCAGCCACCATTGTCTGTTCAAAGTATCCCTTTGCCCGCGACGCTTTTTTCTGAAGCTGTTTTGCATATGTGCCATAGATTTCGGGATCCACGATATGCAGGATATCGAGTTCGGCCCGGATGCGCCGGCAGAGTCCGACTGCATATTCGACAATCCGTTTGTCCGGGCTCAGGCCGTCAATGGCCAGCAGTATTTTTTTCATGGGGCACCTCTTTTTCAAAAAACCGGGCGCCTGCGATTTTGCGCCAAATGCCGGACTACATCTGCAGGCGCTGTCTGTTGTCGGTTGCTTGTTTTTCAGGCGCCTTGCGCGAACGGCGCTTTCTGGTTTTTGTTTCAGGGTCGCTGATAATACGCCGCGCCGTTTCCGACTCATTGACTTCTGCAAACGTGACAGCGACCATGATGCGGTCAAACGGATTGAGTTTGCTTAAGAGTTTCATTTTCCCCTCCTTGTGCTTAGGATTGTCATGGGAATGGATTCCATGTTTACAACCAGTATAGGCAAGAGGCGTGCCGGGGTCGGCATAAAATTTAACATATTGTTTTTATAGTATATATATCAACAGGTAGGCCCGAGGGAACTATAGATAGTGTTGCAAAACACAACAGCTTTTCCGACTTTCAACAAATTTATTTGAATATTGATAGGTTATATATGTTACAGGTTCCCGGGGCAGTTGTTGCATATTGTAACACGTGTCTGGATTCCCCCAGGCATCCGCTCATTGTCAAAATCGGTATCGAAATCGAATAAAAAAATACCGATTCTGATTCCGATAACGACAACGAATTATCTCTTAACTGCCGGTATCTGTCGGATTCATTTCTCATGCAAAAAAGGATCCGGACTGCCGGGGCCTTGACGGATCATAACTGAAATTGGATGATGGCTTGCAAAATCGGGCGAATTGATTTTATAGTAAAAAAGGACTTCAATTCAGGAGAGGGGTTTCATGGCGATTTTCAAAAAAGACGACAAGCCCGCGGAAAGCGAGGAACTCACCGAGATCGGGGAATTGCGGCAAAAGGTCAGGGCCGCAAAGATGCCGGAGCAGGTCTCGAAAATCGCCATGAAGGAACTTGACAAGATGGCCAAGACGAGTTCCTCGTCTGCGGAATACACCATTTCGTTTAATTATATCGAATACCTTCTGTCGCTGCCGTGGAGCCGGGCCACCGCAGACAAACTCGATATCAAGCGGGCCGAGGCGGTGTTAAACGAGGAACATTACGGGCTTGCTGAAATCAAGGACCGCATCCTGGAATATCTTGCCGTCCGGATCATCAAACTGTCACGGCAACACACCATCATGGTGGTTGATGATGAGGAGCGTACACGCAGGAACCTGGACCATGTATTGAACCGGGAAGGATATGGGGTCGTGACCGCGGAAAACGGGGTTCAGGCCCTGGAACTGCTGGAACAGACACCTGTGGATGTGATCATTACCGATTTGAAAATGGACCAGGTCGATGGCATCGAGGTCCTTGAAAAAGCGCGGGAAAACGATCCCCAGGTTGAGGTGATCGTCATTACGGGCTATGCCACCGTGCCCAATGCGGTGGAAGCCATGAAAAAAGGATCTTATAACTACATCACCAAGCCATTTAAACTCGAAGAGATCCGCTCCAGCGTGCGAAACGCCCTGGCTGCCAAAACCCGGCAGCTCAGGGCCAAGGGGCCAATTCTGTGTTTTGCCGGTCCGCCGGGCACGGGCAAAACCTCGCTGGGGATGTCGATCGCCCGGAGCCTGGAAAAGGAATTTATCCGCATCTCCCTGGCCGGGGTCAGGGACGAGGCCGAGATCCGGGGCCACCGGCGTAGCTATGTCGGTGCCATGCCAGGCCGGATCATCCAGGAAATCCGCCGGGCCGGGACCAACAACCCGGTTTTCATGCTTGATGAGCTCGACAAGCTCGGGCAGGATTTCAAGGGGGATCCGGCATCCGCCCTGCTGGAAGTGCTCGATCCGCAGCAGAATGCCAATTTTGTGGATCATTACCTGGATGTGCCGTTTGACCTTTCCGCGGTGATGTTTATCGCCACGGCCAATATCGTGGACCATATCCCGGACCCGCTTCGGGACCGCCTGGAGGTGCTGTATCTGTCCGGGTACACGGAGGAGGAAAAGGAAAATATCGCCTTTCGGCATTTGATCCCCCGGGCAGTAAAAGACAACGGGCTGGAGGACTATCCCCTGGAATTTACCCCCGAGGCGATGCGCACCATTATTTATGAATATACCCGGGAGGCCGGGCTTCGGGAGTTGCAGCGCAGCATCGATTCCATATGCCGCAAATCCGCACGCGAGATTCTCTCAGGTGACCAGACTCAGCGGACGGTCCGTTTTTACGCTGAAGATGTCAGGCATTATCTGGGGCCCCGGAAATATTACATGGAAATGGCCGAGGCCGGGGAAAAAGTGGGCATTGCCACGGCGCTTGCGTGGACCGAAACCGGCGGGGAGCTGATTTTTATCGAGGCCACGAAAATGAAAGGCAAGAGCAACCTAATCATGACCGGATCGCTCGGGGAGGTGATGAAGGAATCGGCCCAGGCCGCCCTGAGCTACATCCGCAGCAATACGGAATATCTGCAGATTTCAGAGGATTTTTTTGAAAAACATGATGTGCACATTCATATTCCCGCCGGCGCCATTCCCAAAGACGGCCCCTCTGCCGGGCTGACCATCGGCGTGGCGCTGCTTTCACTGCTGACCGGCCGGCCGGCCAAACGGGAAATGGCCTTTACCGGGGAAATCACGTTAAGCGGGCGGATTCTGCCTGTGGGCGGGATCAAGGAAAAACTCCTGGCCGCACGGCGGGCGGGCGTCAAAACCGTGGTGCTGCCTGCAAAAAATGATGCGGACATTCAGCACCTGTCCGACCAAGTGACGCGGGATCTCGAAATTATACGGGCCGCACAGTTTGATGAGATCATTGACCGTGTACTGGCCTGAGATACGGGGCGGGATTATTTCTTATCCCCCAGGGCGGACCAGGGCGAGGTCTGATACTGCTCGGCCTTGGCCGTGCGGATGCGTTCCTCCTGTTCGGCCTTGCGCTGGTAGGCATTGTCGATTTTGCGGGTCAGCTCATCGGTGTCGCAGGGTTTCATGAGATAGTCAAAAGCGCCCAGCTTCATGCCGCTGATGGCTGATTCCACCGTGGCATGACCGGTGAGCATGATGACTTCGGTCAGGGGGCGTTGCTCCTTGATGTGTTTGAGGACCTCGTTGCCGTCCATGCCGGGCATGGCCACATCCAGGATCACCACGTCATAGAGGTACTGCTTGATCTGTTCCACCGCTTCTTCACCGCTGTAGCATGCGCTCACATCATATTCCCGGATTTTCAAGCGTTCCGACAACTGCTCGACGAATTGCTCTTCGTCGTCCACAAGCAGCACCCTGGTTTTCATGGGATCCGTCCTCCTTATGAATTTGGAAAAGTATTTCGGTCCTGCATTGCTGCAAGGTCCGGGGGGTTACTTTTTCTTTTTGTCCTTGTTTTTGTCCTTGTCCATATATTTTTTGGCGGTGTCAAATTCGCCGGCTTCGGCAAAAGTGCCTGCCATGAAGGAGCTTTCGATCTGCTGCTTGTAGGCCTTTCGGATCCGGGTCACCAGGGTGTCAACTTCCACCGGTTTCTGGAGATAGTCAAAGGCCCCGAGTCGCCTGGCTTCTTCTTCGTCCTTTTCCGACCCGTGCCCGGTGAGAATAATCACTTGGACATTGGGATACTGTTTTTTGACGCGCCGCAGTACTTCTATGCCGTCAATGCCTGGCATGCGAAGGTCGAGCACCATGACATCAGGCACTTCGTTGTCCACGAATTCGAGCGCCTGTTCACCGTTTAATGCCACGTTCGCACCGATTTCCCGCATTTGTATGCGTTCTGACAGGGTGTTGACGAATTCCTGCTCATCATCCACGAGAAGGATTTTGATTTTATCCTTTTCCTTGTCACTTCCCATAATGATCTCCTTTTTGGGGTTCTTTTCCTCGCGTGCCGTGTTTCAAAAATACCTTGGCCTGCTCTGCTTCGCCGGCTTCGGCAAATGCTGCAGCCACCATGGCATTCTGGCATTTTTCCAAAAACGTTGGCTTCTTGCGCTCGTTTTGCTGTTTGTTGTCCGCTGCGGCCCGGATGCGTTCAATTAAGGCCTGGATATCGACCGGGGTCAGAAAATCGTCAAACGCCCCGAGTTTCATCCCGTCGATGGAAAGGGCCATCTGTTCCGCATTGTTGATGGTAATGATCTCGGTTGCCGCATGGACCCCCTTGATGGTTTTGAGTATCCGCAACCCTTCTGTTTTTAAACCGGAAAGGTCCAAGAGTGCAACATCGATTTTTTTCTGCGCAATAATTTTTTTCGCATCAGTCAGCCGCTCGGCGAAGAAAAGGCAAAATCCTTCCTCCTGAAATCTGGCGCCCAGATTATGTCTGAAAAAATTACCGGTTTCAATGGTGAGCAGCTTGACATTCATTCTCTATATTAATTTCCAGATAAAATGTCAAACGCTTGCCAGTCCGAATCGCACCTGGGTGCGCTGGAGTCCTACGCTTTCAAGAAATTCGTCCAGGTTCGGTCGCTCCTGCCGGCTTTCTTTGGCGTCAAGCATTTCACGGGCTGTCTCATGGCATCCGGCCTCTGCAAAGCAGGTCGCACTCATGTGGACATCGAAAACCCGCATAACTTTTTCCCACACGGCCCGGGCCGTAGCCTGGATACCGGCCATTTCCATGGCCGTGTCATGCTCGCCGGCCTCTGCAAATGCGGCCGCAGCAAAAGTGTCTTCCATGGTTTTACGGATGTTGTTCTGCATCGTTGCCTCCCTGTTTCATGAATTGTTTGGTGATTTCAAAAAATCTGTCAACTATTATTGCAAGGGACGTGCCGGTTTTGAAAAGGTCCGCGAACGGGCGCGGGCCGAGAAAAGTCCCATATTTCGGGAGGCACTTGGAAGCATATTGACACGTTTTGAAACAAAATTGTTAAAACAAATTGAAACAATTTGGCACAGAAGTTGACGGCTGGGTTTTGCAAATCAGCAATCCCGGGGAATGGATCAAAATATCAACCAAAATCGCAAATCATTGGTGTCGCATTCAACTTCGCCCTGCAGTTGGCCAATCATCTCCCGGAGTTCGCTCCAGGCATCAGCCGCTTGGAGTTGCTGAAAAAATTCTTCTGCCGGGGGGAGATGATCGCCGGTGCAGGCATATTCGATCGCCGGCGACTTTCCCCCCTTTTTTTGCGGGGTGATCCGGATTTCGGTGTCGGCGGGCAGTGCGGTCAGGCAGGATTCCAGGCTGAAAAACAGCGCCATGTAAAACTGCACCGGGTTGGTGGTTAGGCGGATTCTTTCATTGGCAGGGGGCTCGCCTGCGGTTAAACCGATGTGCTTTAACCGGGCAAAACGTTCAGTCAGCAGACAGAACTGCCCTACAGTGTCCACCAGATTCAGTTCCGCGCTGGCGCGGTCCGGTGTGTGGGCAAACCGGTTAAACTGGGTGGTCAGGTCAATGCCGCGGTGTAGCTGCTGCTTGATTGTTGCCATGGAGCGGTTGAACTTTTCCTGGTATTTTTTCTCAGTAAGCGGGCAGATTGCCGTGATATCTTCCATGAGTCCGGCTGACTCCTGGATGATGGCCAGCACGTTTTTGACTTCATGGGTCAGGTTCGCGGTCATTTTTCCGAAAAAGGTCAGGGTTTTTTCGGTTTCCGGGTTCATGGGTATTCCTCTTGTCAAACAGGGTTATTCGGACTTGGGCTGGCTGCCGAGGGCTTCCTGGACTTTGGAGATCAGCTCGTCAATATCGAGCGGTTTCATCAGATAATCAAAGGCCCCCTTGTGCATGCCTTCCATGCCCTCCTTGGTCGATCCGTGCCCGGTGAGCAGGATTACGGGCATCTCCGGGCGCCGGGCCTTGATATGATTCATGACTTCCAATCCGTCCATGCCCGGCATTTTCACGTCAAGTACAACCACGTCATAATCATTGCTTTCAATCAGGGACAGGGCCTGGTCTCCGGAATATGCGGCTTTGGATTCAAACCCCCTGATTTCCAGGCGTTCTGCAAGGGTTGAGACAAATTCCTCCTCGTCATCAACGAGTAAAATTGCGGTCGGATCACTCATCTTCGGTTTCTCCCGGGGGGGTTTGGGGTAAAAAGATGGAAAAGGTCGTACCTGCACCGACCTTGCTGTCAACCTTGATTTCTCCGCCCAGCTTTTTGATGATCCCGTAGGTGATCGAAAGGCCCAGGCCGGTGCCGTACCCTTTCTTGGTGCTGAAAAACGGTTCAAATATCTGGCGCTTGGTTTCCTCGTTCATGCCGTGACCGTTGTCCTGGATGGAAACGCCCACGGTTTGGCCATCCTTCTGCCACGAAGAAAGGGTCACCCGGCCGCCGTCATCCACGGCTGCAAAGGCGTTGGTCAAAATATTTAAAAATACCTGCTGGAGCTGGCCGCGGTCCGAGTAGATTTTCGGAATTTCCTCGGAAAGCCGGCACCGGATGTCCAGGTTCCGGTGGTGGGCTTCTTTTTCCAAAAAGCCCAGGGTCTCGGTTAATACCTCGTTGATATCCAGCAGTTCGTATTCCACCCCGATGCGCCTGGCAAATCCGAGCAAGCGATGGGTGATATCCCGGCACCGGCTCACCGAATGCAGCACCTGGGATACCGAGCGCATGAGCTTTTCCTTGTCGTGGTGCATGTCATGATCCACCAGGTCCTTGAGCAGGCCGGCCTTTTCGTTGATAATGGAAAGCGGGTTGTTAATCTCGTGGGCCACGCCCGCGGCGAGCCTTCCGATGGAGGAGAGTTTCTGGGTGTATTCAAGTTCCCGGAACGCGATTTCGCGCTTTTCGTCTGCCTCCCGGATTCGCTTGACCAGCAGATGGGTGGAGCTGAAAATGACCAGAACGATCAAAATCACGCTGATCACAAACATGTACGACATTTCCTGTTTGAGCGAATGCCAGGCTTTGAAGACACTGGTCTTGGGCAGGATCATAACCAGGGTGAAATCGTGCTTGATCAGGCGCGAATAGATCATGACGATTTCGCGGCCCTGGGGGTCGGTGGTTTCCCGGACATAGGTTCCCGGTTCCTTTTGCGGGATTTCCAGGGGGCATTGACTCAACACCTTGCCGTAGAGTTTTGAATCGGTCTGCAGCGTACCCTGGCTGTTGATGAGAAACACGTCTTCGACCGGGTCCAGGCCCATGGTGCTGATCAGGTTGTCAAATTTTTTTGTGTCCATGGTGGCCCGCAAAATCCAGGACTCGCCCTGGTCGTTTAAATTCTGCACCGCCAGGGCAATGTGGGGAAGATCCCGGTAGCCCATGAATACGTCGCTGATGAACACTCCCCGCACCCGTGCTTCGTTGAACCACTGCTGATTGGAATAATCCTTGTTCAGCAGGTCGTAAGGGCCGGTGTAGCTGATCTGTTTGCCTTTGGCGTTGATCAGACCGAGATCCACGTATCCGCCGTATTCCTCGCGCAGGATTCGGAAAATGCGGTGCAGGGTTGCCTGTCCGGACAGGATTTCAAAGGAATAGCTCGAGGCGATAAAATGGATGGCAGACAGGCGCTCTTCCAGAAAAATTTCAAAGGAGTGCGCGGCTTTGGTGGCAATGGCCCGCATGGGGGTTATGCGCTCTGCCTTGATGTTTTTCTGGTATTGCATGGCGTTGGTCACGGCCATCACGGTAAGGGGAATGAGGGTCACCAGGAGCATCACCAGAACGATATAGTGCTGGAGTCTCCGGTAGCGCTGGGGCAGGCGCTTTTTTTCTTCGCTTCCGAAAAATCGGTGTTTGAGGCGCTGCCGCCAGTTTTCCTTATCCGGCATCTGTATCTGCCTCCGGGCTTGCTGTAATGATGTCACCGGACCGGAGTGCGCCGCAAATTAGCCGCTCCAGGGCTTTTTCCCACGGCCCGATAACACCATCATATACCGCAATCCGTTTCCAGGTCAAATATTGGTAATATTCTTCTTCGATGCCCCCGCAGATTACCGTATCCATGCCTTCGGTAAGAATCATGTGGCAGAGTTTTTCCGCTGATACCTGGGGCAGGACCACGAGTTTTTCCTGCCGGTCGTGTTGGTCTGTGTTCAGGGTCACAAATACCGCTTCTGCGGCCAGATCAAAGCGCGGCGCCACTTCCCGACCGTATAAGGGAATAAGAATTTTTTGGGGCATATCGGCTACGACGGCTTAATTTTTTATAATTCAAATTTCAGGCATAAATTCGAAGCACGAAATTCGAAATCCGAAAATCATGCAAAGCATCCCGTCAGGGATAAACAATATTAAATGATTGCATATCAAATCACCAAACAATTTTCAAAAATGACATGTGCTTTTTACACTTGAAGAAACTTTAAGATCCGACGGGTTTTGAATTTCGATATTCGGATTTCGAATTTCGGATTTTACTCAATGTTGTATTGCTTGATTTTGCGCCACAGTGTGCTTCTGCCCCAGCCCAGGATGGCTGCGGCCTTGTTGCGCCGGCCCCCGGCTTTGATCAGGGCGTCGATGATCATCCGCTTTTCGGTTTCCGCCCATGAGTCCGGTGGGTTTTGCTCGCCCCCGGCAAGCCCGGAGTCAGCGGGCGCAGAAGGGACATAGAGGGTCTCGCGGTTTCCGGTTTGTTCTTCGGTTTCCACCAGGTAGGCCGGCAGATCGGACAAGTCGATACGCTCTGCCTGGCAGACGTTGACTGCATATTCGATGATGTTTCTCAGTTCCCGGACGTTTCCCGGGTAGGTATAGTTTTTCAGCAGCATCAGGGCCTCGTTGCTGAATCCCTCGATTTTTTTGCCGAATTCCGCGGTAAACATGTTGCGGAAGTGATCCATGAGCAGGCGGATGTCTTCGCCGCGTTCCCGCAGCGGGGGCAGATGCACGCGCACCACGTTGAGCCGGTACAGCAGGTCCTTGCGGAATTTACCTTCCCGCACCATTTGTTCAAGGTCCCTGTGTGTGCCCGCGATCATGCGGACATTGACCTCGTGGCCCCGGGTGCCGCCCAGGGGATAGACGATCTTGTCATCAAGAAAGGTCAGCAGCTTGACCTGCAGGGCCAGGGGCAGGTCTCCGATTTCAGTGAGGTACAGGGTGCCGTTGTGGGCCAGCCGGAACCGGCCCGGCTTGTTTTCCACCGCCCCGGTGAACGCGCCTTTTTGATGGCCGAACAGCTCGGATTCCAGAAGGGTTTCCGGCAGGGCCCCGCAATTGATCTTGACAAACGGACCCTTTCCCCGGCCGGAGGATTCGTGGATGGCTTCGGCCGCTAAATCCTTTCCGGTGCCGGTCTCCCCGGTGATCAGTACCGAGGATTCATTTTGGGCCACCATGGGCAGCATGCGGAAGACTTTTTCCATGCCCGGGCTTTTGCCGATCATTTTTGCAAACGAAAAGGCGCGGCCCATATTCGGGCCGGACTGCGCATATGAGCGGATATCCTCGATGGTTTCCATGTATCCCGAAAGCTCTCCCGAGGTGTCTGTCAGCGGGGCTGCTGTAATGCGGATCGGGACACGCTGGCGGTCCCGGTTGATCAAATCGCTTTGTACGCAGATCGAGCCGGTGTCTTTGTTCATCTGTTTGACCGGACAATCCTTGAGGCAGACCTGGCTTTTGATGATGCTGTGGCAGGCCACTCCCCGTGCCTGATCCGGGGTGTACCCGGTCAGGGCGGAAACGGCGCGGTTCATATATCGGATGCGGCGATTTTTGTCCAGGATGACGACGCCGGTGGGGATTTCGTCCAGGATCCTGTCCAGGGCAATGGGGTGGTCAAACAGACCCGTGATTTCATGCAAGGGTGATATCCCTATGTTTTGCGCTTCAGGGTATGGATGACGATTTTCTTTTTCTTGCCTCCCCCGGAAAAGGACATTCCCTTGTGGGAAATGTCAAAATGGGGCTCGGCCTCGATTAAAAAGTGCATCATGGACATGCGGGAAATGTCGTGGGCCAGGTATACGGTGCCGTCTGCGGCAAGCTTCTGCAAAAGAATTTCAATGACCGGTTTTGCGTCGGATTTTTTATAAATGAGTTCCGAGCCGCAGATCGTGTCAAAGGTTTCCCTGATCTCCGGATGATGCCAGTCGAGTTGGGCCACCCGCAAGTTGTCGATGCTGTTGTGTGCCGCATTGCGCCGGATCAGGGCAAGGGCGTCCGGATTGTTGTCGCTGACAGTTACCCGGTATCCGAAGGTGCCGAGAAACAGCCCGGTAATGCCCATTCCTGCTCCGAGTTCGAGGATGTTTTGGTTTTTCTCCAGATCCATGTGCAGCAGCCGGTCGGTGAGCACAATGCTGGCCTCCCAGATTTTTACCCAGAAGGGAAAGCCTTCAACGCCATCGCCCTCGGATTGTTCCAGATCGGCAATAAATGGCTCCAGGTCCTTTACGCAGAGAATTTCCAGGCGCTTGCCGGCAATGACCAGCGGCTTGGCTTCCAGTTCGATATCGTCTCTGAGCGGGGTTTCAGTCATGGCAAATTTCTGCGGAATTATTAGATGAATAAACCACGAAGTACACGAAGAGACGCGAAGAAAGATTTGAAAACAAGCAAAATTCGTGCGCTTTATGTGCTCGCGGCGATTTCGGCCAGCTACCTCAATTTTTCCTGTTATTTATAGAAAAAATCATTCGGGGTCAAGCATATTCCGGATGGCGCGGGCCGGAACGCTGCGCATGTTTTTCCCGTCAAATTTCAGCGCGGTGAACGTGATAATGGGCATGCCATCGGGTCCGGGCCTAGTCCGCCTTGTATTCAAAGCTGTCCAGGAGGGTTTCATCTCCGGAGACCGCTTTGGTCCGGATCGTGTATTCTCCCGGGTGCTGCAGCGAAATATCCGCCCCGTATCCGTCACCCATGCCCATAGCCATGACTTTCTGTTCAGCGCCTTCGGGGCCCTTGACCAGGAAACCCACTTTCGCCCGGTCGACCGTGTTGCCATCGGGGTCGACGATATAGACCATGAGGTGATGGGTGGGCGCCGAGCCTTGGTGCCCTTCGTGGCCCTCCATTTCCACTCCGGCACCGCCCATGTCGATGAGATTATATGCCAGGCTGTATTCGTTTATCGTGGATTCATGGATCTGTTCGCCTTTGCGTTCGGATTCTCCATCCTGCCGGGCGCCTGCTGTCAGGGTTATCGAAAAACTCAGGATAATTGCCAATGGGATGTAATAAAGAGACCTGTACATAACAAAACTCCTTTGGTTTTTATTTTTGATGCTTGAGTTCCCATCGTTTCCAGACATCGTATACTGCCGGAATGATGATCAGTGTCAGGATGGTTGATGAAATCAGCCCGCCCACCATGGGCGCGGCGATCCGTTTCATCACCCGCACCCCGGTTTCCGTGCCGATCATGATCGGCATCAGGCCGATCAGCGTGGTGGTAACAGTCATCAGCTTGGGCCGCACGCGCTCGACCGCGCCTTCGATTATTGCGCCGCGCAGGTGCTCGGTGGACTGCATCTCGTCGCGGGCGGCCCATCTTTTGTATGCCTCATCAAGATAGACCAGCATGACCACCCCGGTTTCGGCAGCCAAGCCGGCAAGGGCGATAAAACCCACCACCACGGCCACGGAAAGGTTGTAGTCAAGCAGGTAGAGCAGCCAGATCCCGCCCACAAGGGCAAACGGAAGGGATGCCATTACCACCGCGGCTTCTGCTATGCTGTGGAAGTGCAGATACAGAAGGACAAAGATGACAAGTATGGTTACCGGCACGATCAGGTTCAGGGTCTGCCTTGCCTTCTGCATGTACTCGAACTGGCCGGACCATTCAATGGAATATCCCGCAGGCATATCAATCTGCTCGTCCACGGCTTTCTGCGCCCGCTCCACGTATGTGCCCAGGTCCACGCCTGATATGTCCACGTAGATCCAGGCGGATCTCCTGGCGTTTTCGCTTTTGATCATGGGCGGACCTTTTCGGATTTCAAGGTCTGCAAGCTGGGCAAGGGGCACCTGTGCCCCCGTGGGCGTGGCAACCAGCACCCGCTTTAATTTCTCGATATCGTCTCTTAATTCCCGCTTGTAGCGCAGGTTCACCGGATAGCGCTCCAGGCCCTCTACGGTCTCCGTGATGTTTGTGCCGCCCACCGCGCTCATGATCACATCCTGGACATCGTCGACTGTCAGCCCGTAGCGGGCGATTTCGTGCCGTTTGGTGTCAAAGTCCAGGTAGTTTCCGCCTGTTGTGCGCTCGGAATAGGCCGAAAGCGTGCCCGGAATTTCTCTTACCAGTTTTTCGATGCGGCTTCCCACATCCGAGAGCACCTCCAGGTCCGGTCCCATGAGCTTTATGCCCACGGGGGTCTTGATCCCGGTGGACAGCATGTCGATGCGGGTTTTAATCGGCATGGTCCAGGCGTCTGTCAGCCCGGGAAACCGGATGGCCTCGTCTAAATCGTCACTTAGATCTTCTATGGTTATGTGTTTTTCCTCCGGCCAGATTGCCGCCAGCGGGGTCTTTATCCAGCCGGGCCAGGAGGAAAAAAAGCGGTCTACCTCCTTTTTTCGCCATTGATGGGTGATTTCGCCTTTTATTTTTTCCGGCCAGATCAGGGTCAGCGGCCCCTTGAGCCAGTCCGGCCAGGACGAGAAAAAACGCTCCACCTGTCGGGTTTCGTATTCCACCTTGGGTCGCAGCATTATGGTGGTCTCGATCATGGTAAGCGGCGCCGGATCAGTGGCCGTATCCGCGCGGCCGATTTTGCCGTGCACGCTTTTTACCTCGGGGAAGTGCTTGATGATTTTGTCCGTCTGCTGCAGCAGCTCCCGGGCCTTGGTCACGGATATGCCCGGCAGGGTGGTGGGCATGTAGAGAAGATCGCCCTCGTTTAAAGGCGGCATGAATTCGCTGCCAAGCTGTTTTGCCGGGTAATACGTGCCCGCCATGATCAGAACTGCAATCAGGATCGTTGTTTTGCGCCAGCTCACCACCAGGCCTATGACCGGCCTGTATATGCTTATAAAAAAACGGCTCAGAGGGTTTCTTTGTTCAGTCAGTATCTTTTGCGGCACCAGACAGATAAATGCGAACACTGAAAGCGCGATTGCAGCAATCAGGCTCCAGCCCGGAAGATCCATTCCCGCGATGCCGGCTGCAACCACAAGCAGTATGGGCCCTGCAGTGGCTGTTATCCAGATCCTGCGTTTGCGTTTTTTTGAAGTCTGCGGATCAATGGGGCGCTCGGTGATAAAAAAGGTCATGAGCACCGGGATGATGGTAACCGCCAGAAGCGAGGACGCGGCCATGGCAAATGTCTTGGTGTAGGCAAGGGGCTTGAACATCCGGCCTGACTGTTCCTGCAGGGCAAACACCGGTACAAAGGAGACCGTGATGATCAGCAGGCTGTAAAAAAGGGCGGGGCCCACTTCTTTAGAGGCTTCCAGTATTATCTGGTTAAACGGCTTTTTGTCCCGGTCGCGCTCCAGGTGCTTGTGGGCGTTTTCCACCATGACCACCGATGCGTCCACCATGACGCCGATGGCGATTGCAATGCCGCCCAGGCTCATGATGTTGGCGTTGATGCCCAGGGGATACATGACCAGAAACGACATGAGCACCCCCACGGGCAGGGTGAAAAGCGCCACAAACGCCGATCTGAAATGCAGGAGAAACAGCACGCAGATGACGGCCACCACCGTGATTTCTTCCAGAAGCTTTTTCTGCAGCGCATGCACCGCCCTTTCTATGAGGCCGGAGCGGTCGTATCCCATCTCGATGGAGACGCCCTCGGGAAGCGATTTTTCCAGGGAGGCAAGTTTTTCTTTTACCCGGTTGATTGTATCCAGGGCGTTTTCACCGTAGCGCATGACCACGATTCCGCCGGCGGTTTCTCCCTGGCCGTTCCATTCGAGCACCCCGCGCCGGAGCTCGGGTCCCCTGTGGATGTCTGCAATGGTTTTCAGCAGAATCGGCGTGCCCTTGTCATCCACCCCGACCGCGATTTCCTCCATGTCTTCTATGGATTCAATATATCCCTTGCCCCGGACCATGTATTCGGTTTCCGCCATTTCTATGAGCCGGCCGCCCACATCGTTGTTGGAGCGCTGGATGGCGCGCTTTACCCTGGACAGGGGAAGATCGTAGGCCAGCAGCTTGTTGGGGTCCACCTCCACCTGGTACTGGTTGACATAGCCGCCGATGCCGGCCACTTCAGCCACCCCATCGACGGACATGAGCTCGTATCTCAAAAACCAGTCCTGGATGCTTCTGAGTTCGGCCAGGTTGTGTTCGCCTGTTTCGTCTTTGAGCACGTATTCGTAGACCCACCCCACGCCTGAGGCATCCGGCCCCAGCTCCGGGGTTACACCGTCCGGCAAGTCGGAGGCTGCGCCGTTTAGGTATTCAAGAACCCGTGAGCGCGCCCAGTAAAGGTCCGTTCCGTCCTCGAAAATCACGTAGACAAAGGACAGCCCGAAAAAGGAATAGCCCCGCACATCCTTGGCATAGGGAACGCTGAGCATGGTGGAGGTCAGCGGGTAGGTGACCTGGTCCTCGACAACCTCGGGGCCCTGGCCCGGATATTCGGTCATGACGATCACCTGCACGTCAGACAGGTCAGGTATGGCATCCAGCGGTATGGATCTGACCGCCAGGATGCCCCCTGCAATCACGAAAAGCGTGGCAAGCATCACCATGAACTTGTTGTTTATTGACCATTCAATGATTTTTTCGATCATCAGCCGGCCCCTTTACTCTATATCCTCGAAAAATGCATCATCATCCGGATCGTCTTCCATGTCGTCGAAGAAGTCTTCTTCCGGGCCGTTTTCTTCGGAAGTACCGTCTTTTTCCGCAAGGTCTTCGCGTTCGGTCATCTTCTGCGAGGCCTCCCTGAGCTTGGATTCCGAATCGAGCATGAACTGTCCAGAGGTTACCACCTGTTCTCCGGGCGCAAGCCCCTCCAGAATCTGCATCCGGTCATTGTCCAGGGGCATGCCGAGTTTTACTTCGCGCGGCGTGAACTTTCCGGCATCGCGCCGGACAAAAACGATGTCGCGCTCCCCGGATCGAAGCACGGCAGACCTGGGCACATGGATGCCCTTTTCCCCCTCGCCTGTGCCGATTCTGACGTCGCCGTACATGTCGGGTTTCAAAAACAGATCCGGATTGTCGAATTCCAGCAAAACCACTACGTCCCTGGTTTTGCGCTGGAGATAGGGATATACGTAGGCCACCTGGCCGGTGTATTTCTCGCCCGGCAGGTAGGGGAGGGTCATTTCCGCCTGCTGGCCTTTTTCCACCCGGGCGAGTTCATATTCGTAAATATGGGCCTCCACCCATACGCTGGAAAGATCCGCGATTTGATAAATCGTGGCCCCGGATTTGACAAAATCGCCTTCCTGCGCGTTTTTTTCGGTCACCACGCCGGTGTATGGACAACGGATGGTCAGGGCATGCTTTACCTGGCCCCGCTCGAGGATTTCTTCTATTTCGGATTCCGCGATTTCGTAATACCTGAGCCTGCTTTTAACTGACTCGAGCACTCTTTTATTGGTATCATCCGGTCTTCGGCTGTAGTTGCGGTGCGCCTCGAGCAGATCCTGCTGGGCTGTTATGAGCTCCGGGGAGTAAAATGCAAACATGGGTTCCCCCTTTTTTACCCGCGCGCCCGTGAAATCCACGTAAAGCTTTTCGATCCAGCCGCTGAACTTGAGGTTGACCCGGGTCATCTTTGTTTCGTTATATGTCACGTGCCCGTACGTACGGATGGTGTGTTCAAGGGAGCCCCGTTCAACAGTTGCGGTCCGGATGCCCATGTTCTGTTCCATGACCGGGTCAATGGAAATATTGACTCCGCCGACGAGTTCGTCTTCATAGACCGGCTCCAGCTCCATGCCCATGGCGCTTTTGCCGGGTTTGTCATATATTTCTTCCGGATTCATGGGCGCGCGCCAGTACGCCACCTCCCTTTCGCCTTTCTTTGAAGCGTCTTCCTCTTCCACCTTGTCTTTGGGCACAAGCTCCATGCCGCAGATTGGGCAGTTGCCCGGTTCATCCTGCACCACCTGGGGGTGCATGCTGCAGGTATACTGGATGTCCTCGTCCTGTTCGGTTTCATGCGGCTCCTTGCCTGCAGGAGAAATCAGGCCTGCATACCAGGCCGCGGATCCGGCAATCGCCAGGGTCAGGACTGCCGTGAGAAAAATGGCAAGAATCGGGATGCGGCCTGATTGTGTTTCCGTTTTATTGGTCGTCATGAGATTGTCCTCTGGATTCATGAAAAGTTTTCTGCTGTCCGGTTTGCAGGGCTCCGCCGATCCATGCCTCAAGTTCCGCGCGTTTCTGGTATATATTGTAGAAAAGCCGGCTGGCTTCCCTTCTGTATTTCAGCACCCGGATCCGGGCCTCGATCATGGTATCAAACTCCACCCTGTCCACCTCGTATGCCTCGAGCGCCGACCTTGCCCACTGGCCGGCCTGGGGGATCAGCTCCTTTTCATAAAGCGCGTATCTGCGGCGGCTGTCTTTGATCTCAGCGGCCAGGGAACTGATGCGGTAAGGCAGGCGGGTCTTGAGATCATGGTACCGGTTCCGGGCGGAACGCTCATTTTCGATTGCTGCTGCAACCTCGCTGGACTGCTTGCTTTTGTGCCAGAGGGGGATGTCCATTGCCACTGCGGCAGAGAAAAAATCCGGCAGATCCCTTCCGGTGCGGTCTTCCTCGCGCTGTCCGTAGGTCAGGCGGATGTTGAAATCAGGGAAATAATCTTTTTCCGCCAGCCGGGTTTCAGCCGCCGTGCCCTCGATTGCCGCCTGCAGTTCCTTTAAATCCGGGTTTCTGGCCAGCGCGCTTTTGGCCAGCGAAACTGCTGAAAACGAGAAATCCGGTTCGGGCAGGGCCGAAGGCGGATCAATGGATTCGCGGTCCTGCCTGTTGGCGAGTTCGTGAAGCCGGTCTTCTATGGTGCTTCTGCGGCTTTCGAGCCTGACGGCCTCGTCTTCGAGTCTAGAGTGTTCAACCTCAGCCTGGAAGATGTCCTGCTGCAGACCTTCGCCCACTGCGTATCCGCTTTCTGCATCCCGGCGTATGCGCTCGAGCAGTTCAACCAGCTCATCATTTATGCGCTGGCTTTCTGCCACATAGCCCAGTTCATACCAAGCGTCTGCCACGTCCCTGGCAAGTTCGAGGCGTGCTGCCTCGAGCCGGGCTTCTTCCTCTCTAGCGTTGTACGCCGCGGTTTCGGATCTGAGATCCAGCTTGGAAAGCCATGGCACGGTCTGTTCCAGGAATATCTGCTTCTGGGTCATGGGTTCCTGGTCAAAAGCAAAGCTGTCCGTGGGCAGGCTCTGCACTGCGAACCCGAGTTTGGGGTCCGGCAGGGTGCCGGCTGCATGTGCGCGGCTTTCCAGCGCCTTGACCTGCGCGGCCCGGCTCCGGAGGGACTGGTTGTTCTCAAGGGCTTCGTCTATGAGCTGTTCCAAAACAGGAGGGGCCCATATCATTTCTGCCGGCCACGCGGCCCCGGAGTGCCCCGTGAGCAGCAAAAGGGTTAGTGCAGCGGCAAGCAGCCATTTTTTCCCACCGGCTTGTGGATGTTTCATTGGCATCTCCCGGAAATGTCTAAAAACGTTTGCCATGGCCCTTTTTCCCATGATGATCATTCCTTTCGATTCGGGAGGAATTCAAGATGCGTGCCAGGATAGAAAATATCGCAGCATTTAGGTATTCCTGTCCTGCCGGAATTCCTTTTACCGGGTTTTATAAAAAGTAATCGCTTTGCCGGGTTCTGTCAGGAAAAATGCTTTTACGGTGGTACATGTGGAAAAAATTTTTACAGGCGCAGGCCTGTCCGGTGGTTGAGGGTGAGAAAAAAATGCACGCTTTGGGGGTGTCCGGAATTGGTGATAGGCTTTATTGGTTTGCGTATCCCCTTATTCATTTTCCATTTTTCCGAATTCGGCAAGATCTTCCAGGCCCTGCCGGTCCAGCATGCGGATTTCCCGGCCTTCCACGGAAATCAACCCCTGCTGGTTCATCTTTCGCAGCATCCGGGAAAGGGTCTCCGGTATCGTGCCCAGAAAACTGGCTAAATGCCCCTTGGAAATATTGAGCGTGATACGTTCCGGGCTGTTTTGTTCTTCTGCCTGGAGCAGAAAGTATCCGGCCAGCCTTGCCGGGACCTCTTTTAAGGAAAGGTTTTCCACCTGGACCGTGAAATGCCGCAGCCGCTGGGAGAGCACGCCCAGCATGTTCATGGCCACGGATGGATTCCGGGCGATCAGGTCCCGGAAGGCCCGGCGCGGAAAAAACAGGACGCGCCCTTTTTTCACCCCTTCGGCGGTGGCGGGAAAGGCCCGCCCGGAAAATACCGGCACCTCCCCGAAGGGTTCACCCGAGCCGAACATGTGCAGGATCTGCTCTTTTCCCTCCGTGGAAAGCTTGTAGATCTTGATCAGGCCTTCGATGGTCACGTAGAATCCATTTCCGGGATCGCCTTCGGAAAATATGAGTTCGCCCGGGGTTACGGGTTTTTCCACGGCAATGGCAAGCAGGGCCTCGATGTCTGCTTCCGGAAGACCGGCAAAGAGAATGGATTGGGCCAGGATTTTTTTGGCGGTGCGCATGTATCGCTCCTGCAAAAGGGTTTCTCCTGGAAATATAATGAATTTTGACATAAATCAAGGCATCAATAAGAAGAAAGCTGCAAGGTTGAAGGTGCAAGGTTAAATATGGAAAAGGGGGGAAGCATGAAGTGGGACGATGATGCGGATGCTGCCATACGGAAGGTCCCTTTTTTTGTAAGAAAGCGGGTCAGAAAAAGGGTGGAGGAGCATGTAACTGATAAGGGTCGCAATAACGTGACACTCGATGACGTGCACGAGGTGAAACAGGGGTATCTGGAAAACATGGAACAGGAGGTCAAGGGCTACCGGGTGGAAACCTGTTTCGGGCCCCAGGGATGTCCGAACCGCGCGGGGCCGGATACGGATCTGGCATCCCGGATCGAGGCGCTCATGGGAAAAAAGGACTTGTTCCGGTTTTTAAAGCAGAGCGTGGACGGGCCGCTGAAACTCCATCACGAGTTTTCCGTAACCCTGGCGGACTGCCCCAACGCTTGTTCCCGGCCCCAGATCCGGGATATCGGCATTATCGGGGCAGCTGTACCGGAGATCACCGACGCGGCATGTTCCATGTGCGGTGCATGTGTGGATGCATGCCGGGAAGGAGCAGTGCGGCTCAATGAAAGCAGGCAGATGCCGGAAATCGACCGGTCAAAATGCCTGGATTGCGGCCAGTGCGCAGACGTGTGCCCCACGGGAACCATCCGGATCGCCAGGCGGGCCTGCAACGTGCTGCTCGGCGGAAAGCTGGGCCGTCACCCCAGGCTGGCAGAACCGTTTCCGGGCTGCTATGATGCAGAGGAAGTCCTTGACATCGTAGACAGATGTGTTGACTTTTATAAACAATACAGCACGGGCGGGAAACGGTTTGCACAATTGTGTGCCGAATCCGGAGATGCGCTCATGGCGGCCCTGGCTGATCTGATCCGTCAAAACGAGAAAGGAAGTTGAAAATGCCTATTCCCGGAAACCTGCTGACCACGGCCATGGCAGTTATGCCCCACACCGACGTGGACCTGGCGCTTGATGCGGCCATGTCACTGGATATTCCTTTCTGGCCCCAGCTCCCGCGGCGCAACTACTACGAGGACATGTACGTGCAGGCGGCCGAGCATTTTCCCGGCATTGTCCTGGACGTGGAAAACCGGAAGCTGTCTTTTTCCATGGACCGTTTCATGGAGGAGGCTGAGGACGTGATGGTCCGATTCGACGATCCATCCGTGTTTGATGTGAGCGAGGATTATTCTGCGGTGTATCACAGGTTCCTGGAAATGGACCTTGCAGACCGCCCGGCCGTTCGCGGACAGCTGGAAGGACCGGTGAGTTTTGGGTTCAATGTGGCAGATGAAAACGACCGGCCCATTTTGTTTGATGATTCGGTGCGCCCCTTTATGTTCGAGTTCATGGCCCGGCGGGTCAATGTGCAGCTTCAGCGGCTCAAGGAAAAAAACGAAAACGCGTTCATGTATGTCGACGAACCCGGCCTGCAGTTTCTGTTTTCAGCCATGTCCGGCTACGGGGACATGCAGGCAAAGGCGGACATGGAAATGTTTTTCTCGCTCATTGACCGGCCCCGGGGGGTGCATCTGTGCGGCAACCCGGACTGGGATTTCCTGCTGAACCTGGATATAGAGATCCTGTCGCTGGACGTCTATACCAACGCAGAGGTCTTTGGCTCCTATGCCCCCGCAATCAAGCGCTTTCTGGAAAGAGGCGGAGTGCTTTCCTGGGGCCTGGTGCCCACAAACGTCGAACCGTTTGAAAAAGAATCAGCAGACTCCCTGGAAAACCTGCTGGAAAGCTTCTGGTCCGGGCTGTATGCCAGGGGCGTAGACCGGGAGCAGCTTTTGGCCCAGAGCCTGCTGTCCCCGGCCACCTGCTGCCTGATCAACCCGGATATCGAAAAGACCGTGGAAAAGGGCTTTGCCACGGTCAAGAATCTCTCTGAAAAACTCCGCCACAAATACGGCCTTCCCTAAAAAAATAGATCTGCCCCCTTCTTTAGATGCCGTAGAGGCGACGAGTGTTTTCGTAGGCTGCCCGGGCTGCGGCTTCCGGACTTACCCCCTTTAGGCGTGCGATCATCTCCAGGACCACTGCCGCATTGGCCGGTTCGTTGCGCTGTTGCGGGTCCGGGCCCAGCACCGGGCTGTCGGTTTCCACCAGCAGGCATGAAAGCGGCAGCTGGCGAACCAGTTTCTGCTTTTGCCGGGAGCGCTGCACCGAGGGCGGCACGGAGAAGAAAAAACCGGCTTCAACCGCAGGCCGGGCAGCCCCGGCTTTTCCGTCAAAAGCGTGAAGCTGGACCTTTCTGGCCCCGGTTTCAATCAGAAAATCCACTGCATACCGGCCTGCGGATCGCGAATGCACATTCAGCGGCAGATCCAGTTCCAGGGAAAGCGCCACAAAGTCCGCCAGGATTTTCCGTTGGATCTGCCTGCCGTCTGGATCCTCGATTACCCGGTAATCCAGCCCCACCTCGCCGATGGCCGCGATCCGGTCCCGGTTGTGCAGGATGAAATCCCGCATTTCTTGTGCCGCCGCCAAATCCGTATACGCGGGGTAGAGGCCGGCTGCTGCCAGCAGTTCCGGGTGCCGGGCTGCCAGTTCCAGGTTGCGCCGGGCGTCTGAAATGGTTTCGGAAACCGTGATCATGCGCTCGACCCCGGCTTCCGCCGCCCGCCGGATCACCGCGTCGCGGTCTGTATCAAAGCTTTCGTCACAGAGATGGGTATGTGTGTCTATGATCAGAGGGGTGCTCATAAGATCCGATAATTGCTATTAATTTTAAAAAAGTTACTTATGATGTGTGCATGATTTCCAGGGCATGTTATTATAGGGAAAAAAAGGGAGCAATACAAATATGGAGGTGTTAATGTGTTAACGCTTGTTAATTAACAGATGTTCATATGTGAAACACTCGGAGATTTCATCTGAATCCGGCGGGTTGTTAAAAAAAGCCTGTTCTATCAACTGCTTTGCAATATCTGCCATCTTCCGGGAGGGCTTGGCATAAAAATTGTTTTCGTTTCTCAAACGACTGGAAGAATGAAACCTTTTATTCGGGAAATGGAGGGAATAGCGCATGCGGTTTTTAAACAGCCCCAAAAGAATTGTATGGGTATGGCTCGTACTGGCCGGCGTGGCATTTTTACCCGGTTTTTCACAGGCGGCAAAGGCGCCGGCTGAGCCGGAAAAAAATTACGGCGCCGCAGAGGCGCGCAAGGCCGCCTCTCAGCCGGAGCGGTGGACCACCGCGGATCACGGGGATTTCGAGAAACTGCAGCAGGAGTTTGACTCCGGCCCGGAAGTGACCAAGGCGTGCCTGTCATGCCACAATGAGGCCGGCAAGCAGATGCGCGAAACCATTCACTGGACCTGGATCTGTCCGGCCGATCCATCGGAGCAGATGGGCAAGGCCGGGGTGACGTTGAACAATTTCTGAGTCAACATCAAAGGCAACGAGGCTCGTTGCACATCCTGCCATGCCGGATACGGCTGGAAAGACGATTCTTTCGATCTGTCAAAAGAAGAAAACATCGACTGCCTGGTCTGCCACGAACAGACCGGCACGTATAAGAAATTCCCTGCAGGCGCCGGTCACCCGGTGTCGGAACCCAAAAAATTCGGCGGAAAAACGTTTTATCCGCCGGACTGGCAGAAGGTCGCCCAGTCCGTGTCCCGCCCTTCGCGTGAAAACTGCGGGGGCTGCCATTTCTACGGCGGCGGCGGCGACGGGGTCAAGCACGGGGACCTGGATTCCTCGTTAAACGATCCCCCGAAGAAGCTCGACGTGCACATGTCCGAAGAAGGCGCGGGTTTTGACTGCACCCGGTGCCACACCACCCGGGCGCATTCCATCGCGGGCAGGTGCTACAAAAAGCCCGCATTTACAGAGCGAAAAAGCCTGATCGACGACGACATGATCGAGCGGATCGCCTGTTCCTCCTGCCACACGGAAACCCCTCACGCGCCCGGATCCAAGCTCGACGACCACACCGACAAGGTGGCCTGCCAGAGCTGCCACATCCCGGCCTTTGCCCGGCAGAACCCCACCAAGATGCGCTGGGACTGGTCCAAGGCGGGCCGGTTAACCGATGGGGGCAAGCCGGTGGTGGAAAAGGGCGAACACGGCAAGGCCGCCTATCACGGCAAAAAGGGGGCCTTTCGCTGGGAAAAGGATGTGAAGCCGGAATACTATTGGTTCAATGGTTCGCTGGAGTACATTCTTCTGACAGATCAGATCGATCCCGTTGAACCCGTGGAGCTCAACCGGGTGATGGGCTCGCCGGATGATCCCAAGTCCCGGATTTATCCCTTCAAGGTTCATGCGGGCACCCTGCCGTTTGACACGCAGAATAGGACCATGCTTTCCCCGAATCTTTTCGGCAAGGAAAAGGAGGCTTATTGGAAATCCTATGACTGGGACATGGCACTGGAGACCGGCATGGAAGCCCACGGCCTGGATTTCAGCGGGGAGTTCGAATTCATTGAAACCGAATACCACTTCCCGATTACCCATATGGTGGCGCCTGCCGAAGATGCTCTGGAATGCCGTGCCTGTCATGCAGACCAGGCCCGGATGGCCGGCCTGACCGGATTTTACATGCCCGGGCGGAATCAAAACAACGTGCTCGATTCCCTCGGGTGGCTGATCGTGTTGGGCTCGCTGGCCGGAGTTGTCGTCCACGGACTCATGCGCAAAGTCCTGGCCGGAAAAAGGGGATAATTTTCTTTAAGGAGGGAGCCGAAAAAGATGGAAAACAACGATAAGAAAATATATCTGTATACCCGGTTTGAGCGTTTCTGGCACTGGGTCCAGGGCCTTTTGATCATGACCCTGATCCTGACGGGATTTGAAATTCACGGGGCCTGGAACCTGCTGGGTTTTGAAACCGCTTTTACCGTGCACAATTTCTGTGCTTGGTCCTGGCTTGTGCTCTATGTTTTCATTGTCTTCTGGATGGCGATCACAGCAGAGTGGAAACAATACATTCCCACATATAAAAAGCTGTTTGATGTGGTGCGTTTTTACGCCTACGGAATTTTTACCGGCGAGCCGCACCCGGTGCCCAAAACCACCCGGGCCAAGCACAATCCCCTGCAGCGGCTGACCTATCTGGGCATTGTCAGCTTTCTGGTTCCGTTTCAGATCATCACCGGGTTCCTGTATTATTATTACAGTGCCTGGCCGGCCCTGGGCTGGGACTGGGCACTGATGCCGGTGGCGCTGCTGCATACCGTCGGGGCCTTTGCCATGCTGGCATTTCTCATCGTGCACGTGTACATGACAACCACCGGACCCACCGTGTTTGCCCACATAAAATCCATGTTTACCGGATGGGAAGAAGTGGAGGGCACTGCCGGCCACGAGTGGGAGATCAAGAAATAAAGGGCGCCGGGTTCCGGATTTTTCAGGCCTGATGGTTTTGCCTGGAAAACCGCTTTTTCCCTTTTTCAATCCACACATAAACCACCGGCACGTACACCAGTGTCAGCAGTGTGGAGACAGCCAGCCCGGAGATGGCCACCACGGCCAGCGGCGACAGGCGCTCCAGGCCCACGGCCAGTTCCAGGGCAATCGGGCTCATGCCCGCAATCGTACTCAGGGCGGTCATGAGAATCGGCCGCGACCTGCGCCGGATGCCGTCCTCGACCGCCTCGGCCAGGGCGGCGCCGTTTTTCCGGGCATTATCAATGTAGTCGATCAGCAGAATCGAATTATTCACCACAATGCCCGAGAGCAGAATCATCCCCATGGCCGCGGGCATGCAGAAATGCCGCCCTGCTGCCAGCATTCCCCAGGGCACGCCGATAAAGGCTAGGGGAATGGCGGACATGATGATCACCGGATGCGCATACGAGCCGAAGGTGATAACCAGAGCAAAATACAGCAGCACGATCGCCAGGGCCATGCTCTTGCCCAGCCGGCCGAAACTTTTTTCCATAAACGAGATTTCTCCGGTATGTTCGAGGCTGTAGCCCGCGGGCAGATCCATGTCCGCCAGGATTTCTTTGACCTGGCCGTGGAGAAAGGAAATGGGCGCTTTGGCCCGGTATCCGATGACATCCACGGTGGGCTGCAGGTTTTCCCTTGTGATGCGGCTTTGCTTCCAGTCGGTCCGGATTTTCGCGATCTCCTTGAGCGGTACGGTTCCCCGCGGCGTGGGCACCTGCAGGGTGGAAACAGCCCGGATGCTGTTGATCTGCTCCGGATAAAACCGCATGCGAATCGGGTACCCATCCTGGCCGGCAATGCGGAACAGGGCGGCCTGTCTGCCGACAGTGGCCGCGGAAAGCGTGTCTGCTACTGCCTGCGGCGAGATGCCGTATCCGGTAAGTCTTTCCTCGTCCAAATCAATGAGGATTTCCCGCTTGGTAAAGTCCCAGGTGCGGGATACGGATTTGAGCCCCTTGACCTGCTGGAGCCGGTTTTTGACCTCGTCTGCCAGGCTGTTGAGAATTTGCGGGTCCGGCCCGGAGATCATGACATCCACGGGCGCGGCGATCGCAGACAGGGGCGTGGCGCCGAAGTCATATACATGAACGGTCTTTAACCCCGGAATTTTCGAAAAAGCGGCTCTCAGGTCTGCCTCAATTTCCCATATGGATTTCGGCCGCTCGAACCGGTTTTTAAAATGCGCCGTAATGATGCCTTCCTGGGGCGTGCGCTCGGATCCGAAGCTTATGACCGCCGGCTCGGCACCCACAGCCGTCGACATCCGGATGTATCCCGGGGTTTCCGTGAGAACCTGTTCCATCCGTGCGGCCACCTTCCGGGTACGTTCCACTGACATACCGGGCCATGTCTCAAAGGAGACCTTTATGATGCCCGTGTCCATTGGCGGCATCAGGTCGCGGCCGGCAAGGGGCATCTGGCGGAGCCCGGCGACCAGCACCACGATGAGCAGCGGGCCGATGAGAATGAACCAGCGGGTGGTCCCCACCCGGAAGCCGGCCACAACGAATTTCTGAAAAGGTATGATCACTGCGTTTCGGATCCGCTCAATTCCGCTTTCCAACGTGTTTTTTTGCCCGCCCGGCTTGAGCAGACGGCGGCCGAGAAGCGGGATCACCGTGACAGAGGCGATAAACGAGGACAGCAGCGCCAAAGACAGTACCACGGTCAGGGGCCGCAGGATTTTTTCGGGATAACCGCCCACGAACATGATGGGCAGCAGCACGGACAGGGTTGTCACGGTACCGGCAAAATCGGCCAGAAAGATTTCCTTGGTGCCGTCCAGGGTGGCCCGGAACCGGGATTTTTCGCCTGAGGCCCCGTGTCTGTCGATGTTTTCGATCACCACGATGGCGTCATCGACCAGCAGCCCCACGGCCAGGATAATGGCGGTCATGGTCACGATATTGAGCTCGTAGTTGAGCAGTTTCATGCCGGCAAAAGTCAAAAAAAACGTCACCGGTATGGAAAGGGCCGCCAGCAGCGTAATGCGCGTCCGGGCCAGAAACAGGAAAATCACGCACACCGTCAGGATCACCGCATCGCGCAGCGAGGTCATCAGGTTGGACACCGAGGTGCGGATCAGCTCGCCCTGGGTGTCTGCCACCTCGAAGGCAAGCTCGCCGAATTGCTGCCGGATTTCGGGCAGGGCCTTTTCCACGGATTCCAGGGCAGGGGTGACATGGCCGTTTTCAGCCCGCAGGATGTTAATGCCGATAGCGGACCTGCCGTTTCCGCGGAAAAAGGATTTCGGCGCTTCATATGCGGTTTTGATCTCCGCGATATCGCGCAGGTGGATTGCGCCGTTTTCCCCGGAACCGATAACGATGTTGCCGAGCTGGCCGCGGTATTCTTTTTCGCCCTGGATTTTGATCAGCACCCGATCATGATCCCGCAGCAGGGTGCCGCTGGGCATGTTCCGGTGTTGCTGCCCGATGGCGCCCAGTACCTGCTCCACGGAGAGGCCGTAGCGGGCCATGCGGTCGCGGTCCACGGATACCCGGATTTCAGGCTGAAAGCCGCCGAAAACTTCGGCGTCCGCCACATTTTCGATGCGCAGCAGGGCTTCCTGGATTTCATTGTCCCCGAGCTGGCGCACCTTGGGCATGGACAGTGAGGTGCCGGGTTTTGGCGATACCGCCAAGGTCATCACCGGGCTGGTGGCTTCACTGACCCGGAAGATCCGCGGCGGCAGCATGCCTTCGGGAAGTTCGGGCATGATCCGGTCAAGGGCCGCGCTTACATCGGTGACCGCTGCATCCAGCCCCTTTTCATATTCGAATTCGACTTTGACTGCTGCGGTTTCATCGCGTATGGAGGCCTGCACGCGGCGGGTCTGGTCAATGGCGGCCAGTTCCTTTTCCACCGGCCTGGAAATCCGGTCGGTCATGTCTTCGGCGGAGGCCCCGGGCCATATGAGCAATACTGCGGCCTGGGGATAGTTGGCGTCCGGGAACAGGTTCAGCGGCAGGGTGCGAAAGCTTATAAGTCCGAATACCACGCCCAGGAGCAAAAGAGCGGTGACGCCGTGGGGCCGCTTGAGATAGGCCTCGACCCAGTTCATCGGTCCTCCGTGCCGCGGTTCTCCGTAACCGGGGTAACGCGGGTATGCGGTCCGATCCGGATGAGCATGGATTCGTCACCCACCACCACCCGGTTTCCTGCGGAAATTCCTTCTGCTTCAACCGCGATCCGGTCGCTGCTCCGGCCCAGCAAGGAAACTTCGGTCACTTTGATCCGGTTGTCTGCATCCAGGACCATGACCTGCCATTTGCCGCCGTATTCCACTGCCGCCCGCCGGGGCAGAATGGTGGCCTCCGGGGTGGTGCGGATGATATCGAGCCCGACCGTGGATCCGGACGGAAGCCCAAAGGGGCTCTGATCAGTCCGGATTTCCACAACAGCCAGCCGGTCCTTGCCCGTTGCCGGGTGTATGCGGGATACTTCTGCTTTGACCTCCTTGTTCCCGTCGGTCAGTCGGATCGGAGTGCCGGGAGCGGTTTTGGCGGCAGTTTCCTGGGGCACTTTTGCCAGGATTTTATAGCCCGAATCCGGGGCTTCCACCCTGCACACGGCCTGGCCGGGCATGACCAGATCGCCCGGGTCTTTCATGCGCTCGGAGATCACCCCGTTAAAAGGGGCACGGATGCGGGTGTATGCCAAGGAGACTTCTGCTGCCTCGATTTGGGCGCGAAGACGACTGACCCGGGAGCGGGCGGAGACAAAAGCGCTTTGGGCCGCGTCCAGGCCTTCTTCATCCACATGACCTTTCCGGAACAGTTTTTTGCGGCGCTCGTAGCGCTGCCTGCGCTCCTTGAGCTCGGCTTCCGCGCCCCGGAGTTCAGATCGGCTGGCTTCCAGTTCCTGGCGCAGCAGCCGGTCATCCACGGTTGCGAGCAAGTCTCCCTTTTTTACCGGATCACCGGTATCCACGCGCACGGATTCCAGGTGACCGGTCACCCGGGCGGAAACGGTTGCCGCGGTTTCCGGCTCGATCACGGCCAAGTAATGTTCCGTGACATCGATTGTTCCCTTTCGGGCCTCGGAAACATGGACCGGCAGGGCGGGCTGTTGCGGCGCGTCCATGCTGCCGAGTTCGGCCTTGCGGTGGCGCACCAGCAGCACTGCGGCCACTGCCAGCAGCACTAGTGCCAGGGCAAAAATAATTTTTCGGAAATGGCGTTTCATCTTTAATCCTGTGGCAGTTGCCGGGGTTGCAGAGCGAATGCTGTTTGCATTTTGTTTAACTGTATACGCCCGTGTGCCGTTCGTCTTTGACCTGGGTCAAGAAACGCATCGGTTCTTGTTTTTTCTTGGTTCCATGGGGGATTTTTGACAATTGTGTATCAGGTTTTATAGTTTAAAAGCAATGAAGGAATATACCCGGGTGTGCTGCTGGGGGGTGATGTCCGGGTTGTCGACCACACTGTTTTTCAGGAGGCTTATGGCGGACTATCCATTCTCTTCCGGCTTCCCGGAGGCTTCCAATGTCATTGAAACTCCCGGAAATCCCTTGAAAACAGCGCTTCTGGTTTCCGCCTGCTTTTTTGTCGCAGGCGTGAGCTACATTCTGCTTTCCAGCCGTATCGCCGCACTCACCGCAGCCACGATTCCGGAGCTTGCCTTTATCGAACAGATCAAGGGATTTTTGTTTATCGTATGTATGACCCTCCTGCTTTTCGGGGTGATTTACGGTCTGCTTTTGCGGATCCACCGGCAGCATCAGCGGATCATGAATTTCGGAAACCGGCTCATTGCAGCAGAGCGCCAGGCAACCGCCGCGGTGTTTGCCGATTCCGTGGCCCATGATTTGGGCAACATGCTCATGAGTCTGGAGTATTATACCGGTGAGCTGGCCGAAACCACCGGGGAGGAAAAAGCTGCCGCCCTGGGGCAGCTCACCGAATCCCACGCCCGGCTCAAGAGCCTAGTACAGCGCCTGACTGCTGCAGGCGGCAGACCGCCGGGAGAGGCCCAAAAACAGTATTTCAATCTCGTCTTTGCACTCAATGACGCGCTGCGGTTTGCCGAAAAGCACCGCAGTGTGCGTTCCTCCAAGGTGGAGTTAAAGGCCCCGGGGGAATGGATGTTTATGGGGCATCTGCTGTTGATATACCAGATGACCATCAACCTGGTGTTAAATGCGGCTGATGCCACGGGGTACAAGGGCCATATCCGGTTGCGGCTGCTCGAGAAAAACGGTTTTGCCGTAATCGAGGTGCACGACAACGGCCCCGGGGTTCCGGAAAGCCGGCGCAATGCGCTCCTGGAGCCGTTTTACACGACCAAGAAAGACGGAAGCGGACTGGGCCTGCTTTCCGTGCAGGCCTGCGCCCATGCTCATCAGGGAGAGGTCGTGATCGGAGACTCGGATCTCGGCGGGGCCTGTTTTGCGGTCTGCCTGAAAAAGACGCCGCCTGTGGTGGATGATGAGGCGGCGGAAGCTTATTGAAAAATGATTTCAATCCCCGGTCCAGGCCGATGCGTTTTTTTCAGCCGGCCTGCCTGCGGGGGCGGTTGTTGGGACAGGCCTTCAGACATTCATCGCAGGCCAGCCAGTAATCGTTTCCTGCCGTGTTGACCACCCGCTCGATATGGTTGAGCGCATCCGCGCCTTTCAGGGCAAGCGGGTAGATGGCGTGTTTAACCGAATAGGGCAGACAGATCATTTTCCGGAATTCGCCCGATTTGGTGAATGCCCCGGCCGGGCATTTTTTCTGACATGCATTGCAGCCCTTTGGGCAGGGATCCTCGGAGATGATCGGATCGCGCGGCATTTGGGCGCTTGTCACCACCCCGGCCAGGCGCAGCAGCGAGCCGTATTCCGGGTGATACATCTGCCCGCTTCTGCCAAAGGCGCCGAGGCCGGCGTTGACCGCAGCATGTTTCAGGGAAAGCATGCCCCAGGGTTCGGCCCCGTGAAAAACCAGGGGCGCGTAACTCGGCACGGCAATGGCGGCATGGGCGCCTTTTGATTCGATGAAATTGCACAGGGCCAGCCCGATTTCATCCAGGTGCCGGTAGACCGTGTGGTAGGATCTGTGGATACCGTAGAGATCGTAATCCGGGGAGGTCAGGACCCCGCGGGGGATCGGGATGCCGAACACGATCACGGTTGCCGCGTCCCTGCAGAGCCGGGCCGGGTGATGTTTTTCCGGGGCCTCGTCAAACCGGTCGACCGGGGCAAAGCCCAGGGCTGAAACCCGGTCGGCCAGAAAACCGGTGATTTGCTGTTTCAGGGAGTCGTTCATTTTCCCTCCTCGTTTCCCGGCTTTTTTCCGGGCGGGGGTTTGCGTCTTCCTTATCGATTTTTGTGCTGGGGGCTTTAAAAAATATAGATTCACTTTGATCATGCGTTTATCGGGTTTTTCCTGTCAAGAAAAAAAGCCTGTATGCGAATTTCGGGTTTTCCCGGTTTGCCCGCGCAAATTGTTTTGGGCACGGCGGCAGGGGTGTTTGTTATGAATTATTAATACCTTGCAGTTTTTTCCGGATCCCTGTAAATATGAAATTGTTCAGTGAAAGGAGGGGCGTCCATGAGATCACAATTGTCAGAAGAGATTTCGGCCCTGCCGGAAATCCCGCCCCAAAGTGCGCAGGCCTACAGAGCGCACCTGGGAGATCTGGTGGAAAAGGTCAACACCCGGATGCGTTCGCGGGCGGATATTTCCCTTCTTATCGGCGAAAATCCCATGCGCATGATGTTTGATAATCATCAGAACCATGCGCTGTTTATGAGCAACGTCTTTTCCTTAAACGCGTTTGCACTACTGGCAGACACCCTTCCGTGGGTTTATCGCACGTATCATCATCACGGCTTTGACTGGCAGTATTTCCCGGCACATCTGGATAGCTGGGTGCAGGCGCTGGAGCAGACAATGGCCTCCGATATTGCCGCCCCGTTAATCCGTGTATACGAGTGGATGCAGTCACATCACGCGGATTTTATCGAACTTGCGGGCAGTTTTTCCCCCTTGCGGCGGGAGCCAGCGCCGGAATGGAAACAGACTTTTGACGCCTTTGTCCGGGCCCTGCTCGCAGCCGATCGCAAGGCCTGTACAGACCTGGCCGGCCGGTCTGTGACTTCGGCAGAGGGGCTGGGGGACTTTTATCTGAATGTGATTCAGCCGGCCATGTATACCGTGGGAAACATGTGGGAAAAAGGGGAAATCAGCGTGGCCACCGAGCACCTGGCATCGGCCCTGGTCAACCGGATGATGTCCATGCAGTATATCGAGCTGATGCAGTCCCCGGGCGCGGACAAGGGAAAGGCTGTGGTCACGGCCGCGCCAAACGAGTTCCATGAAATCGGGGCAACCATGGTGGCAAACGCCCTGGAAGCAGAAGGCTGGGAGGTGAGCTATTTGGGGGCAAATACGCCCCCGGAAGATCTGCTGGGGTTTGTGTCTTCCGGAAATATTGATATTTTGGCCATTTCCGCATCTTTGCCGTTTAATCTTGAGGCCGTCGGGTCGGTGATCCAACACATCCGGTCCGGGCCGGAAAATGCACAGCCGAAAATCATGCTCGGGGGGCTGGTTTTTCTGGACCACCCCGAGCTTGCCGAAAAGCTGGGCGCGGATGCCACGGCAAAAGACTGCAAGCAGGCCGTGAAACTTGCCGAAAGGTGGCAAAAGAAAAAAACCAATGAATCTTCATGACATCGTAACCGCTCAGCCGGATATCATATCCACGTTTCTGGGTGTTTCCGGCACCACGATTGCCGTTGTCACAGATGAAAACCATCGTATTGTCGACTGCAACGCCAACCTGCCCAGAACGCTGCACACGCCTGACAAGCCGGTGGGCCGGTATATCGGCGACATTCTCTGCCCCATGGAAGACGAGCAGTTTTCGCTGCTGGTTTCCGATAACTTCCGGGACTTGCTGCCACAGATGATGAGGGTCTGTTACACTGAGATCCTGTATAAGTGCTATACGGTTCCCGCGGGCAGCGGGTTTTTGCTTATGGGTGATCGAGTGGGGGGTACGGAGAATGAGGTGCTCGAGAGCATGTCCCTGTTAAACAATGAACTGTCCGTGCTCAGCCGGGAGCTGGGAAGGAAAAACCGGGAGATTGAAAAGGCCTACCGGAAAATCACCGAGCTTTCCCGCACGGATTCACTGACCGGTCTGGCAAACAGGGGCTATTTCCGACAGCGTTGCGAGGAGATGTTTGCGCTTTCCCAAAGGCATCGGTTTCCGTTGTCCTTGGTCATGATCGATCTGGACTGCTTCAAGCAGATCAACGACAACTACGGCCACGCTGCGGGGGATTCGGTGCTGGCGGCATTTGGCGCGCTTGTCCGGGAAAACTGCCGGGAAGGGGATTTTCCCGCCAGGTACGGCGGAGAGGAATTTATCGCATTTCTTCCGCATACGCCTGTACGTGAGGCGCTCAACCTGGGGGACAGGCTCAGAATCCTTTTTTCTGAACAGGATATCCTTGAAAACGGCCAAACCATTACCATCAGCACGGGCATCTCAGAACACCGGCCCGGCGACAGCCTTGACGATCTGATCAAGCGCGCAGATGACGCCCTGTACCAGGCCAAGCACCAGGGCCGCAACCGCTGCGTGATCTTGTAAATGCGTCGTTTCAGGGGGCGGTCAAAAGCTCCCGGTATTGCCCGTATCCTTCTGCTGTTAGGTCCTTTTCATGCACAAACCGCAGTGCTGCGGAATTGATGCAGTAGCGTTTTCCCGTGGGCGGCGGTCCGTCATCAAAGACATGCCCCAGGTGGGAGTCCGCCTGCTGGCTGCGCACTTCCGTGCGGGTCATAAACAGCCCCCTGTCGGGTTTTTCCACCACTGCTGCCGGGTCAACGGGCCGGGTAAAACTGGGCCATCCGGTGCCTGAGTCAAACTTGTCCGTTGAGGCAAAAAGCGGCTCTCCGGATACCACGTCCACGTATATGCCCGGCTTCTTGTGATCCCAGTATTCGTTTTTAAAAGCCCTTTCCGTGCCGTTTTCCTGGGTGACGTGATACTGCAGGTCAGACAGGCGGGCTTTGAGCTCGGAAGAATCGGGCTTTTTGTATTCCTGTTTGCTTTCATCCCGTCCGTACGGGTTTGGCACATCTACGCCCTGCCAGTGTTTTTCAATGAACTGATCCCGCCCGGAGTTGTACCGATAGAACTTGTAGCGAAGCGGCTTTTTTTGATGGTAATCCTGATGGTATGCCTCGGCCTTGTAAAAAGAGGTAAACGGCCGGATTTCCGTTGCAATCGGCTTGTCCAACAGTCCGGATGCCGCAAGCGCCTGCCGGGATTTTTCTGCCTGCTGTTTTTGCGGCGCGCTGTGATAAAAGATCACGGATCGGTACTGCGCACCCCGGTCCACGAATGAACCCCCCGCATCCGTGGGGTCGATCTGCTGCCAGTAAACCGCCAGCAGTTTTTCAAATGAGGTCACCCGCGGATCATATTCGATCTGCACGGCTTCCACGTGGCCGGTTTTTCCTGCGGCAACATCTTCATATGCGGGATTTTCCTCGGCGCCCCCGGCATATCCGGAAGTCACCGAGACCACGCCGTCAAGCTTTTCAAAGGGCGGTTCCATGCACCAGAAACAACCCCCGGCAAATGTTGCGGTTTCAAGTTTTTCTTTGTTATGGGATGGGTTTGTCATTTTCTGCCCCTTATCTTCGGCTCCACTGTATCCGGCGGCAATGATCAGGCTCGCTGCCGCGGTCAGCAAAACAACGGATATGAATATTTTCGTACGCATGGCGTTTGTCCTTGTATCCCGGAGATTTTGTAACTCCTAGAATAAGATGGATCCGGGACAGTGCAATATGGGAGCCGCGTTTTTTTGTCCCCGGCGGGCGGGCAGGTGATGAGGGCGCGGCGCATGGTCTCCGGGTGCCCCCGGGCGGTTTAGGCGGGGCTTTTTTTCTGTTTTTTTCTTTTCTCATACCAGCGCAGGCCCAGGCTCAGTGCGAATATGAACAGGGCGACCCCGAAAAGGATCCAGTTTTTTTCGGCAACCGCTCCTGTCATGGCAACGATCGGCAATGTGATCAGGCTTTCTGTGAGCCAGTTAAAGATCAAAAACCGATGGTAGGGCAGTCTGGTCATTGCCAGGAGATAGGTTTTTAAGGCATATGGCGGGCCAGGCATCAGCAGAAAGCCGAACATGGCCAGTCCGGGGCGGCGGGTTTTAAGTAGGGGCGGGTGATATCCCCTCCGTTCCAGAAAACGGGTCAGCGGCCCCCGCAGAAAGGTGCGGGTCAGCACGTAGCAGATGGTCATATGCACCGGCAGAACAAGAAAGGTCAGGATCATGCCGCCCATGATGCCGAAGCGGATTCCGGCCAGCGCCAGGAAAAAGCTGAGGGGAAAGCCAAACGGCGGAAGCACGATCATGGCTGCGATAAAAATTGACGGTGCCGAGGGTTTGCTCAACAGCACGGTCAGATCATGTATCACTGTTGCAACGTCAAGGCCAGGCGAAGAGAAGAGGTAGAGCAGCAAACAGGCCGCGGCCAGTAGCGTAAGACCCCCTGCAAGGGAAAAAAGAGATTTTCTGTTAAAGGAGAATGAAATCATAGGCGATACCCGGGGAAAAGGAAGTTGGTCTTGATACGGAGATTTTTAGCAGGATTAGCTTGGTATGTAAAATCGTAATAGATAGTTGATCGGAGCCGGGTGCGTTCAAACCGGCACTTCCTTTTGGGCAGTGATGCGCTCCGCTCGGCGGGATGTAGCCGAACACACCGCTGCCGGAGCGATACCCTTGCTCGTTGAAGATGAGAAGCCCGGCGAGAATCATGGAACAATGATCCAGCCGGGTTTGCGCGGTTTTTGTGTTCATTGCAGGCGTTTTGTCAGAGTCATGAAAGGTTGTTTTCCCGATGCTTTTGCGCAATGGTCGCGGCCAGGTTGTCCATGGCGGAAAGGTCTTCTTTTCCAGGGGCGCCCTGGCAGAATACCGGGTCAATTACTTCGACGTTCAGGTTCGGAATCATGCCCGCCAGGGTGTCCAGGGTTTTTCCGCCCCAGCCGTAAGAGCCGACAACCGAGAGGAATTTTGCCCCGGGACGCAACGCATTTGCCAGAAACGTGCAGTATGCCGCATACGGGTGCGGGCCTGCCAGAATGGTCGGGGTGCCCACCACAATGGTTGCCGTATCCACCAGGGACATGGCCAGCTTGCCGATATCGGTTACCGCCAGGTCGAACTGTTCAACACGCACCCCGTTTTCCACCAGAGCCGAGATTAGGTGATCAACCATCTGCCGCGTACTGTCATGCATGGACACGTAGGGCAGAACCACCTTGTTGCCGGGCGGCGCCGTAACCCACTGCCTGTATGCGTCCATGATAAAGGCCGGTTCCGGATAAATCTGGCCGTGGCTCGGGGCGATCATTTCAATATCGTAGCCTGCCAGTTTCTCAAGATTTTTTTCGATCGTTTTGCCGAAAGGCATCATAATTTCGGTAAAATAGCGTTTGGCGGCTTCATAGACCCGGCACCGGTCTGTTACATAGAGTTCCGAGGATGCAATATGGGAGCCGAAAAAATCGCAGCTGAAAAGGATTCTTTCCTCCCGCAGATACGTGGCCATGGTCTCGGGCCAGTGTACCCATGGGGTATGGATGAACTCCAGTGTCTTGTCCCCGAGCGAAAGGCTTTGTCCGTCCTCTGCAACGACAAAGGCGTCCTCGGCGATCTGCAGATGATTGACCAGAAGGGGCCTTGCCTTGGATGTGCAGAGGATCCTTGCTTCGGGAAATTTTTCAAGCACCCGCGGGATGGCCCCGGAGTGATCCTGCTCGCCGTGGTGTGAAATGATATAATCGATTTTGGAAACGTTCTCCAATTGGGACATCAGGTGCCCGGTCATGGGCGGTCCACTGCATCGAGAAGAGCGGTTTTCTCTTCGCCTTCGATCAGGTACGCATTGTAGCTGGTCCTGTCCGGCAGCGGGATCAGGGAGTCAAAAAGCCTCCGATCCCAGTCGACAGCGCCCATCCAGTAAATTTGATCCTTGATCTTGCGGGGTTTCATGATTCTGCCTCCTTTAATATCGCCGTGCGCCATTATGTGCGAGCGTAATTACCGGGTCCATATCTGTCACTGATTTGTAGCATAACGGTTCCACATGGATTTGACAAAAATGACATCGTCAGTATAACTTATAAAAAGTCTTCTTGTTCGGCTCTTTGTTGTGCTTTTTGGGAAAACGTTTACCCCAGGCTGCTCAGGAGGCCCATGAAAACACCGAGACCCTACCTGAAAGCGCTTTTGCTTGTCGCACTGGGAATTGTGATTGCCTTCCCGCTTTTCTCCATGACTTATTACACCATGGTGCGCACTTCCACCCCGCAGTTCTGCGCATCGTGCCACGAAATCGAATACGCCTACAATACCTGGAAAACCTCCACGCACCACAACAACGCCCAGGGGTTCGTGGCAGACTGCATGGATTGCCATCTGCCCGCCCCCCACGACACCATAGACTTTTTCTACACCAAGACCCTTCACGGGATCAAAGACGTTATCGTCCATTTTACCATGGACGAGTACGACCGGGAAAAAAACCGGGAGAAGGCCTACGCGTCCTTTGACAACAACCAGTGCCGCAAGTGCCACCGCAACATCCTTTACATTCCGGACAAGCGCGGTGCCATGATGGCCCACCGCTCGGTGGTCTACGCACTGGAGGGACGCGAGAAAAAATGCGTGGACTGCCACCGCGATCTGGTGCACACACCGACCGAAGTCTACAGGTATAAACAATATCAGTTGAATTGATGAAAATCATTTTTCTTCAGGGAGGGCGGGTATGAAAAAATTATTTCTAGGCGCGGCAATGAGTGCTGTTCTGCTCATGCTGTTTCTGCCCAATTCCGTATTTGCACAGGACCAGTCAGATAAGGCCTCAAATATGGCCAAGGAAAAGGAGTTCCGGATCGAGCGCAGCATCCCGGAGGCGGGCATTGCCTGCATACAGTGTCACAAGCAGGAGAGCCCGGGCATATTTGCGGACTGGGCAAACAGCCGGCATGCCAGCGCCAACATCACTTGTATTGATTGTCACAAGGCGGACAAAACCGACCCGGACGTCAGCCGCGGCCACTACGAGCAGTACGAGCAGTCCGATACCCAGTGGGGCAGAAATGAGTACCGGGTGCCCGTGGCCGGTGTGGTCACGCCCAAGGACTGCTCCCGCTGCCACCCGGATGAAGCCGATCAGTACAGCCGCAGTAAGCATGCCAACACCCTGGAGATCATCTGGAAGCTTGATCCGTGGTTAAACAAGGGGATGAACAGCGATTTCGAGCGCGCTTCGGGCTGCTTTTACTGCCATGGAACCGTGCTTGAACAGGATGAAGGCGGCAACCTCACACCGGAGACCTGGCCCAATGTGGGCGTGGGCCGCATCAATCTTGACGGCAGCAAGGGGAGCTGCAGTTCCTGCCACACCCGGCATCGTTTTTCCGTGATGGAGGCCAGAAAGCCGCAGGCCTGCGGCCAGTGCCACCTGGGACCGGACCACCCCCAGATCGAGATCTATACCGAATCTAAGCATGGTGCCATTTATGATGCATTCGGAGACGAGTACAACTGGGACGCCGCCCCCGGCACATGGTCGCCCGGGGTTGACTACAGGGCGCCCACGTGCGCTTCATGCCACATGTCCGGGGCCGGCACCACCCGAACCACCCATGACGTCACCGAGCGGCTTTCCTGGGAAATCCAGGCGCCGTTGACCATACGGCCGTCTGAATTCAAGCCGTTTCCGGCAAAGACCAACTGGGAGGTGGAGCGCAAGAAAATGAAGGAGATCTGCCTGCAGTGCCACGGGGATAACTGGGTGGATGACCATTATGACACTTATGATCAGGTGGTGGCGGAATACAACGAGGTCTATTTTAAGCCGGCCAAGGAAATCTTTGACGAGCTTTATGAAAAGGAACTGCTCGACGATTCAAAGATGTTTGACGAAAAGCTGGAGGTCGAGTTCTACGAGCTGTGGCATCACGAGGGCCGCCGGGCCCGGATGGGCGCGGCCATGATGGCCCCGGACTACACCTGGTGGCATGGGTTCTACGAGGTAAAACATCGTTATAACGACTTCATGAAAGAGGCCAGGCATCTCATTGAAACGGGGGAAAAGGCCCACAAGGCCCCGGATTTCCCCAATGCCACCGGCAGCAAAAAGCGGCCGGAGGCCATATTCGGAGCCCCGGACCAGTAGCCCCGCCGGCTGCACGCTGCAAGTTTTTGCATAAGGGCAAGCCCCGTTTTATCTTTATCAATAAGATGAAACGGGGCTTTTTTTAATTTCTTTCCGTGTTTTGACCTAAGTCAATGTCTGCAATTTCCCGCCGGGTTAAAACAGAGCCGGAACATCGAAAAAGGCGTTTTTGCAAAAAAACCCACAGAAAACCTGTAACAAAGATCCAAGGAGGATTCCATGTTTTGTTTTCAATGCGAACAGACGGCAAAAGGCGAGGGTTGCACCAAGATCGGCGTTTGCGGCAAGCAGCCCGATGTGGCCGAATTGCAGGATGTGCTGATTTACGCGGTAAAAGGCCTGGCCCAGGTGGCAAACGAGGGGCGCAAGGTCGGCGTAAAGGACGGCAAAATCGACCACTTTGCATGCGAGGCCATGTTTTCCACCCTGACCAATGTGGATTTCGATCCGGACCGGTTTGTTGAACTCATCCACAAATGCGTGGATCACCGTGAAGAGCTCAAGAAGAAAGTGGAAGCCGCAGGCGGCTGGCCGGATTACACCAGCGGGCCGGCCACGTTTACCCCGGCTGACACCAAAGAACAACTCGTGGCCCAAGGGGAACAGTTCGGGCCCGAGGCGCACAAGACCAGGGAAGAGCAGGACATTTTTTCCTTAAAAGAGACCCTGACCTACGGCATCAAGGGCATTGCCGCCTATGCCGATCACGCGGCCATCCTGGGCAAGACCGATGAGAAGATTTTCGATTTTATCTACGAGGGCCTGGCCGGCACCCTGGATGACACCCTGAGCGGAGATGACCTGACCAACCTGGTGCTCAAATGCGGCGAGGTCAACCTGTGGACCATGGAACTGCTGGATGAGGCCAATACCGGCACTTACGGCAATCCGGAGCCCACCGAGGTGCCCCTGGGCGCCAAGCAGGGAAAGGCGCTGCTGGTTTCGGGCCACGATTTGAAGGACCTGGAGCAGATCCTGAAGCAGACCGAGGGCAAGGGCGTCAACGTTTATACCCACGGCGAGATGCTGCCCTGCCACGGCTATCCGGAACTCAAGAAATATCCGCATTTCTACGGCCATTACGGCACGGCCTGGCAGAATCAGAAAAAGGAATTCGCCGAGTTTCCCGGCAGCATCGTCATGACCACCAACTGCATTCAGAAGCCCCAGGAGGTCTACCAGGACAACATATTTACCACCGGCCTGGTGGGCTGGCCCGGAGTGACCCATATTGCGGATAAGGACTTTACCCCGGCCATTGAAAAGGCGCTGGAACTGCCCGGATACGAATCCGACATTGACCGCGGTTCGGTCATGGTGGGATTCGGCCACAACGCGGTGCTGGGCGTGGCAGACAAGGTCATCGAGGGCGTGAAAAACAAGGACATCCGGCATTTCTTCCTGGTGGCCGGGTGCGATGGGGCCAAGCCGGGCAGAAACTATTACACCGAGTTCGTGGAAAAGGTGCCCGAGGACTGCATCGTCATGACCCTTGCCTGCGGCAAGTTCCGGTTTTTTGACAAGAAGCTGGGGGATATCGGCGGCATCCCCCGGCTGCTGGATATCGGGCAGTGCAACGACGCCTATTCGGCCATCAAGATCGCCTCTGCCCTGGCAGATGCTTTTGATTGCGGGGTCAACGACCTGCCGCTTTCCATGGTGCTTTCCTGGTATGAACAGAAGGCGGTGGCCATCCTGCTGACCCTGCTGCACCTGGGCATCCGGGACATGCGTCTCGGCCCGAGTCTGCCGGCGTTTATTTCGCCCAACGTGCTCAACGTGCTGGTGGACAAGTTCGGCATCAAGCCCATCGGCACCCCGGACGAAGACCTGAAGGCGATCCTGGGATAGAACGGGTGCTATAGGCTGAAGCCCTGGAATGCGGCATCCGTAGGGGCGGACCTGTGTGTCCGCCCTTTTCCGGATCGGACACACAGGTCGCCCCTACGGATATACGATTGGCAATTTTGGCATTCTTTTGCAAAATTTATCATAGGGGAACAAAGGAAAATTCATATGCTTAAGAAAATCGAAGTATTCAAGGAAAACGATTTTTCTGAAAAGGGACTGAAAAAGTTTCTGGTGCATGATTCGCCGTATTTCAAGGTGATCAATTTCAATTTCAGGCCCGGACAGGAACTGCCCGTGCATTCCCACGACATCGAGGGGCAGTTGAGCATTACGGTGCTCGAAGGCACAGGGGAGTTCCTGGGCGCCGAAGATCAGGGCAATCCGGCGGGCCCGGGAGACGTGCTGATTTCGGATATCAGCGAGCCCCACGGCATCCGGGCCGAAACCGACATGCGGGTGCTGGTCACGATTGCCCCGCCGATATGACGGGAAAGTCTCGATGATGGATGCGGCGGTTAAAATCAACCAGCCGGTGATCCGGCCGGATGTGGATAACCGGGGTTTTACACAACGAGTCATTTCCCGCTCCAGGGTCAATACGGGCCTGTGCTGGCAGTGCAAGTGCTGTTCTTCCGGATGTCCGTTTTCCGATGCCATGGATTATCTGCCCAACCAGGTGATCCGCATGGTGCAGTTGGGCATGAAAAAGGAGGTTCTCTCATGTTCGGCCATCTGGCTTTGCGTGGGCTGCCATACCTGTTCCATGGAATGCCCCACGGCCATTGACATGGCAGCGGTCATGGACGCACTGCGGCAGACGGCCATAGAAGAGAAGTTCGTTATTGCCGAGCCCGACATCCTGAATTTTCACAAGGAGGTGGTCAACTCCATTTACCGCTATGGCCGGACCCACAAGCTGGAGATCATGCTGCGCTACAAGCTCACCACCCGCAGGTTTCTGGCTGACATGGACGTGGGGCTGCGCATGTTTTCAAAGCGCAAACTGGATCTCCGGCCCTCGAAAGTGCACCACATCGCCTCGGTCCGGCGAATGTTCGGGCAACAAAGGGGTGCGCGACCATGACCTACGATAATAATACAATAACGTATTCCTACTTTCCCGGATGTTCCCTTGCCACTACGGCGAAGGAAAACAACCGGTCCATGTTAAGCTTCTGCCGGCAGCACTCAGTGTCGCTGGTGGAGCTGAAGGATTGGAACTGCTGCGGTTCGTCTTCGGCCCACAGCATAGATTCAGAGCTGGCCCATCATCTGCCGGCCCGGAACCTGGCGCTGGCGCCGCCGGATCGCCCCATTTTGGTGGCATGCCCGAGCTGTTACCTGCGCCTGAAAAGCACGCACATGGATATCGCCGCAGATCCGGACGCCCAAAAGGAGTTCGGCCGCATGTGGGGTCGGGAGTTCAACCCCGATCTGCAGATTATCAATTTCTTCGATATGCTTGCCCGGGTGGCCGATACCGGGGCCTTTGAAAAGAACAAAGAAAGTCTCAACGGCCTCAGGTTTGCCCCTTATTACGGGTGCATGCTCATGCGTCCGCCGAAAATGCGCCGTGAACCCACCTTCAGCGGGCTCATGGAAAAAGTCCTTTCCTCGCTAGGCGCCGATCCGGTGCAATGGGCGCACAAGGCCCGCTGCTGCGGGACTTTTCTGTCCGTGTCCCGTCCGCTGGTGTCTGCAAGAAGCGTGAAGACCATCATGGACGGTGCTGAAAAAGCCGGTGCGGAATGCATTGTTACGGCCTGCGCCATGTGCCATCTGAACCTGGAGATCCGGAGCCAGCCGGGAAAAATCCCGGTGCTTCATTTCTCCGAACTCCTTTCGCTTGCCGGCGGCATCGGCCAGGGGCGGGGGTGGTTCCGCCGGCACCTGATCGATCCCCGCCCGCTTCTGCGCAGCCGCCGGCTGATCGCGTGATCCGTTCCGACCGGTTTGCCCGGGCGGAAAAACTATTCCTAAATTGAGCGATTTTCAAGTTTGTAGCAGATACAAGGAAGATGCAGACGAGCTATAGTGGACTATGCGAGGCTGCATCTGACGCAGTAGATGCGGCAAAATTGGAAATCCCGGAGGGTTTCAGATTTTTAAATATAAATGGCCATAATCCTTTACAAAACCCTGTTTTTAAAAATCTGAAACGCTCAATTTAGGTATTGATATTTTGCCGCCAGTGGTTATGATGGGGTCTGCCCGCAGCAGGGGAAATCCCCGTGCTGAAGGTTTTTATCGTGCAGTCGTCAAAATAAACGGAGAACGCCATGTGGGAATATACGGACAAGGTAAAGGAACATTTTTTAAATCCGCGCAACGTGGGTGAGCTTGAAGACGCCGACGGCGTGGGCGAGGTGGGCTCCATGGCCTGCGGGGATGCGCTTAAGCTGGCCTTTAAGCTCGATGAGAACGGAAATATTGCGAAGGTGAAATTCCAGACCTTTGGGTGTGCCAGCGCCATTGCATCCTCGTCCGCATTGACCGAGCTTCTCAAGGGAAAGAGCCTGGCAGAGGCAGAAGAACTGACCAATGATGACATTGCCGCCTACCTGGGCGGCCTGCCCAAGGAAAAGATGCACTGCTCCGTGCTGGGCCGCGATGCCCTGAAAAGGGCGATATTGAACTATCGGGGCGAAACCGAGGCCGCGCCCGAGGGTAACGTGGTCTGCGAATGTTTTGGGGTCACAGACAAACAGATCGAGGACACGGTGCGGGAAAATGGGCTGCGCTCGGTCGAGGACGTGACCAGCTACATCAAAGCCGGGGGCGGGTGTGAAAATTGCCACGAAGATATTGAAGGCATCATTCGCAGGGTGCATCAGCAGGCCGGAGATGCGGCGCCCGGGCCGAAAAAGCTGACAAATATCCAGAAGATCAAACTGGTGGAGGAAACCCTGGCGCGCGAGATCAAGCCGGCGCTCAGAAAGGACGGCGGAGACATCGAACTGGTGGATGTTGACGGCAATCGGGTGTATGTCAAGCTGATTGGCAACTGCGCCAACTGCTCAGCCTCGGAGCTGACCCTGAAGCACTACGTGGAGGAAAAGCTCCGGGAGTTTGTCACCTCCGAGCTGCAGGTCGAGGAGGTTCGGCAATGAGCCGCATGATATACATGGACAACAACGCAACCACCCGGGTTGCCCCGGAAGTGGTGGAGGTCATCACCCCCTTTTTTTCCGAGTATTACGGCAACCCGTCTTCCATGCACACTTTCGGCGGCACCGTGGGCAGAAAAATTACTGAAGCCCGGGAAAAAACCGCCGCCCTGATTAACGCAAACCCGGAGGAAATCATTTTCACCTCCTGCGGCACCGAGAGCGACAGCACGGCCATCTGGGCCGCGCTCAAGGCAAACCCGCAAAAAAGGCATATCGTCACCACCCGGGTGGAGCACCCGGCGGTCAAGAACCTGTGCGAACACCTGGAGAAAACCGGCTACCGGGTTTCTTGGGTGCCTGTGGACCGCAAGGGGCGCTTGGATATCGATTTTCTCTATGACAGTCTCACCGATGATACGGCCATTGTCAGCGTAATGTGGGCCAACAACGAAAGCGGCGTGATTTTCCCGGCCGAACAGATCGCCCGGGCGGCCGCGGAACGGGGCATTGTTTTCCACACCGACGCCGTGCAGGCCGTGGGCAAGGTGCCGGTGGATGTCAAGGCATCTCCGGTGAACATGCTTTCGCTTTCCGGGCACAAGATTCATGCGCCCAAGGGGGTGGCGGCCCTGTACGTGAAAAAGGGTACCAAGTTTTCGCCGTTTTTGATCGGCGGGCACCAGGAAAAGGGGCGCCGCGGGGGCACGGAAAACGTGGCTTCCATCGTGGGCCTGGGCCGGGCCGCGGAACTGGTGGCCACGCACCTGCAAGATGGTACGGACCGTGTCCGACGCCTGCGGGACAAGCTCGAGGCGGGTATCCTGGAAAACATTCCCAACACCCTGTTAAACGGGGATCCGGACATGCGGCTGCCCAACACGGTGAGCGTGAGTTTTGAATACGTGGAAGGCGAGGCGATCCTGCTCATGATGGATCAGCTCGGCATCTGCGCGTCCTCCGGCTCTGCCTGCACCTCGGGCACCCTTGAGCCCTCGCACGTGCTGCGGGCCATGGGCGTTCCTTTTACCGCCGCACACGGCTCGGTCCGGCTGAGTTTGAGCATGTACACCACCGAGCAGGAAGTCGATTTCGTGATCCGCGAACTGCCGCCCATCATTGAGCGCCTGCGCCGGATGTCGCCGTTCTGGAAGGGCGCTTCCTGCAACCTGCAGTAAACGCGCATAAGCGAGGTTTTCCGATGGCAACCGAGCCCACACACGACCATGCCACCTGCCGCGACGAGGTGCGGGAATATTCCGATTACCGCCGGAAGCTTACGGACGTGGTTGAACAGATCCTTGCCGGATGCGGTGAAGAGAAATGCTACACCCACATCGATTACGAGCCTATTCCCTCGGAATCCGAAGTGATCGGTATTCTGGGAAAGCTCCGTCAGGTGCTGTTTCCGGGTTTTTTCGATCATGACCAGATCGACCCGGTCAATCTCCGGTACAACATGGGCAGGCAGGTATCCGGGCTTTTTGACCTGATTGCCGAGCAGGTCACCCGGGCCATCCGTTACGAATGCTTCAAGTTTGACAAGCCCTGCTCCGATTGCCTCCAGCGCGGTTATGAAACCGCCCTGGCGTTTCTCGAATCCATCCCCTCGCTGCAGCAGAAGCTGGCCGGAGACGTGATCGCCGCCTTCAAAGGGGACCCGGCCGCCAAGAGCTATGACGAAATTATATTCAGCTATCCGGGTATGTTTGCCATTATGGTTTACCGGATTGCCCACCGGCTCCAGGCGCTTTCCGTTCCCCTGGTGCCGCGGATGATGACCGAGCATTCCCACAGCATTACCGGCATTGATATCCACCCCGGGGCAGTTATCGGCGAAAATTTCACCATTGACCACGGCACCGGCGTGGTGATCGGCGAAACCGCGAAAATCGGCAGCAATGTGCGCATTTATCAGGGCGTGACCATCGGCGCATTGTCTGTGCCAAGCAGCAGGTCCGAACAAATGCGCGGCACCAAGCGCCATCCCACCATCGAGGATGACGTGATTATTTATTCCAATGCCAACATCCTGGGCGGGGAAACGGTTATCGGCGCCCGTTCGGTCATCGGCGGCAACGTCTGGATCACCGAGTCCGTGCCCCCCGATACCACTGTGCTCATGGAAACCCCGCGGCTGATTTACCGCAAAAAAGACATGAAAGTGTAAACCGCACAAGGGAGTCCGGAGCCATGCAACTTTTTGCAGACGTTTCGCAGACCATGGGCAAAACCCCCATGGTGCGCTTAAACCGGATCGCCGAAGCCGCCACGCAAAAAACCGGGGCAGGGGTTTACGCCAAGCTTGAATATTTCAATCCCCTGGGCAGCGTCAAGGACCGCATCGGCATTTCCATGATTGATGCCGCGGAAAATCAGGGCATTATCACTCCGGGCGGGCTGATCGTGGAGCCCACAAGCGGCAATACCGGCATTGCGATGGCCTTTGTGTGCGCCGCACGCGGATATCGGCTGTGCCTGACAATGCCCGAGACCATGAGCACGGAGCGCCGCAAATTGCTTTCCCACCTGGGCGCCGAACTCGTGCTCACCCAGGGTGAATACGGCATGAAAGGCGCCATCCAGACGGCCCGGGAAATGGCGGCCACCTATGAAAACGCGTTTATGCCGGACCAGTTTTCAAACCCGGCCAACCCGGAGATCCATCGCAGAACCACCGCAGAGGAGATCTGGCAGGACACCGAAGGCCGCGTGGACGTGTTTGTGGCCGGTGTGGGAACGGGTGGGACCATCACCGGCGTGGGTCAGGTTTTAAAGGCCCGCAACTCGGATTTCCGGGTCGTTGCCGTGGAGCCGGCCGACTCTGCCGTGCTTTCCGGCGTGGGGTCCGGCCCGCACAAGATTCAGGGCATCGGCGCCGGATTTGTGCCCGAGATCCTGGATCAATCGGTGATCGACGAGGTCGTGACCGTTACTAACGAGCAGGCCTTTGACACCGCGCGCAAGCTCGCCGGCATGGAAGGCCTGCTTTGCGGGATTTCCTCGGGCGCGGCCGCGTGGGCGGCCATGGAGATCGCATCCCGTCCCGAGTCCGCCGGGAAGCGCATCGTCACCGTGCTGCCCAGCACGGGCGAGCGTTACATCAGCACGGAATTGTTTCAATAAATCCGCATCCGGAGGAGCTATGTCTGAAAAACACCGTTTTGAAACCCGGTGCCTGCATGCCGGGCAGCGGCCGGATCCGGCCACGGGCGCCCGGGCCGTGCCGGTGCACCGGACCACCTCGTATGTGTTCGAAGACTCTGATCATGCGGCCCGGCTGTTTTCCTATCGGGAGCCGGGCAATATTTATACCCGCATGATGAATCCCACCCAGGATGTGATGGAAAAGCGCATGGCCGCCATGGAGGGCGGGGGTGCGGCCCTGGCCCTGGCATCGGGCACGTCCGCGATTTTTTATTCGATTATCAACATCTGCTCCGCCGGCGAGGAGATCGTGTCTGCCAACAATCTCTACGGGGGCACGTACACGATGTTTGACAATATCCTGCCGCAGTTTGACATCCGCACCCGGTTCGTGGACCCGCGCGATCCGGAAAACTTTGATGCCGCGGTCAATGAAAACACCCGGGCCATTTTTGCCGAAACCATCGGCAACCCCTCGCTGGATGTCACAGACATCGCGGCGGTCTCAAAAATCGCGCAAAAACACCATGTGCCGCTGATCATCGACGGCACGTTTACCACGCCGTATTTGCTGCGCCCCATTGAGCACGGAGCCAACATCGTGGTCAACTCGGCCACCAAGTGGATTGGCGGCCACGGCACGGGAATCGGCGGCATTGTGATCGACGGGGCCAATTTTGACTGGACCGATCCGAAGTTTACCTTGTTTAATACCCCGGATCCGAGCAATTTCAACATGCGCTTTGCAACAGACCTCGGGGAAAACAACCCGGTGGCCTTTGTGATGCGCATGCGCATGGTCGCACTTCGCAACCTGGGCGCGTGCATATCGCCGGACAATGCGTGGATTTTTCTGCAGGGAATGGAGACCCTGCCGCTTCGCATGCAGCGCCACTGCGAAAACGCCATGGCAGCGGCCCGGCACTTAAAACAGCACCCGGGCGTGAGCTGGGTACGTTATCCGGGTCTGGAGGACGATCCTTCATATCCCACGGCCGCAAGCTATTTGAAAAATGGCTTCGGCGCCATGGTGGTATTCGGCATCAAGGGCGGACGGGATGCCGGCCGCAGGTTTATTGACCGCCTGGAGCTGTTTTCCCACCTGGCCAACGTAGGCGATGCCAAGAGCCTGGCCCTGCACCCGGCAAGCACCACCCATTCCCAGCTCACAGAGGATCAGCAGGTGGCAGCCGGTGTTCGGCCGGACATGGTCCGGCTGTCCATCGGCATCGAGCATATCGATGATATTATCGCGGATCTGGACCGGGCACTGAAGGGATGAATGCGCGTTGAAGAAATTCCTTGATATTTTATCCTGTGGATCTTGTTCATGAATCACCCCTCTAAACCCCCGGATCTGGAGCAAATGCGGGAAAAACGCCGGCGCCGGACAAAAAACCGAACCTGCCATGTCTGCGGAAAGCCCGCTTTGTTCTGCTGGACCTGCCGCTGCGGATTTGCCATTTGCCAGAGCTGTATGAATGAAAATGTCTGGGCCATGTCGTGCAACGCCATTGACTGGCACTGCCCGGACTGCGGGGCGCTTAACGGATTCGGCAACCAGTAGGACGCTGTCTGTGGGGGTAAATGACACACCCCGCAGTGGTTTTAAAGACTTGAATCCGTAACCGCGACACCCCCTCATATGCCCGGGTTCAGGCCCGCCTGCCTTTTTTTTGTCATTTGACAAGGTATGCTTACAAATAAAATGTAACGTACATGTTTGCCCCGGCGATGGCCTTGGTGAAGAAATTAACCCCGGGTATTCATATCCATGTGCGTTATTCTTGTTGCCCCGCGATTGGAACCGCCGCGGGGCAGTTATTTCTTCACACGGGCTGCCAAGACGACCGGAGGTTGAATCCAATGCCCCCTGATGCCGCCAATACCGAACCTGCCGAAGCTTTGCGGGATTTTTTCATCGCTGAAGACGCCGCCGGCCTTAAAAAGGCATACCTGGAAGTAGCGGAGATGTCAGAAGACCGGCTTCCCCGTGTAAAGGACTGGCATCAGGTTGAATATGATTTTACCCGTCTGTTTGTGGGGCCAAAGTCTCTGGAGGCCCCGCCCTTTGCCTCGGTGTACCTGGAAAACGACCCGCTTGTCATGGGGCCCACCACCATGATGGTCCGTTCGGTCTACGAAATGATGGGGCTTGTTTCACCCTGGAAAAACCGCCTGCCCGAGGATCATGTCAGTCTGGAGCTGGATGCGGCCCTGGTCATGCAAAAGGCCGCAGAGCAGGGCGAATCTCGGGAAATCGAAGATCTGCGGCACTTTTTTGTGGGCCGGCACATGGCCTCCTGGATACCTGCGTTTGTGAAATGTGTCAGCCGGGCAGAATCCGCGCACCCGGCCATTGTAAGGGCCGCAGAGCTGGCCGGGCAATGGGTGGATGGCCAGGACGCGCTTATCAATGCTCAGAGAAATCAACACCTGAAACAGGGAGGATGGAATGGATAAACGGGATGCAGACAGCCTAAAACTGGCCATCGGATGTCCCATGTCGCGCAGGAAATTTCTCCGGTGCTTGGCTGCCGCCGGCGCGCTGGCAGCAATGCCGGGCGGCCTGCTGAGGCCTTTTAACGCCAAAGCCGAGAAAATCTTCTACGAGGGCGACTATGAAATATACCGCAACGCCTGCCCGCGCAACTGCTATGATACCTGCTCCATTAAAAGCTATTCTCTC
>JAGXKN010000025.1 GCA_018335195.1 Desulfobacterales bacterium
GGAGGACCGCTTTTGCCGCTTTTGCCGCCTGCCTGTCCATGGCCGGGTTTCCGTTGTTTTTCGGATTTATCGGAAAGGAAATCATGTACAAGGGGGCCCTGGCAGAAGCCATGATGCCGGAGCTGACCGCTGCTGCGGCCGTACTGGCAAACGGGCTGATGACCGCGGTGGCCGGTATTTTTCTCATCGGTCCCTTTCTCTCCGGGGCGGCGCGGCATCCCGAACCCAGACCCGAGGCGTGTGCCGCCATGTGCAGCGGACCCGTGCTGCTGGGCGGGCTCGGGATATTTTTCGGCATTGTCCCGGATTTCGTGGGAAAGTGGCTGGTAACCCCGGCGGTACTGGGGTTTCATGCGCACATGGAGCATATCAAGCTGGAACTGTTTCACGGAATTAACGCGCCCCTTTTGCTCAGCACGGTTACCCTGGCCCTGGGGGTGGCCCTGTATTTGAACCGGAGACGCGTCAACTACGGGGTATGCCGGGCATATGCGGTGATCTCTTTGGACGCCTCCCGGGTATACGATGCAGCCGTGGCCGCGGTGGCCGCCCTCGGCCGGGCGCAGACCCGGTTGCTGCAAAACGGATCCCTGCACCGGTACTTTTATATCGTTGCCGGCACTTTTGTTCTGCTCACCGGGTACAGCTATGTACACGGCATGCAGGCCCTGCCGGAAATCGGGTTGCCGGGTTTGGCCTTAAGAGAATGGCTGCTGATCCTGGTTATCCTGGCGGCCGCGGGCACAGTGGTAATCACCCGGTCCGTGCTGCTGGCCATTTGCGCCCTGGGCGTGGTGGGCGCGGGAATTGCCATGGTTTTTCTGAGCTACGGGGCTCCGGACCTGGCCTTGACCCAGCTGCTGGTGGAAACATTGACCGTGATCATCGTTTCCATTATTCTGCTGCGTCTGCCTGGTCTGGGCGGCGGCAGGAAAACAACCGGGAGAAAGAAGCTGTTTGACGGAGCCCTGGCCGTTGGCACGGGCGTACTTATGACCACCCTGATCCTGACGGTGCTGTCTGCCCCGCTGGATCGTTCCATAACGGCTTTTTTTGAAAACAACAGTTATCTGGCGGCCCACGGCCGCAATATTGTTAACGTGATCCTGGTGGATTTCCGAAGTATGGACACCCTCGGAGAGATCATCGTGGTGGCAACCGCCGGCCTGGCCGGTTATGCCTTGATTCAAAAGCGCCGGGGGAGATCATGATTCCGTCATTGATTCTGCGTACGGCCACGCGTCTGCTGGTGAGCATGATTCTGGTTTTTTCGGTGTACCTGCTGCTGCGGGGGCACAACGCCCCGGGCGGCGGGTTTGCCGGTGCGCTGGTGGCAGGCACCGGATTTGCCTTGTATATCATGGCCGAGGGCAGTGCCTCGGTACGCCGGGCCATCCGGATTGATCCCCGCGGGCTGATCGTTTTTGGAATGGGATTGGCCCTGGTTTCCGGTCTGGCGGGAATGCTTGCCGGAAAGCCCTTTTTAACCGGCCTTTGGTGGACCATTGCCGAAATCAACAGCAAGGAAATCGTGGTGGGCACGCCGCTTTTTTTTGACATCGGCGTGTTTGCCATTGTGCTGGGAACGATTCTGACATTGATTTTCGCCTTGGAAGAGAACTGATATGGAAACCGCGCTGGCTTTCATGTGCGGCATTATTGCTGCTGCAAGCATATATCTGATGCTCTCGGGCAATCTCATCCGGTTTATCTTCGGCCTGGTGCTGGCCACCAATGCCGTCAATCTCCTGATATTCGTTTCAGGCCGGCTTGCCGAAACCCGGCCGCCGCTGATCGAAGAGGATGCCGCGGTTCCGGCAAAAGCCCTGGCCAACGCACTGCCCCAGGCGCTGATATTGACAGCCATTGTCATCGGGTTTGCGCTTTTAACGTTCGTTTTTATCCTGTTTTACCGGACCTACCAGTCTCTTGGCACTGTGGACACCGAATCCATGCGGATTGCAGAACCCGGGCAAAGCGATCCGGAAGCCGGGGCAACGCCCGGGGAAAGGGATGACACCTCAAAACCGGCGGCAGGGGAGGGCCCGGCATGAACACGATCCTGGTCTTGCCCGTTGTTATTCCGTTTGCCGCGGCCGCGGTCAACCTCTTGTTTAATGGAAATTCAGGCAGGGAGCACCGGATCAGTATCCTGGGCGCGCTCCTGCATTTTGCGGCCTGTGCGGCCCTGTTTGTGCGGGTATACAGCAGCGGCATGCAGACCATGCAGGTGGGCAACTGGCCGGCGCCGTTTGGCATTACCCTGGCAGCCGATCATTTGAGCGCGGTGATGGTAATTGTCACGGCCATTCTGGGACTTGCGGTAACGGTCTATTCCCGGGCTGAAATCAAATCCGACCTGCTGGCGGCCGGGTATTACCCCCTGCTGCATATTCTTTTGGGCGGGGTGAGCGGTGCGTTTTTAACCGGGGATCTGTTTAACCTGTACGTGTGGTTCGAGGTCATGCTCATGGCCTCTTTCGGACTGCTGGTGCTGGGCCGGGAAAAGCAGCAGTTTGACGGCGGCGTGAAATACGTGATGATCAACCTGTTTTCCACGCTGCTGTTTATTACCGGCATTGGGCTGCTCTACGGCATGACCGGCACCCTGAACCTGGCGGATCTGCATTTGGCCGTACAAAAAGTGGACAACCAAGCCCTGCTCACTGCAACTGCGGCCATCTTCATGACCGCTTTCGGGATCAAGGCTGGCATGTTCCCATTGTTTTTCTGGTTGCCAGCGTCCTATCATACACCTCCAGTGGCAGTGTCCGCCATACTGGCGGGTCTTTTGACCAAGGTGGGGGTATACGCCCTGATACGAATTTTCTCCCTGGTCTTCATTTTCGATATGGCACACACGCACGGGCTGCTGCTTATCGCGGCGGTGGCCACCATGTTCACAGGGGTTCTCGGAGCCGCGGGGTACAACGAGTTTCGGAGGATCCTTTCCGTTCACATTGTAAGTCAGGTGGGGTACATGGTCCTGGGGCTATCCCTTTTCACGCCGTTGGCGCTGACCGGAGCGGTTTTCTTCCTCCTGCACAACATGATTGTGAAGTCCAACCTTTTTCTTATCTCCGGGGTCTCCGCGCGGATCTCCGGTACCTTCGAGCTGAAGCAGCTCGGTGGCCTGTACAATAATCACCGGTTTCTGGCGCTTCTTTTCTTTGTCTCCGCTTTTTCCCTGGCCGGATTTCCGCCGCTTTCCGGCTTCTGGGCCAAGCTGATTCTTGTGCGCGCCGGCCTGGAAACCGGGGCATATATTGCTGCCGGGGCCGCGGTGGTCGTGGGGCTGCTGACCGCCTATTCCATGACAAAAATCTGGGGCGAGGCCTTCTGGAAGCCGGAGCCGGCCGGGAAATCCGCGGAAAAAGGGCGGCCGGATGTGTGGATGCTGCTGCCGGTATCCGTGCTGGCCATTCTGACAATGGTCATCGGCCTGCTGCCCGGGCCGTTTCTGGCAGTGGCCGAGCAGGCGGCCCATGAACTGACGCATCCCGAGATTTATGTCAATGCCGTACTGGGGGGCAAATGAGCAACCTGTTTATATTAAATCTCCTGCTGGCCGGGGGTTTTTCCGTGATCATGGGGCAGCTCAATCTGAGCGGGTTTCTGGCCGGCTTTGTGATCGGGTATGCGGCCCTGTGGATCACCCGGCCCCTGTACGGGCCGACCGGGTATTTCGTGCGCGTGATCCGGATTCTCCGGCTGGCGGCCGCGTTTGTATGGGAACTGCTGGTTTCCAACTTCCGGGTGCTGTGGGACGTGATCACCCCCACCCATTTCAGCAGACCCGCGGTGATCGGGGTGCCGCTGGATGCCCGCACGGATTTTGAAATCATGCTCGTGGCCAACATCGTTTCGCTGACCCCGGGCACGCTGAGCCTGGATGTTTCCGAGGACCGCACAATGCTTTATGTGCACGTGATGTTTGTGGATGACGTGGAAAGCGCGCGTGCACAGATCAAGGAAAGAATTGAAAAACGCGTGCTGGAGGCGCTCCGGTAATGGGCATGGAAGGTCAACTCGTGCAGATCGCGGCACAGATCACCCTGGTGCTTTTGACCCTGGCGATCCTGATCGCGTTTGTCCGGCTGTTTATCGGCCCGGACCAGGCAGACCGGATCGTGGCCCTGGACCTGATTTCCGTGCTGATCGTGGCCTACCTGGCAGTCTTGTGCGTTTATACTGGGCAGAAGGCCTTTCTGGACGTGGCCATTGCCTATGCGCTGATCGCTTTTCTGGGAACCGTGGCCCTGGCCCGTTTCCGGGAGCGCCTGGCAAAAGAGCGGGGCGGCAGTGAAAACCCGGATGCGGAGGAAAGCTCATGATGAACGTGCTTAGCGCTGTATTGATGCTGGCCGGCGGGGTGTTCTGCCTGGTGGCCGCAGTGGGCATGCTGCGCCTGCCTGATACCATCATCCGGATGCATGCGGCCACCAAGGCCGGGGCGCTGGGCGCGGGGCTGATGTTTCTGTCCCTGGCCTGCTTTTACGTGGAACTCAGCACCACGCTGCGGGCTTTTGCCGCGATTTTTTTTCTGCTGCTTACCGCGCCCGTGGCCGCGCATTTGATCGGCCGGGCCGCCTACTGCACCCGGGTGCGCCTCTGGGACCGGACCCGGATCGATGAACTGGCCTTTACCTGCGACTGGAACGAGCCCGATTCCCATGAATGAAAAAACGGGGACATCTATGATCTGTGCCCTTGCAGCAAACCGTTAGTGCTTAAATGCGCGCTGGCCGGTAAGAACCATGGTGGCGTTGTATTCGTTGCACGCCTCAATAGATTGGTAGTCGTTTAGCGATCCGCCCGGGTGCACCACTGCGGTGACGCCTTCGCGCAGTCCGACGTCCACGCCGTCGCGAAACGGGAAAAACGCGTCACTGACCATGGTTGCTCCCATCAGGCCCCCGTTTTGCGCCTGGACCTGCTGGTCAATCTCGGCTTTTTGTTCCTGATCCCGAAGATCATTGTACGGGACCCGGAATTGTTCGAAGCAGAAGCGGTCGGCCAGCTTCCGGTAGGCCTTGTCCCGGGCGATTTCGGCCACGCCCACCCGGTCTTGCTCGCCGGTGCCGATGCCCACGGATACCCCGTTTTTTACAAAAAGCACAGAATTGGAAGTCACGCCGGATTCCAGCAGCCAGCCGAACCAGATATCAGCCATTTCCCCGGCGGTGGGCGGCCGCTGGATCCGGTAGGTTTCGCCCTTGTATTGGCATTCTGCGAGCCTGAAATCTTCATCATTTCGGGCTTCGGGTACAAACGACCACTGGGTGATGATGCCGCCGTCCATCAGGCTTTTGAATTCCACCACGCGCTCGCCCACATATGTCTGCAGGCGCTCGATGTTGCCGATTTTGATCACGCGGAGATTCTTGCGCTGTGCAAGGATGTCCAGCACGCCCTGTTCGAATTCTGGGGCCACGATTACTTCCGCGTACTGCCGGGCAACGGCCTCGGCCGTGGTTTTGTCCAGCGGCCGGTTGACAGCGATGCACCCGCCGAATGCCGCAACCCGGTCGGCCATGTAGGCTTTTTCGTAAGCCTCGGCCAGGGTGTCGGATATGGCAGCGCCGCAGGGGTTGTTATGCTTGACGATCACCGTACAGGGCGTTTCTGTAAAATACCGGAGAATGTTCAAGGCGTTGTCCGCGTCCGTGAGATTGGTTTTGCCCGGGTGCTTGCCGGACTGCAGGAGTTCGGCATCCGAGGCCAGGTGTTTGCCCGGCGCCAGGGTCCGTGTGTCTCCAAGCACCAGGTTGCCGTTGACCAGTTTGTACAGGGCGGCTTCCTGGCCCGGGTTTTCCCCGTAGCGAAGGCCTTTGCGCACGCCTTCGATCACCCAGTCCGCCTTTTCGTAAAACAGGGTCTGGCGGGAGTCATCATTCACAAACGTGATTTCCATGCGCGGCGGAAAATGATCGTCCATGATGGTCTTGTACATTTTCTTGAGATCGTCGGCCATGTCAGTTACTCCATTGTCAAGGTTGTTTTCTGTTTGCACGTTGCTTGGGATACCAGGCGCTGCATTGAAAGAGGGAAACCATAAATCCGAAGCGCGAAATCCGAAATTCGCGCAAAGCATCCCATAGGTATAAACAATACCGCATGATCAAATATCAAATGATCCAAACATTACCATTTGCTTCGTTATCCGGAGGCCGTATCGGGTTTGAAACGTTGTTTGGACATTTGAATTTCGAATTTCGATATTCGGATTTCTTTCATAAGATTTCCTCGTAAGCCTGCTGGATGTCGGTAAACGAGGTTTCCCGCAGGTAATTGGCAATGGCCTGATCATAGGCCGCGGTGTGCAGAAACGCTTTATTTGCCAGCTTCACCCGGGTTTCCAGGGAGGTCATGCTCTCCACGGATCCGAGCTCCTCGAGCAGCATGGAATAATCCGCCGGGTCTACCACGGATGCCACGCGGATGAAGTTCTTGGCAGCCGCCCGGATCATGCAGGGCCCGCCGATATCGATGTTGCCCCGGGCCTTTTCCGGGGTGACATCCGCGGATTCGATTGTCTGTTGAAACGGGTAGAGATTGACCACCACCATGTCTATGGGCACGGCATTGGTGCGTTTCAAGTCCTTCTGGTGATCCGGGTTGTGGGATTCTGTGAGCAGGCCGAGATAGATTTTAAAATCCAGGGTCTTGACCAGGCCGCCCTGGGTCTCGGGCTGGCCGGTGTACTCGGATACCGGGGTGAGCACCTTTCCCGCCTTTTTGCCCAGGATTTTTTCGATCCGCTTGTAAGTGCCGCCCGTGGACAGGATCCGGATTTTCGGGTTGTGCTTGACCAGCCCGGGCACGAAATCCTCCAGCCCGGTCTTGTCTGATACGCTGATTAAAACAGTGTTGACTTTGACCAGGTCGTCGATCTTGTTTACGATATTTTTGCTCATGCTCTCCTCCGTGCCGGTTCGGGTCGCGGATATTCGGTTTATAGGGGCACCGGGTCGATCAGCCCGGAAAGGCCCCGGCTGACAAACGCAGGCAGGGCAAAAGCGGCCCTGTGGATCTCCGGGTTATAGTACTGCATGGCAATGCCGGAGGCAGATGCCCGCTGCGGGTCAAAATCCTTTATCGGGCACAGTCCCCTGGAGGCAAAACCGAAACTCCACAGTCCGCCCGGATAGGTGAGTGTGGAAAACGTGTACATGTGGATTTTTTCAAAAAACGGGCGCTGGTTGGAAAACATGGACTCCTGGATTTGTCGGTCGTAAAACGGGGACTCGGACTGGGAGATCATGATGCCTTTTTCTCCGAGCAGCCGGGAGACGTTTTCGTAAAAGGTTTTGTCAAACAGGGGCTGGGCCGGTCCGATGGGGTCGGTGGAGTCAATGAGCACCGCGTCAAAGGTCTCCTGACATCGGTCCACGTATTTCACCCCGTCGTCGACGATCAATTTCAGGCGGGGGTCTTCCAGGGCATGGGAAATGGAGGGGATGTGTTTTTTACAGGCATTGACCACCATCTCATCGATTTCCACCATCACGGCCCGTTCAACTGTTTCGTGGCGCAGCACCTCCCGGGCCGTGCCACCGTCTCCGCCGCCGATAATGAGCACCCGTTTGGGGTTCGGATGGGTAAAAAGCGGGACGTGGGCGATCATTTCGTGATATACGAATTCGTCTCGTTCGGAGACCATGACAATGCCGTCGTTTAACAGCATGGCCCCGTGCCCGGCGGTTTTGACCACGTCCACCTGCTGATACGGGCTGGCGCCGGAAAAAAGCGTATCTTCCACCTTGAATCCAAGGGAAACGATATCCTGGTGGGTTTCTGTGACCCACAGGTCCAGTTTGTTTTCTTTATCGCTCATCCGGGCGATCTCCTTGCTGTCATAAAATAAACGCGGATCATTGGCTGTTGGAAAAACTGCAAAATTCGGATAATATGCCGAAATATCGCTCAATCCGCAGCCTTTAAATTTATACCATGTTTTGTCCGGGGCGTAAATCATAAAACCGGCGCTCCGGCGGGGAAGTTTGCGCATCTGCTGTCCGCTGGGCGCGCCCAGTGCATCTGCGCAAACCACCCCGTCGGACCGCTGCGGGAAAACGCCGGGAAAGGTTTTTTTCGATCCCGATCCCGATCCCTATACCGATTTGGATTCCGGCGAGGGAGGGGTCTTTTGGGACGGGTTGTACGGATAAAGGGCTCAGGGCTCGGAGAAATGCCCAATTTCATAGGGCCCCTGGTTGGCTTCCCGGGTGATGCGGGAAATCGTCCGGGGCAGGAGGAGCCCGCCGTAATATCCCACCTCGTCATTGCCGTCCAGTTGTCCGTTGTCGTCCTTGTCTAGCACTGCGACCAGGTAGGCGGTTCGCTCAGAAAAGGTTCCGACGCTTTCGATCAGCGGATCCGGGGGCTCGGCGTCTTCGTAGATTTCCAGGCCTTCGTAGATCGCGGTCAGCACCGGAAGCTCCCGGGAGTCGTAATCTCGGGCCGGCAGGATATCTGCGGCCAGAAGATAGTTAATATCTATGTTGAAACTGCTTAAATCATTAACGCCGTTGACGTGAACGGCCAGCACGATCAACCGGCTTTCGGCTCCGTAGTCGCCTGCCGTGCTCAGGTTCACCGAGTACGAAAGGCTGGCTTCGTATTCGTAGACGTTTTTGTTTAATGGAAATTCGTATCCGCTCGGCGGAATCGGGTTGACCCCGTGGGTAAGTTCCATGGTCATCCGGTAGTCCCCCGGATTTTGTACAAGTCCCAGCTTGTCGCCGCTGGAGAGCTGCGGAAATCCACCGGTAAAGTCATTGTCCCGCAGGGCAACGACCATGACTTCATCGCCCGGGCACAAATCGGTCTTGGAAAGATCAATCGTGTAGTTGTAGACATCTGGCGGCACCTGGTAGAAGTATTTGAGTTCCGTATATGGATCTTCAAGCACGTTGTCCGGGCTTTGGGCGTCAAACACGCTGATGTAGAGGGGGCGGTCTGCATCGTGGGCTGCGAGGTCCGGAACCTGGCCGGTAAGTGAGATGTCATATCCGGAAGGCTCTGGCACGTCGAATTTGAACTCCAGGTCAATGTCGCCGACCCGGCCGGCGGGAACTGTTATTGGGGTTGAAAAGTTATCCCCCTGGGAGAAAAAGCCGATGCGGTCGCCGCCGTCCACGCTCTGGCTTTGGTTTTGGTCCAGGATCGCAAAAACCTGGAGATCTTCGATGGGTACGTCTTGGCCGTAGGGCAGGATGTCGACGCGATAGTCAGCAGGCCGGTCCGGCTTGTCCATGGTGATCACGCCCATTACCTGCGAGTACTCCAGGGAGGTGAAATCCGAAGACGTGACCGGCCCGGCATAGGCCACCAGCGTGACCGGACCGGAGGCATCTCCCAGAATTTGGCCTGATATCGCGGCCTCATAGTCATAGACCCGCCGGTTGATGTCAATCTGCAGACCCGTATTTCCCCCGGCCCGGAGCGTAAGCGCCGGATCCAGTTGGCCTTCTTCTTCGTAAAAACCGATTTCGTCACCGGAATCCGGAAAGGGGACACCCCCGTTATAATTCCTGTCGAAAAACGCAAAGACAAACACCGCATCTCCGGCCCTGGCCTCTGTGTCGGTCAGATCCACCCGGAAATCGGAAGCCTGCTTGCTTGCTGCCACATAAGCGATGATCGCCTGATCGGGCCGGGTGCGGAGCGTATCCGGGTCCATGGTCCGGGTGACGGCCACCATGACCGGGGCATCGGTTTGCATGGAGTCATCCGGCAGTCCAAGCGTGCCGGAAATAAAGAGCTCCCGGTCTTCTGAAACCTCTGAACCACGGCCGCAGCCGCAAATGATTGCAAAAATGCAGCAGACGGCAAAAAGTGCAATAATTTGGGGTTTAGAAAAAAGCATATTTGAAATTCACCATTACCAAGTCATTATGCCGGTAGTAGTAAAAAAGCGTTTCATCATCGTAATCGCCAGAACCGCTTCCGTTGATGCCCACATACCCGAGCTCGATTTCCAGCCCGTTTTTAAAATCATACCCTGCCCGAGGCCAGAAAATCACCCCGCCCCGGCGGGTTTCAAATATCGTGGTCAGCCGGAGCTTGACCGTTCGGTCAAAGAAGCTGTCCCGGTACTGGCAGCTCAGAAAATCGGTCAGATGCGGGGACTCGATTTTATCATCAAAATATTTTGCCTGGTACCATTCCACGGTCAGCAGGGAATCGCCCGCGTGCCCGGGAAGCAGGCGGTAAAGCGGGATATAGTAATTCAGCCCCAGGCAATAGGCCAAGTAGTCGGTTTCTTCGGTTTTATACGGAAAATTCAGCGTTTGGGGCCGGTCCGTGTCCTGCTCGATGATGCCGGTTTTGTTCGGCGCATAGGCCGCTTCCGCGTTAAACACAAAGCCGCCGAAGCTCTTGGATAAATCCGCTCCCGCGTAATCCACCACGTAAGAACGCGGCCGGACCCGGATGCCCACGGGCTGGTTCGGGATCAGCACGGTTTGCTCCGGCACCAGCAGATGCTGATTGTCCGGTCCGTGATAGGCGCTCATTGAAAAATCCAATCCCTGCCAGGTGCTGCTCATCCGGGCGGCATACCCGAAATTTTCGCTGTCGAGATCCTTTTGTTCGGGCGGGTCGAAATATACCGGGTATTGGTCTTCGACCTTTTTGACCGCCCAGAAATGGCCGGTTGCGGGCAGGGCTCCGGCAATGTGTGCGGGCACAAAAACCAGTTCCAGAGTTACTTCCGAAAAAAACAGTGTCCCGGAAACCGAGGGCACGCCGAGGCGTAATTCGTCCTCTGGGGTTAAGACCAGCTCCCGCAGGTCAAGCGGGTTTAAATAAGCCGTGGGATTAAATCCGTCTGCCGTGCCCCACGGATAGACCTGGTTGCCAATCCGCAGCCGGTAATTGCCGGGCATCCAGTTATAGTACAACTCCCGAAAAATGACCTCGCCGGATTCGCCCGATATCCGGAGATTCCTGTAAGTCCGGCTTTCCCCGGAATAGGGGTAGTCCTCGCCGATGTCATTGCTGAAAAAGGAAGGGGAAAAATAAATGTCTGTTATGGATCGGGCATACCGGTTGCCTGTGCCGTAGCGGATATCAAACCGTGTGCTGACCTCCTGCTTCTTGTATGCTTCCTCAAAATCCAGTTCCTCCCGGGTGTTGACATAGTTTTCAAATGTCGCCTCCATGTTCCAGGTAAGCTCCGGGGCGGTGTCTGAAACCCGGAAATCATTTTCCAATTCCCACTGGCCCGCCTGGCTGCCGTTATCCGCCCGGGCTCGTCCGTGCCAGGGCAGGACTGCCAGTACCGAAATCATGATAAGCACCGCGCAAACCCGGTATACAGGCAATTGCTAGAGCCTCCCCTTCTTAAAGGTCGTGGGGTTGATATTCAGGTTATACTGGATGCCTTTTAAAATGAGTTCTGTACGGCCCCGGTCGTCGGCGCGGGTCATGACAACCCGGTGCGGGGTCAGGATGCCGTCGATTTTTTTTACCCGGCGGTTTTCCAGGTACTTGTGAAATTCCCCGTTTTTGTAAAAGTCGATGCGGTTGACAAAATAGTCGGATTTGCGGGGGTAAAGCACCAGCCTGTCATAGACTTTTTCGCCCTTGACCTTGACGGCTTCTACCTTGTAGCAATCATCGCCCATGGCCTTGGCTTCCCCGATTCGCTTGAACTCGTAATCATCCAGGTTCACCGAGGTAAAGTCCTCGTAGTAAAAGTGGGAGTTGACAAACGGTCTTCCCCGGCTGGAGCCGGCCACCCGCTTGACCCGTCCGGAGGAAAGCCTGAGCCAATGGTCGTCTTCCCGGCCTTTATGCGCGTGCACCAGCAGCTTGATTTTGGTGGGCCGGATAAATGAGATCAGCGTCTTGTCTTCGCCGTCTTCAAACTGTTTGCTCTGGAGAATGAATTCCTTTTCCAGAACCCGGCCGGCCTTGTGGATTTTCATCAGGACCTTGCTGGCTGCGGTGTCGGCATCGGGAAGTGCCTTGCTTTTTTCCATGATCTTGCGGCCGGACATGGCATGGGCAGAGGAAACCGCCAGCAAGACCAGAATCGGGATCACCAGCCATTTTTTTCTCATTGCAGGTCTCCTTGTATTATAGATCATAGCGTGAACACGATCATTTCGGGGTGTCCGCGTGCCCGGAGGCTCAGATCGCGCATGCGCCGGGGCTGACATTGTATATATTAGTATACCAATTATATGCTTCCGAATCAAGAGGGGCCGGGGCACTCTTGGGCTCGCTTCGCGGCGGCTCAGCTTCGCCAAGAGCTGTTTCCGGGTATTGTTGTCCGGATGGTTTGTCTTTGGGTTCCGGGGACTTTGAATCCTTTCGGGAATATATTGGTGGAATTGGCGAGGAGTTGGCCAGATCGGGAAGGCGGGGTGGTTTGCACAGATGTATTGGGCGCGTCAGCGGACGGCAGATGCGGTGTGACCGGCATGGTCGATAACGAGTTGGTGAGAGTCCAACCATGAGCCTTGAAAGGAGGCAACATGTAGGCGAGGGCAAGGGTGCCTGAAGAAACCCCGATGGGCTGCCCGACGAGGGAACAAACGGTCAATAGGGGCCAATGACGGATCTGAAGGAAGCCGTAGCCAAAGTTGTCGCCCAAGCTTGGTGCGAACCTCTGGGAGGCTTACACGGGAGGGCGAGGTACCCGCAACTACCGAGATGACCGAAACCTGTTTGAGGGGCTCTGTTCGCTGGATCATCTCGAAGAGGGTTTCCGGGCGGTGAAAAGAAACCGGGGTGCTCCGGGAATAGACGGAGTAAACACAGGCGTGTTTGAGCAGAATCTGGGTAATGAATTGCCGCGCTTAAGACGGGAGTTGTTAAACTGGAAATATAGGCCCAGGCCTGTCAGGCGGGTGGAAATCCCCAAGCCGGGAAAGAATGCAGGAGTACGCCTGCTTGGTGTGCCCTGTGTGCGGGACCGGGTTGTTCAAGCCACGCTGAAGCTGATTTTGGAACCGATCCTTGATCCAAAATTTTATGAATCTCAAGATCAGATCAGATAAGGGATACGCGCACTGGAAGTCGGTCAAAACACGAATCAAGGTTGCATGAAGAGCCGTGTACGGACCCGTACGCACGGTTCTGTGGGCGGACGGGGACCCCTGAAAGGGGGTTCCCTCCGACCCGATCAAACTTCCCCGCCGGCCCGACCTGCGAAAGTCCGGGAAGACTCGAATCTTTTTGCAGAGCGCACTGAATTGAAAGCCTTGGTTGTAAACAAACGATTTGGTTCCGTTGTCGTTGTGTGATTGTAATTGATTTTTCCTTTCGATCCCGATCCCGATCCGGTCAATAAGGGGTTTTTCCGGGTTTTCACTGGACGGAAAAGGAGCGGACCTGGTAAAAGTATACTCTTGTGTCAACCGCGGATAACCCGACACGGGTGCCGCTGTTTGAACAGGGCCAAAATGGGTTCCCGGTGTAGGAAAAGGCAACGCATCTACCATGATAAATGCTTATCTGAAGCTGGTCATCAGACATCCCGTAATTTTTCTCACCCTGCTCGGGCTGATTACCCTCGCCCTCGGCCTGGGCATGCTGCAACTCCGGTTTGACCATTCCATTGAAGCCTTTATGCCGAAAGACGATCCTGCCTACGTGCAGTACAAGAAAGCCCAGGAGACTTTCGGTGACAACAGCCGTTTTCTTATCATGGCAGTCAGCTCCGAGAATCTGTTTTCCCATCATTCGCTTGCTGCCTTTGACCGGTTTTGAAGAGATTGTTGCCGCGTTTTCAGAAGAGCCGGCCTTTGTCCGGATGCTTAAACGCAAGATCTCGCCTGAAATCCGTCAGGCCCGGAATCTTGGTCCGGGCGGTGTCAGGCGAATCAGGCAGGCAGTAAAGCAGGATATGCGGCTGCAAAAGGCCGAGATCATAGACACCATTGTGTCGCCGTTTACCGCAGATGATATTACCGGGAAAGACGATGTGCTGCAAACCTATCCCCTGGTCCCGGAAAATGCGGCCGGCCAGCGCATTGTCCCGGAAACATCCCTGGAGATTGCCGAATTCAGGCAACGCCTGAAGCGGAATCCGGCCTTTGAAAAGGGCCTTTACGCGGTGGATGAAAAAACCGGCAGAATTACGGATTTTGCCGTGATGATTCGGTTTGCGGGTACTGAACAGCGTCCGGAGATGGTCGATGAAATCCAGGAAATCGCGGGATCTTACGATGAGCTCGATATTGTGATTTCCGGGGTGCCCTATATCAGCCGCCAGTTCAACCGCTACATGGAAAAAGATTTGTACCGCAGCACACCGCTGGTCCTGATGGTCGTGGCCCTGGTTTTTTTTCTTAACTTCAGATCCCTGCGGGGGGTGATACTCCCCCTGGCCACTTTGGGGATGGCCGAGATCTGGACGCTGGGGTTAATGGGCTATCTGGGATGGCCCGTTACCACCATTGCCATTACCCTGCCGCCGCTGCTGATATCCGTGGGAAGTTCATATGCCATTCACGTGCTCAACCAGTATTATGCGGATTTTAACCTGATTGAACCCGGGCAGAAGGCCAGGGGCATTCTTTCCGTTATGACCCACATTTCCGTTACCGTGACACTGGCCGGGCTGACCACGGCTGCCGCCTTTATTACTCTGATATCCAGCCAGCTCACGGCCATTCAGCAGTGGGCTGTGTTTGCCGGGCTGGGTATTCTTTTTGCCGTGGGTATTGCCATTACCCTGATCCCGGCCGCCCTGCATTTAATGCCGCACCGTTATCCCGGTGGGATGCTTAAAAAACGGCAGCCCTCCGGGTTTGCGCTGGTGGACTGGCTGCTGGCCGCCACGGCCAAAGGGGCGCTGCGGCATTCCGGAAAGGTATATGCCGTGCTGTTGGTTGTACTGGGGGTCTCTGTCATCGGCGCCCTGCAGATGAATGTGGATACCGAATTTCTCCATTATTTCCGCAAATCCGACCCGACGCGCAGAAATACCGTACAGCTTGGAGATAAGTTCGGCGGGGCCTGGGCGGTCAATATTATTATTGATTCCGGGGAGACCGATGGGGTCAAGTCCCCGGAGTTTCTGCAGGTCGTGGAAAATCTGCGCTCCTGGCTGGTGGCCGGGAAAAACGCCGATTTAAACGTGGGGCGCACCGATGCGTTTTCCGATGCGATCAAGCGGATGCACATGGCCATGTACAACGGAGATCCCGATTTTTTCAGGATTCCGGCAGATCGGATGACCATCATGGACTACCTGGCCATTTACAGCGGGGCGGATTCGGATTCAGACGGGGTTTATGACGATTTCGAACCGTTCGTGGATGTCTTTTACCAGAAAACCAATGTCCTGGCCCGACTCACCGCAAGGCAGGCCGATCGCCTGGGAACAACCCAGATCCGGCGGATACTGGAAAAGATCAATGCGTACCTGGAAAAGACCCTGCCGGAGGACTATGGGTTTGAAGTGACCGGATACCCCGCAGTCAATCTCAAGCTCGCCCATTACGTGGTCACCAGCCAGCTTGTCGGCCTGGCCCTTTCCCTGGTGTTTGTAGTGGTTGTGATCACGGCGCTGTTTCGGAAGATCGCAGCGGCGCCCATGGCGCTGATTGACATGGGCGTGACCATCCTGATCAATTTCGGCATCATGGGCTGGTTCGGCATTGAGCTTGATATGGTCACCTCGGTAATTGCCACGATTACCATCGGCATCGGTGTGGACGATACAATTCATTTTTTAAACACCTACCGGTTTTATCGCCCGCAGTGCGCCACTGTTGAGGAGACCATCGAGCAAACCCTGTTTGTTTCGGGAAAAGCCATCATGTTCACTTCCCTGGCGCTGACATTCGGCTTTCTTTCCATGGTGACATCGAATTTTCTGCCCATTGTGCTGTTCAGCGTGCTCACAGCCCTGACCATGATCAATACGACCATCGGCTCCATTCTGCTGATTCCGGCAGCCATCGGCCTGACCGGTGTCGAACTGGGGCAGCCGGCAAGCAAAGGAGCAGACGGCTGAGCATGGGGAAGATTTCCGGCCGGCACGCGGCGCCGGATCCTATTCAGACCGGACAAAGTTTGCAAAAAGAACCGCATATCCGGAGTCAAATTCGTAGAGGCTTTTCTCAGAGCGCCGGTAGCCGGGGATCTGCCTGGGAAGCTTGCCCTCTCCCGGGTCGCGTTCGGATACGGCCTCCGTAAAGACCAGGGAAAAAAGCCGGGGGCGGAAGATATCCATGAGCCGGCCGATCCGGTCGCGGTAGTCGGGTTCCGCGACATTGGTCTCAAAGCTGGCAAATGAGCCGTCTTCTTCGGGGGTGATATGGATGGTGACATACTGCTCTCCGGAAATGCGGTTCATGGAATAGCCGTAGGGCTCAAAGACAAAACCGTCGGTTTCCATGCCGGTATACAATTTATCAATTCCGGTGCGCGCCTCGATATCAGCAGCGGTTTCCCCGGAGTGCGGAATAAAGGCTTTCAGTGCCGGGTCTTCCAGGTGGTGCATGAGAAGCTCCAGGGTTTCGTCTTCTTCGTCTTCGGCAATGTTTGCCCCGGGCGCGTATGCATAAAAAATATGGACGTGATCGTGGTTAGCCGGTCCCAGGCGATAGCTTTTGCCCTTAAAGTGGCGGGCAAGGCTTGCCACGTCAGCTTCAAAGTCCGAGGGCTGCGCCTGCGGATACATCAGGTTTTTGCGTTCGTAGAAGAAAAAGGCCACCCGCTCGCGGTCGATGACCCGGATGAGTTCGGGTACGGCTTTTACCAGCGTGGTTTTGCCGCAGGTGATCATTAAAATCCGGTCATCCCAGACAAACAGGCTGGATTCGGACAACAGGTACGCATCCATCTCAGAATTGGAAATGCGGCTTACGATTTCCGCGCCGCTGGCGTGCACAACCGCATCCCACCTTCCGTCCGAATTGTCGCGCAGCTTCGGATCCGGTGCCGACAGGATGATTTCCAGCTTTTTTTCAGGGCCTTCAAATTCCATGACCATCTCCCCGTCTTACTGGTAATGATGAAATATGTTGAAATATTGAAAAAATATTATACTTACCATTTTTGCGCGCAAGGGTAAATCGCAATCCCTGTCACTGTCCAAATCGGTATCGGAATCGAAAGTGAAAGCGCACACCCGACAAAGAATTTTCCGCACAATTTCGATTATTCATTTTTGCAAAAGAATGCAGAAATTGACAATCGTATATCCGTGGGGCGAACCTGTGTGTTCGCCCTTTGCCCGGACGAACACACAGGTTCGCCCCTACAGTGCCGTTTCCCCGGGTAATACCGTTGATGCCTGTCAGATCTTGTAAATATTCGTATACAGGCGTTGAACCGGTATCTCCGCAGAACCACAGGCCTTGTGTACTTTTTCGTCCTTGTCTGATATTATCAGGAAAACATTACACTGGTTTTATCACAAGGAGATTGTATGCAGATTCGTTTTTACGGTGCGGTACGGGAAGTCACGGGTTCGATGCACATGCTGGAAACCGAAAAGGACCGGATTCTGCTTGACTGCGGCATGTTTCAGGGTCGTCGCGAGGAGGCTGACCGGAAAAATCGGCTGGTGCCTTTTGATCCCGGGATTATCACCAACGTTGTGCTCTCCCATGCCCACATCGATCACTCGGGCCGGATTCCGATGCTGACAAACAGGGGTTTTGCCGGCCATGTGATCTGCACCCGTGCCACTGCGGATGCCTGCCAATATCTGCTGCCCGACTGTGCACATATCCAGGAGTCGGATTCGTCCTATCTCAATTACAAACGGCTTCTTTCGGCCATGACCGAGATGAGCGGGCAGGACCGGGAAGCGGTCAAGCGGAGACTCAAGAAAAACGGGCAGAAGGATCAGGATGCAATTGATGATTATATGGATCGCTACGGACTTTTCAGGGTCAAGCCCCTGTATACGGCAGGCGCGGCAGAGCAGTCCCTGAGCCATTTTTTCGGCCAGCCCTACCGCCACCCGGTTGCTGCCGGGCGGGGCATGGAGTGCGTGTTCTACGATGCCGGGCATATCCTGGGTTCAGCAGTGACCATTATCCGTGTTCAGGAAAACGGACACACCTACAATATCTGTTATACCGGCGATCTGGGCCGGTTTGACAAGCCCATTGTACGGAATCCGGAGCTGCAGTTCGCAGAAAAACACCGGGATATTGATTTGATGCTCATGGAAAGCACGTACGGCAACCGGATTCACGAACCCGTGGCAGACATGGCGCCCCATTTGAAAAGGATCATCACCGAAACCGTGGAGCGCGGGGGAACGGTGCTCATCCCTGCCTTTGCCTTCGGCCGCACCCAGGAACTGCTCTATACCATACATGAGCTCTACAACAAGGGCGAGGTGCCCAGAGTTCCCATTTACGTGGACAGCCCGCTTGCCACCCGAATTACAGAGGTCTACGGGGAGCACCCGGAGGTATATGACAAGCAGACCCACAAGGATTTCCTCAAAGAGGGGGAAAACCCCTTTATGTTTGATCATCTGCACTTCACCGAATCCGTGGAGGAATCTATGGCCCTGATGCGGGAGCAAAAACCGCACATCGTGCTTTCGGCCTCGGGCATGTGCGAAGGCGGCCGGATCCTGCACCACCTGCGGTACAAGATACACAGCGAAAAAAACACCATCCTGATTGTGGGCTACATGGCCGCCCATACCCTGGGACGCAGGCTCCTGGACAAGGGGCGGCAATACGCGGAAAACGGCCGGCAGGGCGAGCCGCCCATGATGCGGTTCATGAACAAGGAATATCCCCTGAAGGCCCGGGTGGAGAGCCTGGAAGGTTTTTCCGCCCATGCGGACAAAAACGAAATGCTGCGCTTTTTGAAAGACTCCAATCTTCGGGTCAAGCAGATCGCACTGGTCCACGGCGAAGAAGAACAGCTGAGCGCCTTTGGCAAGACCCTGGAAAACGCGGGCTACAAGGTGTTCGTGCCCCGGGCGGGCGAAGGGCTGAGAGTGCGCAAGTAGGGAAAACGTTCAGGCCTGCTGCTGTTTTCGCCGGATGATTTCCTTGGCCGGAATCAGCCCCGTGGCTGCCGCGGATACGATGTTGCCGGCCACGCCCGGACCGTCGCCGGCCACGAAAAGGCCCGGGATTTCGGTTTCCAGGGTGTTGCCGGTCTGGATCTGGGTGGCGAAAAACTTGATTTCCGGGGCATAGAGCAGGGTTTCATCGTTTGACACCCCGGGCACTACCTGGTTGAGCTTTTCCAGGCCTTCCATGATATTGGTGAGAATCCGTTCGGGCAGCGCCATGGCGATATCGCCGCAAACCACGTTTTTCAGTGTCGGTTTGATGGTGCTTTTTTCAATGCGCGCCCAGGTGCTTCGCCGGCCCCGCTTTAAATCTCCCAACCGCTGCAGAAGCGGCCGGCCGCCGCCGATCAGCGAGGCCAGTCGGCCGATGGACTCGCCGTATGCCTGGTTGTCCGTGACCGGGTCGGTGAGCACCACCTTGGACAGAAATGCGAAATTGGTGTTCTCGGACTTGCGGTCCATGTAGGCATGGCCGTTGACGCAGACGAAATCCCGGTAGTTTTCCTGGGTGACAAACCCGCCGTTGTTGGTGCAGAAAGTCCGGGTCTCGTCGTCATACTTGGCGGTCTGGATGAAAAAGGACGGATCATAAATCACGTCGCACAGCTCGGCCATGATGTCCCGGTGCACTTCCACGCGGACGCCCACCTCGATGCCCCGCTGGTGCATGTGAATGCCGAAGCTGCCGGCCAGCGACGAAATCCAGTCCGCCCCGGCCCGACCCGGGGCAAGGATGACCGATTCGGCAAGATAGTCACCCTTTTTCGATGTCACCCGGATGCTTCCCGGGGCCTCGGGCACCACGTCAGTGACCGGCTCCGAGGTTCGGAGGTCGACTTTTTTTTCCAGGGCCGCCTGCATCCGGGCGATGTATTCGGGGAGCCGGTCGCTGCCCAGGTGCTTCTGGCGGATGAGCAGCAGGTCACTGCCGTTTTTCCGGGCATGTTTGCGAAGCTCTCCGGCCGCCTGCATATTGGTGGGGTAGACCGGTCCGGTCATGCCGAATGCATCGAAAAGCGCCTCGGTTTCATCGATTAGCGCCTGGGCCTCGCCGATTGGCAGGAACTGGGTCAAATCGGTTTTTCCGAGCTTCGGGATGAAGTTGAGCTTGCCGTCTGAAAACAGGCCCGCGCCGCCGATGCCGCACAAAACATCGCAGGGCTGGCAGTGCGGGCATTTTGCGCCTTCATTGATGGGGCATTTCCTTTGATGCGGCGGTTTGCCCTTTTCAAGGAGCAGCACCTTGAGGGCGGACCGGCCGGCCAGATAGTGGGCGGCAAACAGGCCAGCCGGCCCGCCGCCCACGATCACTACATCGTATTTTTCCGGGGCTTGGGAGGGCATCGAAAGGTCGCCGGTTTTTGTCTCGGGCTTTTTTACGTGCGTGCCGCGCTATTTCTGCAGCGGGGCGATCTGTTGCTGTGCCTTGCTGCAGACCAGGTCCGCAGCTGCCTGCGCAGAATAATTTTCCATGTCAATGATGAGGTCATAGAGCGAAGGATCCTGCCAGTCGACCTGGAAGTATTTTTGAATGTAGGCCTTTTTTTCCTGTTCCTCGCTTTTGAGCGTCTGCTCTGCGTTCTTGCGGGAAGAGTTCAGTGTTTTCATGGTTTGCTCAACTTTCTGTTCATGCGCTTTTTTCAGCAGCACATGGAAGGTCTCCGGCTTTTTCCGGAGGATGCACTGGGCGCCCCAGCCCAGGATCACCGCGTTTTCGTTTTTGTAAATGTTTTCCACCAGTTCCCGGGTCTTGTCGTAATAGGTGGTGTCGTCCAGGCATCCGTGTTCCCGGTCCACAACCCGCTGGACAATCGAGCAGGTGTATCGGTCCAGGTATCGCAGAATATTGGAGCTTCCGGGCTTGAGGAATGTTTCGGCCTCGCTTTTTGACATGTTTAACTGTTTTGCCACTTCTGCCACCAGTTGTTCTCCGATGTATTCAAATCCGAGTTTTTCAGCCACCCCGGTTGCCACACGCTGGCCTCCGGCCCTGTACTCACTGGTCACGGTAATCACTGCCATATTTGTCTCCTTGTTTCCGGTCCCGGACTGTATCTGTCAGTTCGCTTTCCCAAACTTATACGTGACATACTAAGCCCGATCCACCCGCCAGTCAAGCAGCAATTCCCGGCAGAAATTTCCGGATAAAGGGCAAACTGCCTGTCCCTGTCCGCGCATGAAAACAAATCAATGGAAAGCACAATCAGCCCGGGGGAAACCCCCGTTTTACAGGCATTCAAGGGTCTCCCCACTTTGCTCCACATACCCGGGCTTTTAATTAGTATTTAAAATTACATGTAAAAATTAAAATTTTACGGATGTTTTTTCCTTGACAAATCATTTGGTTCATGTAGATTTTGGTTAAAAGTGGTGTAAAGTGGGTTAAAAGGGGTCGCACATGTTCCGGGGAAGTTCATATCACACAATCGATGACAAGGGGCGCATCAATATTCCGTCCCGATTCAGGGAACTGATTCGGAACAACGGCGGCAACGGGCTGGTGTTGTCCGGCCCGGGCCTGGATGAACAGGGTCTGGTCGCCTACCCCTACAAGAACTGGGAGATGGTCGAGGACAAGATTCTGCAAATGGCGGAAAAAAGTCCGTCCATGCGGCGTTTCAGGCGGATTTTTATCGGGGAGTCCGCAGAATGCGCCCTGGACAAACAGGGCCGGATTTTAATCCCCCAGTCCCTGAGGGATTATGCAGGGCTGGAAAAAGATATCGTGCTGGTCGGGGTGCTTGATCATTTCGAGATATGGTCCCTGGAAAACTGGAATGAGGAAAAGCGCAAACTTCACGAGGAGGACATGCAGGATGGGGAGGTTTCCAACGAAATTGCCAGACTAGGACTGTAACCCATGAGTTATCGACATATCCCCGTAATGCGCGAACAGGCAATTCAATACCTGGATTGTGCGCCGGGCAAACGGGTTGTCGATTGTACCCTCGGCGGTGCCGGTCATGCAAAAGGCATTGTGGAAAAAATTTTGCCGGATGGCCTGTTAATCGGTATCGACCAGGACGGGGATGCCGTGGAACATGCACAACAGGTGCTTGCGCCCTATGCCCGGAATATCCGCTTGATTCATGACAATTTTGTCAACCTTCCGCATATCCTCCTCCGGCTCGAAATTGACGCAGTTGATGCGATCCTCGTGGACCTCGGACTTTCCCGGGACCAAATCGAATTCTCCGGCAGGGGTTTTTCCTTTCGAAAGGCGGAGCCGCTGGATATGCGAATGAATCCTCAGGAGTCACAAAGCGCGGCAGCCATCGTCAATACAGCCGGCACAGACCGTCTGGCCCGGATTTTCAAGGATCTGGGAGAAGAGCGGTGGGCCGGCCGCATTGCCCGGAAAATCGGGGAGCGGCGCAGAACCGAAGCAATTGCAACCACCGGGCAGCTGGCCGATGTCGTGCGCAGCGCCATACCCCGGAAGGATGCGGCCAAGCGCAAAATCGACCCGGCGACAAAGGTGTTTATGGCGCTCCGCATTGCGGTCAACCGGGAACTGGAAGTGCTGGACATGTTTCTCGATGAAGCATTGGCGCATCTGGCGCCCGGCGGACGGATCTGCGTGATCTCTTTTCATTCGCTGGAAGACCGGATGGTCAAGCAGCGGTTCAATCGTTTTGCCCGGGGGTGTGAATGCCCGCCGGGTTTTCCCGTCTGTACCTGCGGGAAACAGCCGGAGCTGAAGGTATTGACCCGAAAGGTCTGCAAGCCGTCTGAAGCGGAAATCAATAATAATCCAATGTCCCGCAGTGCAAGGCTGCGGGCGGCTGAAAAACTGCCGGAAGCCGGTTAAAGGGATCTTGTCCTGCGGAGGGGATTGTGAGTCAAAACAGGAAAAATACCGATCCGATGTTGACGCCGGGAAGGGTTTTTGCCTGCATGCTCCTGATGCTGGTCCTGATTGCGGAGGTGTTTTTCGATACCTGGTGCGGGGTGCAGTGCCGCCGCATGGGGTATGAGCTCGTTGAAGCCAGATCCCGGCAGGAAGAACTGATCGAAACCCGCAAGAAACTCCGTATCGAGCAGGGTAGGCTTAAGTCCCCCCAGGTGCTCGGCACCTTGGCGAGAAAGCAGCAGGGGCTGATGACGCCAAAACCCGAACAGGTAATAATCATCCAATGACACCGGACAGGGAAAAAGAGGAAAAGGCCATCTCCAGGCGGAACCGGCGCATGCTGGTGGTCGGCTGCGTGTTTACGTTTTTTTTTCTGGTGATTGCCTTTAAAGCGATTTACCTACAGGTCTTTGAAGATACGCGTCTTTCCCGCGAAGCCTCAGGCGAGTACTCCCGTTCGATCAAACTTCGGGAAAAGCGCGGGACCATATACGATGCCAATTCTCGGGAACTCGCGGTCAGCACCAGCGTGATGGCCGTGGGCGCCCATCCCGACCGGATTGATCAACCGGCAAAGGCGGCCGCGGTGATGGCCGAAGAACTGGACCTTGATAAAAGCAGACTCACTGAAAAACTGCGCTTGGATGCCTCTTTTGTCTGGATCCGGCGCGATGTCTCCCCGGAAAAGGCCAGGGCCCTGGACCGGCAGATTGATCAGGGGTTGGAGCTTGTGGACACCTATTCCCGCGTATATCCGCACAAGAGCCTTGGCGCCCAGGTGATCGGGTTTTCCGGGGTGGACGGACACGGCTTGGAAGGCGTGGAGTATTACTATGATACCCGTCTCAAGGGAGACCCCCGGCAATGGACGATTGTCAAGGATGCCCTGGGCCGGATTTTTCAGCGCTCGGGCCCGGAAAAGCCGGCAGAGGAAGGCAAAAACCTGGTGCTGACCCTGGATGCCAATATTCAATACATCACCGAGGAGGCACTGAAAAAGTCCGTTTTAAAATTTAATGCTGAATCCGGCATGGCTCTGGTAATGAAGCCGCAGACGGGCGCAATCCGGGCCATTGCCCATTACCCGGAATTCAACCCCAACGCCTTTACCCGGTTTCCGCGGCAGAACTGGCGGAACCGGGCAATTACGGACTCGTTTGAGCCGGGATCCACGTTCAAGATTTTTCTGGCTGCGGCCGCCCTGGAATCCGGGCTGTATACACCCGAGACGATAGTGGATTGCGAAAACGGCAGGTATTCGATTTACGGACGCGTGATCAAGGATACGCACCCTTATGATGAACTGACCCTGACAGAGGTGATCAAATACTCCAGCAATATCGGCGCGGTGAAAATCGCCGAGGCCATCGGCCCGAAAACGCTTTATGACAATCTTCGCGATTTTGGCTTCGGTGAGAAGACCGGCATTGACTGCCCCGGCGAGACCGCGGGGCGTCTCCGGAACTACCGGAACTGGCGCGGCATTGACAATGCAACAATCGCTTTCGGGCAGGGAGTTTCGGTCTCTGCCGTTCAGCTGCTCTCAGCGGTTTCGGCCATTGCCAATCACGGTGTGCTCATGAAACCACGGATTGCCAAGGCGGTCACCAACCCGGACGGCGGCATCGCGGAAAGTTTCGAACCCGAAATGATGCGCCGGGTGATATCCGCTGACACCGCAGATCAGCTCAAGGAGATGATGCGGGCGGTCACCCGGCCCGACGGCACCGGCCGGCATGCCGCGCCGGAAGGATATGCGGCCTGCGGGAAAACCGGGACAGCCCAGATCTTAAATCATCAGGGAACTTATAAAAACAGCGAATACAATGCCCTGTTTGCCGGTTTTGCCCCGGCCGAATCGCCCGAGCTGGCTGCACTGGTCATTGTCAGGGCACCCAAGGTCAACCATTACGGCGGCAAGGTGGCCGGCTCCGCGTTTGCAGAAATCATCCGCGAATCTTTCAATTATATGAACATCGCTCCGACGGTTGCGCGAAATTCCGGAAATCGGGGCGATGAGAAAGAGGGCGCATGAAACTCTCCGAGCTCGTAGCGGCAATGCCTCCGGCAAGCCCGAAATCTTCCGCGGCTGCTTCCGGAAGATCGTCAGATCCGGAAATCACCGGCGTGCATTACCGTTCAGACCGGGTTACCGCGGGCGGCTTGTTTGTGGCACTGCCCGGGCAGAACGCGGACGGTCATGATTTTGCAGCAGACGCGGTCGCCCGCGGGGCCGCGGCCGTCGTGGTCCAGCGCCCCATGGATCTGGATGCCTGCGTGGTTGTCGTGGAAAATACGCGTCAGGCGCTGGCCCAAGCTGCCGCCGCGTTTTACCGATATCCCGCAAATAAGCTGACCCTGATCGGGATTACCGGCACCAACGGAAAGACGACCACCGCCTGCCTGCTGGAGCATATACTGCAGTGTCACGGAATTTGCACCGGCGTGATCGGCACGCTGAACTATCATTATGCCGGAAAAACCGTGAAAAGCGGGCTGACTACCCCGGAGGCCTCGGATTTGCAGCATCTGCTGGCAGACATGGCAGATGCGGGGGTCACCCACGTGATTATAGAGGTGTCTTCTCACGGGGTGGTCCTCGACCGGATTGCGCAATGCAGTTTCGCAATCGGGGTGTTTATGAACCTGAGCCAGGATCACCTGGATTTTCACAAGGATATGGCGCACTACTGGGCGGCCAAAAAGCGCTTTTTCACGGAATTTTTGCAGGGGGAAACCGCTGCGGCGGTGATCAACATGGATGACGCCAGGGCCCGGGAGCTCGACGATGCGCTGGCTGGCATCCGGTGTGTGCGTGTGGGGCTCGGCAACGCGGCCCGGATCCGGCCGTCCGGCCTGGCGTTTGACGCAGGCGGTATCTCCGGGCAGCTCCATCTGGCGGACAAAACGGTTTCCTTTCATTCGCCGCTGGTGGGCCGGTTTAATCTGGAAAACATCCTCTGCGCCGCAGGCGCGGCCGAGGCCCTGGAAATTTCCCCGGAGACTATCGCCCAGGGCATTGAAACCTTTGCCGCGGTGCCCGGCCGCCTGGAGCGGGTTGCCAATACCCTGGACCGGCACGTTTTCGTGGATTTTTCCCATACCCCGGCAGCCCTGGAAAACGTGCTGGCCGCGCTCAGGCAGCTCGGTTCCGGGCGCCTGATCTGCATTTTTGGCTGCGGCGGAGACCGGGACCGGGCAAAGCGGCCCCTGATGGGGGAAATTGCGGGAAAGTACGCGGACCTGGCAGTGGTGACATCGGACAATCCGCGCACCGAAGCACCGGAAAGAATTATTGAAGATATCGTGGCGGGTATGCACGACTTTACCCGGGTGGCGCCGGAAAGTCTGGCGCCGGATTTTGCTCCGGGTACGTTTACGGTTGAACCCGACCGCAGACAGGCTATTCGCTTTGGAATCCGGGTTTCAAGGCCCGGGGATGAAATATTGATTGCCGGAAAAGGGCATGAAACTTACCAGATCATCGGAAACACCACCGTGGCCTTTGACGACCGGGTGGAGGCCGAACAGGTGCTTTCATGGGGAATGAACGACGTTGTCGATACCGTGGACGATTGATGACATTTTAACCGCTACAGCCGGAGAGCTGGTCAGCACCACGGATGTGGCGCGGTTTTCCGGGGTGGGTATTGACTCGCGCAAAATCCGGGGCGACGAGGTCTTTGTGGCCATTTCCGGCCGGCGCCATGACGGGCACAGTTTCCTGCCCGGCGTGGTCCGGCAGGGCGTAAAATGCGTGATTGTGCGCAGTGACAAACTGGATATGCTGCCGGTTTCCAACTGGCAGGACGAGGCAGTGGCATGCGTTTCGGTCGAGGATACAACCAAAGCGCTGGGGGCGCTGGGCGCCTATCAGCGAGAGCGGGCGGGCGTGCCGGTGATTGCGATCACCGGGTCCAACGGCAAAACCACCACCAAGGAGATGGCAGCCAGGGTGCTGGGCCGGCAATTCCGGGTGCTGGCCACCTACGGCAACCTCAACAACGAGATCGGGCTGCCCCTGACGCTTCTGGAGTTGGGTCCGGAACATCAGGCCGCGGTGGTGGAACTGGGCATGAATCATCCCGGGGAGATCAGGTACCTGTCCGGGCTGTGCCGGCCTGATATCGGTCTGATTACCAATATCGGGCCGGCGCACCTGGAGGGGCTGGGCAGCATTGAGGCGGTTGCCGAAGCCAAAGCCGAGATGCTGGAAAACATCCGGCCGGGCGGCACGATCGTGCTCAACGCCGACGATGGCTGGGGGCAATGGCTTGGCTCGCGCGCGCAACAGCGGGTGGTCTTTTTCGGGTATCACGGGCAGGCCCGGGTTCGGGCGGAAAATATCGAGCCGGACGAAAAAGGACTTTCGTTTACATTAATTTTGCCGGATGCCGCAGTACAGGTCGAGCTTCAGGTTCCCTGGGGCTTTATGGTGCAAAACGCCCTGGCCGCGGCAGCAGCGGGGTACATGATGAATATTCCAGTCGAAGTCATTGGAGCGGGACTGGCCGAATTCCGGCCGGTCTCCGGGCGCATGTCGGTTTACCGGACGCCGGCGGGCGCCTATATTATCGATGATACGTATAACGCCAACCCCGGTTCCATGAAAACCGCCATCCGGTCTCTGGGGGCGTTAAGTGATCGGAAGCGGGGTATCCTGGTGGCCGGCGACATGCTGGAGCTCGGCGATGCCGCAGCCTCTCATCACGAGGATATCGGCCGGCTTGCCGCCGGCGCCGGGGTCAATCACCTGTACCTTTCCGGAGAGTTCGCTTCCAGGGTGGCTTACGGCGCGCGATGCGCAGGGATGAAAGGCGGGGATATTTTCGTGGGCACCCGGGAAGACATTGTCAAGGATCTGGAACATCAACTGCGGCCCGGGGACTGGGTCCTGGTCAAGGGCTCCCGGAGTACCGGCATGGACGAAATCGTTGCCCGGTTGACCGCAGAGGCACGGATTCATGCGACGGATGCAACCGTGGAAGGGGATTAAACAGCCATGCTCTATCATTTATTATATTCCCTGCATACCGAGATCTCGGCCTTCAATGTGTTCCGATACATCACGTTCCGGACCATTTATGCCGGACTGACCGCATTTTTGATCTGTTTTGTCCTGGGGCCCTGGATGATCCGGGTGCTGCGGGAAAAGCAGATCGGCCAGTACATCCGGCGGCTCGGTCCGGCCTCGCACCAGGACAAGGCGGGTACCCCCACCATGGGCGGGACCCTGATCCTGCCGGCCATACTACTTTCGGCGGTTTTGTGGATGGACTGGACTAACAGGTATGCCTGGATCGTGCTTTTCATTACCACGGCGTATTTTCTGATCGGTTTTGCGGACGATTACCTAAAGCAGATCCAGAAACGCAACCGGGGACTGCGGGCATGGCAGAAATTTTCTCTCCAGATCGCGGCCGCCGGCATTGTCGGGGCAGTGCTGTACCTGCAGCCCGATTTTTCCACCCGGATCACGATTCCCTTTTTCAAGGGGGTTTCACCGGAGCTGGGCGCGGCTTATATCCTGTTTGTCATTCTCGTGATCGTGGGCACTTCCAACGCGGTCAACCTCACAGACGGGCTTGACGGCCTGGCCATCGGGCCGGTGATTATTGCCGCGGCCACTTACATGCTTTTTGCCTACGTGGCCGGAAACGTGAAAATCGCCGATTACCTGCAGATCAATTACGTGGCCGGCTGCGGGGAGGTGACTGTTTTATGCGGTGCCCTGGCCGGGGCGGGCCTGGGATTCCTGTGGTTTAACACTTACCCGGCCGAAGTGTTTATGGGTGATGTGGGATCGCTGCCGCTGGGCGGCGCTCTGGGAACCGTGGCCGTGATCACCAAGCAGGAGATCCTGATGGTGATCGTGGGCGGGGTGTTCGTGGTGGAAGCCCTGTCCGTGATTTTCCAGGTGGGATACTTCAAGATAGCAAACGGCAGACGGATATTCAAAATGGCGCCGCTGCACCATCACTTTGAGCTCAAGGGCTGGGCCGAGCCCAAGGTGATCGTGCGCTTCTGGATTCTGGCCATCATCCTGTCGCTGGTAGCCATTAGTACGTTGAAGCTTAGGTAGGACATAATCCGTTTGGCAATTTTTCGGGATCCGGAAAAGTTCGCCATTGATTGACGAGAGAAATTCGAAGCACGAAATCCGAAATACGAAACAATATCAAATAACCCAAATTCGAATGTCAAAAAACGGGAAAATGCAGGAATGCACATAAAGAAGGTCTTGTTTTGAGAATTCAATGTTCGAAATTCGGATTTGTTTCGAATTTCGATATTCGGATTTCGGATTTTCACAAAGAAGGTCTCTTTAAAAAGAACATATGAGTTTTTAATGGAACTTCGAAACAAACATATCACCGTGGCGGGCCTTGGAACAACCGGCCAAGCCCTGGCGCAGTTTCTGCACCGGCGGGGGGCGCATGTCACCGTGACCGACAGCGCCCCGGAGGCGGAGTTGGGAGCGGCCCCTGCAAATTTGCGGGAGCTTGGCGTGCGCCTGGAGCTCGGCGGCCACGGGGAAGGCGTTTTTGAAAGCGCAGACATGATTGTTTTGAGCCCGGGTGTGCCCCATACCATCGAACCCGTGGAGCGGGCCCGGAAATTCGGCGTGCGGGTGATCGGGGAAATCGAGCTGGCCGGCCGGTTTATTTCCGCCCCGGTTGTGGCGGTCACCGGTACAAACGGGAAGTCCACGGTAACCCGGCTGATCGGACAAATGCTGGATGCGTCGGGATTGACGGTGTTCGTGGGCGGCAACCTGGGCACGCCGCTGATTTCCCATGCAGACGGCAACAGGCAGGCCGACGTGGTGGTCGCGGAAATCAGCAGTTTTCAGCTCGATACCGTTGAGACATTCCGGCCGAAGGTGGCGGTGTTGCTCAACATCACCGCGGATCACCTGGACCGGTACCCGAGTCTGAATGCTTACGGCGCAGCCAAGGCAAGGCTGTTTGAAAATCAAACCGGGACGGATACCGCGGTGATCAACGCGGCCGATTCCCTGATCATGGAATTGGCCCGGGATATACGGGCGCGCAAATGCCTGTTTAACACGAATGCGGATGCGGATTGCTGCGCACGGCTTGACGAAAACGGAATAAACGCATCCCCGTCCGGCTCCGGCCCGGTCCGTATTTTTTACGAGGATATCCCCATGGTCGGTCGTCATAATTATGAAAATGTGGCGGCTGCGTTGCTGGCGGCTATTGCCGCCGGTGCAGATCCTGACGGGGTGGGGACCGGCATCCGGGGTTTCCGGCCGGATCCGCACAGGCTGGAATGGGTCGCGCAAATCCGGGGCGTTAATTATTATGACGATTCCAAGGCCACCAACGTGGATGCGGTTTGCCGGGCAATTGAGGCAGTAGGCCGGCAGGTGGTCCTGATTCTGGGAGGCCGGGATAAAGGCGGTGGCTATGGCGGACTGGCCGATTCGATTCGGCGCCATGTAAAAGCCATGGTCCTGCTGGGTGAGGCCGCAGATGCCATCGAGCGGGAACTCGGCGGCATGGTTCAGACGCGCAGAGCGGGCTCCATGGCCGAGGCCGTAAGCCTAGCTGCGGGCCTGGCGGATGCCGGGGATACGGTCCTGCTTTCGCCGGCTTGCTCCAGTTTTGACATGTATGAAAGTTATGCCGGCCGTGGCAAGGATTTTCAGCGGACAGTGCATACTCTGGAGAACCGGAAAAATGGATAACGGCGCAAAAAAAACCAGACCCGCGGGCGGCAGGCCCGATCCGATGCTGTTGTTTCCGGTGATCATGCTCATCGGCATCGGGATTGTCATGGTCTACAGCGCCAGCAGCGAAATCGCACTTCGCACATACGGCAGCGAGTATTATTTCCTTGTTCGCCAGCTCATATACGCGGTTCTGGGAATTTCCGGGATGCTGGTGTGCGCATTTTTCCCGTACCGGATTCTCAAGCCCTTGAGCTATGTCCTGCTTCTGGCCGCAACTGTTATGCTCGGCGCAGTTTTGATTCCGGAGGCGGGACGTTCCGCGGGGGGTGCCACCCGCTGGCTGCAGGTCATGGGGCTTTCCTTTCAGCCCGCGGAATTTGCAAGGCTGGCGCTGATCGTGTTCATGGCCTATTCCCTTACTAAGAAGCAGGTTAAGGTTACGGATCCGACAATCGGGTTTCTGCCGCATTTTCTGGTTTTGTGCGTGTTTACGCTGCTGATCATGATGCAGCCGGATTTCGGCACCGTTGCCATGTTCTGGATGCTGGCATGGATCATCATGTTTGCCGGAAGGGTTCCCCTGCGGCACCTGGCCTCCGCCCTGATCGTGGTGACGCCCCTGGGCCTGTGGCTCCTGGTTTCGGCAGACTATCGCCTGAAACGGTATATGACGTTTCTGGATCCCTGGAAATATCCGCTCGACGAGGGATACCAGATTATTCATTCGCTGATGGCCTTTGGTTCGGGCGGCCTTCTCGGAAAAGGCTTTGGCGAGGGGTATCAAAAACTGTTTTACCTGCCCACCCCGCATACGGATTTTATCTTTTCCGTGCTCGGCGAGGAGGGTGGGCTTGTATGGGTGCTTTTCGTGGTGCTGCTTTACCTGGTGATCCTGTGGCGGGGCATGCGGATTGCCACCACTGCAAGGGATTGTTTCGGCTCCCTGCTGGCATTCGGGATAACGGTTTCAATTGCGCTGCAGGCAATTGTCAACATGGGTGTGAACCTGAGCCTGCTGCCCACCAAGGGACTGTCTCTGCCGTTTTTGAGCTACGGCGGCTCTTCTTTGGTGTTTAACCTGGGATGCATCGGCATCCTGATGAATATCGGGACATCAAAAGAGAAATGAATACGAGCGGAGATACCGCATTTAACCAGAACTGGGCAGACAATGCCGAGGCAGCCGTGCGCCTGGTGATCGCCGGGGCGGGCACAGGCGGACATCTGTTTCCCGGTATCGCGGTGGCCGAGTCGGTAATGAAAAAGGCGCCCGAATCCCGGGTGCTGTTCGTGACCACGGGCAAACCCATAGAGCAGACCGTGCTTTCAGACCACCCGTATGAAACGGCAAAGATTTCCGCGGCCGGGATCAAGGGCATGGGGCTGTGGCGCAAATGCAGCAGCGTGTTTTTGCTGCAAAAAGGATTTGCCCAATCCATGGGCACTTTGGGGCGCTTTGGGCCGCATGCGGTTTTGGGCATGGGGGGCTATTCATCGGCACCCGTTGTCATGGCGGCCTTTTTAAGGGGCATTCCGCGTTTTATTCACGAGCAGAACCGCCTGGCCGGCATGACCAACCGATGGCTCGCCCGGTTTGCCAACCGGGTGTTCGTTTCTTTTTCAGATACCCGTATCGGAAGTGAACAAAAAACCCGCTTTACCGGAAACCCGGTGCGTGAAAAGATCCGGGCCTGTGCCGCGGCCCGCAGGCAGCGGCCGGAAGTCAGGGACGAAAACCGGCGGTTTACCATCCTGGTACTCGGCGGCAGCCAGGGCGCCCACAGCATCAACCAGGCCATGATATCGGCGCTTTCGTATATGGAGGACAGGGAAAACTGCCGGGTCATTCACCAGACCGGTACCCGGGATGAGGCCGAAGTGCGGCAGGCCTATGAGCGGATGGGGGTTTCTGCAACGGTATCGGCGTTTTTCAGGGACATGGCCTCGCTCTACGAAGCCGCGGACCTGTCCGTGTGCCGGGCCGGAGCCACAACCGTGGCAGAAATTGCAGCCATCGGCCTGCCGGCCATATTCATCCCGTATCCGTATGCCGCAGACAATCACCAGGTCGCCAATGCAGAGGGATTGGCAAGCGCGGGTGCAGCAGAAATCATCATGGAATCGGACTTGAGCGGACCGGGGCTGGCAGCGTGCCTGGCGGTCTATCAGAAAGACGCCGGGGTTCTGGAAAGAGCCCGCTCCGCGGCGGAAGCCGCAAGCCGGCCGGAGGCTGCCGCCCGGATCGCGGATGAAATTATCGCGGCTGCGGGATTGCGGCAAAATCCGACAGTTGAAGGACAATAGGAAACCGCATGTATCGAAAACAATATCATATCCATTTCGTGGGCATCGGCGGCATCGGCATGAGCGGTATCGCCGAGCTGTTGCTGAACCTGGGCTACCGGGTTTCAGGCTCCGACATTGCCGAGTCGGATGTGACCCGTCGGCTGCAGAGCCTGGGCGGGACGCTGTATATCGGACACGGTCCGGAAAATATCAAGGACGTGGACGTGGTGGTGACGTCCTCTGCGATCCGCGTCGACAATGCGGAAGTCCGGGCCGCAGTGTCGGCATCCATCCCGGTGATTCCCAGGGCGGAAATGCTTGCCGAACTCATGCGGCTAAAATACAGCGTGGCCGTGGCCGGTGCACACGGAAAGACCTCCACGACATCCATGCTGGCCGGGGTGCTGGGCGCCGGCAACCTGGATCCCACGGTGGTCATCGGCGGCAAACTCAAAAGCCTCGGCAGCAATGCGGTGCTGGGCAAGGGCGATTTTATCGTGGCCGAGGCAGACGAGAGCGACGGCTCATTTCTCAAATTTTCCCCCACCATATCGGTGGTGACCAATATCGACATGGAGCATCTGGATTTCTACCACGATCTGGAGGAAATCAAGCGGGTTTTTCTGGAGTTTATCGACCGGCTGCCGTTTTACGGCCTGGCCGTGCTTTGCCTGGACAACGAGCATGTTCAGGACCTGATTCCCCGTATAAAGAAGCGCTACATCACATACGGTCTGTCGGCCCAGGCGGACTTTCAGGCGGCAAACATCGCCTTTGACGGCGCCAAAAGCCGCTTCGGGGTTTATCGGGAAGGCGGTCACATGGGAGATATCACGCTGAACCTGCCGGGCCGGCATAACATTGCCAACGCCCTGGCAAGCATCGCAGTGGGCTATGAACTTGAAATTCCGTTTGAAACCATGCGCACCGCCCTGGAAAACCTGGACGGGGTCCAGCGACGCCTGGAGGTCAAGGCGGATGTCGGCGGAATCAAATTTCTCGATGACTACGGGCATCATCCCACGGAGATCAAAAGCACCCTGGAAGCGGTCCGCAACAGCTGGCCGGAGCGGCGGCTGGTGGTGGTGTTTCAGCCGCATCGCTACACCCGGACGCGCGCCCTGTTTGACGGGTTTGCCCGGTCGTTTTACCAGTCCGACATCCTGGTGGTGCTGCCGGTATATTCGGCAAACGAACCGGCCATTGAGGGGGTGGATCATCATGGTCTCTGCGAGGCCATTTGCGCCCATGGCCATAAACAGGCCCGGACGGTGGATGATACAGAGACCGCTCTGGACTGCCTGGCCGGGATCCTGCAGCCCGCGGACATGCTGTTGACCCTGGGTGCCGGAAACGTTTGGCAGGTGGGTGAAGCATTAATTGACCGGCTGAAAGCCGGAAACGCGGGCAAATAGTACGGGAGGCATTGTGGCGTTGAGCCGCGCGGTCAGAAAGGAGCTTGCAGGCCGGTTCGGACAAAGGGCTTTTTTTGACGCGCCCATGGCTGATCATACCTCGTTCCGGGTGGGCGGTCCGGCCGATGCCCTGGTTATGCCCGCAGATACCCCGGAATTGATCGATTTGATGCGCATGCTGGAACAGGCCGGGCTTCCGTGGTTGGTGCTCGGGGGCGGCACCAACCTGCTGGTCCGGGACAAGGGAATTCGCGGCGTAGTGATCTCTTTGCGGCAGGGATTTTCCGATATCGCTACGCATGAAACCCGACCGGATTCCGTTACCGTGCATGCCGGGGCCGGGGCACGGCTGAGTGCGCTTTGCCGCTATGCCATAGAACATCACCTGGCAGGGATGCATGTTGTCGCCGGAATTCCCGGCACCGTGGGGGGGGCGATCCTGATGAATGCCGGCACCGCACAGGGCGCGATCGAATCCGTGCTTGCCGGTATCGACGTACTGCAAGTGCCGGATCAGACAACGCACCTTGGCCGGGAGGCGCTGACGTTTGCCTACCGGAAGCTGGTGTGGAGCGCGGAAATGTGCGGGGCAAACGGATATGCGCCCCTGGTGCTCGGCGGCCGGTTCCGGCTTCAGCCGACCCGAGAACGGGATCTGGCGGCCGAAGTCGAGACCCTGCAGGCCATGCGCTGGCAAAGACAGCCAAGGGGACTTTCAGCCGGGTGCGTGTTTCAGAATCCCTCTGCGGAAATGCCGGCGGGCCGACTGATCGATCAGGCCGGGTTCAAGGGTTTTCGTATCGGCGATGCCCAGGTATCTGAGCTGCACGCAAATTTTATCATCAATCGGAACCGGGCCAGCGCGGCAGACATCCTTCGCTTAATGGCGATGATTCGGGAGAAAATCTACCAGACTTGCAATGTGAACCTTCAACCGGAGATTCGGATTGTTGGCGAATGAACGGATAATACATAAGCGGACCCGGGAAAACCGCTATAAGCAGGCACGTCAAAGAGCGTCTGCCTCCGGGGTTAGAAGGCCCGGCACGCTGGTTAAGTTCTTATCCGGCGCAGCGGCAATCGTGGTGATGAGCCTGTTGTTTATCTTCGGTCATGACTGGCTGACCCAGTGCGATTATTTCCGGGCGGAAACCGTGCAGGTCGACGGGACCCGGAGGCTTTCGGACAAGCAGATCATGGAGACGGCCAAAATCACGGTAGGCGCCAACATTCTTATGATCAATCTTGCTACGGCACGCAAGCGTCTGCTGGCACTATCCTGGATTGCAGCCGCCGAAATCCGCAGGGAGTTTCCCGACACCATTATGATCCGGGTTCGGGAGCACAACCCCATGGCCGTGATCGATCTGGGCAAACCGTTTCTGGTCAATGCCCGCGGAGAAATTTTCATGGAAGCACAAAAAGAGCAGTTTTCGGATCTGCCGGTGATAAAAGGCGCCGATTATCAGGACTGGAAGACGGGTGAAAGCGGAAACACACCCGTGTCCGAGGCGGTCATGTCCGTGCTGCGACTCGGCGGAAAAAGCAAAAGCGCGGTTCCCGTCGGCCGGATTGACCGGATCCACGTGGATCCGGAACTCGGGGTGACGCTGCGAACAGTCGGGTTCCCGGCAGCGCGGATTCATCTGGGGTATGGGGCATATGCGGTCAAGTATCGGCGCCTGGCAAAAATTCTTGAATACTGCGGGCGCAATGAAACGCCCCGGGAATTTGAGGAAATCGATCTGGGGTATCCGGATCGGATCGTGGCCAGCCCCGCAAAAGCGCAAACGGATCAAGCCAAACCGCAAAAGGAGGCATAGCGTGAAGGATCAAGAAGAGATCGTCGTCGGGCTGGATATCGGCACCACCAAGATCTGTACGGTGGTCGCAGAAGTTTCCGGCGACAAGGTGAATATTATCGGTATCGGCAGTCATCCCTCCATCGGCCTGAGAAAAGGAGTGGTGGTCAATATCGATTCCACGGTCGATTCCATTAAAAAGGCCGTGCAGGATGCCGAATTGATGGCGGGATGTGAAATATCTTCCGTGTATGCGGGAATTGCCGGCGGGCATGTTACCGGGTTCAACAGTCATGGCGTGATTGCCATCAAGGGCAAGGAAATTACCCAGTCCGATGTCAACCGGGTGATCGAGGCTGCCCGTGCCGTGGCCATACCGATGGACCGGGAGGTCATCCACGTGCTGCCCCAGGAGTTTATCATAGACGGGGAAGCGGGCATCCAGAACCCGGTGGGCATGGCCGGAGTCCGGCTGGAGGCCAGGATTCACATTGTCACCGGCGCTGTGACCTCGGCGCAGAATATCGTCAAGTGCGCAAACCAGGCGGGACTGGACGTATGCGACATAATCCTGGAGCCGATTGCCTCCTGCGAGTCCGTGCTTACCCCGGAGGAGCGGGAAGTCGGAACCGGGCTGATCGATCTCGGCGGGGGCACTACGGATCTGGCGATATTCTCCGGCAATACCATCCGACATACCTTTGTCCTCTCCCTTGGGGGAAATAATATGACCAACGACATCTCGGTCGGTCTTCGGGTCCCGGTGGCCGAAGCTGAACGGATCAAAAAGGAGCACGGCACTTGCGTATCCGACAGGATCAAGAGCAACGAAACTATTGATCTGCCGGATATCGGCAGCCGAAAGGGCAGAAAGCTGCCGCGGCAGATCCTCTCGGAGATCCTTGAGCCCCGTGTGGAGGAAATATTTGCCCTGATTCAACGGGAGATCAACCGGGCGGACATGGGCGAGGAGATCGCCTCGGGAATTGTGCTCACAGGGGGCGCCTCGCTTCTGGAAGGTATATCCGAGGTCGCGGAATCGGTCTTCGAAGTGCCGGTGCGCCAGGGAACCCCGCACGGAATCAGCGGCCTTGTGGACGTGGTCAACAATCCCATGTATGCCACCGGCGTGGGCCTGGTTCTCTACGGCGCAAAGGACGAGGAGCGCAAGAAGTTCCGCATCCGGGATACCAATATTTTCAACCGGATCATCAGCCGGATGAAGCGGTGGTTCAGCGAAGTGATATAAAACGCAGGCTTTACCTTGAAATTCGTATTTCGGATTTGCAGTCGAAATAATGATGCGTATCAGGCAATCAATAGCTCGAGATAAAAAATAACAGGTCAAAACGCCCAACAGAGAACAGGAGGTCAATGATGGATTTTACCTACGTGGACAATGAAGCATCCGCAAAAATCAAGGTGATCGGCGTCGGCGGCGGCGGCGGCAACGCGGTGAACAACATGATCGATTCTCACTTGAACGGGGTGAAGTTCATCGCAGCCAACACCGATGCACAGGCCCTGGCCCATGCCAAGGCCAACACCAAGATCCAGCTCGGCGAGCAACTCACCCAGGGCCTGGGTGCGGGCGCGGATCCCAACGTCGGCAGGGACGCGGCCACGGAATCGGCAGATCTGCTTCGGGATGCCCTAAGCGACAGTCACATGATTTTTATCGCCGCGGGTCTTGGCGGGGGCACCGGCACGGGCGCGGCTCCGGTGATTGCGGAAATCTGCAAGGAACTCGGGGCGCTGACCGTGGCCGTAGTAACCAAGCCTTTCAAGTTCGAGGCAAGAAAGCGCAGCAAGCAGGCAGAGGAAGGCATCGCGCGGTTAAAGGAGGTGGCGGACACCGTGATAACGATTCCCAATGACCGGTTGCGCGGCCTTGCCAGCAAAAACGCACCCCTGATCGACATGTTCAAAATGGCCGATGAGATCCTGCACCATTCGGTCAAGGGCATCACAGACCTGATCATGCACCCCGGGCTCATCAACCTGGACTTTGCCGATGTGAAAACCATCATGTCCAAGTCGGGCATGGCCATCATGGGCATCGGAATTTCCAACGGCGAAAACCGGGCGATCGAGGCCGCAGAGAAGGCCATTTCCCATCCGCTGCTGGAGGATAACTCCATTTCCGGGGCCAAGGGTGTGCTAATGAACATTACCAGCAATTCCGAGCTGACAATGGAAGAGGCCATCGAGGCTTCCGAGCGGATTTACAACGAAATCGGCGACGATGACGTGGAAATTATCTGGGGAACCGCCATGGACGATTCCCTGGGTGATGAAATGCGCATCACCGTTATTGCCACAGGCATCGGGGAGGAAGAAGACCAGAGCATGCCGCTGCATAAACCGTCGGTTCGCCAGTTAAAGGATGTCAAGCGGGGCGTGGTTCGTGATTATACCCAGGAGGATCGGGAATATGAGAAGAACCTGAATCAGCCTACATTCTACCGCGTACGTCAGCAGCAGGCCGAGGAAAAAGAAGCGGGCAACGAGGGACAGCGCAAGAAAAAGGCAGGCAACAGCATGGAAGACTATTTTGACCTGGATATGCTCGATGTGCCAACGTTTCTGCGCAGAAAGGCCGACTAGTAAGGGAATTGGCGTTGCTTTTTAAAAAACTTGACAAATCGGTTCCCCCGTAATAGAAGCAGTAGTTTAAATTTCTGGAATGGATCTGGTTGTTGGACCGACAGGGCCGCGCCCCTGCAGTACTGGCGGACGGTTTTGAATCGGAAAGCACGCCCTTTGAAAGGAAGCCGCACAAAATGTCTGACGCGAAAAAACGGAAACTGGCCTACGGGATCGCGCTGGTCTGCCTCATTGCCGGAGTTGTCTGCTATGCTGCGCTGCCGGCCGAATCCCCGGAGGAGCCGGTGCGGGTGATGTTTGAGGCCACCGGCGACAATGTGCTTTTCTCCCACATGACCCACAGCGAGGGCTACGGGCTGTCATGTACGGATTGTCATCACAAGGTGGCCTGGGAAGAAGACGCCGGGGGGGAGGCCGGAAAAGCCGACTCCTGCGGTTCCTGCCATGCCGGGGAAAGTAAGCACGCGCCGGCCCTTGGCGACGAAGGGCTTTTCGATCACGAGACCCACAGTCAGTATTACGGGCTTTCCTGCACCGATTGTCACCACATGTATGATCCGGAAAGCGGGGACAGTCCGCAGGATTGCGGCGCATGCCATATGGAATCCGGGGATGAATACATGCCGAGCCTGACCGATTCCTATCACCAGCAATGCATCGGCTGTCATCAGGATTTCGGCACCGGACCCACCACCGGGGACTGCAACGCGTGCCATGAACCGCGCCAGCGCACAGACGCATTTCACGGGCAGTGTGCGGGTTGCCATGAAAACATGAGATCCGGGCCTGTCAAGGATGACTGCCAGGCCTGCCACGGATATTGATGCTTCTGCACACAGGTTGGATTGTCATTAAATAAAGCCCAGATAAAGGTAGGTCCATGATGAAGAGGCCATTTTTCGGAATCGCAACACCGAAACTTAAATATGACGTGATCGAGGATGTTCAGCCCGAGCCTGTTACCGTGCAGCCGAAGCAGCGTGTGACCCTGTTTATTGAAAAGGCCTATGACAGGGCGGACAAGGCGCTGATTAAAAAGGGGGCCGCTGTTGTGCGCGGGCAGCGGCTGCAGCTGTTCGATGAAGATCCTGCCGCATACGCAATTTGTCCTGTTTCCGGGGTGATTTCCGAAATCTCGCCGTTTATCGGTATGATGGAAAAGCAGATGACCGCAGTGGTTATCGATACCGAATCTGACAGAGAGGATGACCGGGATACTGCCTTTAAAGAGGTCTCCGGCACGCCGTCGATTGAAGATGCCGCCCGGTTTCTGGGCAGACTGCCGGGGAAACCGGATTTTACCCAGTTTACAGATGCTGACAGGATGGTCAAAACCATTGCCGTGCTGGGCGCGGATCAGGACCTGCAGTCCATAACCGGTCAGTATATCATCAAGACCGGGATCTCGTCGGTAAAAACCGGCATCGACATTCTTCGCAAGATCACCGGCGTACAGAATATTGTCCTGGTGGTGGCCCAGCACCAGGTGCAGGTGGCCGGGACAGCAGCTGCAGGGGTTCGCTCAGTTGGTGCGCATTACCCGTCTGCGCACCCGGAAATGATTATTCGCCACCTGCTGGCCGAGCAGGCCGAGCAAGGGCAGATCGCGTTTTTGACCGCCGAAGCGGTAGCCGGCATCGGCGCGGCCTATAACACCGGGGAGCTTCCGCTGGAAAAGCAGATCACCGTGGCCAAGAAAGACGGCACCCGGCAGCTTGTTACAGCACCCGTGGGAACCCACGCCGCAGACATCCTGGACGCGGTCAATGAACAGATTGAAAATGGGGATCGTCTTATCATGGGAGGCCCCATGACAGGCGATGCGGTGTATTCGCTGGAGCATCCGGTGGAACCGGATACGGAAGCCATTATGGTGCAGGACAAGGAGACGATCGTGGAGGGTACGGATACGCCGTGCACCAATTGCGGCGAATGCGTGCGCATCTGCCCGGCAAACATACCGGTCAACGAATTGGTAAGACTGCTCGATGCCGGGGAATATGAGCAGGCGGCTGAACAGGCCGCCCTGTTTTCATGCATTGAATGCGGACTGTGCGCATACGTTTGTGAATCCCGAATACCGATTTTTCAGTTTATCAGGCTGGCCAAGCATGCCGTCAAACGCATGAGAGCAGCGGAGGAAGCAAATGCCTAACCCGACGAAGTTAACGGTTTCCCATGCCCCGTTTCTGCATGACGGAAGCGAAATATCCAACAAGCAATACAATATCATTGCGGCCACACTGATTGCGGTGATAGCCGGATTGCTCCAGTACGGCATTCCGGCCCTCGGCGTGCTGACACTTTCGGTGGGCTCGGCAATGGCCTGGGAACTGCTGATGAACCTGCTCACCCGCCGGCCCGTGTCCATCGGAGACGGCAATGCCGCGCTGATCGGTTTGCTGTTTGCGATGCTGCTGCCGGCGGTGGTGCCCTGGTGGCTGGTGGTGACCGGGACGTTTGTTGCCGTGGTGATCGGCAAGCAGATTTACGGCGGCATCGGGGGGAATCCGTTTAATCCTGTTGTGGTGGCCTACGCGATCCTGATGATCTCCTGGCCGATGTTCCTGGATTTCAACGCTGCGCTGGTGGATTACCAGTTCGATTTTACGGCCGGCTTCCCGCTGGTACTATATGAAGCTTACGGTACCGCCGGCCTGGAATCATTCAGCCCCGGCGGACTGCTGCTGGGTCAGCAGGCCGGCGGCATCGGGGCGACTTTCGGGCTGGGGCTGATTATTGGCGGCATTTACCTGATCCTGCGGGGCTTTATCCGCTGGGAAATCGCTGTATCTTTTCTGGCAGGAATCTTTATTACCGCCTTGTGCTTCAACCTTTATAACCCGGAAGTTTACGCCGGCCCCGTATTCCATATCCTGACGGGATACGCGCTTATCGGTGCATTCTTCCTGGCCCCGGAGGATTCCTCTTCCCCGGTGCATTTCGCTCCCATGTTGATCTACGGGCTGTTGGGCGGCTTTCTGACCGTTTTGATCCGGAACCTGGGAGCCCACGTGGACGGCGTCATATACGCGATACTGATTATAAACCTGGTCCATCCGATTATCGATAAAATCAGACCCAAGGCAATGAGAAGGGTTATGCATCATGCGTGAAATGGTGAAAATGGTCATTGTGCTCACGGTGCTGAGCAGTCTTTCCGGCGGGCTGCTGGCGGCCTTGAAAAATAATACCCAGGACCGGATTGACAGCCAGGTGTTAACATTTGTCAAGGGCCCGGCAATCGAGAACATTCTGGAAGGCGCAAACAACGATCCGGTCAATGACCGATTTTCGCTGAAGGTCGAAGGCGAGGAGGAGGAAAGAAACTTTTTCGTCGGCGTCTATGACGGCAACCCCAAGGCGGTTGCCTTTGAGACCCGGGCCTCGGGCTACGGCGGGGACATGGGGGTCATGGTGGCCTTCAATGTAGAATCCGAGGAGATCATGGGCGTCAGCGTGACCACCCATAATGAAACCCCCGGCGTGGGTGCCACCGTGGAGACCGACACGAATTTCAAGAATCAGTTTGCCGGGCTGCCCGCAGATGCAGAGCCCAGGGTGAAAGGTGACGGCGGCAGCATCAACGCCATGTCCGGGGCCACCATTACCTCGCGCGCGGTGTGCAAGGCCGTCAGTCGGGCCACGGATCTGTATCAGCAGCTGCAATCCCAAATCAAGGACAAGGTGAAAACCTTTACCGGCTAGGAGTGAATCCATCATGGCAAAAACCATCGGGCAGGAATTTGTAAAGGGCTTATGGGAGGAAATTCCTCCGTTTCGGCTGGTGCTCGGGTTATGCCCGACGCTTGCGGTCACCAAGTCCGTGGAAAACGGCATCGGAATGGGGCTTGCAACCACATTCGTACTGGTATGTGCAAATCTGCTGGTTTCCATTCTAAGCGGGATTATCCCCTCAAAAATCCGGATCGCCTGTTTTATCATCATTATCGCCACATTTGTGACAGTGGTTGAGCTTATGATGCAGGCGTATGCCTATCAGTTGTTCCAGAATCTCGGGATTTTTATTCCGTTGATCGTGGTCAACTGTATCGTGCTGGGGCGTGCCGAGGCTTTTGCCTCCAAAAACAAGGTGATCCCATCGTTTGCTGACGGGCTTGGCATCGGCGTGGGGTTTACCCTTTCGCTGACCGCAATCAGCGCCGTCCGGGAATGTTTGGGAAACGGTACCCTGCTGGGCTACAGCATATTCGGGCCCGCTTTCGAGCCTTTTTCCTTTATGGTGGAAGCACCGGGGGCGTTTATCTGCCTGGGGCTTCTGCTGTGCATCATGAATCTCGTCGGGCAGAAGTAAGGCTGCTCGGTCATCCTGTTTGAATTCGGACATCATACAAAAGCGTTTTTGCAGATACATGCCGCCCGGAGACATAACTCAGCCGGTGCGGAATCAGGCATAGGAGAAACATTATGGGCGACTACATGGTCCTGATCGTCAGCAGCATGCTTATTAACAATATCGTGTTGGCGCAATACCTGGGGATCTGCCCGTTTATCGGGACTTCCAAGAAAATGGAAACCGCCACCGGCATGGCCGGCGCGGTTGTCTTTGTCATGACGCTGGCGGCAATTATTACCTGGTGTATTGACACCTATTTCTTAAAAACCCTGGACATCGAGTATTTGCGAACAATTGCCTTTATCCTGGTGATCGCCTCGCTGGTGCAGTTTGTTGAAATGTTTCTCAAAAAGAGCATCCCAGCCCTGTATGCCGGCCTGGGCATATTTCTTCCGCTGATTACCACCAACTGTTCGGTGATGGGTGTCTGCCTGATCAATATCCAGGAGGAGTACACGTTTCTTGAAGCCCTGACTTCCTCCATTGCTTATGCACTGGGTTTCGGCCTGGCGCTGATCCTGTTTGCCGGCGTCCGGGAGCGGGTGATTCTTGGCAGGGTTCCCAAGCCCCTGCAGGATACCTCGATCGGGCTGGTGACCGCGGGCATGCTGGCTCTTGCATTTATCGGGTTCAAGGGGCTGGTCTGAAGACGAGGGGAGCGGTTTCAGCGGCAATCCCCTTGACCACCCCGCGAGGGTGCTCATTTTATTGCTCCATGGTGAATGCTGTAGACGATTCTGATTCAGCTGAGACACGGCATGTTGGTCTCGGAAATTCGGGAATAATGAGGGGTTAACGTGATTCACGCAATTTTGTTTACACTGGGTCTGGGAGGTGCCTGCGGGCTGGCTTTGAGTGTTGCCTCCAAGATTTTTTACGTATATGAAGATCCGCGGATCGCAAGAGTCGAAAACCTGCTTGCCGGCGCCAATTGTGGCGGATGCGGATATGCCGGATGCGCGGCCGCAGCCGAGGCCGTAGTCAAGGAAGAGGCGTCGCCCAATGTATGCATCCTGGCAAGCCCGGAAAACGTGGCTGCTGTTGCCGCAATCATGGGATCGGAGGCTGGCACAGCCGAACCTTACAAATCGTATAACGACTGCCTCGGCGGCCACCGTGCCGCGGACCGGTATTTTTACCATGGTTTAAATCGCTGCAATGCGGTCAACGCGCTTTACGGCGGAAAGCGGGAATGTTCGATCGGATGCCTCGGGTTCGGTGACTGTGTCCACGCGTGCAAGTTTGACGCCCTTGAGATCGGCCCGAACGGGTATCCGATCGTGGACAAGGACAAGTGCGTGGGATGCGGGGCGTGCGAGCAGATCTGCCCCAAGTCGATTATCGAGGTGCGCACCATGTCCCAGCGCCTGTTGCACTTAAATACCGAAGACGATCCGCTTTCGCCCTGCCAGCAGACCTGTCCGGCGGAAATCGATATTCCCAGGTATTTGCGACAGATCCGGGAAGGCGAGTACGACTCGGCAGTTGATACCATCCGGGAAAGAAACCCGCTTCTTCTAGCCTGCGGGCGGGTGTGCCCCCATCCCTGCGAGGAATACTGCCGGCGATCCATTGAGGATACGGAATCAGTTTCCATTAATCAGCTCAAACGGTTTGTGGCGGACAGGGAGATGAATTCCGGCAGCCGACGGCCCATACCCTGCGCACCGGATACCGGCAAGCGGGTGGCAGTGATCGGCGGCGGTCCGGCCGGATTGAGTTGTGCTTATTTTCTGCGGCGCGTGGGTCACAGCGTGAATATCTTCGAGGCCATGCCCGGGCTCGGCGGAATGCTCAGATACGGCATACCGGAATACCGTCTGCCCAAGGCGGTGCTCGACTGGGAGATCGAAGGGATTTTGAACCTGGGCATTGAATACCACACCAATGTGAAAATGGGCGTGGACTTTGATTTGGGCTCCCTTGTAGGGGCCGGCTTTGATTCGATCTTCATGGCCGTTGGCGCATGGAAGGATTACCGGCTCAAGATCCCGGGCGAGGATTTAAACGGGTGCTTTACCGGTATTAACTTTCTTTCGCGCATGGCCGGCCAGGAACCGGTCCGTATCGGCAACCGGGCCGCGGTGATCGGCGGCGGCAACACGGCCATTGACTGCGCGCGGACGCTGGTGCGAAAGGGGCTTGAAAAGGTTTACCTGGTATACCGCCGCACCCGCACGGAGATGCCGGCAAATGAAGTGGAAATCGAGGCGGCCGGGCACGAGGGCATTGAATTTATTTTTCTGGCCGCGCCCAACAAGGTGATCGGCGATTCGGATGAAAACGTAGCTGGCCTTGAATACTTGAAAATGGAGCTCGGGGAGCCGGATGCCAGCGGGCGCCGGCGGCCCGTTCCCGTGGAGGGCTCAGAGACCGTGCTGGACGTGGATACGATTATTACCGCCATCGGACAGTCTCCGGATACGTCTTTCCAAACCCCGGGCACCCGGATGGATGAATTAAATATGACGCGGTGGGGCACCATTGATGTGGATCCGGAGACCTGCCGCTCAAACGTTCCCTATATTTTTGCCGCAGGTGACGGCGCCACGGGGCCGGCCCTGGTTGTGGATGCCATTGGCGGCGGCCGCAGGGCCGCACGGGCCATTGACCTGTTTTTAAAGGGCCGGGAGGTGGCGCCCAAGCCACGGGCACTGCTGTCCAAGCGGCACATCAATGAGTCGCTTTTTGAAACCGTCCCCGGGGTCAAAAAGAGCCGGCGTACCGGAATGCCGGAACTTCCGGTCCAGGACCGGATCCACAGCTTTGTGGAAGTCGATCAGGTGCTTGGCGAGCCCGAGGCATTGTCCGAGGCGGCCCGCTGTTTGAACTGTTGCCGGTTGTGTTATGATCCGGATACCCGAAATGCTGCATAGTTAGACATTATTTTTCCTCCCCCCCCCCCTGTTTGGCAAAAGCCGCGGGCGAATCTGATTCGCCCGCGGCTTTTGTTTTCCGGCAGATCCTTTGCAACTGTCATTCGCAATGGGCATCGGTATCGAAATCGAAATCGGGGAGAAT
>JAGXKN010000068.1 GCA_018335195.1 Desulfobacterales bacterium
AAGCACTGCTGTCTGATCAGCGATGGCGGACGGGGTTTCTGTAATGTTCCACCAGGCATTCTGTTGCCTCGGGCAGGATTGATCGACAGCTTGGTGAGGGGTGCTCGGGGACGGATAAGAGTTCATATCTACCTCCTTTTTCTGGTTTTATAGAAAAAACAGGCTTATATGACTCTTTTACCGCAGAATGGTCTCAAGTCAATTTATTACGTATAGATAGCCGTAAGGTGCACTTTTGAAGTCCAAATGCTTTATCAGAGAATTTCAGAAAATTATTTGACTTTTGAATCCGTCCTGTGCATGGTAAAATTATAAGAAAGTCAAACCAATCGTGAGATTGGGACGGAAAGTCACGGGTCTTTTCGGTAGCGCTTTTCATCGTTGATCTGATTTTAAGATAGCCGGACTGCCATTTTAATAAATAATGGTGGCCCGGCTTTTTTTTGGACGCTTTTCTTTCGATCCATTACGATCTCTGAATTTGGGAATGATTCAAAAGATAGGAAATTCAAAAGGTTCAAATATGTAGGTTCACAATAAATATAGGAAAAAAGGAAGGACATATGAACGTAGGTGAATGGCCGACCAAATGGGCGGCACGGTATCCAAACGAGACGTGCCTTAAGTACAATGACCTTGTACTGACGAAAGGGGAATTCAATCTACGGATAAATCGTCTGGCCAACACCTTTTTGGCAGCGGGCATCCGGAAAGGCGACCGGGTGGCGGCGCTGATGGCCAATAGCAATGTGTTTCTGGAAATCCTGTTTGCTATTTCGAAAATCGGGGGGATCATGGTCCCCCTGAATTTCCGTCTGGCACCGCCTGAAATCGAATTTATCATGAATGACAGTGAGCCAGAGGTACTCATATACTCTCCGGAATTTCTCACGGTAGTAGAACAATTACGAGGCAAAGTGCCTTCTGTGAAGCAATACATATGCGAAGCAGCCGGCGGGAAGGATGAAGATAATGAATTCGAACATTGGATCGCCGGGCAGCCAGAGACCGAGCCTCAGGTTGCGGAAAAACCAGATCTGGAAACACCCCATTTCATCATGTACACCTCCGGAACCACTGGGCGGCCAAAGGGCGCAGTAGTCCGGCAGGGCCAGACCCAATGGAATGCGATCAACGGGATCCATATGTACGTCCAGACACCGCCGGTCGTGGTGCTTTGCTCCGCCCCCCTGTTCCATATCGGGGCCTTGCATGCTTCTGCGACACCCTCTGTTTATGCCGGACATACGCTTGTCATTCAGCGGTTCTTCAATCCGGAAGAGGCGCTGAAAATGATTGAGGAAAACAATGTTACCAGCATGTTCGGAATCCCTGTCATGTTCCTGCTCATGTCCCAAATGCCTCAATTCGAGACAACCGACTTTTCCAGTGTTCAGTTTTTTATAGCCGGTGGTGCCCCCTGCCCCAAACCATTGATTGACACCTACATGAAAAAAGGAGTGATGTTCAACCAGGGCTATGGCATGACGGAGACCGCGACAGGCGTTACCGCACTGCGAACAGAGGATGCACTGCGAAAACTCGGCTCCTGCGGCAAACCCCTGTTTCACTCTGAGGTGAGAATCGTTGATGAAAAGGAGAATGATCTCAGCAAGGGGCAAATGGGCGAAGTGCTGATCAAAAGTCCGACGGTGATAAAGGAATACTGGAACAGGCCCAAGGAAACCGCCGCATCGATAAGGGAGGGGTGGCTTTATTCCGGGGATATCGGATATTTCGACGACGAAGGATATCTTTACCTGGTGGATCGCCGAAAGGACATGTACATAAGCGGAGGCGAAAATGTCTACCCGGCCGAAGTCGAGGACGTGATCATGGGCATGCCGCAAGTGGCCGACTGTGGCGTGATCGGAATCCCGGATGAAAAGTGGGGGGAAATCGGCCTGGCGGTGATTGTCAAGGCAGCCGACGCAGAAGTCACCCGGGAAGAGGTCATAGATTATTGCAGGGGAAAGCTGGCCGGCTACAAAAGACCCCGTGAAGTTGTTTTTACGGATGCACTCCCCCGGACCCTGACTGGGAAAATCCTGAAAAAGGACCTTCGGGCGGCTTATGTGCAAAACGGGAGGTTTGTGGGCCGGTAATCACTTCTAACGTCCGATTTTCTGCACTGACTCCGGCATTACCTCATTTGCACCTTGAATCCGCCATTCCTCAAATCCGCCTGATTCGAAATACTGCCGGGGGATAGCCGCATGGTGCAAGTCAATGCGGCACGCAGTTAATGCACTTGCCATCACAGGCTTTCTCAGAGAGCCAGCGGAAAACCTTTCTGATAAGCGCAATGGCAAAAGCGACATCGAGGGCAAGATTAACACGCAAATTATTCAGCCAGTGATTGACAATAACTCTCGTCTGCCTCAAAGCGATTCCCCTGATTTCAGCGACCTGAACAAGCAATGTTGCCGCAATAGATTGCCATCTTGAGCAGGTGCAGGTTCCGGTCACAGTCGTGCCGGTATTTTCCCGGATAATCGATCCATTCCAAAAGTGCCGGCGTCTCGCGGTTTAACCGCGACGAAATAATCCCCCGGGCGTTGATCGGAAGGGTTTTTTTCCGGCTGGATGCCGGTTGACAAATTAAAGTAACGCTGTTACTCTACCCAACATGACCAACATTACTTGGTTATCCGAAATTTTCCAGTAAAAGATAAGTTGTTGACTTGTTTTTCTATTGTCGCGCAAAGCCGGCAGGAGCGCCAAAAAAGACATAGAAATTCCGCGTCTGGGCGCGCGAAAATGCATTGGCTGTTACTGGATTTTTTCGGGTAACCGGAAAGTATTTTCACCGTCATGGCCAAAGCCAAACGCAACCCCGAAGCCGTTGCCGCAATCAGGCAAAATATCCTGGATGAATCCCTGGCGCTTATCGCCGAAACGGGCTATCGCGGATTTTCCATGCGAAAGCTGGGCGCCCGGCTCGGAATCGCCGCCAAAACCGTCTACAACTATTTTCACAATCAGGATGAAATCTATCTGGCGCTATTGACCCGGGGGTTTGAAGATCTCCATGCCACCTGCCGGACTGCAGCCGAAAGCCGTGAAAATCCCCTGGACCGGGTTTCGGCCATGTGCCGGGCGTTTGTCGACTTCGGCATAGAACACGCCAATCTCTACAACCTGATGTTCACCTGGCACGTGCCCAAGTTCAAGGACTACGTGGACACGCCCATGGAGCCGGTCGCCCGTGCGGAGCTCGATACCGCGCTGACCTTATCCGATCTTTTCATGAAAAACATTGCCGCCTGCGCCGATGCCGACATGCCGATGGTCGAAGATCAAGCCCGGTTTCTGATGATCCGTATCTGGTCCCAGGCGCACGGCTACATCGCCGGAATCAACAACACGCTGCTCGATTACATGCACGAGTCCCCGCTGGCCATCAAAAACGACATGATCGACGCCATGCTGGCGGATTTTCAAGCGGCCATGAGGGATCATACACCCCACAAAGCAGCATCGAAAAAAACATTGACGAACTCGTAAATAATGGTTTCCGGTTGTCCGAATACCAGTTAAACAGCTCTATATCGGAAAATGTTTTGAAAGAAAAAAATCAATTAAATCCAGGACGCAAGCAACCCCTCATCCTTGAAATCAAGGGCAACGCCTTAGACGACGGCCCCGGGATACGGTCGGTGGTCTTTTTCAAGGGATGCCCCCTGTCGTGTGCCTGGTGCCACAACCCGGAAAGCAAGCGCGTGGGCGTTGAAATCGGTTTTGAGGCCAACAAATGCGTGGGGTGTGACACCTGTATCGGGGTTTGTCCGGAAAACGCCCTGTCCCGGGTCAACCCGTTTTTTGTTGACCGTACGGCCTGCAGTCTGTGCTTTCAATGCGTAAAAAACTGCCCGTCCGGCGCTCTCGAAAGGATCGGCCGCCCCATGGCCGTCGAAGACGTGGTGGCGACTGTGGTCCGGGACAAGTCGTTCTATGATACTTCCGGCGGCGGGGTGACGCTTTCGGGCGGGGAGCCCACGCTGTTTATGGATTATACCGCCGACCTGCTCAGGTTATTAAAAGCCCAAGGCATCCACACCCTGGTGGAAACCTGCGGGCTGTTTGACATCGACGCCTTTACTGAAAAGCTCTTGCCGTGGATCGATACGATCTACTTCGACATCAAGATCATGGACCCGGCAGACCACAAGCGCTTCTGCGGCGCCTCCAACGAAACAATCCTCAAAAATTTCAAAGTGCTGCATGAATGGGCCCAAAACGGCGGGGCCGAAGTGCTCGCCCGCACGCCGCTGATCCCGGATATTACCGATACGCCAGAAAACCTGGAAGCCGTCGCCGCTTTTTTGAAACAATGCGGGGCGGACAAGGCCAGACTGCTACCCTACCATCCCCTGTGGAAGCAAAAGAAGTTCAAAATAGGTATCGCCGACCCGGCCGGGCAGAACCCGAAATCCATGGATGCATTCCAGGACGAAACCGCTTTGCAAAACTGCCGGTCCATCTTTGAAACCGCCGGCATCACCCTCTAAACGGGAGGTGTCCCATGCTGTTGAAAACCGATGCCCAAAGCCCGGCGAAAGGCAATTTGCCAAGCGGCCGGACCCTGACCCACCTGCTGGTCAAAACCCTTCTGCACACCGTGGCCGCCAACTTCCATTTCCGGCCCGGATTGAAAAAATATCTCCAAACCGATCGCGGCTGGTTTGATTTTACGGTGGGTATCCGCACAGAAAGCCATTCGGTGGAGACGGCCATCCGGTTTGCCGACGGCCGGGTTTCGGTGCTGCGCAACACGCCCGCCGACTGTGAAGTCACCCTGATTTTTTCCTCGGATACAGCCGTGCGCCGCCTGCTTTCGGCCACGCCGACCGAGCAGATCTTTATGCTGATGAAAAGTGACCTCAAAACCGTTGGCAACCAAAGCTACATGAACCTGTTTTTTTTCTACCTCTCGCTGCTGCTGCACAAAAAGCAGAAAAAATCCATGGTCAAAGAGCGCAAAACCGAACGTAGAGAACTTCAAAAGAAACAGCCCACGCCAAAGACCGAATTAAGCGATGAACTGCAGCAGCGCCATGACTGCCGGCTTGCCGCCGACAAAATCGATGCCGGGGTGAAATACCTTCAAGACCCGTACCTGTCCGGATACGGCATTTCCGACTTTCCAAGGGTTGAGGCTTTTCTGGATACGCATTTCACGACTACCGCCGAGGTCTGCCCGGAACGGCCGCGCCTTTTGACCGAATGGTGCAAAAAACACGGCTTTGAAACCGATTCCGACGGCAACCCCTGGATACCCGAACTGCGCCAGGGGCATGCCTTTAAATACCTTATGGAAAACCGTGAGCCAATCATCCGCACAAACGACCTGATCGCCGGCACCACCACTACAAAGGAAGTCGGCGTGGTGGTTTATCCGGACAGCCACGGCACCATGATCTGGGGCGAGCTGTTGACCGTGCCCCACCGGTCGCTAAACCCCTATAATATTACAGAAGAGACCGTGGATCTGCTCCACCGGGAAGTCTTTCCCTTCTGGGTTAACCGTAACTTCAAGGAATGGGTGCGCCACCACTATAACAGTCCGCTTTGCCAGGCCATTGACGAGCGGTTTGCCGTTTACTTTGTCTGGAAACAGGCCGCGCTTTCCCATACCATTCCCGATTTTCCGAAGATCATGGCAAAAGGTGCCAACGGCATGATCGAAGAAATCCACGCCCAATTGGCCGAAAGCGGCCGTTCGCCGGAAGAAAAGGCTTCGTTGGCGGCCATGATTCTTTGCCTGGAAGGGCTTGTGGCCTATGCCAAGCACCTGTCCCAACAGGCGGGAAAGGAAGCGGCAGAGACAACCGATCCGAAGCGGAAGGCCGAACTGATACGCCTGGCTGAAATCTGCGGACGGGTTCCGGCATATCCGGCCCAAAGCCTCGACGAAGCCGTCAACGCCATGTGGATTGCATGGGTGGGGCTGCACATGGAAAATACCAACGCGGGCTTGTCTTTGGGCCGGCTGGACCAGTGGCTGCAGCCATATTTCGAAGTCGACATGGCCAAGCTGGAAAACCCGCAGGCCCGTGCCGACTACATCCGCTACGCCATTGAGCTGGTGGCCTGTTTTTACATGCGCTGCACCGATCACCTGCCCCTGACCCCGGATCTGGCCAACTGGTATTTCGGCGGCAGTTCATCGGACCAGGCCATCACCCTGGGCGGCCTGACCCCGGCAGGTGAAGACGCGGTCTGCGACATGACCTACATTTTTTTAAAGGTCACGGAAATGCTTTCCATCCGGGACCCCAACGTCAACGCCCGCTTTGATCCCGAAAAAAACAGCGACACCTATTTAAAGCGCCTCTGCGAGGTCAACCTGATTACTGCGGCCACCCCGTCGCTGCACAACGATGCGGCGATTATTGCTTCGCTTGAACCGCTTGGCTATGACATCCGTGACATGCGTAACTGGTCGGCCACCGGTTGTGTCGAACCCACCCTGTCAGGCCGGCACATCGGCCACACCAATTTCGAAATGTTAAACATGGTCGCCGCCCTGGAGATGGCTTTAAACAATGGCCGGCACCCCCTGATGAATTGGAAGCTCGGGCCGGATACGGGTTCGGTGGCGGCCGGCGACTTTGAAACTTTTGACCGGTTTTTCAAGGCTTTTGCCGAGCAGTTGGGCTTTTTGATTGACTGCTCCGTGGCCTACAACAACATGCTCGGCCGCGCTCACCAGGTGATCCGGCCCACGCCGATGCTGTCTTCTGTGATAGAGGACTGCATTGCCAACGCAAAAGACGTCACCCACGGCGGCGCCCGGTACAACAGTTCCGGTGCGGCCTGCATCGGACTGGCCGACGTCACCGACTCGCTGCTGGTGATCAAAAAACTCGTATTTGCAGAAAAGGCCATCGGCTTTGCCGAACTCAAAGCTGCCGTAGACGCAGACTTTGAAAACCATCCGGCCGTCTATGCCATGGTGAAAAACAAGGTGCCGCTGTTCGGCTCCGGCAGCGACGAGGCCGTGGCCATGGCCAACCGGATCACCAAATTCGTCCACAACCGGTTCGCCGCACAGTCCCATTACCGGGGCGGCCGGTATACCGCGGGCTTCTGGTCCATGTCCAACCACGTGATTTTCGGCACCCTAAGCGACGCTCTGCCCTCGGGCAGGCAGGCCGGCCAGTCGTTTACGCCGGGTTTGACGCCCGAGCCCCACGCATCGAACAGTCTGCTCGACAACATTCGGGATGTGGCCCGGCTGGACCCGGTGCACATGAACAACAACATCGCCTTTAACGTCAAGGTGGTCCCCGGCGGTGAAGACAGCCGGCAAAACATCATCGACCGGATGTATGCCTACGTAAAGAGCTACTTCGATCTCGGCGGCATGCAGATGCAGATGAACGTGGTTACCTCGGATACGCTCAAAGACGCCATGGCACACCCCGAAAACTACCGAAACTTGCTGGTGCGAATCTCCGGGTATAATGCGTACTTTGTGACCCTGAACCGGGATTTGCAGATGGAGCTGATTGAACGGGCGGAGTACGGGCTGTGAAAAGAACCGGCTTTCCATCGGGGAGGTGTCCTGCCGTTATACCCGGGGCATCAACTTCCGTAAAATGTGGCGCGGGCATTTGTGGCAAGGGCGCTTTTAAATGAGAAAGAGGAAGACATTTGCAAGCATTCACGAACAGGCAGGCCGCTGGGAGGTGCAATGTTTGTGGATGCATTGGAACATAAACCGGGCAGAAGACTGAAACCGCAAAAGCCGGGAAAAAAACGAAAAGAGAAATAAAGAGATATACTGTCCCCGGAATCCCCCGAAAACCGACATCCACTCCAAGGGGAGGAAATGAAATGGCCGACATCCCTGTTTCCCGACGAAAATTCCTGAAACGTTCCCTGGGCATCGGGGCCGGCGCCGGTGCGGCCGCCCTGCTGGGCGGCGGGTTTTACCAGCTGGTTCAGGTCAAGGACATCACCGAACTTATCGGTGATTATCCCGCCGGCGCCGCCGGCCAGAACCTGGCGGTGGTCGATCCGGATGCGCCCCGGCCCAACGTCGTGCTCATCTACTGCGACGACCTGGGTTACGGCGACCTGGGCTGCTTCGGCAACACCGTCATCCGCACGCCCCACATCGACCGGCTGGCATCCGAGGGCGCCCGCCTAACCGAGTATTACGCTTGCAACGCCGTCTGCGCACCCTCCCGGGCGGGGCTGCTGACCGGCCGCTATCCCATCCGCACCGGCGTCATCGGCAACACTTATCCCGACCT
>JAGXKN010000069.1 GCA_018335195.1 Desulfobacterales bacterium
CTGCTGTACCATGGTACGGACGTATATACTGTTAAGCGCCTGCTTGGTCACAGATCCCTCAAAACCACCGTAATGTATCTGCATCTCCTGCCCGATCGCATCACGCAGCTAAAAAGCCCTCTTGACTATCTTTGCGAAGAAAGCGGGGGCAGCGATGAAAATCGATAACCCCAAACTTGAAATGGCAGATGTATTTCGTCGTTATGGAGAAGCTTTCCGTCAAAACAATCCGGTATCCAATGCCCAGCAAAAGGTGATGCGGCATATAGAAATCTGCAGAACAGCCATACTCGGAGGTCATGTTGAGAATTGCGATAATTGCGACTTTGAGCGCATTTCATATAACTCCTGCAGGGACCGGCATTGTCCCAAATGTCAAACCCTGGTCAAGGAAAAATGGCTTAATGACCGAAAAGCCGAACTGCTACCCTGTGGATATTTTCATTTGGTATTCACACTACCCCATGATCTGAACCCGATTATCCTGTGCAACAGGAAGGCCTGCCTCGGCATTTTGTTTACTGCTGTAAACCAGACGCTGCAAGCCTTTGCAAAAGACCCCCAATGGCGCCTTGAGGGACAACTCGGCTTTATTCTGGTTTTACATACCTGGTCTCAAACATTGATGGATCACTTTCATCTGCACTGCCTGGTTCCGGCCGGTGCTCTTTCCTTTGGAAAACACAGATGGATACCGGCACGAAAGTCATTTCTGTTCCGGGTAAAGTCCCTGGCCAAAGAATTTAGAAAACGGTATCTCTGCCTTTTAAAAACCGCCTATGATAAAAATGAGCTGATTTTTCCCGGCAATACGGCGAAATATGAATCCCGGCAAGAGCTTGATCGTTTAATCCAATCAGTTTTGAAAGTCAATTGGATAGTATATGCAAAAAAGCCGTTTGCCGGACCAGAGCAAGTACTTGAATATCTGGGCCGGTATACCCAACGCATTGCCATATCTAATAATCGCATCAAATCCATCGATAACGGAAATATCGTATTTACCTATAGAGACCGGGCAAACAACAATGAATTTAAGGAAATGACGCTGCCTGCCAAAGAGTTTATTCGACGATTTCTCCTTCACGTGCTTCCGGAAGGCTTCATGAAAATCCGCTATTTTGGATTTTTGTCCAATAAAAACAAAAAACAGGCAATCCTGGTGATAAGAAAACTTATGGACTCGGTTATAGCCTTGCCGGAAAAATACAAAGAAACCGTTGTTGAGATGCTTCTTCGGCTGACAGGCGAAGATATTACATGCTGCCCTGAATGCAAAAAAGGGAAAATGAGGACCGTTAAAAAGCTGGAAAGTCAATATTGGGACTCATCATAGCAGTGGTTATCCTCTTAAAAAAGGAAGTGGAGATCGCTCAAATGAGGCGGTAGAGGACCAGTGCGTCTGTGTTCAGTGCTTTGGGGTGAATAAGACCGAAAAAACAAATAAATTCAGGAAAAATGCTGAAATGTCGTTTTGGATACAACGTATTTGCTTTACCAACAGCTCTGCATTGCGCTTAAAAATGAAATCCATCCCTACAATCAGGCCGGGCCCAGCAATACAATCCCCATAGCTCTTCATGGCTGGTTCAGTTCGTCATTTTATCTATCATTGCATAAGGTTACTTCGACAAGATTCTTTCCATCATCCCAATTGATGGCAATTTGCGTCCTGATGTTATGCAACGATAGATAAAACGCTAATCAATGTATTGCACTCACATCAGGCGGATTTATGGGCCAATACCTGCTCAAAAGCAAATGCGGTTAGCGAAGCCGCACTATGGGTATCGAGCTTGGCCATGATATTGGCCCTGTGCTTTTCAACATTTTTAATGCTGATATTCAGCAAATTGGCAATGGTGCGCGGTTCATATACCCTAAACATACGTGCAGTTTTAACGAATTTGTGATCCTGGTAAGATGGCGCTACTTTAAGCGGGTCACCGAGGCCTTGGGCACCCGGATCGAGCACGTCACAGGCATCCCGGGGGCCTCGATTTCGTACGACGGCACCGGCGGTTCGAGGAACGACATCGCTATTCCCTACCTGCAGGATGTTCGGGGCGCAGCAGAAAGCAAAAAGTTGGATAGCGCACATGACCGGTAGGTCTCCGTCATTTTGCCTGCCTTGAAATCTGATCGAAGAGATTATTGGTTTCCAACGAAAAATAGGATACAAGAACCTGATGGAGTAAGTCAAATCTTTATCCTGACAAAAGCCGGCTTTTTTTGTCTAAGCCCTGCAATCCATCCGGGGAGGGTGTCTATCATGGAACGAACGATCTCGAAAGCACGGGAAAGAAAACTTCGCAAACTGGCGAAGCTGTTCAATAAATTTTCGATGAACCCGCCCCCCATCGTAAAAGAACTCCTGATCTGCCTGGATATTTCCGTGACCCCGGAAGAGACCGATTTCCTTCTTGCCGTTGGTGAGAACCGATACAATTACGAGGAAATGCGTTCACTATCCGACCTGACGGCAGAGGACTTCGAATCCTTTTTTGAAAAGATGCGGCATAAAGGGATGATCAATACGATTTACGAACCGAGTGGTGAAAAAAGTTTTCAATTATATCCAATGATTCCCTCCGGGTGGTTTGACGACACCTACCTTTCCGATGGGGAAGAATCGCCGGAGAAAAAGGAATGCGCTCATTACTTCGACCTGGCGGTGAAAAAGCTGGAAAATATGAATTTTTTTCCAGTCCGACCACTTCTCAATCTGTATAGCAAAAAAACAATGAAGACGGTCAATACTATCGCTGCTATCAACCCGCCGGAACCCGGCCAGGGATCGGTTATTCCCATCAATCAAACGATTGAAAAGTCGCCTTCGGAGGTATTCCCCACGCATGGGGTGAGTGAACTTATCGAAAAATACAAGGGCGCCATCGCTGTGAAGCATTGCTTTTGCCGGCAATGGCGGAAGATGGTTGATGATTCTTGTGATTTCAATCATCCTTCCGAGATTTGCCTTTCTTTTGGAGAGCGGACGAAAAGATACGTCGAAACTGATGTCGGCCGGGCGATTACTAAGGAGGAGGCATATCAGATAATCAAAGATGCCCAGCAAAGAGGTGCGGTTCATACCGTGTTTTACATGGATGAGGACATCACCCAGGCCGAGGCGGAGGTCTGCAACTGCTGTTGGGACTGCTGCGCCATTTTCCGTTTGTATAACACCGGCGCCCAGCCGCTGCTGATGAAGTCTTTTTACGTTGCGAAACTGATCGATGACGACTCCTGCATTGGGTGTGGGACCTGTGAGAACTATTGCCCCGTCAATGCCATCCGGATGTCGGATGAGAAGGCTCGGATCGACGAGCAGAAATGCATCGGTTGCGGCCAATGCCAGTTTCAGTGCCCGCAAGAAGCCATCCAGCTAATTCCCAATGAACGGGAGGTGTATCTTCCCATACAGAAAAAAACGGAATGTCGTTTATGAAAAAAGACAGGAAAGGGGAGGCGCAATGCGCTATTTGAAAACGAATGGAACCATCGATCCCGATCCTGATTTTGATCCCGACGCCGATAAAATCACCTGCCAAATGGCGTGTCGGCCGCTGTCGATGCCGGTGATATCATCGAATTCACGACGACTTTTTTCAACAAGGGAACCGGTGCGCTGAAAAACGTGGTCATCTACGATCAGATTCCCGCCCATACAGATTATGTGAAAGTCGGCGCCGCTGGGCAGGTGTCCATTGCCGGCACCGGGCTCAGCGGCGTGGTGTATGAGATTTTCCAGGATGGCGGCATCACCTGGAGTACCTACAACAGCGGCGCCGGGACGCCGGACGACTCCGTAACGAATTTCCGGGCCTGCCTGACCGGTTTGCTGAACCCGGGGGCGCAGGGATCGATTAGTTTTTTTGATTTTTCTCCTCATCAACTATTATTTGGATAGCTTTTTCAATCTTGTTGAATTCCTTTGGGGTTATTGGCGATTACGTATAGCGGCTATGCCCCGCCAGTAATGTGAATCCAGGGCCAGAGAGGACTATCAGATTCAAGGTTCAGTTTCGTGGATGCCCGGAAATGCAGCCTGAACTGGCAAGCATGGTGGATTTTTAAATCCACAAATTGGTGTCCAAGTTAACTGTATACCGAACCAGAAGATAAAATAACCAATCCCCGTCTGCTATCTAATGCAACCGCATTTCCCGACTTGAACAGGAACATACCGAGTACTTACTGCCAATCCTGCCATACCCCTAATTATTGCTATTTTCTATTTGCTTAATTCTTAAAAATCTTTTATATATAATTAGCGGAACGGGGATCGTGGGCGATAGTAATTTTTCCATTGACAAACTAGGGAAAGCGTGATTTAATGGGTTACAATAAGGTGATAATATGAAAAAATAGGTGACTTATATTATTTTCATCAGGGCTATCGCCAACGTCCTTTCTCTTTGGCTTTCCTACCGGCTGACAGCCCGCCCAAAGTGAGGGGCCCTCTCCCCTCTGGACGTAAATACCATGAAACCATCATTGCATAAGACCTTGAACCGCTTTTTCCTGGTCGCCTTTTTTTCTGTATTCCTGGCTTTTTCTCCTTCTTCAGCCGAAGAACATGCTTATTGGCAAAAAGCTGGAGATCTAATGATAGCCGGCGATTTAAATGCTGCAATCAGGGAGCTCGACCGGCTGCTTGTCGAGATGCCTGAAGACACTCTTCTTTTAAGACTCAAGGGAATTTGTTTTATTGGTCTGGAAAAAACCGATCAGGCTGTGCGGGTACTGCGAAGGGCCGTGGAAATAAACCCTTCGGGTATAGCAGCCCGGTTTTATCTCGCTAAAGCTTTAGCGCAAAGAGGAAGCGTCCTTGAAGCGATTGATTTACTGGTTTCCATTGAAGATATGGCGCCGGATTCTCCATACGCTAAGAGGGCCCGGGAAATAATGCCGCAGTTACGCTCCGTGGAAGCTGCAAACCGACCGATTGCAGACAGTAAAAGATGGAATCCTTATATCAGTCTGGCAATGGAATATGATGACAACGTTCCCGCGCGCTCCAGGCACGAGCCTGACACTTCAACCGGTTCTCTAAGAACAACCGCTTCCGGAGCGCTTGAGTATCGTTTTATTGATCAGAATCTTGACGATAAAAACTTTTCCCTGGGAATCAGGCATTCCCTTTATTACAGCCGGCACGGGAGAAGTGAATTTTCTTCATACAATCTTGCTTTTAACAGCAGCGACCTGATTTTAGCTAAAAACGGTATCATATACCAATTGCCATACACGATATCGCTGACCGGTAACTATTCTGACACCCGTTTAGGCGGAAGCAGTTACAGCGACAGTACAGGGATCAGCGCGGATGCTTCGGCACAATGGCGGGAAAAGGCAGTTGCGGGACTCGGTTATTCAGTGGTTTGGGAGGATTTCGAATACGACACCGACTATCCCGAGTTGTATTGCCGGGATGGGGCAACCCATTATATTGAATTGGATCATTATTTGCGTCTGTTGGAGGATAAAATTCTCTGGGGAATAGGGGGTGAATATAGAATCGCGGATACCGATGGGACTCAATTCAACAGGGATACCTATAATCTGTTCACTTCCTTTGATATCGGCCTGCCGCACGATATGAGTTTTTTCAGCAGATTTGACTACACCAATGCCGACTATATTAAGTATATTCCCGAACCAAGGCGCGTAGATGATATGATTACGATAAGCCTGTCACTCACATACCCGTTGTTTAACAGATTTTTTATAAAGGGTGGGTATACATATTTTTACAGTGGATCTAATTTGGATTTCGCGGACTACAAAAGGGAGATATTCAGTCTTTCCTTAAGCTACTACTAATCGACAGGAGAAATACGGCCATGACAGGTGCTAAAATAATATTTACAACCGGGCTCCTGGCAACCCTTCTGCTGGGTTCCGGCTATGCCCGTGCGGATTGGGAGCAGGATTATGAGATAGACCAGAAACTTGAGTTGATAGGCCGTCCCTGGAGTATTTCTTTTCCGCACATGAATATTGTCCGTGAATTGACTACAAGGATAGAACAAAATCTCCCTCCATACTCGCAACAGCCGGAGAATGCGCAAAAAGTAAAGACCGAGCCGACAGATTCGGGCACGCCCACAGGCAGCCGGTGACGCAGGCAGCCTTCACGCAGTGGACCCGTAGGAACAGGAATATGAGACTTATTTCTATTGGTATCCTGTTTGTTTTTCTGCAATTATTCCTGGTTTTGCCCGGAGTGGCAAAGGCCTGGCCGGTATTGGGAAGTGATCGAATTGTGCCTGAAATATTTGAGACTCACAGCGAGGCTCTGCTTGGCTGGGCGCAAAAGGATATAAGCCAGGCGGTGCTGATAAATATAGATGCCCATGATGACCTTCGCTGGGTTGAGCCCGCAAAAATCGAGAAACTCCAGCAGATAAAGCAGCACGGGGACTGGCAGGCATTCAGTGCTGCGGACGCAAATGGACCGGATGGTTTGTACAACATAGGTTCTTTTATCTATGCGGCGCATAAGCTGGAAATTGTTTCAAAGGTCTACTGGGTTATTCCCTTTCCCTATTTTCAAGCCCCTGAAGCCAGAAAAAAACTGGATCAATTCCTGGATGATTACGGCTTTTTGCAGAAAGATATCGATACCTTTGCCATGCGTCAGGGATGTTACCATGGCACATATTTTGATATACCGCTTGTAATATGCGGTATCGATTCTTTGCCGCGCATAGAGGAACCTGTTGTCTTAAGTATAGACGCAGATTTTTTCCCGCCTTTTTCCGGTTTTTACGGCCGGGATATTCTTACCGCGACGAGTGTCTTTTTTTCCCGCCTGGCAGAGCGGGAATATCGTGTTCAGGATGCGATCATCTCCTGTTCGGTTGATGGCGGCTATCTCAGTATCGCCAGAAGGTGGATTGTCGAGCATTGCCAGGAGTATCTTTTAGAGCCGGAGAACTTATCCGGTACGTATCCGGTGACCTGGCTCATTCGCGGGCTGGCCGACATTTATTACCAGAATGATGACACAGAGGCCCTGCTCGATCTGACCAGGCGTTATAAGCACCTCCATGATCAGGATCTTTCTCTGAAAGTATATCATTCTTTTGCCCTGCTCGCATCCGGTAATGCGCAGGAGGCTTTTAAAACGGCGCGCACAGCATCTCTTACTGACAAACGATATGCTTATTTACTGGCCGATTTGGGGCAATGCCTTATTGATAGAGAGGATCTTGATGCAGCCCTGAAATTTTTTAAGGAGGCCTATGAAATAAATGCCGGCATGAATTACCGCCAGAAAGACCTTGCAGATGCTTTGCTCTATGCCGGCAGATACGAGTCAGCCCTGCGATACTATGATATATATCGTCAAAACAATGGCTCTTTTCCGGTTGACTTTATTATGGGACTGACGGCTTTGATGATGGGCAAAGAGGCTGAGGCGGGGAGGAGGTTTGAGCTTGGATTTGCCGGTTTGCAAGGTGAAAAGTATGTGTCTGCCGGCAATGAAATTGACATCAGGGCTATCAGGGCGGCCGCAGCCTATTTTAAACAGAAAAACATGAACAAAAAAGCAGAATTCATAACTTCACATCCGTCTCTGGCTGCTGTTTTTTTTCAACAACCCCAAAAGACCAATGATCATTAAGCAGACTGTCGGCAATCAAACAAGGAGGGGTAAAATGAACAAGAAGAGATATTTTAAAATGGCAGTGTATGTTTTATTTTTTGTGTTTATTGTTGGGAGCCAGGTTTTAGCTCAGGAAGAAGAAGAAGAGCCGATTCAAACGCGGCCCAATCCCCTGGAGAAGGGCGCGGGCCAGGAGACAGCGCAGCCACAGGAATGGATAATTAAAGAGGTAAATGAGATCAATACCGGCAATGGCCCCGGGGGAGAACGCCCGGCAACTCCGGCTCAACAAATGCGGCCGGCGGCCCCTGAACAGAAGATGCGCCCGGCAGCCCCGGAACAGCAGATGCGTCCCCGCACACCGGCACAGCAGATTCGGCCGCGGGCCCCGGAACAACAACTGCGACCACGAACTCCCGCCCAGCAAGTGCGCCCAAGCGCCCCGGAACAGCAGATGCGCCCACGAGTTCCGGCCCAGCAGATGCGGCCAAGAGCTCCTGCCCAGCAGGTGCGTCCGAGTGCCCCGGAACAACAGATGCGGCCACATGCACCTGCCAGATAAGGGCCTAAGATTTATTAGTAATAAAGATTTGCCCCAAAGATGGATACAGGAAGAACAAAAAAAGCCCC
>JAGXKN010000004.1 GCA_018335195.1 Desulfobacterales bacterium
CCGAGGAGCGCTGGATTACCGGCCCGTCGGCGGTGGGATCGGAAAACGGCACACCGAGTTCCAGCACGTCCACGCCGTTTTCGCACATGGCGGAAATAATGGAAACCGAGGTTTCCATGTCCGGGTCCCCTGCGGTCACAAAGCCCACCAGGGCCTTTTCGTTTTTATCCTGCAAGTATTTGAACGTTTTTTCAATCCGTGTCATACAGTCCATCCTTTCCATGCATTCACTCCGGGGGGCATCAGCAACCCCACTTCCCACCGACTACTGACCACTGACTACTGTCTACTGACTACTGACCTCCGCCTCAGCCACGATGGACAGGTCCTTGTCCCCGCGGCCCGAGAGGTTGACCACGATGATCTGGTCGGCCGGCGCGCTCGAGGCGATTTGCATGGCTGCTGACAGTGCGTGGGAGCTTTCCAGGGCCGGGATGATGCCTTCGGTGCGGCAAAGGGCGTAAAAGGCTTCGAGTGCTTGGGCATCGGTGATGCTCACGTATTTTACCCAGCCCAGGTCCTTGAACAATGAATGTTCCGGGCCCACGCCGGGGTAATCCAGCCCCGCGGAAACCGAGTGGGCCTCGCTGATCTGCCCGTAATTATCCTGGAGCAGGTACGACTTGGCGCCGTGCAGCACGCCCAGGGAACCGGCGCACAGGGTGGCCGAGTGTTTACCGGTATCAATGCCCTTGCCCGCCGCTTCCACTCCGGTCATGGCCGCGGGATCATTGACAAACGGGTAAAACAGGCCCATGGCGTTGCTTCCCCCGCCCACGCAGGCCACCAGGTGATCGGGCAATCGGCCGATTTCGCGCAAAGCTTGGTCCCGGGTTTCTTCTCCGATTACCTTCTGAAAATCCCGGACCATTGCCGGATACGGGTGCGGGCCGGCCACCGAGCCGATTACGTAAAAGGTGTCGCGCACGGCAGAGACCCAGTAGCGCATGGCTTCGTTCATGGCGTCTTTCAGGGTGCCTGTACCGGATTCCACGGGCACGACTTGCGCGCCCAGCAGTTCCATGCGGTTGACATTGGGCGCCTGGCGGCGGATGTCCTCGGTGCCCATGAAAATTTTGCAGTCCATACCGAAAAACGCCGCAGCCGTGGCCGTGGCCACCCCGTGCTGTCCCGCACCGGTCTCGGCGATCACCTTGGTTTTGCCCATCCATTTGGCCAGAAGCGCCTGGCCCAGGGTGTTGTTGATCTTGTGGGCCCCGGTGTGAAGCAGGTCCTCGCGCTTGAGGTAGATGGCAGCGCCCCCGGTTTTCCGGGTCAGTCGTTCTGCGTAATAAAGCGGGGTGGGCCGTCCGGCAAAGTCCTTGAGCAGGCCGTAGAGCTCCTTTTGAAAAGCGGGGTCCCGCACGTATTGTTGATAGGCTTCGTTTAGCTCCAGCAGGGCAGGCATCAGGGTTTCTGCCACGTACCGGCCGCCGTAGGGCCCGAAATGGCCTTTTTCATCCGGGTATCCGGTTATGGGGTTGTCGGCCTGCAATTCAGCCATCAGAATATTCTCCTTGTTGGTTGTGTGATTTCAGACAGGCGCACGGCATAAACAAAATCCCGCACCCGCCGGGTGTCCTTTCTGCCCGGAGCGGATTCCACGCCCGAGCTCACGTCCACGGCATCCGGGCGCGCGGCTGCAATTGCTTCGGCCACGTTTTCCGGCCCGAGCCCGCCTGCAATGATAAAGGGGTATTGTTCATTAAAGTCCCGGGCCGCAGACCAGTCCCAGGTCATGGCATTGCCCCCGGGCAGCTTTCCGGCGGAGCATTCCACCAGAAATGCCGAAACATGGTATTGCGATGCCTCTGAAACTGCCGGCCGGCCGCTTACATACAGGCACTTGATTACAATCAGGCCCTGTTCCATGAGGCGCCGGGCCAGTTCCGGGGGTTCTGCGCCGTGAAGCTGCACAGCATGCAGTCGGCACTGGTAGGCCGCCGCCATGATCGTTTCCTCGGATTCGTTGACAAAAACGCCCACCCGGGCGATGTGCGGCGGCAGAACACCGGTGATGTCCGCGGCCTGCGCCGGGGTGACATACCTGGGGCTTTTGGGATAAAACACCAAGCCGACGGCATCAACTCCCCAGGCGGCGCATGCCATGGCGTCTTCTGCCGCGGTGATGCCGCAGATCTTGATTTGGATGCGTTCGTGATGCCGGTGTAAGGTTTCTCCGGTATACATGTGTAGTCTACCCGTTTTTCAGGTGCGTTAAAAAAGTTTCCGGGTCCTGTGCCCGGACCAGGCTTTCGCCGACAAGAAAGTTGCGGATTCCGGCTGCCAGGTTCTGCTCGATGTCCGCGCGCGAAGCAATGCCGCTGGCTGCGATCGGAATCTGATGGGGGCCCATGGAGGCGGCCAGGTCCATGGCGTTTTGGATGTCCGTGTCAAAGGAGGCCAGGTTCCGATTGTTGATCCCGATGAGCACGGCCCCGGTTCCGGCCGCGATTTCCAGGTCCGCCGGGGTGTGGACTTCCACCAGGGCGTCGATGTCCAGATCCGCGCACAGGTCCAGCAGTTCGGCAAGCCGGGATTCTGACAGGATGCGAACGATCAGCAGCACGGCATCCGCCCCGCGTGCGGCGGCTTCGTATACCTGGTAATCCGAAACGATGAAGTCCTTGCGCAGAACCGGCAGTCCGGTTGCCCGGCGGGCGGCTTCCATGTCGTCCAGGCTTCCCTTGAAAAAGGTTGCATCCGTGAGCACGGAAAGGGCGACTGCGCCGCCGCGTTCATAAGCCGCGGCGTGTCGGGCCGGATCGAGCCCGGGACAGATATCGCCCTTTGAAGGCGAGGCCCGCTTGATCTCGGCGATAATGTTGACCTGACCCGGGTTTTTCATTGCCGCGCGAAAAGAGCGGAAATCGCTTCTTGCCCGGGCCGCGGCTTCCAGGTCGGAAACCGGGGTCTGCTGGCGGGCGGCGCGGATTTCGGCATTTTTGTGCGCCACGATTTTTGTCAGGATATCTTCGGCCATATGTTTATGCATTCTCCCGGGTAAAGGCGATCAGGGATTCCAGTTTATCCGCGGCAGCGCCCGTGTCAATGGCTGATTCCGCCATCTCGACGCCATGGCCGATTTTTTCCGCCCGACCCGCGGCCATCAGGGCGGCCGCGGCATTGATGAGCACGATATCGCGTTTTGCCCCTTTTTCTCCGGCCAGGATGCTGCGGGTGATTTCTGCATTTTCCGCCGCATTGCCGCCCCGGATTTCCTCGGGATCTGCCAGGCGGCCGAAAAAGGTCTCGGGTGAAATGTCATACGTGATAATCTGCCGGTCCCGCAGTTCGCATACGCGGGTGGGCGCGCACACCGAGATCTCGTCCAGCCCGTCATGGCCGTGTACCACCAAGGCCCGTTTTGTGCCGAGCTGGCTTAATGCCTTGGCAAACATCTCCGTGAGCTGGGGGGCAAATACGCCAAGAAGCTGGCAATTGGCAGCAGCCGGGTTGGTCAGGGGGCCGAGCATGTTGAATATGCTTCGCAGGCCCACCTCTTTTCTGGGGTTTGCCGCATACTTCATGGCTCCGTGGTACCGGGGGGCAAACAGGAATCCGATCCCGATTTCGGCAATGGCTTCCTCCACGAGTTCCGGATCCAGGTCCAGGTTGATCCCCAGTGCCTCGAGCAAATCCGCGCTGCCGCACTGGCTGGAAACCGAGCGATTGCCGTGCTTGGCCACGGTGACCCCGCATCCGGCCGCCACAAAAGCGGTGACAGTGGAGATGTTAAAGGTGCCGGCCGCATCTCCGCCGGTGCCGCAGGTGTCAATCACGTCGCCTGCCGCGGTTTCGATCCGGACGGCCTTTTTGCGCATGGCCCGGGCTGCGCCGGCAAGCTCGGCATAAGTTTCGCCCTTGGTGGCAAGCGCGGCCATGAATGCGCCCACCTGGGCGTCCGTGGTGTTTCCGGAAAAGATTTCGCCGATCATGGCCGCGGTTTCCGCCTCGGTGAGATCCTGCCGCCGGCAAATCTTGTTTAGCAGTTCGCGAAACATTTCGGTTCTCCTGTATGGTTCAAAGTGAAATGATCAAAACGAGCGAAACCCGGATCGTTTTATTCGCACAACTTCAAAAAGTTTCTCAGTATCCGTTTACCCACCGGGGTCATGATCGATTCCGGGTGAAATTGGATGCCTTCGGTGGTGTGCTGGCGGTGCCGGAGCCCCATGATTTCGCTGTCTTCGCTTTCAGCGCTGATTTCCAGGCATTCCGGCAGGCTCTGCCGGTCCACGGTCAGGGAATGATAGCGCATGGCGGCAAACGGCTTGTTCATGCGCGAGAATATGGTTTTGCCGTCTGCTGTCACAGTGGAAACCTTGCCGTGCATGAGCTTTTTGGCCGCCCGGATACGGCCGCCGAATGCGTGCGCAATTGCCTGGTGACCCAGGCAGACCCCGAGAATGGGAATTTCTCCGGAAAACCGCCGGATCACTTCGACGGAAAGCCCGGATTTCTGCGGGACCCCGGGCCCCGGGGAGACCACGATGCCGGAAAATCCGCCGGTATCCAGTGTGCCGATGTCAAAGGCATCGTTTCTGCACACGCGGACTTCGGCTTCGAGCTGCCGCAGATATTGCACCAGGTTATAGGTAAAGGAGTCGTAGTTGTCGATCACAAATATCATGTCCGCTCCTTACTGCAGTTGATGTTCCATGAGTTCCAGGGCCCGGCCGATGGCCGCGGCCTTGTTCACGGTTTCCGTGTATTCGGCATCCGGGTCCGAGTCCGCCACGATGCCGGCGCCTGCCCGCACCACGAGGTTTCCGTCCTGGATGCAGGCGGTGCGTATGGTAATGGCCAGGTCCATGTTGCCGTGAAACGAGATATAACCCACGGCCCCGCCGTAAGGCCCCCGGGGTTCGGATTCGAGCTCGGAGATGATTTCCATGGCCCGGACCTTTGGCGCCCCGCTCAGGGTGCCGGCCGGAAATGTGGCGGCCAGCAGGTCCCAGGCATCGCAGTTTTCCAGCAGATCGCAGGTGATATTGGAGACCAGGTGCATGACATGGGAATAGCGCTCCACGATCATCAGGTCTGTTACCTGCACGGTGCCGGTTTCCGCCACCCGGCCCAGGTCGTTTCTGCCCAGGTCCACGAGCATGAGGTGCTCTGCGCGCTCTTTTTCGTCCTGCAGCATTTCGTCTGCCAGGGCCCGGTCTTTCTGCTCGGTTTTGCCGCGCGGGCGGGTGCCGGCAATGGGCCGGAGCGTGGCAATGTTGTTTTCCAGGCGGACCATGGTCTCGGGCGAGGATCCCACCAGCACGGTGTCATCGAGATGCATGAAAAACATGTACGGCGACGGGTTGATATAGCGCTGGGCTCGGTACAGGGCCGTGGGATCGGCCGGGACGCGGTTTGCGCAAAACGGCTGGGAAATCACGGCCTGGATGATTTCTCCCTCCCGGATGCGGGCCTTGGCGGTCTCCACATGCTTCTTGTACAGGGCCGCATCATGGACCGGGGTGAGGGATATGCCTTCTCTCGTCTGCGCTTCGGGATAGGGTTGGGCCCTGTCGTCGCGCACCGAATCCTGCAGGCGGTCGATTTTTGATTCCGCTGCATCATATGCTGCCTCAGCATCTGCATGATCGTCTTTAAAGACAATGGCCACCATCATCAGGGTATTTTTAATATTGTCAAAAATCAGCATTTCATCCGGTACCATGAAGTCCGCCAGGGGACGGTCCGCGGGCATCCGGTTTTCAATGGCCTCGAAAAAGCTGACCGTTTCATAAGCAAAATACCCCACGAGCCCGCCCCAGAACCGGGGAAGGCCGGGCAGCACGGTCGGGGTGTAGCGCGCCATCAGGTCCCGCAGCACCGGCAGCGGGTCGCCCTGGTGGTGGATCTGCTCCTTTTGGCCGTTGGTGTCCATTTCCACGGCATCTGCAAACACCCGGACCCGGGTGCGGGCCGAGGTGCTCAGGAAACTGTAGCGCCCCCAGCGCTCCCCGCCTTCCACGCTTTCCAGCAGAAATGCCGGGGAATTCCGGGTGTATAATTTCTTGAGCACCGATACCGGGGTTTCCATGTCCGCCAGGATTTCGCGGCAGACCGGCACCACGTTATGGTTTGTGTAGTATTCGGCAAAAGCGGCTTTGTCCGGAAATTGTCGCAGCAGCATGCCGGGCTCCTTTCCTTTTGTTTGGGTGCATATTTGCCGGTTTTTCTGTTTTTGTGCCGTTTCCATAAAAAAGGCCGCGGGGAAGCCCCGCGGCCTTTTTGGCGTGTGTCAATGCAAAACAAAAAAGACCGGGGGGCCGGGGGCCGCCTCGGTCTTTTGCTTGCGCTATGGTTTGCTCAAACCGGTCCGAAGGCAGACCCCGATATGGAGATCCGCCACCACCAGTTTTTGTTCGGGCTGATTGCCTGCAATATGTGATGTGTCATTTGTGCCGTGCTCTCAAATCCGGCTCTTTGGCCTGTTAACGAAAATAACGTATTTTAAATAAAAGTTTTTATCCGGATTTGTCAAGCAGAAATTTGACCTGCCGGCGGCATGGTTTTTCAATTGTGTTTGAAACCACATTTCGGTATGACTCCTGTAAAAACAACGGATCAACCAGGCAGGGGTTTGCGGAAAATGATCGCGGAAATCGTATCCACCGGAGACGAGGTGTTAACCGGGGCGGTGGCGGATTCCAATGCCGCCTATATTGCCGCCCGGCTGTATGAAATCGGCATACCCGTGGGGCGCCATGTTTGCGTGGGCGACGACCTGGAGCGCCTCACAGCGGTGCTGCGCGAAAGCGCCGATCGTGCCGATGTTGCCGTGGTCACCGGCGGGCTGGGCCCGACGGTGGACGACATCACGGCCATGGCCGCAGCCCGGGCCGCGGGGGAGGAACTGCAAGCCAATTCCACGGCAAGAGCCTATATTGAGGAATTTTTCAAGCGCTTCAACCGGCCGCTTTCGGATTCAGACGCCAGGCAGGCCGAGATGCCGGCCTCGGCCCGGCCCATATTAAACCCGGTTGGCACGGCCCCGGGCTTTACCATGGTCATGGGCGGATGCCGGTTTTATTTCCTGCCCGGGGTGCCCTTTGAAATGCGGCGCATGATGGGTGATAACGTGATTGTCGAACTCCAGGCGCAGTGCGCGGACGATAAAACCCAGGGGTTTTACCGGGAAAAGCGCCTGTCACTGTTCGGGCTGCCTGAAGCCCACGTAAACGAGCGGCTTGCCCGCTTGACAGATAGCCTGGGCGATGTAAAACTTGGCATGCTGGCAGAATTTCCGGTAATCCACGTTAAGCTCGTCGCCCAGGGGCCGGACCCGGAGGGCATGGAGGCCCGGATTGAAAAAGCCGCAGCCGAAGTGCGCGAGTGGGTTGGTGCGTATGTGTTTTCCGAATCCGGGCAGACCATGGAGGAAGTGGTCGGGGGCCTGTTAACAGCGCATTCCGCAAGGCTGGCGTTGGCTGAAAGCTGCACCGGCGGACTGATCGCCCACCGTGTGACCAACGTGGCCGGAAGTTCGGATTATTTCGTGTTTTCCGCGGTAACCTATGCCAACGCGGCAAAAATCAACCTGCTGGGCGTATCATTGGATACAATCGAATCCCATGGCGCGGTTTCAGAGGAAACCGCCCGGGAAATGGCAGAGGGCGTGCGCAGGGTTGCAGGGGCGGATTACGGACTTTCGGTCAGCGGTATTGCCGGGCCGGGCGGCGGGAGCCCGGAAAAGCCCGTGGGTATGGTGTGCATCGGACTTTGCGGGCCGGGCCACAGCTTTGCCAGGCGCTATGCATTCCCGTTTGAAAATCGGATGGCAAACAAGCGGATTTTTGCCGAAACCGCGCTGGACCGGCTTCGCCGGACATTGATCGGTGCGGGCGACATACAGGACAAAATGCAAGGAGAGACATAGGAAATGGGTTGGCTTGGAAAAATGGTGGGCGGCACCATCGGCCTGGCGCTTGGCGGGCCGCTGGGCGCGATCGCCGGGGCTTCTCTGGGGCACCTGATGGATGCAGACAGCAGCCATCAGCAGCAGCGGGTGCTGCCGAATTCAGGGCGGATGTCGGAGCAGGGACGGTCGCAGCTGACCTTTTTTGTGGCCGCGTTTTCCATGCTGGCAAAGCTGGCCCGCGTGGACGGCGAGGTTACAAACGAGGAGGTGGCCTCCATCCGCAGGTTCATGACCGAGGACCTGGGCTTGAATGCAGAAAGCCGGCAGATGGCGGAAAAAATATTCAATACCGCCCTGCATGCGCCCCAGCAGTTCGAGGAATTCGCCGCCCAGTTTTATCAGCAGTTTCACAATCGTCCGGAGCTTCTGGAACTGATGATCGACATCCTGCTGCGGGTATCTGTGGCAGACGGAAAAATGGACGAAAGCGAAGAGGCGCTGATCCAAAAGGCGGTCCGGATTTTCCGGATTCCGGATTCAGATTATCAGAGCATGAAGTCCGGATACGTGTCTGTATCGGAGAATTATTATTCCGTGCTCGGATGCAGTCCCGGCGATGACAACGAAACCATCAAGAAGCAGTACCGGAAACTGGTGCGGGATTATCACCCGGATACCATTGCTTCAAAGGGGCTGCCCGAGGAATTTGTCAATTTTGCCCACGACAAGTTCCGGGAAATCCAGGAAGCATACGAGGAGATACAGAAGGAACGGGGGTTGTAGGAAAATCTTGAAGCAATGCGTTAATAAAATTTGAAATCCGAATATCGAAATCCGAGACAAATCCGAATTACAGAAATCTTAATTTTCAAAACGCGTAATATTCCCCCCGGGAAATTTGTTTGGGTAATTTGAATTTTGGTAGTTTAGATTTGCTTCGAATTTCGGATTTCGGGCTTCGGATTTATTACTACCTGGAGGAATTGTTGATAAAAATACGAACCGATCACCCCGCAGGGATCAAGACCGACATCCTGGTGCTGGTTGCCTGCGAAGACCAGGCCGCTTACCTGGATCCCCAGCTCCAGGAACTGGCAGACCGGGCCCATGACTGGCCGGAGTTTGCCGGTAAATCCGGCGATGAACTGCTGATTTACGACCCCCAGGGGGTTAAGTCAAAACGGGTGCTGGTGCTGGGCGTGGGCAAGGCGGCCGCAGCAGACCGGGAAGACCTGCGCAAGGCTGCGGGCCGGGCGGTCAACCGGGTGCTCAAGTCGAGCCTGACCGCTTTGCTGTTTTGCATCCCGGAGTTCAAAAACGAGAACATCGACCGGAGGTCGGCTGCTGAAGCCCTGATGGAAGGCGCAGTGCTGGCCAACTACCGGTTTGACCTGTATAAAAAGGAAAAACGGCACAAGCCGATCAAGAACATCCTGTTTTATGCGGACGCCGATTTTGCCGGCAGGGCCCGTCGCCTGGCCGAGCACGCCGAGAACGTGTGCACGGGCACGCTGCTGGCCAGGGACTGGGTGAGCATGCCGCCCAACGACAAGCGCCCCGCCCGGTTTGCCCGCTCCATTGCCAAGGCCGCGGAAAAGGAGCCGCTTGAGACCGTGGTCCTGGACACCGGGGATTTGAAGAAAAACCGGATGCACGCCATGATGGCCGTGTCCTCCGGCAGCAGCAGCCGGCCCCAGATGGTGGTACTCGATCACAGGCCCCGGCAATATGACAAAACCATTGTGCTGGTGGGAAAAGGGGTCACTTTTGACGCCGGCGGCATCAACCTCAAGCCCGCCGGCAGCCTGGAGTCCATGAAGCAGGACATGGCGGGCGCCGCTGCCGTGGCCGCAGCCCTGATTTCCGCGGCCCGGGCGGGATACGGACAAAGACTGGTGGGCGTCATCCCGCTGGTGGAAAACATGCCCTCGGGCAGCGCCTGCCGGCCCGGGGATATCGTGAAAACCGCTTCCGGAAAGACCGTGGAGATAGGAAACACAGATGCAGAGGGCCGCATGATCCTTGCCGACGGGTTGCATTACGCCATTTCCCAGTACAACCCGGACGTGATCATTGACATGGCGACTTTGACCGGCTCCTGCGTGGTGGCCCTGGGAGAAAACATTGCCGGTGTGTTTTCCACCGACGAGGCGCTTGCCGGGCAGATCGTGGCCTCGGGCGGAAAGACCCATGAGCGCTGCTGGTCCATGCCCATGCCCGAAGATTACCGCGAGCTTTTAAAAAGCGATTTCGCGGATATCAAAAACGTCGGCAAAAACCGCTATGGCGGCGCCATTGCCGCGGCCCTGTTTCTTTCGGAGTTTGCCGGCAACACCGCCTGGGCCCATATCGACATTGCCGGTCCGGCCTATGCCTCGAGCGGCAGTGACTATTGCCAGCCCGGGGGAACGGGCTTCGGGGTCCGGCTGCTCGTGGATGTGATTGAAAATCTATAAAAACCAAAGGAAGGATTGCCCATGGAGCGGATACTTGTAACCGGCGCGGCCGGATTTATCGGTTTTCACCTGGCAGCAAGGCTGGCTGGCGAAGGCTGCATGGTTGCGGGCCTGGACAACCTCAATGACTACTATGACGTGGCGCTGAAAAAGGCCCGCCTGGCAGTCCTTGAAAAAAAGCCTAATTTTTCCTTTTATCAAATTGATCTGAGCGATCTGGCCTCGTTAAACGAACTGTTTGAAGCCGGGCAATTTGACACGGTAGTCAACATGGCCGCCCAGGCCGGGGTGCGCTATTCGCTGGAAAACCCGCACGCCTATGTGGAGGCAAACCTGGTGGGGTTTGTCAACCTGCTGGAATGCTGCCGGCACCACTCGGTCGGGCACCTGGTGTTTGCCTCTTCGAGCTCGGTTTACGGCGCAAACACGAAAATGCCGTTTTCCGTGCATGACAACGTGGACCACCCGGTATCCCTGTATGCGGCCAGCAAGAAATCAAACGAACTGCTGGCCCACACCTACAGCCATCTTTACGGCCTGCCCTGCACCGGGCTGCGATTTTTCACGGTTTACGGACCCTGGGGGCGGCCCGACATGGCGCTTTTCCTGTTTACCCGGGCCATCTTGAACAACGAGCCCATCCAGGTATTTAACCACGGCAAAATGAAGCGGGATTTTACCTATATTGACGATATTATCGAGGGCGTAGTGCGGGTCATGGCCAAACGTCCCGATCCGGATCCGCAGTGGTCCGGAGATGATCCGGATCCGGGCACCTCGTATGCCCCTTACCGCATTTATAATATCGGCAACAACCGCCCGGAGCAATTGATGCGCTTTATCGCGGAACTCGAAGAAGTCCTGGGAAAAGAGGCGAAAAAGGAGTTCCTGGATCTGCAGCCCGGGGACGTGCCCGCCACGTGCGCGGATATCGACGATTTATACGATGCCGTGGGATTTAAGCCAGTAACGCCCATTGAAACCGGCATTCGCCGATTTGTGGAGTGGTACCGCGACTATTACGGGGTCTGATTTCGCACATGCAGAAGGCACTGATCATCATCGGCGTTGCCATCGCGCTGGCCGGCGTTTTCTGGCCGTGGCTGGCCAGGCTCCCCATCGGCCGCCTGCCCGGGGACATCATCATCGACCGGCCCGGGATGAAGGTCTACATCCCCATTACCACCATGATCCTGGTGAGTGTCATCGTTTCGATCATCATGTGGATTCTGCGAAAGTAAAGGCGCAATCCCGGCCGTGGAAATGGGTGGATTTAAAATCTGTTGCACGAGTTGTTTCGGTTTTTTTTCGAATTTCGTGCTTCGAATTTATGGGCAAATTTTCTTAACAGGGCCGGAAAAGCCTTTTCCCCTGCCTGAAAGAACTGAGGTCGAAAAAAGGGAAGGGTGGTACGCCCGGCAGGATTCGAACCTGCGACTTTCAGCTCCGGAGGCTGACGCTCTATCCTCTGAGCTACGGGCGCACACGGCAAGAACCATAAAGGACGGGCATTTAGAAGTCAAGCAGGAATTGTTATTTTATTCGGCATTCAGCCAGTGCCCGTTTTCCAGGGCCGCCCGTGCCTCGCCCACCACGTAGAGAGAGCCGGCGATGCATACCACGTCTTCAGGCGAAGTCACGTCCATGGCAGTGAATACGGCCGTTGCCACGTCTTCTATGATCTCGGCGGGGCCGGTAAATTCCCGGGCCGCCTGCAAAAGGGTTTCTGCCGGCAGGCTGCGCTCAATTACCGGCCGGGTAAAAATCAGGCGGTCGCACAGGGGCAGCAGGGACTTGAGCATGGCCATGTAGGGCTTGTCATCGAGAATGCCGATCACCATGGTCACGCGCCGGTTTCCCGCGTAATCGGCAAGAAACGCGGCCAGGCGGCGCGCGGCAATCAGGTTGTGGGCGCCGTCGATGATTATAGCCGGTCGGGTATCAAGGATCTCCAGGCGGCCGGGCCAGCGGTGGTTTTCCATGCCGTTTTTTACGGCATCCAATGTCAGAGAGACATTCTGCCGCATCAGGACTTCGCATGCCGCAAGCACGAGTGCTGAATTGTCGAGCTGATGGATCCCGCGCAGGGAAGAATGCATGTCTGTCCACCTGTGGTACAGGCCGAGGTAGGTAAATCCCGGTTCCCCGCCTTTTGTCCGTTTTCTCCGGACCCGGAACTCCCTGCCGCGCCGGAAAAGCGGTGCGTTATTCTCCGCTGCAATTTCTTCGAGCACGCTGACGGCCGATTTCTGGTGAACTCCGGTGACAGCCGGGGTCCCCGGCTTTATGATCCCGCCTTTTTCCGCGGCGATCTGTGCAATGGTGTTTCCCAGGTAGGATTTGTGTTCCAGTGAAATATTGGAAATGACGCACAAGGCGGGCGCCAGAATGTTGGTGGCATCCAGCCGGCCGCCCATGCCGGTTTCAATTACCGCCCAGTCCACCTCTGCCTTGTCAAAAGCGTATAAGGCCATGGCAGTGGCATATTCGAAAAACGTGGGTTCCCGCTCGGCCGGGGCAACCGCCTTTACCGCCCGGTATGCCTCAACCACCCCGGAATCCGGAATCTGCTGCCCGTTGATGCATATGCGTTCGTTAAAACGCACTAGGTGCGGGGAGGTGTAGAGGCCCACCCGGTAGCCGGCCGCATGCAGGATGGCGGCAAGTGCAGAGGCAATGGAGCCTTTGCCGTTGGTGCCGGCCACGTGAATGACGGAAAAGTTTTTTTCCGGTCTTCCCAGGCCCGCGAGCATGGCGTCAATAATGTCCAGGCCTAGCTTGATGCCGAATCTGCGCAGGGCAAACATTTCCGCCAGGCACTGGTCATAGGTGATTTGCGTCATGGCGTCTGCTTTCCGGGAAAATACTGCGTAAAAAACCCGGCGGCAATGGCAGCCGGCCGGGTTTTTCAGTAAATATGATGCTTTGCTGCGGCATCGGTGCGGCAGGCATCAAGACCTGCGGGATCGCATGCGCTTCTTGGCTTCGGCGATCCGCTGGCGGCGCAGGGCTTCGCGTTTTTTGCGACGTCTGTATTCGCTGGGCTTCTCGTAGTTCTTCTTCAGCCGCAACCGCTTGAACATGCCGTCATTCTGAATTTTCTTCTTAAGGACGCGCATGGCCTTTTCAAGATCGTTGTCTTCTACTTTGACCGCAATTTCCTTCAAATATTTCAACCCCCTTTACAAAAAGATTTGGTTACCTTGAATCTTAAGCTGTTATGCAGAAATGTCAAACCATTGAAACCCTGCAGCTCCGGAGGTCCGCCGGGCACAAATTATGCGGGAAGCTTGGAGACCAGCTCATCTGCAACTTCCTTGACGCTGTTTTTGCCGTCAAGGGTAATATACTGCATGTTCGGGTCTTTTTCGGCCACATCCCGGAAGTAATACGCTGCGGCCAGGGTGCCGTTTTCCGTGTCATAGTAAATGCCATGGCGCTTGTCGATGGCCGCTTCGTCCTGGTCATCTGAGCGGGTCTCCAGTTCGCCGCCGCATACCCGGCACTTGTCCCCGTCCGGCTTGATGGCGTCAATGAAAATGTTGTTGGGATGGTTGTTGTCGTTGACGCAGAGGCGGCGGCCCATGATCCGGTTTTTGGCGATTTCCCGGTCCAGCTCGATTTCAACGACGATATCCAGGTTCATCCCCTCGTTTTTCAGCGCTTCGTGGAGCTTGATGGCCTGGTTCTTGTTTCTGGGAAACCCGTCCAGGAGCCATCCGTTTTTGCAATCGTCTTCTTTGAGCCGATCGAGGATCATCGGGATGGTGATATCGTCGGGCACGAGCTCACCCTTGTCAATGTAGGCCTTGGCCTGCTTGCCCATTTCGGTTCCGCCCTTGATGTTTTTCCGGAAAATGGCACCGGATTCAATATGCGGAGTATTGAATTTTTCCTTGAGAATCGCTGCCTGCGTGCCCTTGCCGCTTCCGTTGGGCCCGAAAAACAAAATGTTCATAGCCGCTTACTCCTTTTGCCAGAGGTTTACATCAATGCCGAAATCCGGTTTACGGGTATCATTTGCAAAATGCATTTAAATACTAAAAAGGATGTTTCCTGTCAAGCCCAGTTTGAACGGGTATAAAAAAACCCGGGATACGGCGTGCCGGGCAGGGATTTTCCGTGTTGTTCACTCCCTCGGTTTTTCAATTTCTTTTTTGACAAACGCCAGGGCCTGCTCCCGGTTCTCCAGGCTTCCGGCTAGCCGTTTTTCCTCCACCTGGCGCAGGATCCGGGCAAATTGCGGCGAGGGGGAAAGGCCGAATTCGTCGATGAGGTCACGGCCGGTAATCAGGGGGGAGCGGCGGGCGGCCGGCAGGTGCTCGTTTGCATATCCGGCAAGAAGCGTGCGGGCAAATTCTGTAAAACCGGAGTCTCCCGATTCCTTTTTGCCCGCCATGTCGGCGGCTGCCAGCAGGAGCAGGTCCGGCGTCCAGGGCGCGGTTTTCATGAAAAACCGGCTGACGGTCTCGGGCCGGAGCTTTGCCTGTTGATGGAGAAGATATAAGAAAAGCGGCCGCAGATGATTTTTGACCAGAAAAACCACGTATTTGTTATCCGCATTGGAAAAGCGCATACGCCGGTTGATTTCCCGGGCCATTTCGGCGCCCTCGGTTTCGTGCCCGTAAAAATGGATACCGCCGTGTTCATCCGCGGTTTTGCAGCGGGGCTTGCCGAGATCATGGATGAGCGCGGCATGCTTGATCAGGGACAGGTTTTCCGGGTCTGCCGGCAGATCCCGGTTTTCCCGGTCGGGGCTCAGTGTCGGGGCATTTTGGTGCAGCATTTGTTCCAGCCCTTGGCATACCTGCATGGTATGTTCAAATGCATCCGCCCGGTGATGCGGATTCTGGGTGCAGCCCCGAAGCTCCCCGAGTTCCGGGATCAGGGATTCGAGCAGGCCGCTTTGGTGCATCTGCCAAAGCAGCTCCGTGGAATCCGGAGTTTCCAGCAGCTTGCGCCATTCCTCCCGGATGCGCTCGCCTGCGATTCCGGCAATTTTCTGCGGCCGCCGGACAATTGCGGCCAGGGTCCGGCGCTCCACGGAAAATTCCAGGACCGCGGCCATTCGAAAAGCACGGAGCAGTCTGAGCGGATCGGCATCAAATACGCCGGGCGCAACCATGCGCACCAGGCGGTCGGCTAGGTCCTTTCTGCCGCAGGCCGGATCAATGATTTCTTCGGTTTTGACATGAAGCCCCATGGCATTTATTGTAAAGTCCCGGCGCAGCAGATCAGCGGTAATGTCTTTTCCCTGGATTGCCGATACGTCATAGGTTTCCGCGCCGGCAACGATACGATACACGCACTGGCCGGGTCTGCCCATCACCACGACCCGCCTGCCGGCGGCAGCCGCAATGGATTCGGCAACCCCGGCGGGATCTCCGGTGACAGCCAGGTCATAATCCGCAGTGGGCCTGCCGAGCATCCGGTCGCGCACTGTACCGCCCACCAAATAGATGCCGGGCTTGCGGGGTAAAAATTTCGGGTTGATTAAAATCATTTTTTCGGGTATGAGATTATCCTTTTATTACCGCTACTCATTAGCGGAAAAGATGTGCTGTTGCAATGAATATCACAGATTCCCGCACAGGAGGCTGCCGCCGCCAGCTGAAGATCGGTGTGACAGGCGGCGTGGGTTCCGGCAAGTCACTGGTGTGCCGGCGGCTCCAGGAACTCGGCGTATCGGTGTGCAGCGCCGATGAGCTGGCACGACAGGCAGTTGAGCCCGGAACAAGAGCCTACGATCAAATCGTGCACCACTTTGGCCGGCAAATCCTGACTCCTGACGGAGGCATCGACCGGGCCGCCCTGCGCCGGATTATCGTCGATGATGACACGGCCCGAAAGACCCTGGAGCGCCTTGTGCACCCAGAGGTCATGCGGCAGATGGAAAAGCATTTTGCGGCCGCAGAAAAACAGGGGGCACCCGCGGCGGCCGCTGAAGTGCCGTTGTTGTTTGAAGCCGGCCTGGAATCGTTTTTCGATGCGGTCATTCTGGTCAGAGGGGACATGGAGAATCGGCTTCAGCGGGTGATGGCCCGGGACAATGTGAGCCGGCAGGAGGCCGAGGCGTTGATGAAGACCCAGATGTCCGAAGCGCAGAAGCGAAAACGCGCGGATTATGTTATTGAAAACAACGGGAGCATCAGTCGAATGCAGGGGGAAGTGGACCGGATTTATGCAGAATTGCGCGCGGCATGTAAAAAAAAGCGAAAATGATTGACATGTAAATATTTGTGTCTTATTTATTAAATAAACGTACCTGCCTCCCGGACGTTTGATATCGTTGTCGCGTTTCCTTCTTAAATATCTTAAATCAGGCCTCTTATTACCTAATTCTTGAATAGACACAAATGCTTGCGATTTGTCGCTGCAGACTCCCCGCAAAAGCGGATTCCGGTGATTGGCTGACGGGAATCTGCGCGGCATGCGCGGGTGCAGCCGCAAGATTATGTAATATTTAAGGACGATTGTACTTTTGTATCAATCGCTCAGGGTGAAAAAATAGGAGAAAAAAACAGGGAATGGTACTAAATGAACATTATTGAATTAAAAAACAAAAAAATTAACGAACTCACCCGGATGGCCAAGAAGTTCAACATTGAAAACGTTGGCCGGATGCGCAAGCAGGAGCTGATTTTTTCCCTGCTGCAGGCGCACATTGAAAAAAACGGTTTGATCTACGGCGAAGGGACCCTGGAAATCCTGCCGGACGGCTTCGGCTTTTTGCGGTCGCATGACTGCAATTATCTTCCGGGACCGGATGATATCTACGTCTCGCCCTCCCAGATCCGCCGTTTCAGCCTGAAGACCGGGGACACCGTGTCCGGGCAGATCCGCCAGCCCAAGGAGTCGGAGCGGTATTTCGCCCTGCTCAAGGTGGAGGCGATTAATTTTGAGGAGCCCGACGCCGCGCGGGAAAAGATCCTGTTTGACAACCTCACGCCGCTGTTTCCGGAAAAAAAGGTCAAGCTGGAACGGGAGCCGGACAATTACTCTATGCGGATCATGGACCTGATGACGCCGCTGGGTTTCGGCCAGCGCGGGCTGATCGTTTCCCCGCCCCGAACCGGAAAGACCATGCTCCTCAAAAATATCGCCAACAGCATCATCGGCAACCATAAAAATGTTATGCCGTTTGTGGTGTTAATCGATGAACGTCCGGAAGAGGTCACCGACATGCAGCGCTCCGTGGATGCCGAAGTGGTCAGCTCCACTTTTGACGAGCCGGCTGAGCGCCACGTGCAGGTGGCCGAGATGGTGGCCGAGAAGGCCAAGCGCCTGGTGGAGCACAAAAAGCACGTGGTCATTCTGCTCGACAGTATTACGCGCCTGGCCCGGGCATACAACATGACCGTGCCTTCCAGCGGCAAGCTGCTTTCCGGCGGTGTGGATGCAAATGCCCTGCACCGGCCCAAGCGGTTCTTCGGGGCTGCCCGAAATATCGAGGAAGGCGGCAGCCTCACGGTCATTGCCACGGCCCTGATTGACACCGGCAGCCGGATGGACGAGGTGATCTTTGAGGAATTCAAGGGCACGGGCAACATGGAGCTGCACCTGGACCGCAAGCTGTCGGACCGCCGCATGTACCCGGCCATTGACATCAATCGCTCCGGGACCCGCAAGGAAGAACTGCTCCTGGATGCTGACGCGCTAAACCGCGTCTGGATCCTGCGCAAGCTGCTTTCTCCCTTAAATCCTATTGACAGCCTTGAGTTTTTGCTCGATAAGATGAAGGGCACAAAAACGAACAAGGAGTTTCTGGACGCGATGAATTCGTAAAGTCTTCAATCCGGAACTTTGAACCTTGAACTTTGAACTTTAAATATTGAGGTGCGTGAGATGAAAAAAGACATTCATCCGGAATACCAGGAAACAACCATCCACTGTGCATGCGGCAATGAAGTCACCGTGGGTTCCACCCGCGGCAATATTTCCGTGGAAATCTGCTCTCAGTGCCATCCATTTTACACCGGCAAGCAGAAGCTGGTGGACTCGGCCGGCCGGATTGAGCGGTTCCGCCGCAAATATGCCCAGGCCGGATATCAGCCCAAGGGCAAAAAATAAACGGGCGCTGATTATCCATGTTTGAACGTTTAGAAGGAATTGAAAAGCGTTACGCGGAACTGGAGACCCTGCTTTCCGATCCCGCTGTCGTGGGCGACCGGGAGCTGTACCCCAAGTACGTCCGGGAACACTCGGAACTGGGAAAAATCGTCGAGGCCTACCGGGGATACCGCCAGGTGCTACAGGAGCTTGAACAGAGCCGGGAGCTGCTTTCAGACAGCGACCCGGAAATCCGGGAAATGGCCAAAAGCGAAATCGAGTCGCTCAATGCCCGGCAGGCCGAACTGGAAGCGTCCCTGAAAAAGCTGCTGATTCCCAAGGATCCCAATGACGAAAAAAACGTGATCCTGGAAATCCGCGCCGGAACCGGCGGCGAAGAGGCCAGCCTGTTTGCCGGGGACCTGTTTCGCATGTATTCCCGCTACGCCGAATCCAAGGACTGGAAAGTGGAGCTCATTGATACCCACTGGACGGACTCGGGCGGATTCAAGGAAGTCATTGCCATGGTCAAGGGCAGGGGGGCCTACAGCAATCTGAAATACGAAAGCGGCACCCATCGGGTGCAGCGGGTGCCCAGCACTGAGACCCAGGGCCGGATTCATACCTCTGCGGTTACCGTGGCGGTCTTGGCTGAAGCCGAGGACGTGGAGGTCAACCTTGATCCCAACGACATCGAGGTGGATGTGTTCCGCTCCAGCGGTCCGGGCGGACAGTCGGTTAACACCACGGACTCGGCCGTGCGGCTCACCCATTTGCCCAGCGGGCTGGTGGTCACCTGCCAGGACGAAAAATCCCAGCACAAAAACAAGGCAAAGGCCATGCAGGTGCTGCGGGCCCGGCTCTACGACATCCAGGTTCAGGAGCAGAACGACAAGATCACCCAGGAGCGGCGCAACCAGGTGGGCAGCGGTGACAGAAGCGAGCGGATCCGGACCTACAATTTTCCACAGGGACGCGTGACCGACCACCGGATCGGATTGACCCTGTATAAGCTCGAGCAGGTGCTGCAGGGCGCCCTGGATGAAATCGTCGACGAGCTGGCCACCTATTACCAGGCACAGGCTTTACAGAATGCCGAATCACAAGTCGCAGAAACCGCAGACCTGGACCGTTCTTGACGCGCTTCAGTGGACGGCCGGGTATTTTGAAACCCACCATATCGATTCCCCCCGTCTGACAGCCGAAATCCTTCTTGCAGCCGTTCTGGGGCTGCAGCGTATTGATTTATATATCCGGCACGATCAGCCGCTGTCGGGTCCCGAGCTGGCAAGCTACCGGGAAACGATCCGCCGACGGGTGCGCCGCGAACCCGTGGCTTACATTCTCCGCGAAAAGGAGTTCTGGGGCCGGGAGTTTATGGTTACCCCGGACGTGCTGATCCCGCGCCCGGAAACCGAGCACCTGGTGGAGGCCGCCCTGGTGCGTCTGCCCGATGAAACCGACCCCGCCAGGCGGGTGATCGATCTGGGCACGGGCTCCGGTGCCGTGGCGGTCTCGCTGGCAGCAGACCGGCCCGGGCATATTTACTTTGCAGTGGACCGTTCGTATGCGGCCCTGCGGGTGGCCCGGAAAAACGCCGGGCTAAACGGGGTTCCCGGCCGTATTCATTTTTTTGCCGGCAGCTGGATGGAGGCGATCCGACAAGACGGTCCCGGATTTGACATGATCGTATCCAATCCGCCGTACGTGCCTTCCGGGCAGATGGCGGCGCTGCAGCCCGAGATCCACGACCATGAACCACGCATGGCCCTGGACGGGCAGGGCAGGGGGCTGGCGGCGATCGAGACAATTGTCCGCGGGGCGCCTCAGCACTTGGTCCCGCGCGGAGTTCTGCTGCTGGAAATCGGATACGATCAGAAGGCGGCGATCCTGGAATTTTCCGATCAGGCCGGCGTTTACGGAGATCCCGGGTTTATCCGGGATTATGCCGGCCATGACCGGGTCGCGGTATTGCAGAAAATGTGATAATAAAAATATTGCGGACCCGGATCTGTTTTGTTATAGGTAGTCAATTTTTGAACCAACTACACACGCCTTTGGACCGGCGCTACGGTGCTTTTTTGAAAAGTCGGCGGCCGGGGGGATAAAGGCGGTGGAATCCAAAAACCGCAGCAAAAGGAGTATGAAAATGGCGTACGTGACAATGAAGGAACTGCTCGAGGCGGGTGTCCATTTCGGTCACCAGACCCGGCGATGGAATCCCAAGATGAAAAAGTACATCTTCGGGGCCCGAAACGGGATTTACATTGTTGATCTGCAGCAGACGGTCCGGATGTTCCGGACTGCCTATGACTTTGTGGCAAATACGGTGGCAGACGGCAAAAGCGTGCTTTTCGTGGGCACCAAGAAGCAGGCGCGGGAATCGATCTACGAGGAAGCCAACCGGTGCGAGATGTTTTACGTGCACAACCGCTGGATCGGCGGGATGCTCACCAATTTTCCCACGGTGAAAAAAAGCATCGAGCGGCTCAATTACTTAAATACTATTGAAAACGACGGCTCCATTAACATGTACCCCAAGAAGGAACGGGTGCATATGTTAAAGGAGCGGGCCAAGTTAGACAGCAACCTCGGCGGGATTCGCGCCATGAAGAACCTGCCCGGTGCGCTGTTTATCGTGGACCCCAAGAAAGAGGCCATCGCCGTGCGCGAGGGCATCCGGCTGGGGATTCCGGTGGTGGCAATGGTGGACACCAACTGCGATCCGGACATGATCGATTACGTGATCCCGGGCAATGATGATGCCATCCGGTCGATCCGGCTGATTACCTCCCGGATTGCGGATGCCGCAATCGAGGGAGCCCAGCGCCGGGAGGAAAAGCTGCAGGCCGAGAAGGACAAGCAGGCAGAGGAGGCCGAACAGCAAGCCGAGGGCACTGTTGAACGCCGCATGATGGAAGAAGACGAGCAGGGACCGGTGGTCGAGGTGATCCGCAAGGCCTCGGCCGGCAAGGAAACCGGGGCAGCCGATGCAGAGGCGGAAGCGTCCGGAAAATCCGAAGAATCTGAAGAAGCGGCAAATACAGGAGAGTAATAATGGCATCAATTAGTGCAGATTTGGTCAAGCAGCTCCGTGACCGGTCCGGAGCCGGCATTATGGACTGCAAGGAAGCGCTTACCGAGTGCGAAGGGGACATGGAAAAGGCGGCCGATTACCTGCGCAAAAAAGGGCTTGCCACCGCAAAAAAACGGGCCGGCAAGGTGGCCGCAGACGGCGTCATCCAATCCTATATTCACATGGGCGGCAAAATCGGGGTGCTTGTGGAAGTCAACTGCGAAACCGATTTTGTGGCCAAGACGGATGAATTCAAGGAGTTTGCCAAGAATATTGCCATGCACATCGCGGCTTCCAGCCCGCTCGGCGTGGTTCCGGAAGACATCCCGGAGGACGCGGTTGCCCGGGAAAAGGAAATTTATCGCCAGCAGGCGCTTGAAATGGGCAAGCCCGAGGATGTTGCAGAGAAAATCGTCGAAGGCAAGATGAACAAATTCTACAAGGAATCGTGCCTGATGAACCAGCTCTACATCCGGGACACGAACCTGACGGTTTCAGACGTGATCAACGAGATGATCGCAAAAACCGGGGAGAAAATCACCATCAACCGGTTTGCCCGCTTTCAGATCGGGGAGAGCTGAAATTTTGGAGCAACCCAAGTTTTCGCGCGTACTACTTAAGTTAAGCGGCGAAGCCCTCATGGGCGAGGAGCAGTACGGTATCAGCCCGGAGACCCTCCGCTATGTGGCCGGAGAAGTCAAATCCATCGCCGCGCTCGGCGTGGAAACTGCCCTTGTGGTGGGGGGCGGAAATATATTCCGGGGCATGGCCGGAAGTTCCCAGGGAATGGATCGGGCTTCGGCCGACTACCTGGGCATGCTGGCCACGGTAATGAACAGCCTGGCCCTCCAGGATGCCCTGGAAAAAGTCGAGGTGCCCACGCGGGTGCTCTCGGCCATCTCCATGCACCAGATGGCCGAGCCCTATATCCGCCGAAGGGCCATCCGGCACCTGGAAAAGGGAAGGGTGGTCATTTTTGCCGCAGGCACCGGCAACCCGTATTTTACCACGGATACGGCCGCGGTTTTAAGAGCTGCGGAAATTCATGCCGAGGTATTGCTCAAAGCCACCAAGGTCGACGGCGTCTATGACATGGACCCGGTACATGACAACGCGGCCCGGTTTATTGACAGCATCGATTACATGTCGGTGCTGGAAAAGCGGTTGCACATCATGGATTCCACCGCGATCTCGCTGGCCATGGACAACCGGCTGATGCTGGTGGTTTTCAATCTCAAACAGAAAGGCAATACCCGCGGGGTGATCTGCGGGGAATCCATCGGCACGCGCATTTACGAAATTACGCAGTAGCGGTAAGTTTTTCGGTATTTCGGGGACAGGTAAAATCTGTACCCCCATTCGGGCGGATCATAAGGGCACAGGCTCCGGATCTGGACACATCCGGAACCCTGAACTTTGAACCTTGAATTTTGAACGGGTGAGCGGCTATGATCGATTCGATTATCAGCGAAGCAAAGGAAAAGATGAACAAGTCGGTGGACGCGCTGAAAAAGGATCTCAAGAAGATCCGAACCGGGCGCGCCTCGTTGAGCATCCTGGATGACGTGCGGGTGGATTATTACGGTACGCCCACCCCGCTGAACCAGATCGCATCGCTTTCGGTCCCGGAAAGCCGTTTGATTACAATTCAGCCCTGGGATCCCTCGGCGGTCAAGGAGATCGAAAAAGCGATCATGAAATCCAACCTGGGGCTGACGCCTTCAAGTGACGGAAAAATTATCCGCATTACCATTCCCCCGCTGACCGAGGACCGGCGCAAGGAGATCGTCAAGCAGGTCAACAAGATCTGCGAGGACTACCGGATCGCGGTACGCAATATACGTAGGGATGCCAATGATTCGTTAAAAACCCTGAAAAAGGACGGGGACGCCTCGGAAGACGACGTCAGCAAGGGATTTGACGAGGTTCAGAAGCTTACCGACGAGCATATCAAGCAGATCGATGATATATACAAGGACAAGGAAAAGGAGATCCTTGAAGTCTAAGTCTGCAGACAATGCCGCTCCGGATCCCTCAGAGCTGCCGCGGCACGTTGCCGTGATTATGGACGGCAACGGCCGTTGGGCGAAAAAGCGCATGTTAAACCGGGTAAAAGGCCATGAACGCGGGGCGGATACGGTGCGCACGGTGGTTCGCACGAGCAGGGAGATCGGCATCCGGTACCTGACCCTGTATGCTTTTTCAACCGAGAACTGGCAGCGGCCGCAAACGGAAATCACCGCCCTGATGACCCTGCTGAAGCGTTTTCTGGACTCGGAAACCCGGGAAATGATTGATAACAATATCCGGTTGAACGTTATCGGTGAAAAAGAGCGCCTGCCCGAGGACGTACAGAATGTGTTCGATCAGACCCTTTCGGCTACAGCCGGCAATGACGGGATGTGCCTGACACTGGCGTTGAGTTACGGCGGGCGCGCCGAGATCGCCAGGGCGGCACGGGCCGCGGCACAGGCGTTCAAGGACGGGCAAATCGATGTCACGGAAATTACCCCGGAATACCTGTCCGGGTTTTTGTACACGGCGGAAATCCCGGACCCGGAATTGCTCATTCGCACCAGCGGGGAAATCCGGGTCAGCAATTTTCTGCTCTGGCAGATCGCCTACACGGAAATTTTTGTCACGCCCACCCTGTGGCCGGATTTTACCCGCGAGGAGTACCTCGACATTCTGAAGCACTTTAAGGATCGAGAACGCCGCTTCGGCCGGGTTTCGTCCTGACAAAACTGCTTTTGCGAAGTTTTTCCGACCATATACAAGCTCAACGATCCAGCCGGGATGATGCCATGCACTTAAAACGTTGGATTACAGCCATTGTTGCCATACCGGTACTGGTGGCCCTGATTATCAAGGGCCCGCCTGCGGTTTTTGCCGGGTTGATTGCCCTTATTGCCGTGCTTTCCATGTGGGAGTATTTCTATATTGTTTCAAGGGGCAACAAAACCGGTATGCTCAAACCGATTCCCATTGCCGGGGCTGTGGTCGGATTGCTGATAATTGCAGCAGCTCTTTACGGCGCCTTTTCAGTGATGCTTCTGCTGGTGTTTGCCGCCTTGTTAATCGCCGCACTGCTGTCAATGCCGGCTTACCAGTCCGGTCCGGAGATTATGGAAACCGTGGCCGGACAGGTCCAGGGCGTGGTCTACATCCCGCTTGCCCTGGCCGCGCTGGTGCTGCTGCGGGGACAACCGGACGGACTGACATGGATTTTTTTCGTGGTGCTTGTTGTGTTTCTGGGGGATGTGGCCGCATTTTACGTGGGCAGCTACCTGGGCCGGCATAAGCTCAGTCCGGCCATCAGCCCGGGCAAAACCGTGGAAGGCGCGCTCGGCGGCCTGGCGGTCAATATCGTGGTTGCCCTGGTTTTTAAAACACTGCTGCTGCCCGAGCTGGCAGGCGGGCTCGTGGTGGTATTCGCTCTGGCCCTCGGAATTGCCGGACAAATCGGGGATCTTTTTGAATCCGAGCTCAAGCGGGCTGCGGGCATCAAGGATTCGGGGGGAATTCTGCCGGGCCACGGCGGCATGCTGGACCGGGTGGATGCGCTGATTTTTGCCGCACCTGTGGCGTGTGCGTTTAATATGTTTGTTTTTTAAAATTTTGAATTGAAGCTTTTGATAAATGAGTGTCCGTCAGATCGGCATACTCGGATCCACGGGATCCATCGGGCAAAGCACGCTTTCCGTGCTGGCCCGGTTTCCTGAGCGTTTCGCGGTCAGGGCGCTGACCGCCGGGGGCAATATTGATCTGCTGGCCCGACAGATCCGGGAATTTGGGCCGGATATGGCAGTGGTCTACGATGAGGCCGGGGCTTCGACGTTAAGGCGGATGCTGCCTGCAGATATTTCCACGGAGATTTTTTTCGGAGCAGACGGGTACCGAGCGGCTGCCGAATACGCGCCGCTGGACACGGTGGTTTCGGCCATGGTGGGTTCCGCCGGGCTGCTGCCTACCCTGGCCGCGATTTGTGCAGGCAAGGACGTTGCTCTTGCCAACAAGGAAACCCTGGTCATGGCCGGTGACTTGGTCATCCGGGAAGCTGCGGCCCGCGGGGTGCGCATCCTGCCGGTGGACAGCGAGCACAGCGCCATCTTCCAGTGCATTTGCGGAAACCGGGAGGAGGACATTAACCGGATCCTGCTGACCGCATCCGGCGGGCCGTTTTTAAATCTGCCCGGCGCGGATTTTTCAAAAATTACGCCGGCCGACGCCCTGGACCATCCCACATGGCAGATGGGTGCCAAGATCACCATCGATTCGGCCACCCTGATGAACAAGGGCCTGGAGGTGATCGAGGCCGGGCACCTGTTTGCCTTGAGCGCCGATCAGATCGAGGTGGTCATCCACCCCCAGAGTATCGTGCACTCCATGGTGGCTTATCGCGACGGCACGGTTATGGCCCAGATGGGCCTGCCGGACATGAAGGCGGCAATTGCCTATGCGCTTTCATGCCCGGAGCGGCTGCCGCTGGGACTGTCCTGCCCGGATTTTGCCGACCTCGGCCAACTGGCTTTCCAGGCGCCGGATTCGGAGAAATTTCCGTGCCTGGCCCTTGCATATATGGCCTGCAGAAAGGGCGGCACCATGCCGGCCGTGATGAACGCGGCAAACGAGGTGGCCGTGGCCGCATTTCTGCACGGCACAATTGCCTTTGACCGGATCCCCGCTTTGATACGCGGCGTAATGGAACAATACGAGCCGGTGACAGCGCAGGACGTGGAAGACATACTGGAAGCAGACCGATGGGCCCGGCAGGCTGCACAAGCCCTGGCGGCCGCATTTGATCAGGATACGGAGTAGATGAGATGAGCATGGTAATCGGCCTGGTGATTGTACTGGGCGTATTGATATTTTTTCACGAACTCGGGCATTTCCTGGTGGCCAAGGCTTTCGGGGTGGGTGTGGAGCGCTTTTCCCTGGGATTCGGCCCCAAGCTTGCCACGAAAAAGGTCGGTCGTACCGAGTACTGTATATCGGCGCTGCCGCTTGGCGGATATGTGAAGATGGTGGGCGAGCAGCCGGATGCGGAGATCGCCCCGGAAGACCTGGAATTTTCCTTTACCCACAAGCCCGTGTGGCAGCGGATGTTAGTGGTGGCAGCCGGGCCGGTTTTCAACTTCATGCTGTGCATCCTCATATTTTTCGGTATTTTCAGCACTACCGGGGTTATGAGCATGAAGCCCGTGATCGGCGAGGTCAAGGCAGACACCCCGGCCCGGGCCGCAGGGTTAAAAAGCGGCGACACCATTGTGGCCGCAGAAGGCGAGGCCATTAAAACCTGGTCCGAGATGGCAAAAGTGATCGCGGACAGCCAGGGGAACCCGGTTTCTTTTACAATCCAGCGGGAAGGCCGCCGGATCGAAAAGACCGTCAAGCCTGAAAAAGATACGGTCGAGGACATCTTCGGCGAAACCCGCGAACGGTACATGATCGGGGTTTCCGCGGCCGGGGAGACGCTTGCACAGCGACTTAACCCGATTTCGGCAATGGGGGAAAGCCTTTCCAGGACTTATCTGATCATCAAGCTGACCGTGGTTTCCGTGCTCAAGCTTATCCAGGGGGCTCTGTCCGTGGAAACCCTTGGCGGTCCGATCATGATCGCCCAGATGGCAGGCGAACAGTTCCAGCACGGAGCCGTGAACCTGCTTTCCTTTATTGCGCTTGTCAGCGTGAATCTTGGCATTTTAAATTTGCTTCCCGTGCCGGTGTTAGACGGCGGCCATCTGATGTTTTTTTCCATCGAGGCGGTCACGGGCCGCCCCGTGTCTTTGCGGGCCCGGGAAATCGCCACGCAGATCGGCATTTTTCTGCTGATGCTGCTGATGGTGTTTGTTTTTTACAATGATATCATGAGAATCGTATCCGAGTGAAATTATGCCGCATCGCCTGGAAATTGCCCTGAAACCGGAGCTTTTTGACGCCGAAGGCGCAGGAATCCAAAGCAAGGCCCGAACCTATTTCAATATCTGCCCGGAGGCGATCCGGACAGTTCATATCGTCACCATTGACGCGGATCTTTCCCCGGATCAGCTCGAAACCTTGCGCACAGAAATTTTTACCAACCCGGTCACCCAAATTTCCGATTTTCGGCCCCTGGATCTTTCCTTTGACTGGTGCATCTGGGTGGGCTATCGCCCCGGGGTCAAGGACAATGCCGGGCACACGGCTGTCGAGGCCATGGCGGATGTGCTGGGCATGAGTTTTGAGTCCGAGCAGGGCGTGTACACCTCCAGGCGCTTCTGCATCCGCGGCGGGGGTTTGAGCCGGCAGGAAGCGGGAATCATTGCAAAAGAACTCCTGTCAAACGACATCATCCAGCAGGTCCGGGTGTATGGCGCAGAAGAATGGGACCCGGACACGGGCGTGGGCATCATCATCCCCAAGGTACAGTTGGACCACACCCCCACGGTGACCACCATTCCCATTGATTCGGATCAGGCCCTGCGGGAGATCAGCGATGCGCGCAACCTGGCGCTCAATGCCAACGACATCCCCGTGATCCGCAATTATTTCCTGGAGCCCGGGGTGCAGGCCGAAAGAAGGGCCATGGGGCTGGAAGCCCCCACGGACGTGGAGCTCGAATACATCTCCCAGGCCAGAAGCGATCACTGCAATCACAACACCTTCCAGGGCCGTTTTTATTACAGGGACCTGGAAACCGGGCAGGCAGAGACCATAGACAACCTGTTTAAGACCTTTATCGAGGCCCCCACGCGCCGTCTCCAGGAGCAAAAGGACTGGGTGGTCTCCGTGCTCTGGGACAATGCCGGGGTCGGGCGATTTGATGAAAACCACTATTACGTGATCACCGGCGAGACCCACAACTCGCCGTCCAACATGGAGGCCTACGGCGGTGCCATTACCGGTATCGTGGGCGTATACCGCGATCCGCTGGGCACCGGCAAGGGATCGCGCCTGATCATGGGCAGTTATGGATTTTGCGTGGGCGACCGGGACTACACCGGAGAGCTCAAGCCCAAACTGCATCCCCGGCGGCTGCTCGACGGCGTGATCGAGGGCGTGCGCGACGGGGGCAACAAGAGCGGCATCCCGACGCCTTTCGGCCAGGTGACATTCCATCACGGCTACATGGGCAAGTGCTTGGTATTTGTGACCGCAGTGGGGATGATGCCCGCAGCGGTTGCAGGAACGCCTGCAGAGCAGAAAACCACTTCGCCCGGGGAACTGACCCTGATGTGCGGCGGCCGGGTGGGGAAAGACGGCATCCACGGGGTGACCGCATCCTCGGAGATTTTTTCCGAAAGCACGCCCGCCGGGCATGTGCAGATCGGCGACCCCTACACCCAGAAAAAGATGCACGATTTTCTGCTCCAGGCCCGGGACGAGGGCCTGATTCGGTTTATCACGGATAACGGCGGCGGGGGGCTGTCTTCCTCGGTGGGCGAATCCGCCCGGTTTTCCGGGGGCTGCGAAGTACAGCTCGACCGCGTGCCTTTGAAATACGCCGGCCTTGACCAGTGGGAAATCTGGGTTTCCGAGTCCCAAGAGCGCATGACCGTGTCCGTGCACCCGGATGATGCGGCGCGTTTTTTCGAACTGTCCGAGAAACACGCGGTGGAAAGCACGGTGATCGGACAGTACACGGATTCCGGAAAATTGCATATAACATACGGCGGCGAAACCTGTGCGTATATCAACATGGATTTTCTCACCCGGGGCTTTCCCCAGTGGGAGTTTGAGGCGCGATGGTCTCCGCCGAAGATGCGTGGACTGCATGAACCCGTGCTTGGCGAGCCTGCGGATTATGCCGGACTGTTGAAAGATATGCTGGCCCGGCCCAATATCTGCTCCAGGGAGTGGATTGTCCGCCAGTACGACCACGAGGTCCAGGGCACCAGTGTAATCAAGCCGCTGGTCGGAAGAGACCGGGATGTCAACAGCGATGCAACGGTTCTCCGGCCGGTGCTTGCCTCCGATCGCGGGCTCGCCTTTTCCCAGGCGCTGCTGCCGCTTTATTCGGCAATTGATGCCTATTACATGACCGCATGCACCATTGACGAGGCGGTGCGTCGCCTGGTGGCAGTGGGCGGCGATCCTGGGAATATCGGCGGGGTGGACAACTTCTGCTGGCCCAATATTCAATACGATCCAAAAGGCAACCCGGACGGAAAGTTCAAGGCCGCCCAACTGGTGCGCTCCTGCCGTGCGCTGTCAGATACCTGCATGGCCTTTGGCATCCCGCTGCTTTCCGGCAAGGACAGCATGTACGTGGACGGTCATTTGCCCGGTGCGTACGGCGAAACCCACAAGCTTTCAGCGCTGGAAACCATGCAGTTTTCTGCCACCAGCGTGATCGCGGACATTGACTGCTGCGTGACCATGGATGCGAAGTTTCCGGGCGATCTGGTTTATGTGCTGGGAGAAACAAAAGACGAACTCGGCGCCTCGGAATACTACGACCGGTTCGGATACATTGGCTGCAACGTCCCGCACGCCGAACCCGAAATATATCTGCCCATGTACCGGGATCTGCACCGGGCGATTTGTCGTGGGCTGGTCACATCCGTACACGGGATATACCGGGGCGGCCTGGGCGTACACTTGGCCCTGTGCGCCATGGCCGGCAATCTCGGGTTGAGCGCGGATCTGGACCGCATTCCGGCACAGCAGGATCTTCGGGCCGACCGCCTGCTGTTTTCAGAAACACCGGGCCGGTTTATTGCCGCTGTTTGCCCGGAAAACCGGGCGGAATTCGAGTCCCTGTTGAAAAATCACCCCCATGCATGCATCGGCGAGGTCACTGAATCTTCCGGGTTTGAAATCACATGCCGGGGACGCGCCCTGGCAGCAGTGCCGGTGGCAGATCTCAAATCCGCCTGGAAACAACCATTTGAGAACCTGATATAGCCGGAAAAAGGACAAGATGGCTTCAAATTTTACAGACAGCAGCATCAACGCCCTGGTGCTGACCGGATACGGCCTGAACTGCGACGTGGAAACCGCCCATGCCTGCGAACTGGCCGGCGCCCGGGCCAGATGCGTGCATATCAACGACGTGATTTCGGGTGCGGTGGCCCTGGATGATTTTCAGATCATGGTTTTTATCGGCGGCTTTTCCTGGGGAGACGACCACGGCGCCGGCGTGATTCAGGCCGTTCGCATGAAGAAGAACGCAGGCGACAAACTCCTGGAATTCATTGACAGCGGCAACCTGGTGCTGGGGATCTGCAACGGGTTCCAGACCCTTGTCAACCTGGGCCTTCTTCCCGGGTTTGACGGCAATTACAAGGACCGATCCGTTGCCCTGACCCACAATGACTGCGGAAACTTCAGAGACGACTGGGTGCATCTGCAGATCAACCAGGCATCTCCCTGCGTATTTACAAAAGGCATCGATCACCTGGAACTGCCAGTACGCCACGGGGAAGGCAAGCTTATAGCAGATGACCCGATAATAGACCGCCTGGTACAGCAAAACCAAGTGGTCTGCAGATACGCCACCCGGGAAGGAACCCCGGCACAAGGCCGGTTTCCCGCCAACCCCAACGGCTCCATACAGGACATGGCTGGCATATGCGACCCCACCGGCCGCGTCTTCGGCCTGATGCCCCACCCCGAAGCCTTCAACCATCCCGCCAACCATCCGGACTGGCCCTTAATTAAACAATCATCCATCGGGCACGTGCAGGCAGAGGGTTTACACGTTACCGGCGTCCGGATTTTTGAGAACGCCGTGCAATATTTTACCCGGTAAAATCATTCATTGTTATGCCGGAAAACCGTGCAATTTTACCGTTTGATTTTATGCGGCAGGAAAGTTAGGATCATATCGTAAAAAAATGCTTAAAGGGTTTTTCTTTCGATGCCGCCGGCAAAGACGGATATTCTGATTTATTATTTCTTGCAGGGTGCCGGCCTCAATCCCCCAAAGGAGGTTTTCCATGAGATTGATTGTATCAGGTATGTTAATGTGCGTACTGCTTTTTGCAGCCCATGGATATGCCGGAGTATATCAATATACGGATTCAGAGGGCAGGACCCATTATACCGATGACTATGGCAATATTCCGGAAGCGTATAGACAAAACGTGGAAAGCAGACCCGAGATCCGGAGCGTGCAACAGACCTCGGAACAGGCCGGAAAATCCGCCCCGGATCAGCAGAAATCCGATAAGCCGTCCGAAGACGGGAAAGCCGGCGCTGCGGATGAAGAAGAAGCTTCGAATCTTTCAGAAAAAGCCAAAAAGCTGAAAGCCCGGAAGGAAAAATTACAGGAAGAATACGAACAGCTTCAGGTGGAAAAAGAGCGGCTGATGAATAATAGGCCGGAAAAATTTACCTCCAAAAAGAAAGCACAGGAATATTCGGAGAAGGTGGATAAGCTGAATAAACGCATTGACGATTATCGAAAAAGGGCCGAAGCCTATGAAAAGGAGGTGGAAGTCTACAATGCCAAAGTTGACAAGCAATCCGATTAACTCGCCGGTATTGCCGGATCAATCCGGTTGGCGCTTCCTCCGCGGCGGATGCAATGAAGCCGTCTGTTGTCCTGTACCAGGGCGGCTGTCAGGGCATCGTAGCCGTGATCACAAGGATGGGTGTAAAAAGTTTCAGCACAGGCAGAGTGCATTGATGATGTGCGCCCTGCCTGTGCTGAAATGAATTTTAACGGGATATTAATTCTTTAACGCATTGCCTGGATGGGCATCCCGGCGCTGAGTTCTTGTTCTGAATTGGTTATCAGCGTGGTTGCGGTCTGATCCTCCGTGTGCAGTACAACCAGCGAACCCACTTCCTCGTGTTTGATTTCTTCCGAAGAGCTGGCAGAGTTTTTCATGATCCGGCACAGAACCTTGTACTGCTGGCCCACTTCAATGCCGTGATCGCTGCCTTTGTCAATAAAGGCAATGAATTGATCGCCAAAGGCTTTCCAGTCATCTTCCGACTTGATAATCTTTCCCTCTATTCCCGCAATTCCGGGTTTGAGCGCCATTTTCTGCGGCCGGGGCATAAACGGCATGATCTTGTCGTCTTCCTGGATATCGCGAAACGCCACAACAATTCGGCCAACCCCAAGATCTTTCTCTAGTTCGGTGACTTCCACAATACCGGTGAGAAGGTGTTGCACCCCGATATATTTGCTGGTTTCCGGGTCCCGGATGGGGCTCCGGGTGCGGTAGAGAAGGTAATGATACCCTTTTTCCAGGTTTGCACCGGGTACGGGTTCAAAATAGACCTTATCGTTGTCGCTGATTAATTTCTGGCTGTGCCTTGCCTGAAACAAGACGCCCCTGGGGTTGACTTCCTGCTCCCGGATGAATCCGACGCGATTGATCTTGGAATAGGTGAGAAATTTTTTGGGTTCCGGCCGGGGCGCTTCTTTTTCTTCTTCTTTATCGGTTTCCCCGTAAAAGGTCTTTCTGTAGATCCGGATCCGCTGGCCGGGGTATATCCAGTGCGGATTTTCAATCTCCGGATTGTAGTGCCACAGATCGGGCCACTGCCAGGGGGAGTCGGAAAACTTTTGTGACAGGTCCCACAGTGTATCGCCTTTCTGCACCGTGTAATAAAATCCGGTTTCGGTCTTTACGATGTTTTCCTCTATGCCGGCATGGGCAACCGCCCCGCACACGAGTACTGCGGCAATACACCAAGCCGCTGTAATCACGTATTTACTGGATTTTTTGATTTGTGTTTTCATGCCATGCCCCTGTTTCGTTATAAAATGGGTTGCAATCGTTGACGGGAATTCCGGCCTGTTTTGTTTTATGTAAATGATTTTTCGATTTTTGTCAAGATATTGCAAATACTTTGGTGAATTTTTGCTTGACCTTGCGCGGATTTTTACTTAAGTATGCCGGCAGAAAGGGATGGTTACCGTGATTTTTTTGTTTATACGCAGGAATTGCCGAATCATGGGCATATCATATCATGGTCCGCAAAATTTTCCGGAAGCGTTTTTCTGGTGCTGGCGCCGCAAGGCCGAGCAGGCGGGGTATGCCCTTTGCCCGGTGCCGCACTGACGCCACCGGCATAAACCAAAAGCGGTAAAAAAACCGTGGGGCCCCGCCGGGCTTCACGGTTTTTTTTTTTATGGATACGATTCCGTTTACGACAACCACAACGAATCAATAGCGGGAGGGAATCATCATGCTGATTGTCATGCGGCAGGACGCCACGCGGGAGCAGATCGATGCCGTGATCCGGGCCGTGGAAGAAAGGGGATGTTCGGCACGGTCCATTCCCGGCGGAGAACGTGTTTCCATAGGGGTCCTGTTCAATAAGGGACCCATTGATCCCTCGGGATTTCAAGATATGCCCGGCGTCAAGGATGCCATTCCGGTAACCCGTCCGTATAAGCTGGTAAGCCGTGAGGTGCATCCGCATGATACGGTAATCCGGGTGGGCAATGTGAAAATCGGCGGCGAAAACCGGGTTATCATTGCCGGACCGTGTGCAGTGGAGAGCCGGGAGCAGACCATGTCCACGGCCGAGCATGTGAAAAAGGCGGGGGCGCAGATTTTCCGGGGCGGTGCGTATAAACCCCGGACCTCTCCCTATGCTTTTCAGGGACTTGAAGAAGAAGGGCTCAAAATTTTGGCCAAAGTACGGGAAGTATATGGCATGCCGGTGGTTACGGAAGTGCTGGATCTGGAACATTTTGACGTGGTGGAGCAGTATGCGGATATCGTGCAGATCGGCACACGGAACATGCAGAATTTCAGCCTTCTCAGGCGCGCGGGCGAAGCCAAAAAGCCGATTCTGCTCAAGCGGGGCATGTCCGCCACGGTGGACGAGTGGCTCATGGCAGCAGAATACATTCTCTCAGAGGGAAATCAAAACATTATTCTCTGCGAGCGCGGGCTGCGGACCTTTGTGCGCCACAGTCGAAATACCCTGGATTTTTCCGCAATTCCCGTGGTTCGCCGGGAAAGTCACCTGCCGATCATCGTGGATCCGAGCCATGCGGCCGGTTACCGCGATCAGGTGCTGCCATTGAGCCGGGGGGCGGCCGCAGCGGGCGCGCACGGATTAATGGTGGAGGTCCACAGCACACCGGATTTCGCCTTGTGCGACGGCGGTCAGTCCCTTTATCCGGAGCAGTTTGAAGGGTTGTGCCGGCAGATTCGCGCCATTTACGACATTTGTGATGAAAGCCTGGACAGGGGAGGCTCAGGTGAAACAGTTTGAGATTACCGGGCAAGCCGGTAAATCGAAAATCCTGGTGGGCGAGCGGCTGGATCACGTTTACGGGTATCTGCCCGCGGGCGCAAGATTGGTGATCATCACAGACGAGATTGTCGCGCAGCTTTACGGGGACCGGCTGCCGGCAGGCGAGAGAATTGTCATCGGCACGGGCGAAGCCGGCAAGACACTTGAGACTGCATCATTTATTTATCGTCGCTTAATTGAAATGGAGGCGGATCGCGGCGTCTTTCTGCTTGGTGTGGGCGGCGGCATTGTGTGCGATATCACCGGATTTGTGGCTGCAACCTATCTGCGGGGGGTGGGCTTTGCAAACGTTGCCACCACCCTGCTGGCCCAGGTGGATGCCAGCGTGGGCGGCAAAACCGGGGTCAATTTCGACGGATACAAAAATATGGTTGGCGTATTCAACCAGCCCGGGTTCGTGCTTTGCGACCCGGAGATGCTGCAGACGCTTTCCGGGGCCGCAATTGCAGACGGGTTTGCCGAGATTGTCAAGCATGCTGCGATTGCGGATTCAGCATTTTTTGAATTACTGGAAGCCCGCGCGGATGAAGCCCTGGCCCGGGACCCGGCGCTGCTGGCGCGTATCGTGTATGAATCCGTGGCCATCAAGGCCGATATTGTCAACCGCGACGAGCGGGAGCAGGATGAGCGGCGGAAGCTGAATTTCGGTCACACCCTGGGCCATGCCATTGAGAAAACCGCCGGGCTGAGCCACGGGGCCGCGGTCAGCATCGGCATGGCTGCCGCGGCCCGGCTTTCTGTCAAAAAGGGGTATATGCCCGCTTCCGAAGCAGGGCGACTTGAAGGTCTGCTGGCGCGCCTGGGCCTGCCGGTGTTTATGCCTGCAGACTCCGAAGCCGTGGTTGACGCCCTGGCCAGGGATAAAAAACGCCGCAATGACGCAATCCATTTCGTGCTGCTGGAAGGCATCGGAAAAAGTTTTGTCGTGCCCATTGCACTGGCGGAATTAAAAGATCTGCTGACAATGCTGTAGTTTATTTCACGCTGAACCTGGGGTTTTCAATCCGTTCGCTTTTGCACAGGGGACAGCGCCCGGGCGGGGTGAACCGCTGGCGTCTCTTAAATGCGTATCCGCAGACAATGCACCTGGCCGGCTGTGTGTTGAGCTTTTTCCCCTGCCTGGGCAGGCTTCTGGCAATATGGGGAAGGTGCTCGTAGACTTCTTTTTCGCTGATCCCGATTTCCCCGGAAATTTCCCTGGCCTCTGCCGGGTCGTGTTCAAGCAGTTCTATGATCTGCTGGCGGATGGTTGACATAACGCTTTTCCTTTGCTGCTCTGCTTTTATCCTTTCTATCACAGTCCGAATGTCCGGATAAACCAATTTTATACTTTCAATAACGGGCGATCCTGTATTATAGATAATGTCTGAACGCAAAATTGATGGCTTTGTAAAAAGCTGTTTATCCCGCCAGGGCGGTATTTTTGCAGAAAGAAAATCGGTAAGCTCCTTGGCTGATCGGCGGCGCGAAAGAGGAGTTTCCTCGCTCCAGGAGCCTCCTGGAGACTCAATTTTCGCTCGGAAACCCATTTTTCCGCACCGCCGCCAGGGCAACGAAGTGCAATTTCGTGAGAGCGCCAAAAAAGGATTTCCTTGGGAGTCCAATATCTGCGTTGCACTGCATCCCTGCGGAATTTCACGTACGATGAACTACGCTGTATTCCTCGGGATTTGCGCGCCTTGATCTTGAACTTTTACTTTGCCATCTCAAATTGACTTCCAAGGAAACGCCTTTTTCGCGTCGCCGATCAGCCAAGGCGCTTACGGATTTCCTTTGTTGCAAAAATACCGCCCTGGCGGGATAAACAGCTTTTTACGAAACTGTCACAATTGATGTTTTTGATCCGGTGACGTATTCAATGGAAAGGAAGCCGATGCAGGCAAAGCCAATTTTCCGGGCCATGGCGGCGGCACTGCTGGTTGCAGTACTTGTATGGGTGCCGCAGGCTTCAGCGGAAAAACGCTACGAAAGAAAAAGCGCGGTGGTTCAGGCGGTTAAAAAGGTCAGCCCCGCCGTGGTCAATATCAGCACGCAATACGAGGTTCGCTACCGGCGCCACCCGTTTGCGCGTTTTGGCATGGACGATTTTTTCAGGGATTTTTTCGACTCCGGCCCGGAGCGCAAGCGCGAGCTAAACAGCCTGGGTTCCGGGGTGATCATCGACGGCGAGCACGGATACATCCTGACCAACTCCCACGTGATCGTCAAAAGCGGCAAAGTCAGTGCGGTGTTAAAAGACGGCCGCGAGTTTTCTGCCGAAATCGTGGGCGCCGATCCCGAATCCGACCTGGCGGTTTTGCAGATTGAAACAAAGGAGCCGCTTCCGGCCATTGAAATGGGGAACTCGGATGATTTGATGATCGGCGAGACCGTGATCGCCATCGGCAACCCCTTCGGGTTTTCCCACACCGTGACCACCGGCGTGATCAGTGCTGTCAACCGCAGTTTCAAAGCCGAGGATCGGGTTTTTCGTGATTTTATCCAGACGGATGCCTCCATTAATCCGGGCAACAGCGGCGGGCCGCTGCTGAACATCAACGGTGAACTCATAGGTGTCAATACGGCAATATATCGTAATGCCGAGGGCATCGGCTTTGCCATCCCCATCAACCGGGCCCGGAAAATCGTCTCCGATTTGATTGCATACGGCGAGGTAATACATGCATGGATCGGATTGTTCGTCCAGGATCTGGACAGAAACATGGCCGACTACTTTGACCTGGAGACCGGCACCGGCGTTGCCGTGCAGAACGTGGCTCCGGACAGCCCGGCGGATCAGGCCGGCATCCGGGAGGGCGACATCGTGCTTTCCATCCACGGAGAGCCCATTAAATCGATATCCGATTACAAAGCGGCCATGCGGGGATTTGGCAAGGGCGACCGTATCCGCGTCAAGGTGCGGCAAAAAGGCACGCAAAAACAGGTCGATGTCAAAGCCAAACTGTTTCCCGAGCGCCTGGCGCCGAGACTGGCCCGGCGGCTGCTGGGTATCGATGTGGTGGATATTTCGGAAAAGTCCCGCTTTGACGGGCGGATATCTGCAGATTCCGGTGTGATTATCTCTGAGGTTGACTCGCAGTCAAAACTTGGCAGGATCGGGGCAGAACCCGGCGATGTGATCCGGAAAATCGATGAAATCCGGACCGGGGATATCCAGGCGTTTTACGATGCCATAATCAAGTATCGCTGGAAGGATTCCGTGGTGATTCTATTACAGCGCGGAAATCAGGGGTTTTATTTTACCGTGGACTTGTGACGGGGCGAGACAATGAACTTTATTTCCAGGGTGCTCTCTCATTATCGATCTGTTCAGGCCCGGATCAAGGGGTTCCCCCCGAAAAAGGTGCTGGTGCTCGAGGGCGGGGGAATGCGCGGGGTTTTCCTGGTCGGGGTTTTGCAGGCATTCATGGACAGGGGGTATTTACCCTGGCGGGCGATTATCGGAACTTCGGCGGGTGCGCTTATCGGGGCTGCATATGGGGCCCGTCAGATTCATCTGGCGCGGGATGGCTTTTTTTCAGAGCTGCTCTCAGGCCGTTTTATCCGCATGACCAACATTTTCCGGCCGGAAAAGCATATCCTGAACCTGGACTGGATGGTGGACAGATTCATTGAACAGGAAGGCTCCCTGAATCTGCGGCGGCTGCGCACCACCGCGTGCCCCGTGATCATTGTCACAACGGGTTTTTACCAGCACGCCCCCCTTCAGCCGATGTACCTCAATACCCACTACGATGATATTCCCCGGGCGTTGAAGGCCTCGGCGGCCATTCCCTTTTTATACCGCAATTTCGTGCCGTATAAAGAAGATATGCTGATCGATGGCAGCGTATGCGATCCGCTGCCGTATAAAAAGGCCCTGGAAATGGGGTTTTCAGAGCGCGACATCCTGGTGGTGACCACCCGTCCGCGGGGTTACCGGAAAGTGGGGGAGTCTTTCTGGGTCAAGCGGCTTTATGAATCCTATTATAAGGAGGATCAATACCAATACCTGCTTGCCGCCCTCGAGGAGCATTACAGCAGGTATAACCGGCTGCTCGACGAGCTGGAGCAGGATCACGATGAGATTGACGTGATTTATCCGCCCGCGGATTTCAGGGTAAACCGGCTGACCCGGGGAGAAGATAAAATCCTGGAAGGATTTGAACAGGGGGTCAATGCCGCCCGCAGCCACCTCTATCACCTCCGGGCTCCGGAACCCGTGCCGAAGCCTTGATACAAACGATATTCAAAGAGGACGAAAATGGGACTGCTTCGCATGTTTGCCGGGAAATCCCCGGAAGCCCATGAAGAAAAAGGAGATGCATTTGCCAGGCAGGGGATTTTCGGCGATGCCCGGATTGAATTTGAAAAGGCGCTCCATAAGATCGAAACGCACTTTCCGGAAAAAACGCATCTGGTTGACCGCATTACCGAGAAATTCAATTCTGCCGGCGAGTCTCTGGCAGCAGAGCATATAGACAATGCGCGGGCGCTGGCCCAAGCCGGTGACGTGGAGCAGGCCGAAGAGCTCTATGAACTGGCCCTTGGACTGGCCATGCACGAGAATACCCGACGGAAAATCGAGCAGGAGCTGGCCCGGCTGGTAAGACCGTCGCCGCAAGCCGAAACCCAAAGTCCGCCGCAATCCGAATCCCGGGTACCGGATTTTGCGCAGGAAGAAGAGACCGCTGCTGCGGATGTCGACGACGAAGAGATGTTCTCTGTGCTTTGCAACGCCCTTCCCCAGCAAGTGGCAGAAGCATACCAAAGCTACGGGGATTCGTTTGCGCGCGGCTATGCGGCGTTAAACCGGGGAGATTTCGACCGGGCAGTAGGTGAACTGACCCGGGCCATGGCGGAAAACCAGGGCCAAACCACCCTGATTCCCCTGGAGCTGGCAACAGCATACCTGCATACAGAAGAACACGCCAGGGGGCGTGAACTGCTGGAGTCTTATATTGAAGAAAATCCCTCGGAAATCCGCGCCTATCAACTCCTCTGCGAGATTTACTGGGAAGCCGGCGAGGTTTCCCAGGCCAGCGATTTGCTGGCATCCGCGCCCGAAGAGATCCGCCATAGCCCGTCCATGCTGATGCTGACCGGGGAAACCCGGTTCCAGGCCGGAGATATGAAAGGTGCAAACGAGGCTTTCCAGGAATATGCCGACACCCACGGCAGTGATGAAATCGTCACCCGGGCGCTGGCCAAAACCGCCGAGGCCGCCGGGCAGATCGATTATGCGCGGGAGTTGTATGCGCAACTCATGAACCAGTGCACTGCGTGCAATGCGGCGATAGATCCTTTTATCAAGCGGCGTTTTGCCGAGTTAAGCTTCGAAAGCGGGGAAGTTTCAGGTAAGCTTCTGGACCTGTTTTTTAGCCTGATTCGCGAGGATCCGGATCACCGCGGGGTCTATTACCAGTACATCGGCCGGATTTATGAAAAGCAGGGCGAAAACCGGGAAGCCAGGCGCTACCTGGGCCTTTCCGGCCAGCCGGGGTAGGGCGCATGTACCGCAATTGTTTTCCTGCCCCAAAAGGCTGTCTTTATCAGTCCCTGGTTTCGGCAAATCAGCTCGGAAAAACCCTTGGGTACGGCAGTCTGCTTTTTTTCCCGGGCATGCTTTTTGAAAGCCGGCAGAAGTGGTGGGGCCGGGGCGGGATGCGGGACCAGTCCCACGAAGGCCTGGATATTTGCTTTTTGGGCGATGCCTGCGGCAACCGTTTTCGTCTGGATGAAACCACCCGGATCCCTTCGGCATTCAACGGGCAGGTGTCCGAAATCATCCCGGATTTTTTGGGAAGCACGGTGATCCTGGCGCATCAGCCTGATGATCTTGAAGGGCCGTTTTTTGTCCTGTATGCGCACCTCCGGCCGGATGCAGATCTTTGCAGAGGACGGAATCTGTCCGCGGGTCAGGCGTTTGCCACAATCGCACCCCCGCATGCAAACAAGGTGCTGCCCCCGCACCTGCATCTCACCATGATGGATGTTCACAGCCTTCCTTCGCTGGAAACCCTGGATTGGCAACTGTTAAACGGTCTGGATCGCAACCGGTTCATGAATCCCCTGGAGATTATTGACGGGGATTGGCAGATGATGGATTTTATCCCCGGCATGAACCTTTACGAAGATTTTGCGCCAACCGGCGCGCGGGCCGGGGATATTCCGTCAGACGCCTGAAACCGGAGTGGTTCCTTCAGTATCGAAATTGGGCCCGGGATCGGGCTTGATACCGATCCCGGGAAGCCGGAATTGAAACGCCTTGAATTTGTATTAAAGCTTTGCTATCTGTACTAGATTTCGAGTATCCTTTGATATTTCGCTTTTCTTTTAATAACAGCAGGAGGATTAATGATCAGAGCGGCCGTGGCGGGCGCAACCGGCTATGCCGGTGCCGAGTTGGTGCGGATTCTGGCCGGACACCCGGAGGTGGTTTTAACTGTGCTGACCTCGCGGCAGTATGCGGGCGTGCCTTTTGACAGCATATATCCGGCCATGTCCAGGGTGATCACCCGGGAGCTGGAAACCTTTGATCCGGATTCGGTCTGCGAGCGCGCGGATATTGTATTTACCGCACTGCCCCACAAGCTGCCCATGGAGATCATTCCCGGGCTCATCGAAGGCGGCCGGAAGGTGGTGGATCTTTCCGCGGATTTCCGTTTCAGGGACCCGGCCCTGTATGAGACCGCCTACCAGGCCCATTCCGCCAGGCAATTGCTGGCCGAATCGGTATACGGACTCTGCGAGGTTTTTGCGGATGAAATCGGCCGGGCCCGGCTGGTGGGCAACCCGGGGTGTTATCCCACCAGCGTGCTGCTTCCCCTGGTGCCCCTGCTGGAAGCCGGGCTGGTCGATCCCGCCACGATTATTGTAGATGCCAAGTCCGGGGTCAGCGGTGCGGGGCGGGCCCCGGGCCTGACAACCCATTTCTGCGAGGTCACAGAGTCCTTCAAGGCATACAAGGTGGCGGCCCACCGGCATGAACCCGAAATGGAGGAGATTTTAAGCCGGGTTGCCGGAAAGTCCGTTAACATCAGTTTCGTGCCGCACCTGGTGCCCATGAGCCGCGGCATGCAGACTACGATCTATGCATCCCTGGTCGGGGATGCCGGTGAAGAGGAAATCCGGAACTGCTTGGTGCAGTATTACGAGGGGTGCCGGTTTATCCGGCTGAACCAAAACGGGCGTGCGCCGGACAGCCGGGACGTTCGGGGCACCAATTATTGTGATATCGGTTTTGTCATCGATGGCGACAATCGCCGGCTGATTCTGATGTCGGCCATTGACAACCTGGTGAAGGGAGCTGCAGGCCAGGCGGTGCAGAACATGAACCTCATGTGGGGCCTGTCTGAAACCGTGGGCTTAACAGGCGCTCCTTTTCCGGTGTAGGCTTTTTTGCCGCAATTCTGCAAGCGGAGAAACATTATGAAAATTCCCCAGATTTCCGTTTTCATGGAGAATCGCTCCGGCCGGTTGGCCCGGATTACCACCGCCCTTGGCAACGCCGGGGTCAATATCCGGGCCATGTCCCTGGCCGACACTTCGGATTTCGGCATTCTGCGCCTGATTGTCTCGGATATGGAAAAGGCCGCATCCGTGTTAAAGGAGCACGGTTTTCTGGTGCGCACCGCAGAGGTGGTGGCCGTGGCCATTCCCGATGTTCCGGGCGCCCTGGGCAACCTGCTTACCATCATGGAGCATGCGGACCTAAACGTGGAATACATGTACGCGTTTGTGGAAAAATCCCGCGATCATGCCATCCTGATTTTTCGGTTCGATGACCTGGACAAGGCCATCGACATGATGCTGGAAAACGATATCAACGTGTTGGAGGCCCGGAAGGTGCTTAGCATGTAACCGGGTGCAAAGATCGGGCGCCGGCATGATGCGGGCCCGAAAACCGGTAACCATTCACAAGAGGGGGTAGACAGTGAAAATCAGGCTTTTATCCGCAATGATTGCAACTGCGCTTATGATTTCATGTGCAGGTCTTGTCCATGCCGGGCAAAAGGAGCCGTATCATATCGGCTGCGCCTTTGCCATCACCGGCGGCGCCTCGTGGCTCGGTGAACCCGAGCGAAATACAGCGGAGATGGTGGCCGAACAGATCAACGAAGCCGGCGGCATCAACGGCCGCGAGCTGGTGCTGCACATCGAGGACACCCAGGGAAGCAACACCCGCGCTGTTAATGCCATCAAGAAGCTGATCAAGAAGGAAAACGTGTGCGCCATTATTGGCCCTTCGCGCAGCGGTACCAGTCTTGCCGCAATCCCCGTGGTGCAGCAGGCCGAAGTGCCCATGCTGTCTTGTGCGGCTGCTGCAAGCATTACCAACCCGCCGGAACAGCGGAAATGGATTTTCAAGATGGGGCAGAACGACAGCGATGCCGCGCGACGCATTTACGAGCACATGAACCAAAACGGCATTGAAAAAGTGGGCATCCTCACCGGCACCACGGGATTCGGGGATGCAGGCCGCACGCAGCTGGAAACGCTCAAGGATGAATACGGCATCGAGATCGTAGCGGATGAAACTTATGCGCCCGGGGACACGGACATGACCGCGCAGCTGATCCGAATCCGCAACTCCGGGGCCCAGGCGGTGATCAACTGGTCCATCGTGCCCGCCCAGTCCATTGTGCCCAAGAACATGGACCAGCTCAGAATGGATATTCCCCTGTACCAGAGCCACGGTTTTGCCAATATCAAGTATGCCGAGGCAGCGGGCAAGGCAGCCGAAGGCTCCATATTTCCGGCGGGCCGGATCATGGCGGCAAAGACCGTACCCGCGGATCATCCCCAGAAAGAAATCCTGATGTCTTACAAAGAAGCCTATGAATCGCGATTCGATGACCAGGTCACCACGTTTGGCGGCCATGCCTATGATGCCATGCACATTATTGCCAGGGCCCTGGAAAAAGTGGGCGACAATCCGGAAAAAATCCGGGATGCCATTGAAGGCATGGAATTTGTCGGAATCGGCGGCGTGTTCAAGTTTACCGAAAATGATCACTGCGGCCTGGACAAGACCGCTTTTGAAATGATGACCGTCAAAGACGGCAAATTTGTGGTGCTGGACTAGCAGGCAATGGAAGCCGGCCTGACAACCGACATGCTCCAGTTCCTGTTCATGGGAATTCAGCGGGGCGCCATATACGCCATGGTGGCCATGGGCTTTAACATGATCTACAATGCCACGGGCATCATCAATTTTGCCCAGGGCGAGTTCGTGGTACTCGGAGGCCTGATGATGGTCTCCATGACCATGGCGTTAAATCTTTCCCTGGTATTCGCGTTTCTGCTCTCCGTGGTATTTGTCACCGTGGTGGGCATACTCATGGAGCGCCTGACCATTAACCCGGTCCGGCGGCCCACGGTACTGCGCCTGATTATTATCACCATCGCGGTCTCCATTCTGCTCAAGGGCGCGGCCATGTGTTTCTGGGGCAAGGGTTCGCACTACATGCGGCATTTCACCGATGCCCCGCCCCTGGAAATCATGGGCGCCTATATCCTGCCGCAGACCCTGTGGATTATCGGTATGCTGGCTTTGGTGGTGATTGGATACGTGGCGTTTTTCAATTACACCATGACCGGAAAATGCATGCGGGCATGTGCCATCAACCGGGATGCGGCCCGGCTGGCCGGAATCAATGACCGCCGGATGGTAATGCTTTCGTTTGCCCTTTCTGCGGCTATTGGTGCCATTGCCGGCATTATCATCACCCCGATTATTCAGATGGATTATGCCCGGGGCGCGCTGCTGGGATTAAAGGGTTTCGGTGCGGCCGTGATGGGTGGGCTGGGCAACTCCATGGGCGCGGTAGTGGCCGGTCTGTTGCTGGGGATAATCGAGGCCGGTTCCGGCGGATATATTTCCTCGCATTACATGGATGCCATCGCCCTGGTGATCATGCTGGGGGTTTTGTTTGTACGCCCCGGCGGGTTGTTTGGCAGCTCCGAGATGGTTCGGTTAAAAGAATTCTGATATGGTTGTAAGGGACATCATCGGATTTTGCATACTCATTGCCCTGGTGCTGGTGATGCCGCATGCGGTAGGCAACGATTATTATATCGGCGTGCTGATATTTGCGGCGTTCAACTGCCTGGCCTGCATCGGACTTTCCCTGCTCATGGGATATGCCGGCCAGATCTCGCTGGGTCATGGGGCGTTTATCGCCATCGGCGCATATGCTTCCGGCCTGCTTACCACTAAGCTGGGGTGGTCGCCCTGGACGGCCATGGCCGCCGGGGCTTTTGCGGCCATGGGCATTGCCTTTATCGTGGGCATTCCGACCCTGCGCTTAAAAGGCCACTACCTTGCCATGGCCACGCTGGGCTTTGCCTCGATTATTCATATTGTGGCCGTGGCAGCCACGAATCTCACCGGCGGTCCGGCCGGCGTATTAAACATTCCGCGGCTGAGTCTGTTCGGATACCGCCTGGATTCGGATATCCGGTTTTATTACTTTGCCTGGGCGGCGGTGGTGATCGGCCTGTATCTGGCCTTTAACCTGATTCACTCCCGGGTGGGGCGGGGACTGCGGGCGATTCACGGAAGCGAGGACGCCGCTGGCGCAGCCGGCATCAATACGGCTGCATACAAGGTCCAGGTTTTTGTCGTCAGCGCGGCGTACGCTTCAGTCAGCGGAAGCCTGTATGCCTATTACGTCAATTATATCGATCCCGGACCTTTTGATGTCATGCACTCTGTGCTGCTGGTGACCATGGTGGCCGTGGGCGGACTGCATCATATCTGGGGAGCAGTGGTGGGTGCGCTGCTGCTTTCACTGCTTCCGGAAATGCTTTCCTTTACCGCCGGCTATTTGCAGGTCATCGGCATTCAGTACCGGCCGGACTATGATATTCTCGTATACGGCGGCATATTGCTGGTGATCATGCTTTTTTTACCCGAGGGGTTGTTTGCCGGCATGATCGCAGGCGGCAAGTCCGTCTGGAACCTTGTTAAACGGGTGATCCGGGGGAAACAGGTTGTCCGGGAATAATTCCATATTACAGCTCGACGGGCTGAGAAAGGTTTTCGGCGGTGTGGTGGCCCTGGATGGACTTTGCCTTTCAGTGGGGGAAGACACCATTACCTCTGTGATCGGCCCCAACGGCGCGGGCAAAACCACGGTGTTCAACCTGGTCACCGGGTATCTGGCCCCCAGCTCGGGTGCCATGATTTATAAAAATACCCGGCTGCAGGGGGCAAAACCCCATAAGATCGCATTGCTGGGAATCGGCCGCACCTTTCAGAATGTGCGGATATTTCCGGATATGACCGTGCTTGAAAACGTCATGGTCGGCCGGCATGCCCGCTCGCGGGCCGGGGTCACGGTCTCGGCACTTCTGCCCGCTTTCCTGCGGCCCGAGGAAAAGCGCATCCAGGCCGAAGCCAGAAGCTGGCTAGGTTTTGTGGGGCTTGCCGATGCCATGGACATGCCGGCAGGCTCGCTTCCCCTGGGCAAGCAGCGGATGGTGGAGGTCGCCCGCGCCCTGGCAATAGAGCCGGATCTGCTCCTGCTCGATGAACCGGCTTCCGGTTTGAACAGCCGGGAAACCATTGCCATGGGAGACCTGATACAGCGGATCCGCGAAAATCAGATCACTGTGGTGCTTGTGGAACACGACATGGAACTGGTCATGGAAGTCTCAGACCGGGTGGCGGTGATGAATTTCGGCCGCCTGGTGGCAGAAGGTACGCCCCGCGAGGTCCAGGAGGACCCGGAGGTGATCACCGCATACCTGGGAGAATGAGAATAAATTCGAAATTCGAATATCGAAATCCGCGCGTAGCATCCATTGGGGATAAACAAATTCGAAATCTATAATGACCAAATTACAAAAACAGCATTCGGCGAGATTCCCTGTTTTTGTCATTAAAACATTCATGTTTTTGTCATTGTTTCGAATTTCGGATTTCGTGCTTCGGATTTATGGGTGAAACAAGGCCGTTTATTAAAAAAACGTACAGCGTTTGTGCCGAAATGAGAAGGGTTTAATCTGTGCAGCCATGCTTCGTCTGGTGAATGTAAACAGCAATTACGGCCTTGTGCGCGTGCTGAAAAACGTTTCCATGCACGTTGGCGAAGGCGAGACCGTCACCCTTATCGGGGCCAACGGCGCTGGCAAGACCACCACTTTGCGCACAATCAGCGGCCTGCACCCGGTAAAAGAGGGCCGGATTTATTTTCAGGACCGCGATATTACCGGATGGCCGGCGGAAAGGCTGGTGGAACTGGGTATCGCGCATGTGCCGGAAGGCCGCCAGATTTTCAGCCCCATGTCCGTACATGATAACCTTGAACTGGGCGGGCATCTCGTATATAAACATTATGGCAGAAAACGCCTGAAATTGGAAATCGATCAAATGTTGGACCTGTTTCCGGTGCTCCGCCAGCGCCGCGGTCAGTATGCGGGTACGTTATCCGGCGGCGAGCAGCAGATGCTGGCCATTGCCATGGCCCTGATGTCCGGGCCGCGCATGCTGCTTTTGGATGAGCCGTCCATGGGGCTTGCGCCAATGATCATCCGGGACATATTTGCCCGGATCGCCCGGCTGCAGCAGGAGCGGAAACTGACCGTGCTCTTGATCGAACAGAATGCAAAGGCGGCCTTAAACATTTCAGACCGGGGCTACGTGATGGAAACCGGCCGCATCCTGCTGGAGGAAGAAGCCGGGGCGCTGCTTGCCAACCCCGAGGTCAAGCGGGCCTACCTGGGCCGCGAACAGCGGGAAGTCTGGGAATAGAAACCATCACCCGCCGTCAGATACGGGGGCAGACCAATGACATACTGGAATGCGCAGATCGAATGCATGGACCGGGAAACCCTGTCCCAGGTTCAGCTCGAGGGCCTTCAGGCCACACTAAACCGGGTGTATAAAAACGTGCGTCACTACCGCAAACTGTTCCGGGGAATCGATTTCATGCCCGAGGACCTGACATCCCTGGACATGCTGCAGCAGCTGCCGCTTTTAACCCGCCGCGACCTGAGCCGGAATTATCCTTATGACATGTTTGCCGTACCTTTGCGCGAAGTGGTCCGGTTGCATACCACGGCCTTTAATTTTGAGCAGCCCGTTGTCATCGGTTTTACCGCCAACGACATGGCCAACTGGGCCGAACTCACCGCCCGTAACCTGGCCGGCATCGGCGTGACCCGGGAGGACGTGGTCCAGATCGCCCTGACCTTCGGCATCATGTCCGGGCCCTTCGGTATCCAGCTGGGCGCCGAGGTAATCGGGGCCTCAGTGATTCCCATTTCCGCGGGCAAGCTGCGCGAGCAGGTGAAGATCATGCGGGATTTCAAAACTTCCGTTCTGATATCCACCCCCACGGTGGCCCTTGGCCTGATCATTGCCATGGAGGAACTCGACATGGATCCCCACGGCCTGACATTGAAATACGGGGTTTTCGGCGCAGAGCCCTGGGGCGAGAAAACCCGTCAGGAGATCGAATCCCGCCTGTTTATCTCTGCATCCGATACATACGGACTCACGGAAGTTTTCGGCCCGGGCGTGGCATGGGAATGCCCTGCCAAAAAGGGACTGCACATTGCCGAGGACCATTTCATCGCTGAAGTCATTGATCCTGCAACAGGGGAGGTTCTGCCGCCGGGTGAAGAAGGCGAACTGGTGATCACCACCATCGGAAAGGAAGCCTTTCCGCTGATCCGGTTTAGGACCGGGGATCTGACCCGGATGGACAGAACCCCGTGTTCGTGCGGCCGGACCCATTGCCGCATTTCCCGGATATTCAAGCGGTGCGATGATGTGCTGGTGGTCCGGGGCACCAGTGTTACGCCGGACCAGATCGGCCGGATCCTGGCCCGGGTCAGCGGAGAGGAGCCCAGATTCCAGATGGTGGTCGACAGGGAGGAAAACAGGGACCAGCTCATGGTGGCCATCGAAGCCACGGACACCTATTTTTTTGACGAAATGAAAAAACAGCGGCGTTTTGTTGAACACCTGCACCGGGAGATTTCCGAGTTCATGGGCTGGGAGGTCAACATTCGCCTGGTGGAGCCGGGCACATTTGATCCCTACCAAAAGGTGGTGGATAACAGGCGGTTTGAATAGATAATACCCGGACAAAAAAGCGCAGTCCGGGAACAAGCCGAATAATGAAATTGGTATATTCACTTTAACCCAAACAAAAGGAGTTTTCAACATGACGGCACAACTGATTAAGGGAACTGAAATCCGGGAGCAGATTCTCGAGGAAATTGCCGGGGAGGTCAAGCAGATCAAGGAAAAACACAACCAGGTGCCCGGTCTGGTGACCATTCTGGTGGGTGAAAACCCGGCTTCGGTATCTTATGTCTCTCTGAAGGTCAAGACCGCAGAGCGGCTGGGATACAAGGAAGTCCAGGACAACCAGCCCGAAGACATTTCCCAGGCGGATCTGCTTGCTCTGATTGACAAATACAACAAGGACGATTCCATTCACGGCATCCTGGTCCAGCTTCCCCTGCCGGATCACATTGATGACAAAAAAGTGTTAAATGCCATTGACCCGGACAAGGACGTGGACGGCTTTCATCCGGTCAACGTGGGCCGGCTGATGATCGGCGGCAACGAGGTGAAGTATCCGCCGTGCACGCCTGCCGGCATCCAGGAGATGATCATCCGTGCCGGGGTTGAAACCAGCGGTGCCGAGGTCGTGGTGGTGGGCCGTTCCAACATCGTTGGCAAGCCCATTTCCATGATGATGTGTCAGAAGGGCGAAGGCGCCAATTCCACGGTGACCATCGTTCATACCCGCACAAAGGACCTGGAATTCCACTGCAAGCGCGCGGATATCCTGATCGTGGCCGCAGGCGTGCCCGGGCTGGTCAAGCCGGAGTGGATAAAGGAAGGCGCCTGTGTGATCGACGTGGGGGTCAACCGCGTGGGCGAGAAGGTCAGCGAGAAAACCGGCAAGACAGTAGCGATTCTGCGCGGCGATGTGGATTTTGATGCCGCCAAGGAGATCGCAGGCTCCATCACACCGGTTCCGGGCGGTGTGGGTCCCATGACCATTACCATGCTGATGCGAAACACCCTGAACGCTCTGAAATTCAAGCTGGGATTAAAGTAGTTGTTTTGTTCCGCGGATTTTGATATCCTGGAGAAGCTGGAAAACCCCGAAAGAGCATGAGGCGGGGTTTTTCAGCTTTTTCTTTCGCACCGGGCCGGTGTGCAAAAACATCGGCGATACTTGACGAACGGGTAAACTATACGCATTATATCGATACCCGGGTTAACGCTCGCCTGATCGACAATCAATAAAAAATATCAATATGCAAGGAAGCTTTGAAATATGGCTGCACTGGCCGCAGGCAAATTTTTAACCAGACTTTTCGGAAGCAGAAACGAGCGGGTGCTGAAAAAGCTTTACCCGACGGTGGAAGCGGTAAACGAACTCGAGCCGAGGTTTTCCGCCATGTCCGATGCCGAGATCGCTGAGCAGACCAATATATTCAAGTCCCGGTACCAGGCGGGCGAAACCTTGGAGGACCTGCTACCCGAGGCTTTTGCCGTGGTCCGGGAAGCGGCCGGGCGCACGCTTGGCATGCGCCATTTTGACGTCCAGATCCTGGGCGGCATTGTGCTGCACCAGGGCAACATCGCGGAAATGAAAACAGGAGAAGGAAAAACCCTGGTCGCCCCCCTTGCCTTGTATCTCAATGCCTTAAGCGGCAAGGGCGCTCACGTGGTCACGGTCAACGACTACCTGGCCAGCCGAGATGCCGAATGGATGGGCAAGATTTATCGTTTCCTGGGCATGAGCGTGGGCAACGTTGTTCACGGAATGGATGACCAGGAGCGAAAGCAGGCCTATGCCTGCGATATCACCTACGGGACAAACAACGAGTTCGGCTTTGACTACCTGCGTGACAACATGAAGTTTGAAAAGGAGTCGCTGGTTCAGCGGGATCTGAATTTTGCCATTGTCGACGAGGTCGACAGCATCCTCATTGACGAGGCCCGCACCCCGCTGATTATTTCCGGGCCGGCTGAAAAATCCACCGAACTCTATTACCAGGCAAACACCATCGTACCCCATTTAAATGTCGAAGAGCACTACACGGTGGACGAGAAGGCCAAGTCCGTAGCCCTGACCGAGGCCGGGGTGGCCAAGGCCGAAACCCTGCTCAAGGTGGAAAACCTGTATGATCCCAAGAACATCGAGCTGCTTCACCACGTCAATCAGGCGTTAAAGGCCCATGCCCTGTTTACCCGGGACGTTGACTATATCGTCAAAGACGGGCAGGTCATCATTGTTGATGAGTTTACGGGACGGCTCATGCCGGGCCGGCGCTACAGCGACGGACTGCACCAGGCCCTGGAGGCCAAAGAAAACGTCCGGATTGAAAACGAGAATCAGACCCTGGCCACGATTACCTTCCAGAATTTTTTCCGGATGTATAACAAGCTTGCGGGCATGACGGGTACCGCGGACACGGAGGCAGCGGAATTCAAAAAGATATACGATCTGGACGTGGTAATTGTGCCCACCAATGAGCCCATGATCCGGGTGGACCATCCGGATATGATCTATATGACAAAGCAGGAGAAATACGAGGCCGCCATTGAAGAAATCATCGAGCTTCACCGGATCGGCCGCCCTGTGCTGGTGGGGACGGTTTCCATTGACGTATCCGAGTATTTGAGCAGCCTGCTGAAAAAGCGCGGCATCAAGCACAACGTTTTAAACGCCAAGAACCACGAGGCCGAGGCCGAAATTATCGCCAATGCCGGACAGGAGGGCGCAGTCACGATTGCCACCAACATGGCCGGCCGGGGCACGGACATTGTGCTCGGCGAGGGGGTGGCTGAACTCGGGGGGCTCCATATCCTGGGTACGGAAAGGCACGAAAGCCGGCGGATCGACAACCAGCTCCGGGGCCGTTCAGGCCGGCAGGGCGATCCCGGCTCGTCGCGTTTTTACCTGTCCCTGGAAGACGATCTGCTCCGGATTTTCGGCGGAGAGCGCATTTCCGGATTTATGAACCGCATGGGAATGGGTGACGGTGAACCCATTGAGCACAATATGATTTCCCGGGCCATTGAAAACGCTCAGAGCAAGGTCGAGGGGCACAACTTTGATATCCGCAAGCAGCTGCTTGATTTTGATGACGTGATGAACCAGCAGCGGGAGGTAATTTATGAGCAGCGCCAGCAAGCCTTGAGTGATCAGAGCTTAAAGCCGGTCATTGAGGAAATGATCCGGGAGAAGGCCGACGAGATCGCCTGGGGATATGCGGATGAAAAAGTTCCGCCCGATCAGTGGGATTTGAAGGGACTTCGGGATGCGGTTTTCAGCCAGTTCAACCTCAACCCGGACGTGTCGCCGGAAAAGCTCGACGGGGGCCGGCCCGAGGACGTCTCGGATATGATATATGATGCGGCCATTGCCGCTTACCGGGAAAAGGAACAGATATTGCCGGAGCCCGATTTCCGGCACCTGGAGCGCATCATCATGCTCCAGACGGTTGACAGCCTGTGGAAAGACCATCTGCTGTCCATGGACCATCTCAAGGAAGGCATCGGCCTGCGCGGGTATGCACAGCAGGACCCACTGATGATGTACAAGAAGGAAGCCTTTGCCATGTTCCAGGAGATGATCGACCGGATCAAGGAGGAAACCCTGAAGATTCTGTTCCGGGTCCAGATTGCGCCTTCCGAGGGCGTGGCCGACCTTGCTGAGCCCAAGGAACAGGAAATGACGTTTTCCCACGGAGACGGCGCATCTGCCGCCCGCCAGCCCAAAAAGCGCAGTTCCGAGAAAATCGGCCGCAACGATCCCTGTCCCTGCGGCAGCGGCAAGAAGTACAAGAAATGCTGCGGGCGTTAAATGAAATAATGCGCTTTGCCTTCCTGCCGCGATTTGCTGGAGCGTTTGTGTTGCCTGTATTGAATTTGGGTTGAATTTTGGGGGTAAATGGTTTTATAATTCCAGCAGCCGGGCTGACAGGGGCAGCGTTTGTGTTTATATTAAAAGTGAAATATATAAATCCATGCGAAATTATTTTTTAAAAAGGATGTTTTCGGTGGAGCGAGGGAACCATGCAGGAGGACAAACCGGGAACAGAAGAAAAAGTAATTTCACAGACCCGGCAGGTCACAGAGGAGCCGCCCATGTACCGGGTGCTGCTCCACAACGACGATTACACCACCATGGATTTTGTGGTGGAACTTCTGATGAACGTTTTTCAAAAATCCTTTGAAGAAGCCACTCGTATCATGCTCCGGGTTCATCGGGCAGGAAAAGGGGTGTGCGGTGTGTATACGTATGAAGTGGCGGAAACCAAGATTGAAACAGTACATCAGCTTGCCACGGAAAGAGGATTTCCGCTGAAAAGTTCTATGGAAAAGGTATAGCATATGATCAGCAAAGGATTGAGTATTGTTCTAAGCCAGGCAGTCAAAGAGGCCAGAAAACGCAGGCATGAATATGTCTGCGTGGAACACATGCTCTATGCGATTCTCCACGACAGCGTGGGAATTGAAATAATTGAAAGCTGCGGCGGCAATGTCGAAAACATGCAGAACGAACTTGAAAAGTTTTTCGACGAAAAGCTCGAAAAGGTGCCGGAGGCACACGAATATATCCTCCAGCAGACCATCCGTTTTCAGCGGGTGATCCAGCGGGCGGTCAATCATGCCCGGTCCGCGGAAAAGGAATCCGTGTACGTGGGCGATATCCTGGCCTCCATTTTAGAGGAGCGCAAGTCCCATGCCGCCTATTTCATGGCTGCCGAAGGCATCACCCGGCTCGATGTGCTCAATGTGATCTCTCACAGCGCATCCGGGGAAATGTTTAAGGAAAACTCCGATACGGGCATTGTCACCGGCAAAAAGAACAAGAAAAAAGAAGCCGATCCCCTGGAAACCTATGCCGTGGACCTGGTGGAGCGGGCCATGTGCGGCAATCTCGATCCCTTAATCGGCCGGGAAGGCGAAATGGACCGGACCGTTCAGGTACTGTGCCGGCGGAGAAAGAACAATCCCGTGTTTGTGGGTGACCCGGGCGTGGGCAAGACCGCCATGGCCGAGGGACTGGCCCAGCGGATTGCAGATGGCCGGATACCCGACTTGCTGGAAGGCGCCCGGATTTATTCCCTGGATCTCGGCGCCCTGCTGGCGGGCACCAAGTACCGGGGCGATTTTGAGCAGCGCCTGAAATCCGTGATTTCCGAGTTGCAGAATCGGGAAAACGCGATCCTGTTCATTGACGAAATCCATACCATTGTCGGGGCCGGGGCAACGAGCAGCGGCTCGATGGATGCCTCAAACATCCTGAAACCCGCGCTGGTGACAGGCGAACTGCGGTGCATCGGATCGACCACCTACGAGGAGTTCAAGAATTATTTTGAAAAGGACCGGGCCTTCTCGCGCAGGTTTGAAAAAATCGAGATTGCGGAGCCCTCCTTAGACGATACGGTCAGAATCCTCAAGGGACTGAAATCCTATTACGAGGAGCATCACCGCATCGATTACACGGAACCGGCATTGAAAGCGGCAGCCGAGCTTTCGGCCAAGTACCTGACCGAGCGGTATTTGCCGGACAAGGCCATTGACGTGATTGACGAAGCCGGGGTCATGCTTCGCCTGGCCGGATCGAGCCGCAGAAAGCGGGTCCAGCCCAATGACATTGAAAAGGTGGTTTCCAAGATTTCCCGGGTGCCGGCCCACCGGGTTTCCTCCTCGGACAAGAGCAACCTGGCCAGCCTGGAAGACCGGCTCAAACAGAAAATATTCGGCCAGGACGATGCCATCCACTCGATGGTGACTGCGGTCAAACGTGCCCGCGCAGGCCTGGGCGCCCCGGAGCGGCCCATCGGCTCGTTTCTATTTACCGGTCCCACCGGCGTGGGCAAGACCGAGGTGGCCAGGCAGGTGGCCCAGAACATGGGTGTGAAGTTTCTGCGCTTTGATATGAGCGAGTACATGGAAAAACATGCCGTGGCGCGCCTGATCGGCGCACCGCCGGGCTATATCGGCTTTGATCAGGGGGGCCTGCTCACCGACCAGATCCGGAAAAATCCGTACGCCGTATTGCTGCTCGATGAAATCGAAAAGGCCCATATCGACATGTACAACATCTTGCTGCAGGTCATGGACCATGCGGCCCTGACCGACAACAACGGCAAGATTGCGGATTTCCGAAACGTGATCCTGATCATGACTTCCAATGCAGGGGCCCGGGAAATGGCGGCCAACACCATCGGTTTTGGCGGCAGCCAGGCCGAGGACACAGGCAGCAAGGGGAAAAAAGCTGTGGAAAGCTTCTTCAGCCCGGAATTCCGCAACCGGCTGGATGATATTATCAATTTCCGGTCCCTGAACATGGAAATCATGGAGATGGTGGTGGACAAGTTCATGGACGAACTGGCACCGCAGCTGGCAGCCAAGAAGGTATCGGTTACCCTGTCTGCCAATGCCAGGCGCTGGCTGGCCAGAAAGGGCCATGATCCGCATTTCGGCGCAAGGCCGCTGGACCGGCTGGTTCAGAAGGAAATCAAGGACGTGCTCACTGACGAGATCCTGTTCGGCAGGCTGACCAAGGGTGGCGAAGTGTTTGTCAAGGTAAAGGATGACCGGCTGATGTTTAATTTCAGCTGAGAATCATGCCGATATTCCGACTTTCTGACAAGTTGTCATTTCCGCCGCCCCATTATGCCGCAAGAAACGGGCTGCTTGCCATCGGCGGGGACTTAAGCGAGGAAAGGCTGCTTTTAGCCTACCGGATGGGAATCTTTCCGTGGTTTTCCCCTTATGACCCCATATTGTGGTGGTGCCCGGATCCCCGCCTGGTGCTCTATCCCCGACAGGTGCACATTCCGGGCCGGCTGAGGCGAAGAATTAACAGCGGCATTTTCGAGGTCACCAGTGATACGGTTTTCGAGCGGGTCATTTCCGAATGTGCACAGGTAAGAAAGGAAAACAACGAAGAAACCTGGCTGGTCGACGAGATGATCGAGGCCTATTGCCTGCTTCATGAACACGGGTATGCCCATTGCGTGGAGACCTGGTGCGACGGGGAGCTGGCAGGCGGCCTTTACGGGGTATGCATGGGCGGCAGCTTTTTCGGGGAGTCCATGTTTACCCGGGTCACGGATGCATCCAAGGTTGCACTGGTGGCCTTGTGCAATTACATGCTGGAAAACGGATTTGATCTGATCGATTGCCAGGTCGCCACTAGTCACCTGGTATGGATGGGCGCCCGGGAGGTGCCGCGGAAAAATTTTTTGCGGCAGCTGGCCGCATCGGTCGAGCGCCCGACGCAAAAGCAGAAATGGAACGTCGATCTGAAAGCCCTGGAGTCAATATCCAATCGGCGCAACTGAGTATTTCCGGATCCCCCTTGTTTACATGGAGGTGCATATGGCAGAGGATTGCCTGTTTTGCAGGATCGCAGGCGGCGAGACAAACACGGAATTTCTCATGGAAACCGATAAGCTGGTGGTTTTCGAGGATATCAATCCATTGGCGCCCGTACATCTGCTGCTTGTGCCCAAGCAGCATATCCGCAGCGTCAATGACCTGACCGAGCAGGACAGAGAGATTCTTGCAGACCTGATTTTTGCGGCCCGGGACATGGCCCCGAAAATGGGCGTTGATTCCACCGGATACCGGCTTTTTTTCAATGTGGAAAAAGGCGGTGGACAGGAGATTTTTCACCTGCACATGCACATGATCGGCGGATGGGAGTCCTGAATGGGAGAAACCGTTGCTGAAAAGATATTTGATGCGCACCGGGTAGACAACCCGGCCGGGGACATTTACGTACTGGACCTGGATGCGGTTTTCTGTCACGAGATCACCACGCCCGTCGCCCTCAACGACTTGGCTCGCCGGGGAAAGGACCGGGTTTTTGATCCGTCAAAGATCAAGGCGGTCATCGACCACGTGACCCCGGCTAAGGATTCCAAAACCGCTATGCAGGGAAAGATCCTGCGGGATTGGGCCCGGCGCCACAATATCGAGCATTTTTTCGATATCGGCCGAAACGGTGTGTGTCACGCGCTTTTTCCAGAACACGGCTTTGTCCGGCCCGGTTACACCATTATCATGGGGGATTCGCATACCTGTACGCACGGGGCTTTCGGGGCCTTTGCCGCGGGCGTGGGCACCACAGATTTGGAGGTCGGGATTTTAAAGGGTGTTTGCGCGTTTCGCTATCCGCGCTCCATGAAGATCGAGGTTACAGGCGAGCTGGCCGGAGGCGTTTATGCCAAGGACCTGATCCTGTCGATTATCGGGCGCCTTGGGGTCAACGGGGCCACGGATCGCGTCATCGAGTTTGCCGGTCCGGCGGTGGAAGCAATGAGCATGGAATCGCGCATGACGCTCTGCAACATGGCGGTGGAAGCAGGCGCCACCAGCGGCATTTGCTATCCGGACATGACCACCGTGGATTACCTGTGGCCGTTTATCCGGGATGAATTCGATGCCCCGGAAGCCGCCCTGGCAAATTACCGGAAGTTTCTGCCGGATACGGACGCGGAATATGACGACATCGTAGAGATTGATGCCGCCGGTTTGGCCCCCCAGGTGACCTACGGGTACCGGCCGGACAACGTGGTGCCGGTCTCGGAAATGGAAGACACGCCAGTGGACCAGGTTTATGTCGGATCATGCACCAACGGGCGGCTCGAAGACCTGCGGGTGGCGGCAGATGTGCTTTCCGGCCACCGCATCAGCGACTCGGTGCGGGGCATTGTTTCGCCGGCGACCCCGGAAGTCTATCGCCGTGCCCTGGATGAAGGCATCATTCATACCTTCATGGATGCCGGCTTTTGCGTGGCCAATCCCACCTGCGGGGCGTGTCTGGGCATGAGCTGCGGCGTGATCGCAGAGGGCGAGGTTTGCGCTTCGACCACGAATCGCAATTTTTACGGCCGCATGGGCAAAGGCGGCACCGTTCACCTGATGAGTCCGGCCACGGCTGCGGCAACCGCAATTGCCGGTCATATCACGGACTCCATCCTTTACAGGAAATAAAGACGAGGGCAGGGAAAAATGCAAAACTTCGGCGGCAGTGTCCTGTTTCTGGACCGCTCGGACATCAATACCGATGAAATCATTCCTGCCCGGTATCTCACCGAGATTTCCAAAGAGGCCTTGCAGCCCCATCTGCTCGAGGAGCTTCATCTGGAAGGCTTTGATCCGGCATCCGCTATAGTCGAAAAACAGGTAATTGTGACCCGCTCGAATTTCGGCTGCGGCTCGTCGCGGGAGCATGCGCCCTGGGCCTTGGAGGTAAACGGCATACACATGGTGATTGCCGAAAGTTTTGCCCGCATATTCCGGCAGAACATTTTTAACTGCGGCATGCTGGCCATTGAACTGCCCGCGGAAACCATTGACCGGATTTTTGACGAGTTTTCGGAATTTGACACGTTGATTTACGCGGACCTGGAAAAAAGCGTGCTTTCGGTGCAGGGCGGCGGCCGGGAAGCCGAAATTGCCTTTGCCATATCCGAATTTGACCGGTCCCTGGTGGCTGCCGGCGGTTGGGTGGAATACGCGGACTCACACTACTAGGGTATTGTATGAAGCGATTTGAAGAATTGTTTGAAGAGCTTTCCCGGAAGGTCCGGGACCGGGATCCGGCCTCCGGGACCGTGCAGCGGGTGGAGGAGGGTAGCCACGCGATCGGCAAAAAGATGCTCGAGGAAGCCGGCGAGGTCTGGATGGCGGCCTCATGCGAAAGCCGGCAGCGCACCGCCGAGGAAATCTCCCAGCTCCTGTATCACATCCAGGTCATGATGCTGGCATGCGATCTGACGCTGGAGGATGTATACCGGTATTTGTAAAGAAAAAAATGGTTGAGTTTTAAGTGATTGATGCTCTCGTAAAAAGTCTAATTTCAGATGGCGCCGAAAAAAGTTCAAGATCAAGGCTTGCGCAATTTCGAAGAATGCAGCGTACTTAGCCGTACGTGAAATTCTGAGAAATTGCGCGTAACGCAGATATTGGACTTTTTACGGTGCCATCAGTGATTAAGTGGTGAAGGTTTACATGCAGGATGAAAGTGCACCCATAAAGTGGTGCACTTTCATTTTGCTATCAACCGTGAAGTTTAAGAAAAATTGTGCATCCCGGCTTGTTTCTGCATCTGAATCTCCACGCCTGACAACATAACCACATAATCACATAATCACTGACAACCCCGCCTGCTTTTGATTAGACTGTGCCGGAAAATCAGTCGATTACTATCCGCTTTTGATTTCGATTTTTTGGGGTTTGGCAGCCTCTGCTTTCGGCAATTCCAGGGTGAGCACCCCGTCTTTTAGCTGAGCGTCGATTTTTTCCCGGTCAATGAGTTCGGGCAGCGTGAATTGCCGGAAATACTGGCCGATTTCGTACTCGATCATCACATCGGTTTCTTCAGCATCTTCGTAGGGCTGAATTTCACCAATCAGCGTAAGCGTGTCTTCACGCACGTCAATGTTGACATCATCCGGCTTCACGCCCGGCATGTCCGCCATGAGTTTGATGACGTTTTCATCTTCGCAGATATCCACAGGCGGGGTAAACACCGGACCGGGCCGGGTCTGTTCGGCGGTGCCGGTGACTTCCTGTTTGCCCTTTACCTGCATATCCCGGTTTTGCGCTTCGTTTGCCATTTCGAATCCTCCTTGTGTAAAAGGTTCGTGACAACGGGTTATGACTTGATTTCAATCTGTCTGGGTTTGGCTTTTTCGGATTTTGGTACCGTAACGGTGAGCCCCCCGTTTTTCAGGGACGCCTCGATTTTGTCCCGGTCAATATCGCCCGGCAGCGTCACTGCCCTGGAAAACTTTCCGGATTCGCGTTCCCTGCGGTGATAGGTGGCATTGGGGGCGGGCTCGATTTTGCGCTGTCCGCTAATGGTAATGTTTCTGCCGGTGGCCTGGATATCGAGATCTTCTGTCTGAATCCCCGGCAGTTCCGCTCGCAGAATGTAGGCTGTCTTGTTTTCCGTCAGATTGATCAAGGGGAACACCCCTGCACGCGGTACGCCGACCCTTGTGTCTGTCTGGCCCATGAGCTGATCCAGGTAGCGACGCATGCGATCCATTTCCTCAAACGGGTTTCTCCATCCGGCATCCGGAAAATCAAACAATCTTCTTGTAATCATTGCCTTTTCCTCCTTTTTCGGTCAAAAATCCGTGCCTCCGGACATACGCTTCCGCTGAAGTAATTTATTATTTTATATCAGGAAGTTGACTTTTACCGTCAAATTAATCACAAACTTGCAGGTGTCAAGACGGGGGACTAAAATTTTCGGTACAGGGGTATGGAAAAACGCTTTACAAAACTTAACGTTTACGTTACTTTTGGGTAAACAGTCTTTATACCGGTGACCACCGTATTGCCGAGCATGGCATACCTGATTCCCAGGGGCCCGGGGATATCTCGCCCGGTCATTTATCAAGGAGGTGAAACTTGGATTTTGATCTAAACACCGAACAGGAAATGATTCGAAAAGAAATCCGGAAGTTTGCCGAACAGGCGATCGCTCCGGTTGCCGCAGATCTCGATGCCGGGGAAACGTTCTCCTCGGAACTGACCCGTAAGATGGGGGAGATCGGGCTGTTTGGCATGTTCGTGTCCGAGCCCTACGGCGGCCAGGCCCTGGATTACATTTCTTACATCATCGCGGTGGAAGAGCTTGCCCGGGTGGACGGCTCCCAGGCCGCCACCGTGGCCGCCGGCAATTCGCTCGGAATCGGCCCGCTTTATTATTTCGGTACAGATGCCCAGAAAAAGAAGTACCTGCCGAAATTGTGCGAGGGCGAAGCCCTGTGGGGCTTTGGCTTAACCGAGCCCACGGCCGGATCGGATGCGGGCGGAACCCAGACCACGGCTGTACAGGACGGAAATGAGTGGGTGATCAACGGGTCCAAGATCTTTATCACCAATGCCGCCTGTGAAATGTCCATGGGCGTTACGGTTCAGACCGTGACCGGTCAGCGCGAGGACGGCCGGCCCGAGTACACGTGCTTTCTGGTGGAGCACGGAACCCGTGGGTTCACAGCCAAGGCCATGCACAACAAGATGATGTGGCGGAGTTCGAATACGGCCGAGCTTTATTTCGACGATGTCCGTGTGCCAAAGGAAAATATTCTCGGCCGGCAGGGAGAGGGCTTTCACCAGATGCTCCAGACCCTGGACGGCGGCCGGCTTTCCATCGGGGCCATGGGCCTGGGTGGCGCCCAGGGCGCCTACGAGGCCGCAATGAAGTATGCCCGGCAGCGCCAGCAGTTCGGCAAGCCCATATCCAAGTTCCAGGCGAATTCATTCAAGCTCGCCGATGCGGCAATGGAAATCGAGTGCGCCCGCAATCTGCTTTACAAGGCCTGCTGGCTGCGTGACCAGGACCGGCCGTTTCAAAAGGAGGCGGCCATGGCCAAGCTTTACTGCTCCGAGCTCATGGGGCGGGTGGCCAATAATGCCGTTCAGATCCACGGCGGCTACGGCCTGATGAAGGAATACAACGTCGAGCGCTTCTACAGGGACCAGAAGCTGCTGGATATCGGGGAAGGCACCTCCGAAATCCAGCGCCTGGTGATTGCCAGAAATGTCGGGTGTTGAGCGCAAAAACACGAAATGATTCATGCGGGAAATCCATATTGATGCAGGAGGGCAGGCATGTCGGACAATGAAAACGTTCTGCTGGCAGAAGACCGGGGCCAGGTGAGAATCCTGACGTTGAACCGGCCCGAGATGATGAACGCGCTGAATTTTGATATGCTGCAGGCATTGAAGGCACAGTTCGAGAATCTGCGCTTTACCCGGGAAATCCGGGTGGTGATCATTACCGGAGCCGGAGAAAAGGCGTTCTGCGCCGGAGCGGACCTAAAGGAGCGCGCTACCTTAAGCGAGATTCAGGTCAAGGAATTTATTTATACGATCCGCAATCTGCTCACGGATATCGAATCCCTGAACAAGCCGGTGATCTCCGCGGTCAACGGAGTTGCCCTGGGCGGAGGCACCGAGATCGCCCTAGCCAGCGACCTGCGGGTCGCCTCCGAGCGTGCATCCATGGGCTTGACAGAAACCCGGCTGGCCATTATTCCGGGAGGCGGTGGCACACAGCGGTTGCCGCGCCTGGTGGGCCGGGGAAAGGCAAAGGAGCTGATTTTTACCGGCAGTCGGGTAAACGGAAAGCAAGCACTGGAGATCGGCCTGGTCAACCGGGTCTGTGAGCCCGAAAGGCTCATGGACGAGGCCGTGGAACTGGCCGAAACCATCTGCGAGGCCGGCCCCATTGCCATAGAGCAGGCCAAATACGCAATTGACGCGGGCATGGAAACCGACCTGCACACCGGTCTCGCAATTGAGTCCAATGCCTACTGGATCACCATTCCCACCGAGGACCGCACCGAGGGGCTGACCGCCTTTAGGGAGAAACGAAAACCGGTATATAAGGGGAAGTAGATATTCCCCGGTGTGCAAAGGCGTTCCGGTTATTTCCGGAGATGAAAAACCATAAGCAGAAATCCGAAATCTGAATTTCGAAATTTGAAACCATATCGGATGAGAAAAACGAAAATTATAAAAACAACTTAATCCGGATTGGTTTTCTTCTGGCGGGAGGCTTTGCGCGGATTTCGAAATTTGGAATTATCACTTAAACCGAATTCATTTTTTCAAGGATGTGGGCGGATCATGACAGAAAATACGAGTGACAATCGGCAGCATTGGTTAAATGAAGAGGCAAAGCTCGATGAACGGGTCAACGAGGCGTTGTGGCCCGGCGGGCAGAAGGCCGTGGACCGCCTGGCAGAGCAGGGCAAAAAGCCGGTGCGCGATCTGATTGACCAGCTCATCGATCCGGGGACGGAATTTTTTGAGCTCTCCCGGATCGCGGGTTTTGGAATGGATTATCCCGGGGCAGAAGACGTGCCCTGTGCAGGCGTGGTCACTGGCCTGGGCCGGATTTACGGCAACTGGACCATGATTTTCGGAAATGACAGCCGGGTCAAGGCGGGCACATATTTTCCCATCACGTTGAAAAAACACATGCGTGCCCAGGCCATTGCGGAAAAAAACGGGCTCAATTGCGTGTATATCGCCGATTCCGGCGGCGCGTTTCTGCCCATGCAGGCCGACGTGTTCCCGGATGATCAGCATTTCGGCTCCATGTTCTATAACATGGCCAGAATGTCTGCCATGGGCTTAAAACAGGTCACGCTCTCCACGGGCGGCAATACCGCGGGCGGGGCCTACATCGTGTTCATGGCCTGCGAGTCTGTGATGATTGATAAGATGTCGTATTCGTTTCTTGGCGGACCGCCCCTGGTGAAAATGGCCACCGGAGAGGTGATTTCAGCCGAGGACCTGGGCGGCGCCAAGGTGCACACCCAGATTTCCGGCGGGGCGGATCATTTCTGCAAAAGCCAGGACGAGGCCATTGACAAAGTCTGCGAGATCCTGTCCCTGGAGCCGCCGCAGACCTGTCATTTGCACCGCTATGAAGAAAGTCCGCCTTTGTATCCCCAGGAAAGGCTTTATGACATTCTTCCGGCTCTGGGCAGCCAGGCGCTCGATACCCGTTCGGTTCTGGAGACCATTGCAGATGACAGCTATTTTTCGGAATACAAGGCCAATTACGCGATGGGCCGCAGTGACAATATCCTCACCGGAAAGCTCCGGATCAAGGGGTTTCCCATGGGCGTGATCGCGGCCAACCGTATCGGCGTGATATTTGACGAAGCCGCCCGCAAGGCGGCCGAGTGGATCGTGCGCTGTTCCTACGAGAAGCTGCCGATTTTGTTTGTCCAGGCATCGCCCGGATACATGGTGGGTTCCGAGTCCGAGCACAACGGCATCGGCAAGTACGGGGCCGACATGGTCCGGGCGGTTTCCTGCGCACAGGTGCCCCGGATCCAGCTTGTAATCGGCCAGGACAACGGGGCGGCCAATTACGGCATGTGCGGCCGCGCCTACAGGCCCACTTTTCTGTTTAACACCATGCGGGGACGCACCTCGGTGATGAGCGGCAAGAGCGCGGGCGGGGTTTTGCTTTCCATTGAGGAAAGAAAGCGCGAGGCCCAGGGCAGGCCCATGTCTGATGAGGAGCGCGACGCGTTTTACAAAAAGATGGTGGAGAAATATGACGGCGAGGCGCATCCGTTCTTTACCGGTGCGCGCCTGTTAAACGACCGGACCCTGAAGTTTACCGAAATCCGGGACTGGTTGGCCATGGCAGTGGAGGTCAGCACCCTGCAGCCCATCGGCGAGCCGCGTTTCGGCAATTTCAGGTTTTAAGAAAGACAACGAAAAAAACACGAAGGTCACGGAGTACACGAAGAAAAAATTTCTTATCAACTTTGAACTTCGTGTGCTCCGTGGTCGTCGTGGTGAATCGTTAGATAATGATAAAAAACAACAGGAGGGGATTTATGACGGATTATGATTACTGGAAAATTTTTCCCAGAATGCCGAAGAAAGTAACCATCGGCGATATTACGATTCGAGATGGGTTCCAGCACCTGGAGAAGTTCATCTCCACCCGGGCCAAGACCTATTATGCAGAAGAGCTGATTTTTGCGGGATGCCGGCATATCGAGGTGACCAACCTGGGCAACCCGTATCTGCTGCCCCAGTTTTCGGACGCAGAAGAGGTGTTGGGATATCTGCGCAGCGAGCGGTTCAGGCGCCGCTGCAGCAAAAGGGGGATCAACCCGGATGATGTGAGTATTACGGCCGTGACCATCCGCGAACCCGCCGTGGACCGGGCCATTGAGCTCAAGGAAAAAGGCATCGGCCCGGACCGGGTGCTGATGATGGTCTCCACCGAGGAGGAGCATCACTTTGCCAACTCCGGTGTGACCCTGCCCATGTACTGGAAGGAAGCCGAGCGGTGTATCAAGAAATGCACGGATGCCGGAATCAAGATGTGCGGCACGGTCAGCACGATATGGGGCAGTCCCATTGCCGGGGCCACGGAGCTGAAGGACGCAGTGGAGTTTACCAAGCGGTGGCTGGAAATCGGTGCTTCAGACATCGAGCATGCAGATCACGATGGAAGCGCATCTGCCGAGGAAGTGTATCGTTATTTTGCCATGATTCTCGATGAAATCCCCGATCCGAGGCTTCACATTGCGCATTTCCATGAAACCAAGCGCATGGCAGCTGCATCCATCCTGGCGTCTTTGCAGGCCGGGATTATCAACTTCGAGGCCACCATGGGCGGCATGGGCGGCCAGCCGGCCAATTTCCTGGATGATTGCCCGGTTCCGGGCACCGGGGAATATTACTACAAGGATCCGCGCTATGTGGGACTGAACTGTTTGGAGGATATGCTCGTGCAAATCGACGAGATGGGCATTGAGCATGGTTATGATGTGGACCGGATCCTTAAGCTGGGAGGCCAGATGGAGAAGACCACGGGCCAGCGGCTTCGCAGCGAGGCGGTGATCAACGGCCGGACCATGAAGGAGGGGCACATGGAGTTCGCCCGGCCAGGACTCAAAGAGCTCAAGGAAAAGCAGGGTGAGGCGCCAAAACAGCTCGTGCCCGGCGAATGGGGCGACAAAGCGGAGCTGCCGGAAAAGCATCGGCCCAGGTAATAAAGGAAAATTTGAAGCGCGAAATCCGAAACTGCAAGGATACTGATAATGTCGAAATTGCTGTGGCAGCCCGCTGCGGAAAGAATCCGCCAGACCCGCATGTACCGGTTTATGACGTATGTAAACAAGCGTTATGGATTGAATATTCAAACTTACCCGGAATTGTATGAGTGGTCGGTCACGCAGATTCCGGAATTCTGGGCCGCGGTCTGGGATTTTGTGGAAATTCGCGCCTCCCGGCCGTATGAACAGGTGGTCGATGATCTGTCCAAAATGCCGGGCGCCGAGTGGTTTGCCGGCGCCCGGCTCAATTTTGCGGAAAATCTGCTGCGGTATCGGGATGAACAGACTGCCCTGATCTTTAAGGGTGAAAACCAGGACCCGGTGTATCTCACCTATGCCGGCCTCTACGACCGGGTCGCCCGGGTGGCCGAATCGCTCAAGGAAATGGGCATCGGGTCCGGAGACCGGGTGGTGGGTTACATGCCCAACATGCCCGAGACCATTATTGCCATGCTGGCCGCTGTAAGCCTGGGGGCCACCTGGTCTTCCTGCTCCCCGGATTTCGGGATTAAGGGGGTGCTTGACCGGTTCGGGCAGATCGAACCGCGAGTGCTGTTCGCAGCAGACGGGTATTTTTTCAAGGGTAAGCGGGTTGACTCCATTTCCCGGCTGGAGCAGATCGCAAAGGAAATTCCTTCTGTGGAGCGCTTTCTCATCGTTCCCTACACGCAAGCCGAGCCCGATATTTCCGGGATACGGGATTCCGGGATGATCGCCGATTTCCAGTCGGATCAGTCCGGGCTGGATATCGATTTTGTCCAGCTTCCTGCCAGTCATCCCCTGTATATCATGTATTCCTCCGGCACCACCGGACTACCCAAGTGCATGGTCCAGGGCGCCGCAGGCATCCTGGTCAATCAGCTCAAGGAAATGTTTCTGCACACGGATGTGGGACGCGAGGACACGGTTTTTTATTTTACCACCTGCGGGTGGATGATGTGGAACTGGCTGACCAGTGCGCTTGGCGCCGGCGCCACCGCGGTGCTCTATGACGGCAACCCGTTTTACCCGGATGCGGGCGCGCTCTGGCAGATGGCCCAGGACGAGAAAATCACGGTCTTCGGCACAAGCGCCGGATACCTGGGCGCGTTGAAAAACACGGGAATGCGTCCCGGGGAAAACTATGACCTGTCGCCGTTGCGGGCGCTCTTGTCAACGGGTTCCCCGCTGGATGAGGAGGGTTTTGAATACGTGTATGACGCCGTCAAGGGCGATCTGCAACTGGCCTCCATTTCCGGTGGCACGGATTTAAACGGCTGTTTTGTCCTGGGCAACCCCATGGGGCCGGTGTATTCCGGAGAACTGCAGTGCCGTGGGCTGGGCATGAAGGTCGAGGCCTATGACGAAAACGGCCAGCCGGTAATCGGCCGGCAGGGGGAGCTTGTCTGCACGGCGCCCTTTCCCTCCATGCCGCTTTACTTCTGGAACGATCCGGAAAACAGCAAGTACGTTTCCGCCTATTTTGACGTTTATCCCGGGGTCTGGCGCCACGGCGACTACATCGAGATCAGCGGGCACGGGGGGGTCAAGATTTACGGCCGTTCCGATGCCACCCTCAACCCGGGCGGGGTGCGTATCGGCACCGCAGAGATCTACCGGCGGGTCAACGAGTTCGACGAAATCGAGGACAGCCTGGTGGTAGGCCAGGACTGGAAAGGCGATGTGCGGGCGATCCTGTTTGTCAAAATGACAGGAGGTTATCGTCTGACTGACGAAATTCGCCAGCAGATCAAAAAAACCTTGCGGGAGAATGCTTCTCCGCGCCACGTGCCGGCAAAGATCCTCGAGGTGCCGGATCTTCCGTATACGCTGAATATGAAAAAGGTGGAGCTGGCGGTGAAAAACATCATTGAAAATAAGCCGGTCACGAACCGAGACGCGCTTTCCAATCCGGATGTGCTGGATTCTTACGCCGGGCTTCAGGAAGTGCACCAGGATTGACGAATCCGGAAAAACCGGATACGAGAAAACAGGTTTTTTTCCGCAAGCAGCAGGAGTTTTTATGAGCTCATCAGATGTCAAAACTCAGTTGGAATCCGTATCAGACATGTCCGGAGAAGCCCTTGCCCGCTACGTGGCATCCATGTTTCATCGCCTCATTTTGCATCACGTGATCTGGTTTACCGAGGTCCGCCACCAGATGGGCCATGACCGGGCCATGGAAATGCTGGATCGGGAGACTTCCACCAGCCTGCCGATACAGATCAGGCGCCTGTCCAAGGTGCTGGGCTTTGAAATGAAAGATGAACTGCCGGCAGTACTTTTTGATCTGCCCAAGGAAAAGCTTTATGAGCTGCTCGAGGCCGTGAGCGCCAACTGGCTGGCAAATGACGGCATCTGGTTTCAGACCGTGGAAAATGCCTACGGCATGGAAGAGGCCAAGCGGTGCAACGATTCCTGCTGGGCCCAGTTTTCCCCGCTGGAGGCGGATTTTGTCCGCAGAACCCTGGACCTGCCGCAAAAAGCGGGCCTGGAAGGCCTGAAAAGGGCGCTGCAATTCCGGCTCTATACCAATGTCAACACCCAGTCGATCGTGGAAGAGAGACCAAACAGCTTTGTGTTCCAGATGAACGACTGCCGGGTCCAGTCCGCCAGAAAACGCAGAAACCTGCCGGATTATCCCTGCAAGACCGCCGGGCTGGTGGAATATACCTACTTTGCCCGCTCCATTGACTCGCGCATTGCCACCGAGTGCATCGGGTGCCCGCCCGACGATCACCCGGAGGAATGGTACTGCGCCTGGCGGTTTACCCTTCAGGATGCCGAATCGAGCTGAGCCCTTCAATCTCCGCAAGAGAAAACCCTGCCAAGTTTCACAGGCTGACTTCAGGTGCCGCAAACCAGGTGGTTTATCGTTGAACTCTATGAATCCTGAAGTTTCTCGGGGAGAGAAGAGGAAACTGTAGAGTTGTTGGGGCAGGGCTGGAGGCGGAGTGGTTTGCGCAGATGCATCGGGCGCGCCAGCGGACGGCATATGCGTAAACTTCCCCGCCGGCCAGACTCTGCGGAAAGGCTGGAAGATTCAATTTTTGCAGGGGATGTGTCGGGTGCTTCGGGGACATTGCAGAAACCGGCCGGGAGGAATAAAATTTGTGCTTGTCACCTGAAATGAAGTGATATACTTTATGGCACAGTTATGGAGAACTTTCTGATCATAGGCGGAGATGCCGCGGGCATGAGCGCGGCCAGCAGGGCCCGGCGCCAGTATCCGGATCTGCGGGTCACTGTGCTGGAGCAGACCGGGGACGTGTCCTATAGCGCCTGCGGCATGCCTTACAATATCGCCGATCCCCAACGCCCCATAGATGACCTGGTGGTACGCAACGCCGAGGTGTTCCGGGAAAAGCAGGGAATCAACCTGCTCACCGGCCACCGAGCCGAATCCATCAAGCGGGACAGGCACGTTGTCCGGGCCGCCGGACCGGGCGGCCAAACACTGGAATTTCCCTATGACAAGCTGCTGATTGCCACGGGCGCCTCGCCGATTGTCCCGGATGTTGCCGGCACCGAACTGCCGGGCGTGCTGCCGCTGAAAAACCTTTCTGACGGCCGGAAGATCAAGTCTTACCTGGCAGCGCACGACGTGCGCGATGCCGTGATCATCGGCATGGGATACATCGGCATGGAAATGTGCGAGGCCTTTGCCGAACTCGGGGTTAACGTGAAAATGGCCAGCCGCGGATTTCTGTCCGGCTATAATCGCGAGATTGCTGAAGTTGTGCGCCGGGACCTCGAAGATCGTGGCATCGAGCTTGACGAATCCTGTCCCTTGAGCGGCATTGAGCAGCACAACGGGCGGCTTCTGGCCACTTGCGGGGACGTCTCGATTGATGGAGATGTCGTGTTGTTGGGCATGGGCGTTGTGCCCAACAATTCTCTGGCCGCAGATGCCGGGCTTGCCCTGGGCGTAAAGGACGCTATTGCCGTGGACCGGTATATGCGCACCTCGGATCCGGATATTTTTTCCGCAGGCGATTGTGCAGATGCATATCACGTGGTTACCGGGGAGAAGGTCTGGATTCCGCTGGCCCTGCGTGCCAACCGCGGGGGGTGGGCCGTGGCAGACAATCTCGAGGGCGATGTCACCGCGCTGCCGGGCGTGGCCGGCACGGCTGTGTTCAAGATTTTTGACCTGGAAGTCGGCCGCACCGGGCTAAACGTCGAACAAGCGGCAAAGACCGGTTTTTCCCCCGCAGAGGTGGTGATCCAGTCCCGCAGCCGGGCGCACGCGCATCCCGGGGCAGCCCCCATATGGGTCAACATAGTGGGGGATACGGATTCCGGCCGGATGCTGGGAGCACAGATGGTTTCCTCGGACGGGGCCGCCCACCGTATGAATGCACCGGCGGTTGCCCTGCACAGCGGCATGCGCGTGGCGGATTTCGCCCAGTGCGACCTTGCCTATGCCCCGCCGTTTTCCCCGGTATGGGATCCCATGCTCACAGCAGCCAATCAGTTGATCAAGAAACTGCCCTGAATTATATTTCGCCTGTCCCTTAATCCGCCAATACCGGCCGGTAAAGAGTGATCCCCAGTGATACGCCGAATCGAGCTTGTCAATTTCATGTCCCATCCGCACACGGTGATCGAGCCTGCAAAGGGCCTGACCGTGCTCACCGGTGGAAACAACACCGGCAAGTCCGCCGTGATTTCCGCATTGCAGACCCTTTGCCGGAATATTTCCGGAGATTACATGGTCCGGCACGGCCAGAAGGAATGCCGCATCATCGTGGAAACCGGGGAAGGCAACGTGCTGGAATGGAAGCGGAAAAAAGGGACGGTGAGCTACACGGTAGACGGCCGGGAAGTGCACCGCCTGCGCGGGGCCGTGCCCGATGACCTGCACGACCTGCTGCGCATGCCCCAGGTGGAAACCGAGGGTGAGCCGTTTGACGTCCATTTCGGAGAACAGAAAAAACCCATTTTCCTGCTGGATGAATCCCCGGGCCGCAGGGCCACGTTTTTTGCTTCCTCCTCGGATGCCATTAAGCTTATCGAGATGCAGGGCCGGCACCGGGCGCGGGTTCGCGAAGCCAGAAGTGAGGAAAGCCGACTGGCCTCGCAGTCCGCCCGCCTCCAGCAGAGACTTATGACACTGGCACCGCTCGACGAACTGGAAGATCAAATCAAAGGCCTTGAAGCCGAGCATGAAGCCATCGGGCAGCTTGCCCGGCACCTGTCCGAGCTTGACCGGCATGTGGATGCCATGATCCGCACGGAACACATGGTCAAAAAGCATGCGGATTTGGCCGGAGCCGTGGCCTCCCTGGCCCCCCCGCCGGAACTGGCAGAAACGGGTTCGCTGGCCTGGATGATCCGGCAAATGAATTACCAGTCCCGCCGGATCAAGAAGGAATCCGAAGCTGCAAAAGCTGTCTCCCGGGTTCCGGCCCCGCCGGAGATGGCGGATGTCGGGCGACTCTCTGGGCTGATTTCGCAAATGCAGCGGATTTCAGCCAGTGTTGACAAAGCTGCAGCCCGGGGCCGGGTGCTCTCCGATTGCCCGGCGCCGCCTGAAATGATTGACATTGCGGGGTTACGCCGGCATATTGAATCAATGGAAAAGGCCGGAAAAAGCCTGCAAAAACGTTCCGGCGAGCTGGAGGAGGCGGAAACGCGGCTTGTTGAGGCTGAAAAAGCGCTTCGCCGCTTTATTGACGCTCACAATATCTGCCCGACCTGCGGTCAGCCAATGGATGCAGACCGGGTCCTGGACCAGTTCCACGGCACCGGGGAGCAGGCGGGACAATGATGCGCTGCGATTTTATGGAAACCGGATACAGGGGACTGCTGGCCATCGGTGACCCTCACCTGGAAGGACGCGTTCCGGGTTTCCGAAAGGATGATTACCCGGCCCGGATACTGGAAAAGCTCCGGTGGTGCCTGGACTATGCCCGCCGGGAAAGTCTGCTGCCGGTGATCCTGGGGGACCTTTTCCATTTGCCCAGAAGCAACCCCAACTGGCTGCTGGTCTCCGTGATGCGCCTGTTTGACCGGGAAATCCCCGGAATATACGGCAATCACGACGTGCATGAAAACAGCCTGACCACAGACGACAGCATCCGGGTGATTGCCGAATCCGGGAACTTGGTGCTGCTTGACGGAGATCGTACATACCCGGCCATTATCGGCGGCAGGCGGGTGATCATCGGCGGCACGCCCTGGGGACAGCGCCTGCCCGGGGAATTCATCCATACGGAGGACTCTGAAACAAATGATGATCGGCCGCTTGTGATATGGCTTGCCCATCATGATACGATTATGCCGGGATACGAGGAGCAGGGTCGGATTCATGTTCGTGAAATACCGGGTGTTGACCTGGTGATCAACGGGCATATCCATCGGTTCCTGGGTGAAGTGCAAAACGGTACCACCCGCTGGATCGTTCCGGGAAATATCAGCCGCAGATCCAGAAGTGATGCGGCCCGGAGGCATGTACCCGCGGCTTTGCGCGTAGACATTGATGTCTCGGGTGCAAGCTGCTGCCATGTCACCGTGCCCCACCAGCCGTTTGAAAACGTGTTTCACGAGGCAGTTGAACAGGAGGCAGAGGCCGAAGCCGGGTCGGCTTTTGTCGCCGGCCTGACCGAACTCCAGGCCCGGCGTACCCAGACCGGGCAGGGACTGTCGCTGTTTCTGGAAAAAAACCTGGATCAGTTTGATGCAGATGTGGCAGAAGAAATTCGGCAACTGGCTAAAGAGGTGATCCAAGATGAATGAATCCGGCAATACCAAGCAGAGCATCGAGGAACTGAAAAAGCGGTATGAAACCCTGCACCGGAAAAAGATCCAGGCCGAGGCCAACCTGGATAACGCCAAAAAACAGCTTGAAGAGCTCAAGGAACAGACCAGGAAGGAATACGGCACAGACGATATCGAAGCCTTGAAGAAAAAGCTGTCAGAAATGCAGGCGGAAAACGAGCGCCGCCAGTCCGAGTACCAGCAGCAGCTCAGCAAGGTGGAATCCGATCTGGCCGCGGTTGAAGAAAAATATAAACACGTGGATTCGCAGAACAGCCGATCATGAGCACGGCGGACAAAAGCCCTTTGAGGTCGCCTGCAGGCGTGCGCCAGCGCTTTACACGTCTGTCTGCCTGGCGCGAGCAGGCCAGAAACGAGGCTGCCCGGACCGAAACCCGGCTGGAGGAGATTCGCAGATATCTTTCGATTTCCGAAAAGGTCTCCGAAGCCCTGGAAAGCCTGAATCAGAAGTTGTTCCGAGAGCTTCTGGACGTAATCGAGGACAAGCTGACCATTGCCCTCCGGGAGGTCCTTGAGCAGCCCATTTCCCTGAAAGCCGAAGTGGAATGGAAACGCAATGCCGCCAGCGTGGAATTCTGGATCGAGCGCGAAGGTCTTCGGGAGGATATATTAAAAGGGCAGGGCGGGTCCGTGGCCAATATTCTGTCCGTGGGCCTGCGCATGTTTGCCCTGACCGCCCTGGATGAAGGCCGCCACAGGCGCTTTCTGGTTTTAGACGAGCAGGACTGCTGGCTGCACCCGGAACTGGTTCCGCGCCTGGTCAAGATCGTCCACGATGCCGGCAGAGCCCTGGACTTTCAGGTGCTGATGGTTTCTCACCACGATGCGGACTCGTTTGCCCGGTACGCAGACCGCATCTATCGCCTGGTGCCCCGGGGCGAAGACGGGGTGTCCGTGGTACCGGCGGATCAGGGGCCGGCGGCTGAAGATCCGTTGTGATTCGCAATTTGAAGCCGAAGCGCTGGCCGCAGGTTGGCGAAAATTATAAAAACCACACAGGTCACGAAGAAAAGAAATTATCCGCTCATTCGCCGGAATCTTTTCGCGGACTTCGTGGTTTAATCCGGATTGGCGGACATGGAAAAACAAAAAGAACTGGTCTTTATCACGGTGATCGGGCAGGACCGAAAAGGGGTGGTGGCGTCCATATCCGGATATCTCTACCGCAAGGACGTCAATATCGTGGACATTAACCAGCGGATCATGACGGACGGCTATTTTGTTATGTCCATGGCCGTGGATGCAAAAGCCGCAACCGTTTCCATGACGGAGATGAGTCGGGAACTCGATCAGGTGGGCAGGGAGCTGGGCATGCAGGTCCAGATACAGCACGAAAACGTTTTCCGCATGATGCACAGGATATGAAAAATGGCTTTTGACGTGGAGGAAATCTATGAAACCGCCAGCATGATTCTGCGTCAGAACCTCGATATCCGGGCCACGACGCTGGGGATCAATCTCAAGGACTGTATAGACTCGGATTTTTCTGCGTTCTGCGCCGGGGTTTATTATCGGATCTGCGGGCATGCGTCCCGATTGGTGGCCGAGACCGAAGAACTGGAGCGAAAGTACGGCATTCCGATTGTAAACAAACGCATTGCCGTCACGCCCGTAAGCCTGATCATGGAAACCCACCGCACCCCGGAACGCTTCCTGGAAATGGGCAAAACCCTGGATGCCGCGGCTCGGGATGCGGGAATCGATTTTATCGGCGGCTTCGGCGCGCTGGTGCAAAAGGGGCTCACCCGCACGGACCGGATGCTCATTGAGGTGCTGCCCGAGGTGCTTTCCCGGACCGACCGGGTTTGCGCTTTTTTGAATGTGGGCTCCACCGTGTCCGGATTAAACCTGGATGCAGTCAATCTGCTCGGCGGCATGCTCAAGCAGACAGCCGCCAAAAGCGAAAATGCAGTGGGGTGTGCCAAGTTCGTGGTGTTTGCCAATGCACCGGAGGACAATCCTTTTATGGCCGGAGCCTTTCATGGGGTGGGAGAGGCCGACACCGCGCTTAATATCGGCATCAGCGGGCCCGGTGTGGTCAAAAGCGTGGTGGATCAAAATCGGCAGTGTGATTTGACCGCGCTTTCTGAACTGATCAAGCGCACCGTGTTCAAGATTACCCGGGCAGGAGAATTGATCGGGCGGGAACTGGCAGCGGCCATGGATGTAAATTTCGGCATCGTGGATATTTCCCTTGCCTCGACCACCGCCCGGGGTGACAGCGTGGCCGGCGTGATCGAGGCCTTCGGCATTGAAAAAATCGGCGCGCACGGATCCACCCTGGCGATTGCACTTTTGATGAATGCGGTGAAAAAGGGCGGGGCCATGGCCAGCGGCAACGTGGGCGGCCTGAGCGGTACATTCATTCCGGTCAGCGAGGATGCCGGCATGATAGATGCGGTCAGTAAAGGCGCGCTGGGGCTTGACAAGCTCGAATCCCTGACCGCGGTCTGCTCTGTTGGGCTGGACATGTTTGCCGTACCCGGCGACGTGCCCGAAGAGACCATCAACGCTATTATCGCCGATGAACTGGCCATTGGCGTAATAAACAACAAGACCACAGGCGTGCGGCTGATTCCGATGCCCGGCAAGCAGGCCGGGGATCTTGTGGAATTCGGCGGGCTGCTGGGGACCGTGCCCGTGATGCGGGTCAACGCCTTTTCCGCAACGGATTTTCTCAAACGCGGCGGCCGCCTGCCTGCGCCGGTAACCAGCCTGCGCAACTGACTTTACGGAGGTTTTCCTATGATTGAGCGTTTCCTGGCATCTGTGGATTTTTCCATGCTTACGGACAAGCTTCTGGGCTATGTGCCGAACCTGATCGGTGCGATCCTTTTAATCATCCTGTTCTGGGTGTTAATCAAGATTATTACAAAAATGTTTACCTCCGGACTGGAAAAAACCCAGGTGGCACCTGAGGTCCGCTCTCTTCTGGCGCGGTTTGTCAAATACGGGGTCATGATCATCGCCGCGCTGACCGTGGCCGACCAGCTCGGGATCAATGTTACCTCCCTGATTGCAGGTGTGGGGATTGCCGGATTGGCTATTTCCTTTGCCGCCCAGGACACCATTGCCAATTTTATTTCCGGGATTTCCCTGATCATTGACCGGCCGTTTGTCCAGGGCGACTGGATTTCCATTGGTGATCTGCACGCGACTGTCACCGACATCCGGCTGCGCAGCACGGTGCTGACCACGTTTGACAATGAAGTTGTGGTGGTGCCCAACACGCAGCTGGCACAGGAACGGGTCATCAATTACACGCTGACCCCGAAAATCCGGGTGCGGGTCCCGATCGGCATCGCCTACAAGGAGGATATCGACAGGGCCCGGGAGGTGATGCTGTCCACGGTCCAGGGCGACAGCCGTGTCATGGATGACCCGGCTCCCATGGTGCTGGTCACTTCCCTGGGTGATAGCAGCGTGAATCTGGAAATGCGTTTCTGGACCCGGGACTCAGTGATGAAGTATTCCCTGATGTGGGAATATATTGAAAAGGTGAAAACCGCCCTGGACCGGTCCGGCATCGAGATTCCGTTTCCGCACATGCAGCTGTTTGTGGAGCAGACCGAAGCCGTAAATGCGCTGGCCGCCGGGCGGGGCTGACTCCGGGTTTTCGCGGCGGTTTATGTTGTTTGGTATCAATGAAATGGAGAAGCAGGTGGGTGATACGTATCGATCATACATGGAGTTTGCGGTGGAAACCGCTTACCTGGCCGGAAGGCTGACGCTGGGGTATTTTCAGGCCGGCATCCGGCCCGAGTTCAAGGCGGATGACACCCCGGTCACGGTGGCGGATCAAAGGGCCGAGGAATTGATCCGTTCGCGGATTGAACACAAATACCCGGATCATGCCGTTGTCGGCGAGGAGTTCGGCGAATCCGGCGGTTCGGACCCACAGCACAGGTGGTATATCGATCCCATTGACGGCACCAAGGCCTTTACCCGGGGGGTGCCGTTGTATGCCGTGCTTCTGGGCCTGGAGATCGAGGGCCGGGTAGAGGTCGGCGTGGCGTACTTCCCGGCCTTAAACGAAATGGTGGCCGCGGCAACCGGTCGGGGCTGCTGGTTAAACGGCCGCCGGGTCCGGGTCTCGCAGGTATCCGAGCTCAGCCAGGCCGTAGTCTTGTTTACGGATGCGGGCAGCTTTGAAGAATACGGCCGCACGCAGGCATGGGAGCGCATCTGCAGATCCGCCTGGGTTCGGGCCGGCTGGGGGGATGCTTACGGTCACTGCCTGGTGGCCACGGGCCGGGCGGAATTGATGCTGGACCCGATTGTCAGCAACTGGGACTGCGCACCGTTTCCCCCGATTCTCAAAGAGGCCGGGGGCTATTTCGGAGATTGGACCGGCAACGCCACCATATACGCAAACGAGGCCGTCTCCGTCAATGCGGAGCTCTTGTCTGCGGTCATGACGATGATCCGGGGGTAAGGCAAACGGATAATGCTCGCCGCATGCCGGGCTGCTGTCTACTGCATGCTCAGATCCTCCGGGCCGGGATTTGCATGATCGCATGATTCGAAAATCGAAGCCACTGTGTCTGTCAGGCGGAGCGTGTGCTGCTTGAGTTCTTCGGTGGTTCGTCCGGGGTATCGGGCATAGCTGATCATGATGCCGTTTAAAGCGGAAAAAAGCGCATGTGCGGAAATCCGGGTATCTGTTTGAATGCTGGCCATCCGGACCGCATTTTCGAATCGGTCCATCATGCTGCGCATGCTCTGGTTGAGTTTTGGCGTGGCTTCCTCGGAAAGCCCCCCTCCCAGGATAAAGCGGCTCATCATCTGGAAGAAGGTCATGTTGTCGTTTAAATAGTTGATGTACACCCGGCAGACGCGCCTGAAGGCTCCGGGGCGATTGCCCTCAAGCGCCTTGTCCATAAGCCGGGTGATCTGCCGGCCGCTTTCCAGAAAAACATCCAGAAACAGTTCGCCCAGGTTTGCATAGTGGTTGTAGATGGTTCCCACGCTTACCCCGGCCGCCTTGGCAATTTCCCGGACAGTGACTTCCTGGAACTCCTTTTGGGCAAAAAGCTCCCTGGCGGTGTCTGCGATCAGTTTCCGCCGGGCCTCCCGTTCTTCGACCTTTAATTGTTCAAGGGTTTTCAGGGCCACGGTGCATTCTCCTTTTTCCAACCGACGATATTGATAAACCAAAGGTAAAAATTAGACTCGCAAGTTCAATTTTAATATGACATACAGCGCGGTCCTTTTTCCAGCATAAATTTTATCCTCCGGAAAAATTTTTAAAGACCGCTTCCATGTCTTCATCCGTGTGACAGCGTTCGCTTTCATCCGGCATCATGGCGTCGGCTTCCATTTTGCGGCGGTCATATCCGGGATCCAGCACATGGTTATAGTATTCATGCTGGATCAAAAGATTCATGATCTCACTGGTACCCGTCCAGATCATGCCCAGGCGGATATCGCGCAGGGCCCGTTCAATGGGATATACTTCGGTATATCCGATGCCGCCCATGACCTGCATGGCATTGTTTACGATTTCCCAGGCAGCTTCCGTGGCAAACCGTTTGGCTTCGCTGACAAGTCGGCGAACCTCGGGGTAGTTTTCATCCACCGCGCGGGCGGCCATGTAGGTGATGGCGCGGGCCGCATCCAGCTTGGTAATCGAGTCTGCCACGTTGAAACTCACTGCCTGGTAGTTGCGGATGGTCTTGCCAAAAGCCCGCCTGCGGTCTGAATAGCGGACAGCCAAGTCCAGGGCGCCCCAGATTCCAAGGCATCCGCCGGCTGAGGTCAGCCGCTCCGGAATCATCATCTGGTGGAAGCACAGGGCCCCGCCGTGGAGTTCGCCCACGAGATTGTCCTTTGGTACTTTGACGTCCCGGAAGACCAGCCGCCCGGTGCCGCCGCCCCGGCATCCCAGCAGGCCGTAAAGGTATTCGGTTTCCACACCTGGGCCCCGCTCCACGAGCAGCAGGCTGATACGCTGGTACTTGTGGGCCTCGGGCTCAAAGTTGGTGCGGCAGTAAACCAGAAAGAAATCCGCCCCTTCGGCACCCACCACGAAACGCTTCATGCCGTTTAAGACAAAATGGTCCCCCTTGTCTTCGGCCCGGGTCATGGCGCCGAAAAAATCAGAGCCGCCCCGGGGTTCGGTCAGGGCTTCGGCTGCAACCAGCTTTCCCTCGAGATAGGGCTTGAGGTATTTTTGTTTCTGCTCTTCAGTGCCGAACTGATGCAGGGCCTCGCCGACAATGGAAGGCATGACAAATGCGCAGCCCAGCGCCATACCCAAGCACCCGATCTCTTCTGCGGCGGCCATTTCAGCCACCCAGCTCATGTTGCGTCCGCCGTATTTTTCCGGAAAGCGGATGCCGAAAAGTTTGCGCTCGGCGAGTTTTTCAACGAACTCCCGGGGATAGGTAATCTCGTTTTTATCCATTTTCCGCAGAAAATCACCGGAGATTTCATCTCTGACAAAGTCGCGAACCTGTTTTTTCAGCTCCTGCTCCTGCGGGGTCAGCATAAAGTCGTACATCACAGGCCTCCGTTAAATCTTGTTATTGGAAGGGGAAAAGCGCTTTTGACCAATGATCAATATATTGAACATGGCTCATGGTGTCAAGGGGGAATTTGAGACGTCAGTTTTTTATCTAAGGTTTTATAATGAAATGTAACAGATTTTCAAAATTGATAACAGGAGCAAATGATCCGTTCACAGCAGAAATCGGTATCGAATCGGTATCGAAATCGGGTTCGCAGTCGATTTCGATGCCGATAAGACTGAACCCGCATAACAATAACCTGATAATTATTCACCGGAAATTGCCGGACAGGGCCCTGCGGGTTTGACAATTCGGATAAAACCGGATAATTTCATAATATTCTGTTATCCGTTGCTTGGGCCGGCGGCGGTTCAGGCATTTTCATAAAGACAACCGGATGGATTTTATGGAGTTCCTTTCGAATAAGCGGATCATCCTCGGCGTAACCGGCGGAATCGCATGCTACAAGAGCGTAGAGCTCATGCGGCACCTGCAGCGGGCCGGGGCCGAGGTGTATGTGGCAATGACCCGGAATGCCGGCTGGTTTGTGGGACCGGTGACGTTTGAAGCCATATCCGGTCATCCGGTATTCCTAGATATGTTCGAGTCGAAGCGGGAAGAACCCATGCGGCATATTTCCTGGGCTGAAAATGCTGATGCCGCGGTGATTGCACCGGCAACCGGCAACATTATCGGCAAGCTGGCCAATGGGATCGCTGATGATGCCCTGAGCACCCTGATGCTGGCGGTGACCGCGCCAAAACTGATTTGTCCGGCCATGAACACGCACATGTATGAAAACCGGGCCGTGCAAAGAAACCTGGAGCAGCTCGAGGCGGACGGCTACATCATTGTGGAGCCGAGTGCCGGCGAACTGGCCTGCAAGGCGGTAGGGCCGGGAAGGCTGGCTGATCCGGAGCGGATCTACAGCCAGATCCTGGATGTTTTTCTGCCCAATGATTATTTCGGCAAAAAGGTGGTCGTCACAGCAGGTCCCACCCGTGAACCCATGGACCCGGTTCGGTTTATCAGCAACCCGTCATCCGGGAAAATGGGATATGCCCTTGCCCGGGCCGCGGCAGGCAGAGGCGCGCACGTGATCCTGGTATCCGGGCCCACCGAGATTGTGCTGCCGGACCGGATTCACCATGTCCGGGTGCAAACCGCGCAGGAAATGGCTGAAGCCGTGTTTGCCGAGGCAGATAGCGCGGACATGATCATCAAGGTGGCTGCCGTATCCGATTACCGACCCGTGGAAGTTGCCCGGCACAAGGTCAAGAAGGGTAAAGAACGTATTACCCTGGAGCTTGAAAAAACCACCGACATCCTGGCGGCACTGGCAGAGCGCAAGCGGGCCGGGCAGATCCTGGTCGGCTTTGCCGCCGAGACCCGGGACCTGGAAGAAAATGCCACTTTGAAGCTGGCGGCCAAGAAACTCGACATGATTGCCGCCAACCTGATCGGCGGGGCGGATTCCGGATTCCGCGCAGAGACCAACCACATCCGGCTGTTTTACAAGGACGGCAAATCCGAGCAGCTGCCGTTGATGGACAAGGAGGCGGCAGCACACGTGCTGCTCGACCGGATCATTACTCTGGAAACCGCCTGAATGCGGAAGGGTTTGGCATGGGGACAGTGAATCCCGGATTCTGTGCGCAGATTCTTGACGAGGTCAGGCAATACTTGTGCTTTTTAAATGACATCGGGTGTACCGGTATCGGACCGGGCCCAACGGGCCGGCAGATCGCGGAACAGTGGGAGGGCCGAGGTGCGCGGACATCCGGCGGTCTGGAAGAGATAAAGGAAGGCATCGGCGCCTGCCGGCGCTGCCGTCTGGCAGATGAACGCCGTGTCGTGGTCTTCGGGCACGGCAATCCCCGGGCCCGGCTCATGTTTATCGGCCCTTTTCCGGAGGCCGAAGACGAGCAGGCCGGCATTCCATACAGCGGAGAAGCGGGGGCATTGCTCACGCGGATCATCGAGGCCATCGGGCAGAGCCGGGAGTCCGTCTACATCAGCCATGCGGTCAAATGCCGTCCGCAATCCGACCGGGTGCCGGATAAATTCGAAGCCCGGGCCTGTCGGAAGCACCTGGAACTGCAGATTCATGCGGTATCCCCCGAAGTGATATGCCCACTCGGCGGGTTTGCCGCTCAGGCCCTTTTACGAACCGAGTCGCCAATATCCCGCATCCGGGGAGAGTTTCGGGAGTACCAGGGCATTTGCGTGATGCCCACCCACGAACCCGCCTATCTGCTGGTCAATCCTGAGGCCAAAAGGGCGGTATGGGAGGATATGAAGAAGGTCATGGCGCGTATAAGTCATTAAATATTCATTGACATCGCAAAAACATATATTTTAAATACAAGGATTGACTTTATATAGGATTGCGGGGGCATCGACCTCCGCTTTGTATTTTTTGCAATCCTTGAAAATCAACGGAGATGAGAGCAAACCATGGGAAAAAAGGAAAAACAGACCAAGGAAAAACCGCTGGAGAAAATGACCGCTTCTGAGTTGCGGGATATGGCAATCAATCTGCCGGAAATTACCGGCGCTTCCGGCATGAACAAGACCGAACTGATCAAGGCCATTAAAAAAGTCAAGGGGATCGAAGACACCGGCAGGAAAAAACAGTCGGATGTCTCCGTTCGCCAGATCAAGGAAAAGATCCGGGAGCTTAAAAAACAACGGCAGGCTTGTCTTGAACAGGACGACAAGAAGATGGCCGATATCTATCGGCGCCGAATCAGTCGTTTGAAGAAGAAAACCCGGCGTGTGGCATAATTCAGACATGCAGACATGAAAATCGATCCCGCTTTTCTGGCATTTGATATCGACGGGGTGGTGGCAGACACCATGTCTTTGTTTCTGGCGATTGCCGAGAAGGATTTCGGCATCAGCCACATCCGCTATGAGGATATAACGGACTACGATCTGCGGCAGTACGATGGTGTTGATGAAACCGTGATGTGGGAGATTATCCTCCGGATCCTGGAGGGCAAATATGCACTGCCGCTTTACCCGATTGCTCACGCCCCGGAAGTGCTACAGCGAATCATTAGCAGCCGCCGACCGGCGCTTTTTGTCACCGCCCGGCCGGCGGGAGTCCATATTGCCGAGTGGCTTTGCAGCGTTTTGGATGTAGATGCCGATTGCCTTGACGTGGTGGCCACCGGGTCATTTGAGGATAAAAGGGAAGTGCTGGCCGAGCGCAACATCTCCCACTTTGTGGAAGACCGGCTGGAAACCTGTTACCTGCTTGCCGAAGCCGGTATTCAGCCGATTGTATTTTCGCAGCCGTGGAACCGGAAAAAACATCCGTTTCCGGAGGTCAGCAGCTGGCTGGAACTCGAATCCATGATCGCGCTTGAATGACTGCAAATGCCGTAACAGAGCTGATCGATTCATTCGTGGATTACCTGGCCGCTGAAAAAGGGTATTCCGATCACACCTGCCGGGCTTATGCCAGGGACCTGAAGGATTTTTTGACATACTTTGTCGCCAACCGGACCACAGCTGCCACAAAGGATTCGCAGGAGGCGGAGACAGATGCAGATTCGGGGCAATCCGCCGGCATCGAGCAGGTCAGTGCCCTGGTGATCCGGAGCTACCTGGGGCTGCTTTATAAGCAGAAAATCAAGAAGACCTCGATTGCCCGGAAGTTGTCTGCGATCCGGTCCTTTTTCAACTTTCTGGAAAAGCACCGGGTGATCTCCGAGAACCCGGCTACCTCGGTGCTTACACCCAAGCAGGACAAACCGGTGCCTAACTACCTGACCGTGGATGACATGTTCCGGCTGATTGATTCGGTAAAGGATCATACGCTGTCGGGAAAACGCAACCGGGCGATCCTGGAAGCGCTTTACTCGACGGGTATTCGGGTTTCCGAGCTGGTGGGGCTGGACGTGGAGGACATCGATTTTGACCAGCGCATTGTCCGCGTGCTGGGCAAGGGGTCAATTGAGCGGATCGTGCCGATCGGCGAAAAGGCGCTTCAGGCCGTCCGGGTTTATCGGGAGGATTTGTACGGCAACAGTGCGAAGACGCCGGATATATATAAAGGCCCGCTTTTTTTGAATAAAAACGGCGGCCGCCTGACCGTGCGATCCGTTGCGCGCATGCTGGAGCAGGCGGCCCGGGCGGCCGGCCTGACCATGCCTGTTTCTCCGCATGACCTGCGCCACACCTTTGCCACGCATCTGCTCGATGCCGGTCTGGACCTTCGGATGGTCCAGGAACTTCTGGGGCACAAGCAGCTCTCCACGACCCAGAAATATACGCATGTCAGCATTGAGCGGCTGATGGCCGCCTATGACAGCGCACACCCCAGGAAATAAGGAAAGGCACGACATTTATGGCGGATTTTCACGGAACGACAATATTGGCGGTCCGGTACAACGGCAGGGTTGCCGTGGCCGGGGACGGCCAGGTCACTTTAAACGATGCGGTTATTAAGCACCAGGCCCGGAAGGTCAGACGGATATATAATGATCAGATCGTTGTCGGGTTTGCCGGCGCCACTGCAGACGCCTTAAACCTTTCCGAGCGGCTGGAAGGCAAGCTGGAGAGATACAACGGCAACCTGATCCGGGCAGCCGTGGAGCTGGCCCGGGACTGGCGCACCGACAAGTACCTGCGGCGCCTGGAGGCGATGATGATCGCGGTAGATGCCGCCCAGATGCTGTTGATTTCCGGCAACGGTGACGTGATAGAACCGGACGAAGGTATTCTCGGCATCGGATCCGGCGGGGTGGCGGCGCATGCCGCGGCTACCGCGCTGATCAAGCATGCCGACGAACTGAAACTGGAGGCTTCAGCTATTGTTCGCCAATCCATGGAGATTGCCGCCGGATTGTGCATATACACGAATCATGAGTTCGTGGTGGAAGAAATTTAAAAACGGATATCATACAACGCTTATGAGTGATTTAAAACCATCGCAAATTGTAGAAGAGCTCGATAAATACATCATCGGCCAGCATAACGCCAAGCGCTCTGTGGCCATTGCGCTTCGCAACCGCTGGCGCCGCCGCCAGGTGGATCCCGAGCTGCGCGAGGAGATTGCGCCGAAAAACATCATCCTGATCGGTCCCACCGGCGTGGGCAAAACCGAGATTGCGCGTCGGCTGGCCAACCTCACGGATTCCCCCTTTTACAAGGTGGAGGCTTCAAAGTTTACAGAGGTTGGATACATCGGCCGGGACGTGGAATCCATGATCCGGGATCTGCTGGAGCTGACCATAAACATGCTCAAGGCGCGCGAGCAGGAGGCTGTACAGGGCAAGGCCCGGGAAATGGCAGAGGAGCGGATATTGGATCTGCTTTTGCCCGACTCCGGAAGCCGCGGCACCCGGCAGCAGTCTTCCCAGGCCGAAACCGGTAGCACGGATGACTCCGGCCTTGAGGTCTATGAACCGGAAAAACCGGCAGCTGCTTCTGAAACGCGGGAAAAGCTCCGGCGCATGCTTCGCGACGGCAGGCTCGATAACCGGCAGGTTGACATTGATGTTTCTGATCGGTCCTCCTCGCCCATGGTGGAGATTTTTTCCAATACCGGCATGGAAGAAATGGGGATCAACTTCAAGGATATGCTCGGCAGCATGATGCCGCGGGGATCCTCGCGCAAACGGCGGGTCACAGTGGCCGAGGCCGTGGAGATCCTGGCCCAGGAAGAGGCCCAGGGGCTTGTGGACATGGACAAGGTGACCCAGGAGGCCATTGAAAAGGTGGAGCAGTCCGGCATTATTTTTCTCGACGAAATCGACAAGATTACGGGAAAAGAGGGCGGACAGGGTCCGGATGTTTCCCGGGAGGGCGTGCAGCGCGACATGCTGCCCATTGTGGAGGGCAGCACGGTCAATACCAAGCACGGACCGGTCAAGACGGATCACGTCCTGTTTATCGCTTCCGGGGCGTTTCACACCAACAAGCCCTCGGACCTGATCCCTGAACTCCAGGGACGTTTTCCCATTCGCGTGGAGCTGGATTCCTTGTATAAGAATGATTTCATCCGGATTCTCACAGAACCGAAAAACGCGCTGCTGCTGCAGTATATCGCTCTGCTGCGCACCGAGGGGATGGAAGTGGCCTTTTCCGATGACGCCGTGGAGGAGATCGCGGGGTTTGCCGAAACCGTGAACAATCAGACCGAAAACATCGGTGCACGACGGCTTCATACGTTAATGGAGCATCTGCTGGAAGATATCCTGTTTGACGCCCCGGATATTGATCAAAAGAAACTGGAGATCGACCGGGCGTTTGTGGAAGAACGGCTCCGGGACGTAAAAGAGGACCAGGACCTGAGCCGCTATATCCTGTAGAAAGGAATCCGGGCGAATCATGACACCCAATGTTGCAGACATACTCATCGAGGCCCTGCCGTATATCAGGTTTTTTTCCGGAATGACCCTGGTGGTCAAATACGGCGGTCATGCCATGGTTGATGAGCAGCTCAAGGAGGATTTCGCCAGGGATATCACACTGATGAAGTTCATCGGTCTGCACCCGGTGATTGTCCACGGCGGCGGCCCGCAGATTAACAGCGTGCTCGAGCGCATGGGCATCAGCCCCCGGTTTGTGCGCGGCATGCGCTTTACCGACCAGGAGACCATGGATGTCGTGGAGATGGTGCTCGGCGGAAACGTCAACAAGTCCATCGTGGCCCAGATCAGCCGCCAGGGGGGGAAATCCGTGGGCCTGACCGGTAAGGACGGCGGGCTGATCCTGGCAGAAAAACTGCAGATCATGCATCAGCCGGATGAAAACAAGGCACCCGAGATCATCGATCCCGGCCTGGTGGGCAAGGTGACCCGCGTGAACGCGGAACTGATCCGGACGCTGTCCGGCCAGGGTTTTATTCCGGTGATCGCCCCGGTCGGGGTGGGCACGGCCGGCGAGACCTACAACATCAACGCGGACCTGGTGGCGGCCAAGGTCGCCGGGGAACTGGCCTCCGGCCGGCTGATTTACCTGACCGACGTGGACGGTCTGATGGATACGGAGCAAAACCTGGTTTCCTCTGTGGACACGGAAACGGTCAAGCAGATGATCCAGGCGGGTACGATTTCCGGCGGCATGATTCCCAAGATTGAATACGCACTCGATGCGCTGAAAAACGGGGTGGAAAAGGTCCAGATCATCAACGGCACCCGGCGTCATGCCCTGCTTCTGGAGCTTTTCACGGACCAGGGCATCGGCACTCAGGTAACCACATAGGCGGGAAAAATGAACGAACAATACATCGATAGAGCCAATCAGGTGATTGCCAATACCTACAAGCGTTTTCCGCTGGTAATCAAGCGGGGACGGGGATGTACGCTGTGGGATGCCGATAATAACGAATACACGGATTTCGTGGCCGGTATTGCGGTGTGCAACCTCGGGCATGCCAGCCCGGAAATTTCCCGGGCCTTGAGGCTGCAGGCCGACAAGCTCTATCACGTATCCAACCTGTACTATACGGTCCCGCAGATTGATCTGGCCGAGTGGCTGGTTGCGCGCAGCTTTGCAGACCGGGTGTTTTTCTGCAACAGCGGATCCGAGGCAAACGAGGCGGCTTTGAAGCTGGCGCGCAAGACCTTCTTTGACAAGGGGGAGGATCAGCGCTGGCGGGTGGTGGCCATGGACCAGTCGTTTCACGGGCGCACCTTTGCCGCGCTTTCGGCAACCGGCCAGAAGAAGGTGCGCGAGGGGTTCGAGCCGATCCTGGAAGGATTTGATTTCGTGCCGTTTAATGACATGGAAAAGCTTGAAGCGGCGGTCACGGACAAGACCTGTGCGGTGCTCATGGAGCCGGTCCAGGGAGAAGGCGGCGTCCGCTGCGCAGACTCAGGTTTTCTTGAAGAGGTGCGCCGGCTTTGTGACGAAAAAGGCATTATCCTCATATTTGACGAAATCCAGACGGGCATCGGCAGGACCGGTAAATTGTTCGCCTATGAGCATTTCCATGTCAAGCCGGATGTCATGACCCTGGCCAAGGCCCTGGGCAACGGATTGCCCATCGGTGCCATGCTGTGTACGGAAGCGGTTTCCAAGGCCTTTACACCCGGAAGTCACGCTTCGACCTTCGGCGGGACGCCGGTGATTACGGCAGCCGCGCGCGAAGTGCTCAAACTAATCGAGGAGGAAAACATCCTCGGGCACTGCCGGGAAGTGGGCGAATATTTCAAGTCCCAGCTGCTGTGGCTCAAGGACCGGTACCAGGAGATCGAGGAAGTGCGCGGCATCGGCGTGATGCTGGGCATGAAACTTTCGGAAAAAGGCGCGCCCATTGTTGAGGCCTGCATGAAAAAGGGCTTTCTGATTAACTGCACCCAGGAAAACGTGTTGCGGTTTGTCCCGCCGCTGATAATTACCCGGGAGGAAGTTGACGGACTGATTCAGTGTCTGGATGAAATTTTTGCCGAAAGGGGCGAAAGCCGAACCTGCTGAGAGGAAACATTGAAAAAGGATATACTGACACTGGTCGATCTGGCAGCTTCTGATTTCGATCACCTGTTTTCCCGCGCCGGCGAGCTCAAACACCGCCGGAAACAGGGCATTTCCGACCCCTGCCTGGCGGGCAGAACCGTGGGGCTGATTTTTGAAAAAGCCTCCACCCGGACACGGATTTCCTTTGAGGCGGCCGCAGCCCAATTGGGCGGCACATCACTGTTTATCAGTTCTGCTGACACTCAGCTTGCCAGACAGGAACCCATTGCGGATACGGCCCGGGTGCTGGAGCGTTACCTGGATGCGCTTGTGCTGAGAACCTTTTCCCAGGAAATGCAGGCCGAATTTGCCCGGATTGCCTCAATACCCGTAATCAATGCCTTGACCGATACCTACCATCCCTGCCAGGTGTTAAGTGATCTTATGACCGTAATTGAGTTCAAGGGCGGATACAGTGGCATCAGAGTCGCCTGGGTGGGGGACGGCAACAATATGGCCCAATCCTGGATCAATGCCGCGGCCGTGCTTGGTTTTGAACTGATCCTGGCATGTCCAGAGGGCTACATGCCGGAGGCGGCAATCGTGGAGCGTGCACGGAGCTGGGCCGGCAATAAAATCCGGGTTGTCCATGACCCGGCAGAAGCCGTGGAAAACGCGGACGTGGTCAATACGGATGTGTGGGCCAGCATGGGGCAGGAAAGCGAAGAAGAGACCAGGCGATCGGTGTTTGCGCCTTTCCAGGTAAACCGGGATCTCATGACACGCACTGCAAAAGATGCCATCGTAATGCATTGCCTGCCCGCGCACAAGGGCGAGGAAATTACCGAGGAAGTCTTTGAATCAGGTCAGTCCGTGGTGTGGGACCAGGCGGAAAACAAGATGCACATGCACAAGGCGATACTGGAGATGCTGATTATCGGGCAGGCCTGAATTTTGCGCAACCGAACACAACAGGAGAAACGATTTTGGGTGCAAGTATCAACAAAGTGGTTCTGGCTTATTCCGGTGGCCTGGACACGTCCGTGATCTTGAAATGGCTGGCTGAAACCTATGACTGTGAGGTGATCGCGTTTGCCGCGGATATCGGCCAGGGCGAGGAGCTTGACCCCATCGAGGACAAGGCGAAAAAGACCGGAGCGTCTGCAGTCTATATTGACGACCTGAAGGAAGAATTCGTATCCGATTACGTGTTTCCGGCGTTCCGGGCCAATGCCATCTACGAGGGCCAATACCTGCTGGGCACATCCCTGGCCCGGCCCCTGATTGCCAAGCGGCAGATTGAAATCGCGCATGCGGAAAGCGCCGAAGCGGTCAGCCACGGCGCCACCGGCAAGGGAAACGACCAGGTGCGCTTTGAGCTCAGTTATTACGCCATTGATCCGCATATCAAAGTGATCGCCCCTTGGCGCGAGTGGGACCTGAATTCCCGCACTGCACTGATGGCTTTTGCGGAAAAGCACGGCATTGCCGTGACCTCCACGAAAGAAAAACCCTACAGCACGGACCGCAACCTGCTGCATATCAGCTACGAGGGCGGCATCCTGGAAGATCCATGGAATCCGGCGCCCGAGGACATGTTTCTGCTGACGGTCTCGCCAAGGCAGGCCCCCGATGAACCGGAAGTTGTTGACATCACGTTTGATCAGGGAGATCCGGTGGCTGTTAACGACCAGCCCCTGTCCCCGGCCGCATTACTCGCGGAGCTAAACCGGCTGGGCGGCCGCCACGGCATCGGCCGGGTCGATATCGTGGAAAACCGGTTCGTGGGGATGAAATCCCGCGGCATATATGAGACGCCCGGCGGTAACATTCTGCGCACCGCTCACATGGCCATGGAGTCCATTACAATGGACCGGGAGGTCATGCACCTGCGAGATTCCATGATCCCGCGGTATTCGGAGATGATATACAACGGGTTCTGGTTCGCCCCGGAACGCGAATTGCTGCAGTCCATGATGGACCAGGCCCAGAAGAACGTCTCCGGCGCGGTGCGGCTGGAACTCTACAAGGGCGGATGCCGGGTGCTGGGCCGCAAATCCGAGCATTCCCTGTACAGCGAGGATTTTGCCACCTTCGAGGATGACACGGTGTACCGGCAGGAGGATGCCGAAGGCTTTATCCGGTTAAATGCGCTTCGGCTCCGGATTCGAAACCTGATGGAAAAGTCGGGACGGGGGTAAGTGCATGGGTGAAAAACCCTGGGACGGCAGGTTTTCCGAGCCCACGGACAAGGCGGTGGAGGCCTTTACCTCTTCCATGGCCGTGGACCGGCATTTGTACCACTATGATATTGACGGCAGCATCGCCCACTGCCGGACCTTGGCCCGGGCCGGCGTGATTTCACAATCCGAAGCCGAAGAGCTGGTGGCCGGTCTGGAAAAGGTGCGCCAAGAGATCTTTCGCGGAGAGGTGGTGTTTTCAGACCGGCTTGAAGACATTCACATGCACGTGGAAGACCGGCTGGCCGCACACGTGGGCACGCTTGCCCGCAAGCTGCATACCGGCAGAAGCCGCAACGACCAGATCGCACTGGATGCGCGGCTGTACCTAAAAACCGAGACCCGGAGCATTATTGCACAACTCCGCGCATTCAGACAGGCGCTGGTGGATCTGGCAGAGGCCAACATGGATGTGGCAATGCCCGGATACACCCATTTGCAGCGGGCCCAGCCCGTATTGTTTTCCCATCACGCTATGGCCTATTATGAAATGTTTGCCCGGGATACCGGCCGCTTTTGCGATGCCCTGGAACGAATGGACGTGATGCCGCTGGGCAGTGCTGCGCTGGCAGGCACCACCTATCGGCTGGACCGGGCGTACACGGCCCGGCTGCTCGGATTTTCAAAAGTCTCGGAAAACAGCATGGACGCGGTATCCGACAGGGATTTCATGCTTGAATTCATGTCCGCGGCCAGCATCTGCATGACGCATTTATCCCGGCTTTCAGAGGAACTGGTGCTCTGGTCCTCGGCGGAGTTCGATTTCGTGGACCTGCCGGATGCGTTCTGCACCGGGAGCAGCATCATGCCGCAGAAAAAAAATCCCGACATCCCGGAGCTGGTGCGGGGAAAAACCGGCCGGGTATTCGGCGGGCTGGTCAACCTGCTGACCTTGATGAAGTCGCTGCCCCTGACCTATAACCGGGACATGCAGGAGGACAAGATCCCGCTCATGGAGGCGGTGGAGACCCTGAAGGCGTGCCTGGATATCTATGTCCGCATGACGCCGAACATCCGGGTCAAGTCCGAGGTTACCGGCCGCGCGGCCGGGCGGAGCTTTCAAAACGCCACGGACCTGGCCGACTACCTGGTTTCAAAGGGCATGGCGTTTCGCGAGGCCCATGCATGCGTGGGCAAGGCCGTGGCCCGGGCACTGGATTGCGGGAAAGAGCTCCACGAGTTGAGCCTGGCGGAACTGCTGGAGTTCTCCGGGAAAATCGGCGAGGATGTTTACGATGCCCTGTCTGTTGAGCAGATGATTGACCGGCGCCGGGTCTTTGGCGGCACTGCCCGGGAAAATGTCGCAGAGGCCCTCAAAAGGGCCAGAAAGCGCCTGGAAGCCGAACAGCGGCCGGGAGTGGAGTGATTCATGAAAAGCCTGCAGACCCTGGCCCTGTATCTGCTTCTGGCAATGCTGCTGGCGGGCGCGGGGACGTGCGGCAAAAAGGGTTCCCCTGAAGCGCCCCAGCCGCCGCAGTTTACTGCCGTGGAAAATCTGAAGATTGCCAGGGGCGATTCGGTCCTTATATTAAGCTGGTCTCTGGCAGAAGAAGGAAAACAAGGGGAGGCGGCACCGGCGGGTTTTTTCGTGTATCGTGCAAAAACGCCGGTTGAGTCGGACTGCCTGGAATGTCCGCACCGGTATGAAAAAATTACTCGGGTGGCCCGGCGGGAAGGGCGTGTATCGTCTGAAACCTGGCAGTTCCGGGATCGGCCCGAGCCCGGGTACGTGTATCGATATCAGGTGCGGTGTTACAATCGCAGGGGAACGCAGGGCGAGCCCTCCAGTCCGGTAAAATACGTCATGACCCGGGACGGTGCAAATGACGGTTCCAGGTAAAAACACGTATACCGCTTACATTGCGGTGGGCGCCAATCTCGGAGACCGAATCGCGGGCTGCCGGGAGGGGATTTTGCGACTAGCAGAAAGCGGGGATATTGAAATTGTGCATCATTCGCCGTATTATTATACAGAGCCCGTGGATTATGCGGACCAGCCCTGGTTTGTTAACGCAGTGTGCCGTGTTCACACGTGCCTGGATCCGCGGTCTCTGCTGGGGCGGCTGAAAACAGTGGAGGCCACAACCGGCCGCAGCTTTGGCGGCGTCCGGTTCGGGCCTCGGGTGCTTGATCTGGACCTGATTTTCTACGATCAGGCCGTGATTCAAACCCGGGATCTGGTTGTCCCGCATCCCAGGATGCATCAAAGAGCGTTTGTACTGCGGCCGTTGCATGACATTGCCGCAGACTTTGTCCATCCGGTTTTCCGGACCCGCATCAGCGAGATGCTAAGTGATCCGGAAGTTGCCGGGCAGGCTTGCTATCGCGTTGCGGACGAAGCGTTCTGCAAAACAGCAGCCGGTCGGACAGCGGCCGGTTGTGAAGAAATCGGAAACAGCTTGTATAAATGAAAAGGAGTTTGGAATGAAGTTTTTTATTGATACGGCCAACGTGGATGAGATTCGTGAAGCCAGTGAAATGGGCATGGTTGACGGGGTGACTACCAACCCCTCGCTGATTGCCAAGGAAGGCCGCGATTTCAAAGAAATTATTCAGGAGATCTGCCAAATTGTTGACGGCCCGATCAGTGCTGAAGCCATCAGCCTGGACGCCAAGGGCATGATCGAGGAAGCGCGGGACTTGGCAGCGATTCATAAGAACATCGTGGTCAAGATTCCCATGACCATCGAGGGAATGAAAGCCGTGCGCACCCTTTCGGCCGAGGGCATCGGCACAAACGTTACCCTGGTGTTCTCACCGCTTCAGGCATTGATGGCGGCAAAAGCCGGGGCTACCTTTGTCAGCCCGTTTGTGGGCCGCCTGGACGATCTTTCCCAGGACGGCATGGAGCTGGTGGAACAGATCGGCAATATTTATGACAATTACGGGTACCAGACTGAGGTGATTGTCGCCAGCATCCGCAACCCGATCCACGTGCTGGAAACCGGGCTGATCGGGGCGGATATTGCCACAATTCCGTTTTCCGTGCTAAAGAAGCTGGCCGCCCATCCCATGACGGACAAGGGGATTCAGGCCTTTCTCGATGACTGGGAAAAAGCCAAAAAATAATCCGGCCACAGGACAGTGGCCCGTCCTGCATATGAAACGGGTGTGAATATGCTTTCAAACCGCAGAGAGATGTTTTCCCGCATCCTGAAAGATCCCAACAGCCTGACCCTGTTCCGGGTAGGGGCGGTGCCCCTTTTGATTGTGCTGCTTTTATTTGATAACCGGGCCTGCGGCCTAGTGGCCGCATTCGTGTTTTCCATGGCCGCGATTACCGATTATTTCGACGGGTATATCGCCCGGCGCTACGGGATGGTATCGAATCTCGGCAAGATGTTGGATCCGCTGGCAGACAAGCTGCTGGTGGCCTCGTCTCTGATCATGCTAACGGATCTCGGCCGGGTGCCGGCGTGGGCCATATGCATTATTCTCGGCCGTGAGCTTGCGGTCACCGGGCTCCGCAGCGTAGTCACCGACCAGGGCGCGGATGTATCCGCTTCCATGCTGGGAAAGTACAAGACCGGCTTTCAGATAGCCGCCATCATTCCCCTGCTGATCCATTATTCATACTTAGGCATCAATTTCCACGCGGTGGGCATGCCCCTGTTCTGGATCGCCCTTGTCATTACCCTGTGGTCGGGGGCGGATTATTTTGTTCGTTTGTGGAAGCATGTTTATGCGGATACCGCAGATGAGGGGTAATCCCGGATTAGGTGCTGCTGCGCCAAGCGGCGATGCAATTTTTTATTGACAACAAAATGAAAAGCCCTTATTAGTAGTGACCAAATAAAGATGAGCGGGAATAACTCAGTGGTAGAGTGCAACCTTGCCAAGGTTGAAGTCGCGAGTTCGAATCTCGTTTCCCGCTCCATTTTTATTTTTGGGCCTTTTATTTTTTGAGGCGGCATAGCCAAGTGGTAAGGCAGAGGCCTGCAAAGCCTTTATTCCCCGGTTCGAATCCGGGTGCCGCCTCCAGGTTTTCTGTCTGAATCGCGGATATAAAGGGGTCCCGGCATAATCACCGGGGCCCCTTTTTCGTTTTATACCATCTGAACCTAAACATACCGAATTTTTCCCGTCACCCGCAACCCGGAAAGTCTCTTGTTCACAGAATCGGTATCGGTATCCGAATCGAAAAAAATACCGGATACGAAAATATCGCGAATTTTTTCTTGATTTCCGGAAAGGCGTTTGATTCCGGTTTCGTACCGGACAAGACCGGTTTGCCGGCAATGGGTGCATTTTCCGGTACAGGGTAATTGTTTAGTTCGGGATTGATAAGCAGGGTTTTTTCCCGTATACATGAACAAGGAAGAGGCTTTCAGGCAACCTGCAACTCAGCAATAAGGAGGGATTTCATGAAAGTTCGAATCTTATTTGTGATGGCGGGGCTTTTGGGGATGCTGCTGACCGTTCAGTCACTGCAGTGGACCGGTAATGCAGGTGCTGCGGAGACCGTGGTACAAGCGGCTGCTGAGGAAAACGCGGAAAGCGGCTCCGAAAGTCTGAGTCAGGCTGAAAAAGTGGAAAAAAAGGTCGAGCAGCTTCGCAGCCAGACCGATGCGCTCATGGAAAAAGGGAAACTGCAGGATCTGAAAGAGGTTGTCGAACTCTATGAGGAAGTACTGGCGTCTCATCCCGATAATTTTGAGTTCAACTGGAAGTGCGCCAAGGCATGCCGCTTATATGGCGACCTGACCAAGCGGATGGAAAAAGAGGGGTGGAAGGATATTTGCGCCGAGTACGGCAAAAAGGGCATGAAGTATGCAAAAAAGGCCATTGAGCTGGAACCGGACAAGCCCAACGGATATTACTACTACGGGCTGTGCGTGGGCACCTATTCAGACGGTGTCGGGCTGATTACCGCCCTTCGGGAAGGGCTGAAGGACAAGACCCAGAACAACCTGGAAAAGGCCTACGAAATAGACAAGCATTTTGAGAATGGCGGCCCCATCGTGGCCTTCGGCCGGTTCTGGCAGGTCGTGCCTTGGCCCTACAACGACGAGGACAAGGCCATGGAATATTACCGGGAATTTCAGGAAACCGAGTATTATGAGACTGCCGAAGGGGTCAACGCCCGTGTATACATGGCAGAGATCCTCGCGGACCGCTGGGGAAGCGAGCCCAAGGAAGAGGCGCGGCAGCTTTTAAATGAAGCAATCGAACTCACCGATAATCCTTACTGGGAGAAACGGGCCGAGGAACTTCTGGCAGATCTCTGAGATGAATCCGGCCGCCGGGACGGGCCGATGATCGCGACGCACACATTCCGATACTGGTGGGATGCCGGTCGGCCCGGAAACCAGATTTTGCGGGTTGGCTGTCAAACGGGCTTGCTTGCCGGATTGTTCTGCTTTTGTTCAGTTTTCCCGGATCCGGTCTTCTTTTTCTTGTAGCAGGTCCGGTCTGATCGCACAAAAGCGCAGAGATTCGGGTTGTTGTATTCCTTGCAGTTTAACGGATTATACAATGGACATTCCGGATGAGCCTGCATCATAACGCCTTCCAGAGCTTCTTTTATTGAGTGTTTTTCTTGCTATATAACATAAATGAATGCAGTTCACAAGGCTTGAATTCCGTCCCGGCGGGGATGTCAACGGGATTTGCGCGCAATCTTTTCGGAGAATCCCTTTGACAATCCAATGGCAAGATGTCATGGTATATCATTTATGTGTGGCATCATTGATGCTGGTTTCTGTGTATGCATGATCACAGGCACCAAGCGCACAAGGGCTTTGTAACCGTGCATCATTACGGGTTGACTGTAGGGTCCGTGCGCTTTGGGGCGGTAAACGAGATTTTTTCAAACACCTCCGCATGACTGAACAAAACCCCAAACAGGCGCTTTTGCAATCCAGCCGAGCACTGTGCGAACTGCTGGAGCGGGCGGAACGCGAGATTTCCGGTGCGTCCGGGGATCTTTTTTCAGAATGGCACCGTTCCTGCCGGCGAAGCGAACAGCGCCTCGATGATGACCTGCTTCGCATGGGCGTTGTCGGCACGATCAAGTCCGGTAAGAGCACTTTTATCAATGCATTGTTGGGCGGAGATTACCTGAAGCGGGGAGCCGGGGTGATCACTTCGATCGTGACCAAGGTCCGCCGGTCTGATTCTCTTCGGGCAGTGCTTACTTTCAAGTCTTGGGCGGAAATCAACCGGGAAATCCGGCAGGCCCTGAGCCTTTTTTCCTCCGGCAAATGGCGAAGTTCTGCAGAGCCGTTTGATCTTCGGAGCGATGCAGACCGGCAGGAACTGTCCCGGGCCCTGGAGAGCCTGGAGTCCAAGTATCTGATGAGCCGGGATTCGCGCAGTGTCAGCGCGGTCCTGCTCAGCGCCTGCCTGAAAGGCTATCCCCATGTCAAAGATCTGATCTCCGAGCAAACGGAAACCGTAACGTACTCGGGCCAGCGATTTTACGAGCACCAGGCCTTTGCCGGCAGTGAAGACCTGTCGGTTTTTTTAAAGGATCTGCACCTGGAAATCGATTCCAACGACTCGGCCGGAAATATCGAAATCGCAGATTGCCAGGGCAGCGATTCCCCCAATCCGCTGCACCTTGCCATGATCCAGGATTACCTGCGCACATCGGATCTGATTATATATGTGATCAGCAGCCGTACGGGCATCCGCCAGGCGGATATTAACTTCATGTCCATGATCAAGCAGATCGGTGGCATGGGCAATGTATTGTTCGTTGTGAACTGCGATTTCAATGAACATGAGGACCGTGCGGATCTGGAGCGGGTGGTGGAAAAAATCCGGGCGGATCTTTCCCTGATGACCGATTCCCCGTCGGTATACACGTTTTCCTGTCTTTACGCACTCTTTCAGTCCCGGCGCCAATGGCTGAAAGAAAAAGACGCGGCCCGTCTTTCCCAGTGGAAGAGGGAAAATTCCCTGGCCGCATTTTCAGAAGCGGAAAAGGATCGTTTTGAATCCGATTTCCGGCATATGATCACCGAGCAGCGTTACAGTATTCTGCTTCGAAATCAGCTCCAGCGTCTGCGAACCACGGCTGCGGATTTCCACAACTGGCTGACGCTGAACCGGGAGATATTTTCCGCTGATGCCGATGGCGCCGGCACGCTGATGAATCGCATTAAACAGCAGCAGAAAAAGACCGAGAAGATCCGTTCCATGGTCAACAGCACGCTTTCCGGTGCGTCCCAGCAGCTGAAAAAGGAGATCAAGGGGGCTGTGGACCGGTTTTTCGATATTCGCCACGGGGAAATCGTCCCGGGGATACTGGATTTTATCGCCGGATACAACATCGCCTATGATCAATACCGGGATCAACTTGCGGAAAACGGGTTTGCCGATACTTTGTTTGCGGTTTTCCAGAATTTCAAGGAACAACTGGATCGCTACATGGCCGAAACCGTCAATCCCCGACTTTTCCGGTTTGCCCGGGAAAACGAATCCTATATCCAGGGGTATTTCGAATCCATCACCCGCCCGTATGAGAGCATGGTGCGCGAAACCCTCGGGGAATTTCAGGATCATGCCGGGAGCGCGTATAACGGGGCGCATGATCGCCAGAACAACCCGGAAGAAACCGAAGGCCCCCCGATTTCCTTGGATGCAGTGAAAAAGACCCATGCCATTGACCTGCCGGATGCCGCCACCACACTTGCCTACAGCAGCGGCCTGAAGACCGAGGCTTTTATGAAGCTCGGATATTACCGGTTCGTTCAGACAATGAAACAGCTGGCAAAGCGCGGACAGGGCAGCGGTCATGCAGATATCTCTGCACTGAAAAGCGGGGTGGCGAAAATGAAGCGGGAAACCGAGGCCACCATTGTGTTTCACTTTAAAAACTACAGGGAAAACCTGAAATTTCAGTATTTTTACCGATTGATCGATTCCACTGCCCAGGAGTTGAACCAGTGGCTGGTCAACCGTTTTCAGACTTACAGCACGGATCTCAACCGGATCCGGGAGATGACCAACAGGGACCAGGCGCACAAGGAACAGGCACTGAAAAGCATTGACGAGATTCTGGCCGCACTCGGACAAGTGGATGCGCAGCTGGGAAATCTGCAGCACGATCTTCCCCCGGGCGGGAAATAGATTCGGGTGCCGTCGGTGCAGGCGCCGGCAGACGGCGAGGAGTTGAAAATGGGGAAAAACACGGCACGCGTGGTGGCAGTGGCCAATGAAAAGGGCGGCGTGGGCAAGACCGCAATGGCGATCAACCTGGCAGCGGCGCTGGCAAAAATGGGAAAGCGGGTTCTGCTGGTGGACATGGATCCGCAGCATAATGCCGGCAGCGGTCTGGGCGTTGAAGTCGATGAAGATGCGGTCAACACCTATGATTTGATGACGGATCCGGAAAATTATACATTCGCGGATGCGGTTTGCCATACCCGGTGGGAAGGCCTGGATCTGGTCGCCTCGCATATCGATCTGTCCGGGGCCGAGGTGGAGCTTGTCGAGCAGGCGGGCCGGGAAAACCGCCTTAAGATGGCAATGCTCGGAGCCGATGAAAATTATGATGTCATCATGATGGATACCCCGCCGAGCCTTTCCCTGCTGACCATCAACGTGCTTGCCGCCTGCCGGGAAGTGCTGGTTCCCTGTCAGACCCAGCCGTATGCGTTTCGCGCCCTGGAAGACCTGCTTGACACGGTGGCATCTGTCCGGGAGGAGATTAATCCGGATATCCGCATTTCCGGGCTGATTCCCACCTTTTACGACCGCCGGACCCGGGTGAGTCAAATGATCCTGGAACGCCTGCAAACCGATGCCCGCTACCGGCACCTGGTATATAATACCGCCATCCGCACCAATACCACCATCGCCGATAGCAGCGAGGCGGGCAAGCCGGTGGTTTTCTACCGCACCACCAGCAACGGAGCCCGGGATTTCACCGCCCTGGCAGAAGAGTTTGTCCGTCGGGCGCCGCAGCAATAGTCCAAGGATCATTTCTCCAGTTGCGCCAGCGCTTTCTGATAGACCGCCTCGCAGGTTTCAAATGAAAACCCCCGCCGCCTGAGGTGTTCGTAGATTTTCTTTTTCAGATCAAAGGGTTCAAGCTTTTTCCATTGCGCCAGTTTCGGGATCACGGCCCGCCATGCGGGTTCGGCTTCCTGGAAGTCGACCAGCATCCGGTCAATGATCGTTTCTTTGACGCCTTTCTGGAAAAGCTCGTGGCGAAGGGCGAATTCCCCCCGGGGGCGGTGCCGGCACCGGCTTTCAATCCAGGCGCGGGCAAATTGTGCATCATCAATATACTTGAAATCTTCGAGCTTTTTCAGCGTATCCGCGATAATTGCCCCGGAAAATCCCTTTTTCTCCAAAAAATCACGAATTTCCTCCCGGCTGCGGGATCGGAACTTCAGGTAGTGCATGGCCCGGGACAGGGCGTGCTCCCGCTGATCCTCGGTCTTCAGGCGTTCGATCTCGTCCGCTTCCAGGTAGCCACCCACCGGCAATGACACGGCCAGCCGTTCTGAGATGGAAAACGCATAATCTTCGTCAATAAATACGTTGTACCGCTTTTTGTTTCGCTTTTGAGGGGTAATGGCGGTGATCCGGCCGTTCATGACTGTTTTTGGGAAAGGCAATCCGCGGTTTCAGCCGCTTCGGGGTTTTCGGTTTCAGGCTCCGGCGGGATCGCTTCGTCCCGGATGGGACTGGAAAGCCCGTCAAACACGGACTGGTCGGGTTTGATCCCGGCCAGTTCGTTTAATGCCTTTCGGACTTCCCGGGCACCCTCAGCATAGATCCGGTGGACCCGGTTGTATTCGTTTTTAACGGTTTTGAGTGGAAAACGGCCCCCGGTTTTTTCAAGGTATCGGAGAACCACCGGCCTGATGACCTGCCAGGTATCCCTGCGGGTCTGGGTTTCAAGGGGAATGAGCCGGTCAATGTTTTTGAGGCTCCTGTTGTGGCATACCCGAACAAAGAAACCCATGGGCCCTACGCGCCACAGGAATAAAAACAGCAGCAGCGCCCCGATGCCTGCTGAAACCGCAATCGGGTCGGTAAAGCCGCCGAAAATCCCGACCGAAATTCCGGCCAGAACCGCAGCGCCGCCGCAAATCAGGCAGAGCAGGCCGCCGATCAATCCCAGCTTGATGCGAAAATCCCGGAGCCGGGTTCGGTAAGCGACCATTGCCTCAAGAAGCTGATCCAGGCGTTCGGAGTGGGTTTCAATAAAGGAGGCAAGATTGTCCAGCCGCCGGCGCGGCGCATCCAGGATACCCTCCTTGAGCTTTTTGCGCTGGTTTTGAAGATGGTAGAGAAACCCGCGGGTGTCCGGGTGGAACGAGTCGGCGTTTCCGGCTGCACGGGAGGAATAGGTAAGGTGAATCGGGGGAATGTCTTTTCTGCCGGTAATCTGGGAAAGATTCCAGCACAGCGTTCCGTACACCTGGAGCAGGTCGCTTAATGATGCGCATTCATCAATGCGGTTGAGCACGAAAAGAACCCGATCCTCAAAAGTGCGGGCCGATATGGTCTCCCGGAGACTGGTATGGGCTTCCCTGACCGTGCCGGCCTTGTGCGGATCAAAGAGTACCAGGACTAGGTCGGCCAGTTGGGCCATATCCCCGATCACGTCCTGGTAGTCATACCCCCTGTCCCGCTCAGTGACCGAATCGAGCATGCCCGGGGTATCGATTAAGGCCAGGTTGCGCAGGAACTGGGAGTTGACTTTTTTTAGCCGGAAGTGCGAGGCGAATCTGTGCCCGTGCTTTTTTAAAATTTCAAAAGGGTAATCCGGGTCGTTTAACAGGAATTTGCCGTCCCTTTTTTCCGTGGTCCGGACGGGGTCGGCCTCCCCGGCCTCGTCGTCATAGGTGAGGATTGTAAATGAGTCGTCGGTCGGGGCCTGCCCCACGGCCTGGATGTCAGCCCCCAGAAATTCGTTGATCAGGGTGGATTTGCCCGAGGAATAGTTTCCCACGACCAGTACCAGGGGACGCCACTTGATGGTACTTTCCAGGGCTACGTCGGCATATCCGTACTTCAGCGCCGCTGGGGAAAGGTATTCCCGGACCATTTCCACCATTTCCAGGCGCAGCGAGTTGATGTAATTTTCCCGGTACATTTCTCGTCCTGTCATCGTGGGTAACAGATATAGCGCGCCGTTTTTCCGGGCGCCCGGACCTTGATCCCCCGAACAACTCCGTTATACCTATCAGCAAAACGCGGCCGGGTCAAGTTTATGCAGCAGCCCAGGCAGGTTTAAAGTGCTTGAAAACTGAAGACTTTACGGGTAATGTGGGAAAAAATTTTTCTTTTTCAAGGCTTCTGCGTGATGTCTTACGAAATATCCCGAAAATACATGGTTTTTCTTATCCGGCTGCTGGTGATTGTTGTCACTGCCTATGTGATCATTTTCACGCCGGCCGGAGAGGTAGACAAGTTCCGGGGATATGCTTTTATCGCGTTTTACCTGTTTACCAATCTGCTCATGGTCTACTTGCCGGACCGGTATTTTGAAGAAGGGCAGATCTTTTATTTTTTCATGTTTTTTGACACCCTGCTCATTGTGGGGGGGATTTACGCGGCCGGGTTGGTCGGCACGGATCTATACCTGGCCTACTTTTTGATTCTCTGCCTGGCAAGCCTCAGCGCGCAATTCCGGTACCTGATGATCAGTGTCATGGTGTTTATCGGGCTGTACGGCTGGTTTTTATATAAAAACGGCTACTTTTCCGGTGACATGGCAGTTTCCTATCTGCTGCGCCTGCCGTTTATTCTTGTCATTGCCATGTTTTACGGGTTTATTGTCACAACTCTGCTTCGCGACCGGGAGCGCCGCTATCACGAAACCCAGGAACGCTACTGGCAGTTGTTTCAATCCTCGGATGTCTTTGTCTACACCGTGGGCCTGTTTGGCGAATACCTATCTGCAAACCCCAAGCTTTATGAGGCCTACGGGTTTGCAGATGAAGTTTCCATGCTGGGGCTGTCGTTTTCCCGGTTCCATGACCCAGAGGAAACCGAGCAATTTCAGTCCCGGCTGGATGCCGTGTTTGAGCAGGGCCGGCCGGTGCAGTACGAGTCCTATGATTCTTATGTGCATCGGTGGCTTTTTCATACATTGAGCCCGATTTTTGATCATTCCCAGCGCAATGTTTTTGCTGTTGCGGTGGTTTCCAAGGACATCACGGACCGGGTTCAAAAGGAGGAGGAGCTGAAAAAGGCTTATGAGAAACTGCGTGAAACAAGGGATCAGTTGATTCAGAAGGACAAGATGGCCGCCCTGGGCCGCCTGGCTTCGGGCGTGGCCCACGAGATTCGAAATCCCTTGGAAATCATCTCCATGGGAGTGGATTACCTGGAAAATGCAGTACCAGCAGACAATCCGGAAGCTTCCCGTTCCATAGAAAAGATTAATAGCGCCATTGACCGGGCCAATGCCATCATTAATGATGTGCTTAAATTTTCCCGCAAATCCGAGTCCGTGATCGAGCCGGTGGATATCCGGGCGCTTGTGGCGGAAACTATTTCCATGGGCGATCACCACATTCGAAAGCTCGGCGTGCAGGTGGATCGGCAAAGCCCTGAGTCTCCCGTGCGGGTGGCAGGAAACCGAAATATGCTCAGCCAGGTATTGCTCAATTTGGTCAACAACGCGGTGGATGCCATGGCTGAGTCAGACATCCGAGAACTGTCTCTGCGGGTTTATACGCGAAAGGTCACCGAGGTGGGGTATAAGACCGGGTACCGGCGGGCGGATTATTTCAAGATGGGAGATGAGATGGTGGTGGTGGAGATTACCGATACCGGTCAGGGGATTGATGAAAATGATTTGCCCAAGATTTTTGAGCCTTTTTTCACGACCAAAGGGGCCGGCCGGGGCACCGGGCTCGGGCTGAGTCTGGCGCATATGATCATGGACCGCATTATGGGCACCATTGATGTGAGCAGCCGGCCCGGGGCCGGAACGACCTTTTACGTAAAACTTCAGCCGGAAACAAAACTCCAAATGATCCAAGAGGCCGAATATGACGAACTCCAGAAAAAAAGTGCTGGTCATTGACGACGAGGAGGATTTCTGTTTTTTTGTCCGGGAAAATCTGGCCAATACCGGCAGATTCGAGGTGGTGATTGCCACTAAAGGCTTGCGGGGCATTGAACTGGCCGAAGTCGAGGCACCGGATATCATCCTGCTCGACATGGTGATGCCGGATATGGGCGGTGAGGAAATTCTGGAAAAATTGCGGGAAAACCGTCGAACCGCCGAAATTCCGGTGGTGTTTCTAACCGCCCTGGCTACCCGGCAGGACACCGGCAGCGAGGTTTTTAAAAAAATCGGAGATTCATATTTTGTCGCCAAGCCGGTGCGGACCCGGGAACTGATCCGTGCCATTGATTATTTCCTGGGTGCAAACGCGTAATGCTCGCCCTAAGTAGGCCTGTTTACAGCAGATATCTTATCTTTATGCCCTTCTGCATTGTTTTTTTTGTATTGCTGCTTGGTGCCGCCGGTCTGCGGGCGGAAATGGTCACCGATCATGCCGGCAGGCAGGTTGACGTGCCCGAAAATCCAATTCGGGTGGTGAGCTTGGCCCCCAGTATCACGGAGATCGTTTTTGCAGTGGACCGGGGCGATCGGCTGGTCGGGGTGACCGAATACAGCAACTATCCGCAGAATGCCCGGGAAATTCCATCCGTGGGCTCATACGTGTACCTGGACCTTGAAAAGATCTTTTCCCTGGAACCCGACCTGTGCATTGCCATCAAGGACGGCAATCCCATCGGGGTGATCCGGCGGCTGCAGGAACTCGATATCCCGGTGTTTGCCGTAAATCCCAGGGATCTGGAATCGGTAATGACCTCGCTGTCCGATATCGGTGCATTGCTCGGGACGAAAAAAAAAGCCGATGAAGTGGTGGCGGACATGAAAACCCGGATAAAGCGGGTTCGGCAAAAAGTGGATGAGATATCCCGCCGACCCGGTGTCTTTTTCCAGATCGGAATTTCTCCCATTGTTTCAGCCGGGACCGACACTTTTATTCATGAACTGATTGTCGAGGCAGGCGGCCGGAACCTGGCTGCCGACAACACCGGGTATCCGCGCTATACCACGGAGGAGGTCCTGGCCCTGGCCCCGGAGATTATCGTCGTAACATCCATGGCCCGGGCGCAGATGTTTGACAAGGTCCTGAAAAAGTATCAAAAGTGGGAGGATCTGCCCGCGGTGGCCCATAATCGCATTTACCTGGTCAACTCGGATCTGGTGGACCGTCCTTCGCCACGGCTGGTCAAGGGACTTGAAAAACTGACCCGGCTGATACATCCGGAACTGTTCGAAGCGGATTCAGAAAGCAACTGAGATGTCCGGTGTGTTTAAAAATATCGTCGCTGTTTCCTGTCTGCTGGTCGTGCTGCTGGTAATAACAATATTTCTGGGCCTGAGCATGGGTTCTTCCGGTGCCGGGTTTTCCGCAATTGCCCAGGCCGTAAGCGATGCTTTTCACAGCGGGAGCATGATGCACGATATTATCTGGAAAATCCGGTTTCCCCGGGTGATTCTGGCTGCCCTGGTCGGAGCCACCCTGTCTTTGGGCGGGCTGGTCTTCCAGGCGCTTTTGCGAAATCCGCTTGCAGAGCCCTATATTCTGGGAATTTCCGGAGGATCCGCCATTGGCGCAATCATCGGGATACTGCTCGGCCTGGCGCGATTTCCCGGGGTGGGCATCCTGGCGTTTATCGGGGGCATGGCTACCCTGTTTCTGGTGCTGGGTATCGCCGCCGGCCGGACCGTGGCCCAAAAGGAATCCCTGTTGCTGGCCGGGGTCATGGTCAATGCGTTTTGCTCGGCGGTGATCATGTTTCTGATTTCCCTGTCCAGAGACGCCAGGCTGCACAACATCATGTTCTGGCTCATGGGCGATCTTTCCTCTGCAAGCGCCTCCGAGGTGATGGCGCTGGGGGTCATGGTGCTGCCGTGTTTTGTCCTGGTCTTCTGGATGTCCCACAGGATGAACCTGCTGCTGATGGGCGGGGAAATGGCCCAGTCCATGGGTGTCAATGTCCGGCTGGTAACCCTGACCCTGCTGGTGATCACCTCGTTTATGACCAGTGCCACAGTGGCCCAGTGCGGGCTGATCGCCTTTGTGGGACTGGTGATTCCCCATCTGCTTCGGCTGTTGATGGGCTCGGATCACCGGGTGCTGGTCCCGGCCTGCATTTTCGGCGGCGGCGCCTACCTGGTAATCTGTGATCTTCTGGCAAGAACCCTGCCCCGGCAGGGAGAGATGCCGGCCGGCGTGATTACCGCCATGGTGGGCGCGCCGGTATTTATTTTCCTGCTGAGAAGAAGGGGCGGTTCATGACAAGGGTGATCGAGGTCAAGGGCGTTTGTGCCTCCTACGGGGATCAGCCGGTGCTCGATGCGCTTTGTTTTGCCGTGGACAAGGGGGAATGCTTTATCGTAATCGGCCCCAACGGTTCGGGCAAAACCACCCTGATGAAACTGGCAACCGGCATACACCGGCCGGATGCAGGAGAGATCTTCATCGGCGGAAATCCGATCCGGAGCTATGGCAGAAAAGCCCTAGCCCGCAAGATGGCCTTTGTCCCGCAGCAGGTCCCGCTGGACTTTCCATTCCGGGTTCGGGACGTGGTGCTCTTTGGCCGAAGCCCCCATCTCGGGACCTTTGGACTGGAATCCGTGCATGACCGCACTCTGGCCGACCAGGCCATGGAATTCATGGAAGTCGGGCACCTGGCCGAGCGTCGGATGGATCAGTTAAGCGGCGGGGAACGCCAGCGGGTGTTCATCGCCCGCGCCATATGCCAGGAGCCGGAGATCATGATCCTCGATGAGCCCACCGCCGCCCTGGATATCGCGCATCAGCTCCGGGTCATGGATCTGATGGAGAAGATGAAGACCGAAAAGGGGATCACGGTGGTCATGGTTTCCCATGACGTCAACCTGGCGGCCATGTACGCGGATACGCTTCTGCTTTTGCACCGCGGGCGAAAAGTCCATTGCGGGCCCCCGGGTGAAGTCCTCACCTACAAGACGCTGGAGGAAACATACGGCTGTCAGCTGCTGGTGGACCAAAGCCCGCTTGGGCCAATGCCGCGGGTCACCCCGGTTCCGGGAAGATACATCCGCGAGGATCTCAAGGGGCTTGACCGGTAAGTTTCTCCAGGCCCTGCCGGGCGAAGTCAATGCCCGGATCGAGTTCCAGGGCGATGCGGAAATAGGCGATGGCGGTTTCAATGTCCCCGGTTTCCCGGTAATTGACGGCCAGGTTGGCGTAATCAATGGCAGAGGCGGGATTTAACCGGATCACCCGGGAGAAGCTGTCAATGGCCGCCTCATGTTTTCCGCGTTTGAAATGGCAGAAGCCGGCAAGATTATGCAGGTCGGTGCGCGCCGCATCCCAGCCAAGCCCCGATTCCGCGGCTTTAAGCGCTTTTTCGTATGCCCCCGTTTCCTTGTATGCCTGCCCCAGAAAGGAATAGATGCTTGGGATATCCTGAGCATCGGGGTCCAGTTCCATGGCTTTTTCAAAATACGCAACAGCCGATTCAGGTGCGTCCAGTTCAAGGTGTACCCGGCCCAGGTAGAACTGCACGTAATATTTTCCGGGCAGCAGGCGATCGATTTCGGATAATTCCGCAACGGCGCGTTTTGGGGCGTATTTTTCCGCCGCCAGCCTTGCGCAGAACATGCCCACGCTGGATGCTTCGGCCCGTTCCCGGAAACGCGCGCCCGGGATCATCGAATATAGCGCCGGAATACCCAGTCCCGGGTGCGTGGTGTCAATACTGAAGGTTTCCATGTCCCTTTGTTCCAGTGCGGCCAGGCAGTGATTGACTTCAATCCGGATATTGGGATCGGAAAGATCCGGCAGGTCGCGGATGGAGATCGTCTGGCCCGGGTTGATGATGAAATCCGCCGCTGTGATATCCTGGAACTTGGGCAGCCCGCTTGCCACGTAGTTCGCACCGGAGTTGAAATCGCCTGCAAGCTGGGCGGTTTCGGAAAGGGCCCGGGAGAAGGCCTTTTGCGGGTCCGGTGCGGCGCCCGCGGTCCACACGATCTCGCTTTGCTCCGGAAACGTCTCCGGGTCCCAGGCCAGCACGCCCACGGTGGCAATACCCATGTCCAGGGTGAAATCCGAAGCATAAATCCGAATGTTGTTTGTACGGTATTTTTCCACCATTTCCCGGACCATGGGATCATCTGCGGAATCCGGGTCAATTGCCGGCACCCGGATCCGTTCCCGGCTCACCCGGGCCGATACGTGGCGTTCCACGATTTCGCAGACCCCTTGGCAGAGCGCTTCCTCCAGGCAGTTGCCCGCGGATGTGCCGTTGAATTCGTTGATGGTAAAAAACCAGTCAAACGGGATGAGCACGGATTCCTGCCGGGTCAGGTTGGCTCCGCGGGCCCACTTGAGTTCCAGCCGGTCAAAAGCCCGGCGGGCTGCATCCAGATCTTCGGCGGTGTCATGAACGGATCTGGCGATATCCTTGAAATCCATGGCTTGGGCGCCCATTTCCGGCCGGGTGCCGGTGCGGAAGTTTGCCGGGTTTTGGGCAAAGCTGTAAAAGCTGAATCGTTCCACCAGCTCCATGACCGCGCTGGCCTCTGCCTGGGCCGGAGTGGCGCCTTTTCCCATCTGCTTGGCCGTGCCTGTCAGTTCTTTGGCATCCGGGCCGCAAACGCTGAAATAGACCGGGATATCCAGGCGGCCGTTGTCGATGCGCATAGTTTCATCCAGGATCTGCAGGCCTTGTTGGGCAAAACGCTGCTTGATCCTTGCCACGGTTTGTTCGGGCGGCGACGTTTTGTCCTGGTCTTCGGTGTACTGCTTATATGCGTCTTTCAGGGTCCATTTGGGATCCAACAGATTTCTCCCTGCCTTCGGGTTGAAAAAAATGATTTTCCGGCACCGGCGCCGGTAAAAGTTTTTAACATAGGCAAGCACACCCGCTCCGTCAAGACTTTTGGCCAATTCTTAATTGAACACCCCCCTAATGGAAATCGGTATCGGGATCGGTATCGAAGGAAAAATCCCGACACCGATCATGACGGCGCGCCAGATGCATCTGCGCCATCCCTTGCCGGCAAACCCCGGCCAACCCTCTCTATAATGCCAACAATATCGTCCTGAAGGGCCTCAAAATTCCCCGTGTAGGGGCGAACCTGTGTGTTCGCCCCGGGGTTTCCGGAAGCTTTCAATATTGTCCGGCGCTGCAAAAAAATACGGTGGCTTCAAGGGTTTTCGCAGGGGCGGGACGGCGGGTATAATTTGTTCGAATGCTGACCGCTGGCGCGCTCAATGCATCTCACAAATCATCCCCGCCGTCCGCCCCTGTCCAAACCCCGTGGTAAGTCCCCAATCTATTACCGGAAGGTTTCAAATATCCTGGAATTCAAAGACAAATCATTCAAATTGTGGCACCCGGCAGGGTTTTCTCGTGCGGAGATTGACGGGGCTTCCGCATGGCGCATTTGCACGAGGGTCGGAGCAGCTCTTGGCGAAGCGGAGCAGGCGGCCGGCTTTGTCTGAGCCGACAGCCGAGTTTGCCGAGCCGCCGCGAAGCGACTCTTAGAGATGCCCGGCTCGAGTGCAGCGACATGCGGTTGCCCCGGCAAGCGAAGCACGCGGCGATGCGTTGAAGACTGCTTTTACCAGGGCCTTTCAACTTCATAAGGCTCTGAAAAAAACATGGGGCTTCCCGGTTTTTCGCATTATCGGCCAGCGGTTTTAAATCTGTTTCTTAACGTGAAGCGCTTTGCAAGGGCTAAAACGTTTTGCCGGCATCCTTCAAAACCCGCCTTGCGGCAAACAGCCCGGGATGTTATGAAATAGTGGTACGTAGGAATTCGTCCGGAGGCGATTGATCCTTGAGTTCTTCGGGGTTTTCATATCTTTTGACAACACGCATAAAGGGGGCAGGGTATGGACCCGGAAAGGGTCAGCAGAAAGTTCGGCATGGCGCCGGGGTCCCTGGTGTATATCGGCGATAAGAGCGCAGCGCCCGTTGAGATCCGTGTGATGGATTACACGGCAGAAGCATTCACTGAGACCGGGGTAGAAAACCTGGCCGCCTGCCGGGAATATAGGGATCGGGACTCGGTGACCTGGATTGATATCTCCGGCATCCACGACCCGGAAATGATTGCGCAGCTCGGCCGGACATTCGAACTGCATCCCCTTGTCCTGGAAGACGTGCTCAACACCCAGACCCGGCCGAAGCTCGATGATTACGAGGATTACCTGTTTGCCGTGCTCAAGATGATCGACTATGACGCAGACAGCCGGGAGCTGGACCACGAGCAGGTCAGCCTCGTCATTGCACCCGGTCTGGTGATCTCGCTTCAGGAAAAAACAGGCGACGTGTTTGATCCGGTTCGCTTGCGGATCCGCAATTCAAAGGGCAGAATCCGGAAATCCGGGGCGGACTACCTGGCCTACGCGTTAATCGACATGGTGGTGGATCACTACTTCGCCATCCTGGAGCAGGTGGGCGAACAGATCGAAACGCTCCAGGACGCGGTCATTGCCGAACCGGATGAACAGATCGTCGGAGACATTCACCGGTGCAAGCACCAGATCATTTTCCTGAGAAAGTCGGTCTGGCCGGTGCGGGAAATCATCGCCGGCCTGCTGCGGGGGGAGTCCGCCCTGATTTCCCCGGATGTGCGTCCGTACCTGCGGGATGTATACGATCACACCATCCAGGTGGTGGATACGGTGGAAACCTACCGGGACATCCTTTCCGGGGTGCTTGACATCTACCTGACCAACGTGAGCAACCGGATGAACGAGGTCATGAAGGTGCTCACCGTGATCGCCACCATATTTATCCCGCTGACCTTTTTGGCCGGGGTCTACGGAATGAATTTCGAATACATGCCCGAGCTGTCCAGGCCCTGGGCCTACCCGGCGCTGTGGGCAATATTTCTGGCGATTTTTGTCGGCCTGCTGGCGTGGTTCCGCCGGAAAAAATGGCTTTGAAAAACCCGAACCAATCAGGCCAGTTTCTCCACGATCTGTTCTGCAATTTTTTCCGCAGACCGCCCGAAAAGCTCGTCTGTTTCCAAGAGTTCCAGAAAATCATCCTGCCAGGTGATGTTGTTTTCCTGGACCAGGTTTTTGATGTGCTCGTACTTGCCGCCAAGCGCCCGGGTCTTGGTCGCCAGATCGGCATCGATTGTGAAGGCCACGTCGAGCAGCAGCAGGTATTCCACCATGTTCGGCCGGGACGGATCTCCTGAAATAATCGGGACGACCAGGATGCTTCTGTCGTCCTTGCGCCCCTTTCCCATGTAGACGTTGCCCTGGCGGACGATGATCCGTTTGGTACCTTTCAGCGGCTGCTCAGTATCCGCCCGCGAAGGCATTTGCGCAGAGGTCCCCTGCTTGTCTATGACCTCGATGGTGGTTTCTTCCGTGGGCTCGCCCAGCAGATTGACCCCGGAGATCCGGTACAGGGTGTGCCCGTTGACCCGATTGAGGATTCTCTGGAGGTTTTTGAGCACCATGATGTTGTTCAGGGTCAGGTGCTCGATGCCGAAATCCATCTCGGAAAGCTTGTCAAAGAGCATGCCCTCGGCTTTTTCCTCAATTCGGCTGGTGCCCACGGTAACGGTTTTGGCCTGGTGCTTGATGGCATCCACAGGCCGTGCCATGGCGTTGATGGCTTCTGCCAGGGAGGCAAAAAGCATGTCAAACATGTTTTTGGCCGTGCCCTTCACGCCGAAGTCAAGTTCGAAATCCGCCACCGGCAGGCGGCCGGCCAGGTACTTGAGTAGCAGGATCAGGTTGGTGGACTCCTGCACGGCCAGAGTGGAGGGAAGCCGGCTTTCGGATTGCCGTTTGCGGAATTCGTTGTAAAACTGCAGCACTTTTTCCCGGAAGGATTTTTCCAGGGCGATTTCGAAAATATCAAGCCCGGTTTCCGAGTAACCGTGCATGGTCTGCCGCAGGTCCTCCCTGAAGGCGTGGAGAAACCGGGATCCGTCGTTGATGGTAAGTGCCGCGTAATATCCCCACATGTGCCCCACCAGGGTGTTGACGATCGGTGCGAAATGTTCGCTGACCGCGGGTACGTGGAAGACGTCTTCAGCGTATGCCTCGAACCGGTCCTCGTGCTGGTCCGCGATGACTACCGGCAGGGCCTTGTGGGAGCGGAAAATCGCCGTATCCTTGACAATGTCGCTGATGACGCTTCTGCGGGTACCTGCCGCGCAGATTATAATCAGGGGTTCAGAGGAAAGGTCAATGTGTTTCTTGTCCTCCACAAAGTCCGAGGATATCGTTTTATAACAGAGTTCGCTGAGCTTGATCCGGATTTCGTCGGCAGCCGCTTTATTGGGGCCGCTGCCCACCGCCGCCCAGTAAGTTCGTCTCAGTGCCAGGCGCTGTGCTGAAGAGCGGATTTGATCGGCCATGGACAGCACCTGCTCCATGATATCCGGCAGTTGGATCATCTGTTTGATCTCATTGGAAACAAAGGCCCGGCCCCGCTGTTGCGTCGCCTGGGCCATGTACAGGCCCAGGATGGCCCCGGCAATGATCTGGGAGTAAAAGGCCTTGGTGGATGCCACAGACATTTCAATGTCACGGCCGCTGCTGGTATATACGACACCGTCAGTTTTGAAGGTCAAATCCGAATCCCTGCGGTTGACAATACAGATGGACCATGCGCCCTTTTTTTTGACCATGTCCACGGCACGGTTGGTGTCTGTAGTGGTGCCGGACTGGCTTATGGGGATCAGCAGGGTGTCTGAAAGATCCCGGCCGTCGTATTCATTCAGCACAAAGCCGGAAAGCTCGGATGACTTGAGCGACTCAATGCGCATGGCCGGATCGTCGATATAGTAGCGCATGAGATTGGCACATGCCATGGCCGCCACTCCGGCCGTGCCCTGGCCGATAAACAGGATGCGGCGGATATGTCGGGCATTTATTTCATCCACCAGTTTCTGCGGCACGTTTGTATCATCCAGCCAGATTTCGTAGCGGCGGCCGTCGGTGTTGATTACCTTCCAGCGGTTTTCCAGGGTGCGCCGAACCGAGGCCGGGGATTCGGAAATTTCCTTCAGGAAATAATGATCAAAGTCCTGCCGGTCAATATCCCGGGAGGTAAGCCGGGTCTGGCGGATGTCTGACTCGGTGAAGGCAATGGGGGTGCTGTCGTAAAACATGCGGGTAATCCCGGAAAGACCGCCGTCTGAGGCCTGGTCGACCACACAGATTTGGCCGGTAACGGCCTTGCCGGCCGCATCCCGGCGCACGGCCTCGCCGTCCATTTTTACAAAGTAGGGGGTTTCCTCGGCAAACCCGTAGACCTCGGATGTGGGAATGTAATGATCCTGCCCCAGGCCGATGAAAAGGGCCTGGCCGCTTCCCTTCAGCGCCAGAAAGATCTTGCCCGGTGCCAGGTCCGTATGCATGGAAATGGCGTGCGAGCCCTCAAAATCGTTGACCGCCAGGCGAAAGGCTTCCTGGATATCGTGTCCCTGATTCAGGTAGGCGGCCAGGTGTACGGGAATAATTTTGGTGTCACTGCTGATTTCCTCGGGATAACGCACGCCCCGGGCGATATGGTTGGATTTTAATGCCTGGTAATTGTCAATGTCGCCGTTTAAATTGACGTGAAGGATTCCCGTGTCCTGGCTGATGGTGGTCTCGGTGCAGGCATCGACCGGATGGCAATTGGCTTCGTTGATCTCTCCGACAGAGGCCCACCGTGTATGAGCTGATACCGTGAAATACCGGTGCTCCTTGCTTAACAGGACTTGAAGAAGCCTGTCTGTATTCAGCTCCCGGCGCAGAAAGGCGATGTTATCGCCGAGGCTGCCGATTTCAGCGGCCAACTTGTAGGTCATGGCAATTGCGGTCTGCCGCCTGCCGTCAGAATCAGTGGAATGCCGGATGCTGATGCTATTGTTAACCAGCAGGCCCTGGCCGGCGCGGCTCTGGAATTCGGGCTGCAGGCCCTTTTCAGCGACTTTGCTTTCAAAGGCGGAAAACGTGGCATCATCCAGGACGAACAAAAGCGATATCCCGGCTGAGTCCCGGCCCCGGACCTCGAGACGGTCGATGCTGTTAAACACCGCATTGATCTGACGGGATTCGGAAACCGCGGTTTGCGAGGGCTCCGGGATGCCGGAGAGCATGTCACGGATTTTTTCAAGATTGCCGAGAATTTCGGTTCTCAGGCTCCAGGCCGCATCCTTTAGGGTCTCGATTCTTGCCGAGACCGTGTCAAACAGGTCTGTCGGCAGCCGGCCCATCCACGTGCGAAGCAGTGCGGATTCCCGGTTTATCAGGCGGGTCAGTTCTTCGAGCACTTCGTAAAGCCGGGCATCCGCGGCGGGGTCAAGAAACAGGGCATAAAACCGCTCGTCCTGCTTGAGATCCCGGATATCCGTATAAAGCCGCTCCACTATTTCCGGACCGCCGAGATACACATCCCGGAGCATGGATTCATCCAGCTCGTTTTCCGGAAAACCCTGATTTGCTGCCTGCTCGACCAGGTAGCGGAAGGAGTTCGGATCCGTGTCCGGCAACTTTCCTGCTGCCTTCCGGGGCTGCCGGAAAGCCAGGATGCCGGTTAATCCGCATGACAGGCAATTGGGGTGGTATGGAAAGAAAATGATTGCGCCTTGCCCCGTCCGGCGGGGGGCTTTGCCAAAATAAACCGGTGTTTTGAGGCCCGCGGCGATTCTGCCCAGGCACCGGCGCCATTTTCGGGTGCGTCTGGTGTGAAGTGCATGCATTTATGGACTTCCGGATGTATTGATGCGGTTTTCGAAATAATCAAAGACGATTTTGCGAAAATACTCCGGCGCACGGGTACCGATGTATTTTTCATGGGCCACGAGTACGGATGCGGCGATTTTTTTGCCGCTTTGCCTGTGCTGGGCATACCCGGCAAACCAGTCATACCTGATTTGCTGGGGGTTATTGTTAATCGAGCCGGTTTTGCCGCCGATATGAAAATTTTTCAGCAGTTCTTGACCGGTGTTGCCGCGAAAACTGCCGCGGGCAGTACCCCGGGTAACCGAGGCCTCCATCAGGGGGCGCAGGCGCCGGGCGATTTCCGGGGTCACGCACCGGTCCAGGATTTCTGTTTTGCCCCGGTAAACCACCCGGCCGTTGACCGAAGCCGTATCTACAATCCTGGGGACCATAAGGCGGCCGTTGTTAACCACCGCAGCGGCCAGCATGGCCCCGTGCAGCGGGGACATGCGGGTGGTGCTGTTGAATCCGCAGGCAATTTCCGCCCAATTATAAGCCTGATCCGAAATTTTGACAACGCTGGTGTCAAGCGGCAAGTCAAAGTTGATTTCCTGGTTGAATCCAAAGCGGGTCGCGTACTTTTCCAGGTTGGCCCCGCCCAGGCAGTTTTGGCCGATTTTGCCGAAGATCGGGTTGACCGATTGGGCAAAAGCCCGTTCAAGCGTGAGCGAATTGGTGTATTTATTGACGGTTTCTTTCAGCTGAGAACGATACAGGGTGTACTTGCCCCCGTTGAAGTTCAGCCGGGTTTCCGGTCCGTATCCGCAGGTTTCCATGGCAGCGGCCGCGGTGATGATCTTAAACAGGCTAGCGGCGGGAAAGGCTGCACTGAGGCAGGGATCCTTGCTGGAATCTGTTTTGTCAAGGGAAGCCATGCCGAGGATGCGGCCGGTTTGCGGATCCATGACTACGATGGCGATCTGCCTGGACCACCTGCGGTCCATCATGGAAATCAGCGATTCCTGCAGATCCGGATCCAGGCTTGTGTGAAAGGTATATGCGCGGGCACCGCTCCGGCTCTGAATTTTCGATTCCCTGGCGTTGACAAAGGCTGCCGGGTCGATGCGCCGGCGAAGCCCGGAATGATCGATACCCTCGGTCTCGGGGGTGCCGGCCGTGGTATGGGTGGCGGGTCTCGACATCAATGCTTCGAGCAGAAAAAATCCACCCTTGATCAGTACCAAGGCAATGCAGAAAATCAGCACGTATCCCGGCAGACGCCTGACCGTTTTGCGCGCTGCCGATTTGTGCTTCAGTTTGTCCTGGTATCGCCGCCATGCGGTGTTATTCCGCATGGGCCGGCGGGTATCCGGAGATTTTCGCTTTTTTAGTCTATCCATGGGTGACAGTTTCACAGAGAGTTGCTATTTCAACCGCGTACCGGGGGGCATGGGGCGGTCCAGCACGGCCACGGAAGCGTTTTCCCTGTCCAGGGCCGCCAGCACCATTCCCTCGGAGGATACGCCCCGGAGTTTTGCCGGTTTCAGGTTGGCCAGCACAACGACCGTTTTCCCGATGAGATCCCCGGGCTCGTAGAATTCCGCAATGCCCGCCACCACGGTTCGCTTTTCAAAGCCCAGGTTTACTCCGAGTTTAAGCAGCTTGTCGGCTTTGGGGAGTTTTTCAGCGGTCTCAACAGTGGCCGCCCGCAAATCGATGCCCGAAAAGTCATCCAGCGAGATTTCCGCTTCGAGCGGCGTGTACTGCTGGGCTTGCGCTTTTTTCGTCTCCGCCGCATGCTTGCCCGTAGCCTTGTCCTCGGCAAAAACGGCATCCGGATCCAGCCTTGGAAACAGGGAAATCCCCTTGGGCAGTCTGGCCCCGGGCTGGATAAATCCCCACTTGCGCAATTCATCCACAAGGTAAAACTCGTGATCCGGATCTTGGCCGAGGTGGACCTGCATGGTTGCTGATGTTTCGGGCATTACCGGGTAAATCAGCCCGGAAACCACCCGCAGGCCTTCGAGCAGGTTGCCGATCACCGCTTTCAATCGTTCCTGTCCGGATTCCTGCTTTGCCAGTTCCCAGGGCGCGGCAGTGTCCACGAATTTGTTCATCATGCCGATATATTCCCATACCGATGCAAGTCCTCTGTGGAAGGCAAAGTTCTCCATTTCCGCGGTAAAATCCGCGATTGCCTGTTTTGCCCCGGCCTTGAGATCGAACCCCATGACACGGGATTCTTCCGGGTTCCAGTCCGGGACCACGCCCTTGAAATATTTTTGGAACATGGCCAGCACCCGGGAAAACAGGTTGCCCAGGTCATTGGCCAGGTCCGCGTTGATCCGGTTGATCAGGGCGACTTCCGAGAAACTCGAATCCAGCCCGAAGGTCATCTCGCGCATGAGAAAATACCGGATGGCATCACTTCCGTAGCTCTCCTTGAGTTCAATGGGGTCGATCACGTTGCCCAGGCTTTTCGACATTTTGCTTTCATCCACGTTCCAGTAGCCGTGTACGAAAAGATGCTTGTAGATTTTGATGCCGGCGGCCTTGAGCATGATGGGCCAGTAGATGCCGTGGGGCTTGAGAATATCCTTGGCCACCACGTGATGCACGTGCGGCCAGAAGGTTTCGAATTTTTCCCCGTTCGGATACCCGAGCGCGGATATATAATTGATCAGGGCGTCAAACCACACGTAAGTGACGTATCTCTCATCAAAGGGCAGGGTGATTCCCCACTGCAGGCGGGACTTGGGTCTTGAAATGCACAGGTCCTCCAGCGGTTCGCGAAGAAAGCCGAGAACCTCGTTTTTATAGCGTTCGGGCTGAATCAGGTCCGGGTTTTCGTGGATGTAGTCAATAAGCCATTGCTGGTAGCGGCTCATCCGGAAGAAATAATTGGATTCCTTGATGGGAACCGTTTCTTTTGCGTGATCCGGACACTTGCCGTCCACCAGATCCCTTTCTCCGTAAAACTGTTCGCAGTCAAAGCAGTAAAGTCCTTCATACTCGCTGAAATAGATATCTCCGGCATCATAGATCTCCTGCAGAATGCGTTGTACCACAGCCACGTGGTCGGCATCCGTGGTACGGATGAACCGATCCGGGGAGATCCAATAATGCGGCCACAACTCTTTGAACAGCGCGGAGATTTTGTCTGCATAGGTGTGGGGTTCCATATCGTTGGCTTCTGCCGCCTTGACGATCTTGTCCCCGTGTTCGTCGGTACCCGTCAGGAAAAAGGTCCGCTTCCCCTTCATTTGGTGGAAGCGCCTGGCCACGTCTGCCGCGATGGTCGTGTAGGTGTGGCCCAGATGCGGCTTTGCGTTTACGTAGTAAATCGGTGTCGTGATGTAAAAGGCAGATGTCATGGTGTTGCCGGTCCTGTGATTTCTATCAATTGTCTGAATCGTTGTTCTTTGCGTTGCCGGATCCGTTGTTTGCTGTCTTTTGTTTTTCGGCGTATCCGTTGTATTCAAAAGCCAGGCAGCACATCAGCCGTCCGCAGACGCCGGAGATTTTCGTGGGATTTAAGGAAAGCCCCTGCTTTTTGGCCATCTTTATGGTTACCGGATCAAATTTTGTCATGAATGCCGAACAGCACAGGATGCGTCCGCATCGGCCGACGCCGCCGCACATTTTGGCCTGATTGCGGATGCCGACCTGCCGCATTTCAATCTTGGTGCGAAACCGCTTGACAAGCATCTTCACAAGCTTACGGAAATCCACCCGGCCGTCGGCGGTAAAGAAGAATGTCAGCTTGCTGCCGTCAAAATTGCTTTCCACGGAAAACAGGTGCATCTTCATCTCAAGCGAGTCGATGCACTCCCGGCAGTATTCGTAGGCTTCCTGCTCGATTTCCGCGTTTTTATCCTCCTGCTCACGGTCCTCGTCCGTGGCCGGGCGATAAACCTTTTTAAGCGGCTGCTTGAATTGATCCGGGTCCATTTCCTCGGGCTCGGCAGCCACGGTGCCGTAGCTGAGCCCGTGCTCGGTTTCGACAATCACGTCATCGCCGATTTTTAACACATAGGCCCCGCAATTAAAATCATATATTTTTCCGGCCGGCTTGAAACGCACGCCGACGACTTTGACACAACTTTTTTGGTTGGCTTGGGCTTCATTTGTGGTATTCATATGCGTTCAATGGTTTCCTCGGTAATCCGTTTATTCGGCCAGCTCCATCACAAGGACATCCAGGGCCAGCCGGACATTGGCATTGCCGGACAGTGCCTTTTGCGCCCGGTCGATGGCATCGGATTTTTCCAGAATGGTTTCCAGTGATTCTTGTTTGCATGCCGAGCGGATCTGTTCGCGTAAGTCCTGATTGTAAATGTGTCCGGGAAAATGGGCAAAAACCGCCAGGTCCCGGTACCAGTTTTTCATGATTTCAAAGATCACTTCCAGCTTCGCCCTCTCTGCGGCAAGCATTTCGGCAAAGGCAAGCCGGAATGCCGGCGGCTGCTGCGGAAGCCGGCAAAGCCTTTGGATGATAAAATTGCGCCGGGTCATCCAATCCTCGGATGCCATATCCAGGGCCCGGGACAGGCTTCCGCGGGCCAGGGAGGCGATGGTCGCTGCGTTTTCATTATCCAGCTCACTGCGCCAGCCGAGGTATTCTGCCAATTCCTTTTGCGGTATCGGATTGAAGCGGACGTGCCGGCATCTGGAAACAATCGTGGGCAGCAGGTCCTGCGTATCCGGGGCGGTAAGCACAAAAAAGGTGGCCTCGGGCGGTTCTTCCAGAATCTTGAGCAGCGCGTTGCCGGCCTCGGGGTTCATCGTGTGCGCATCCGCAATCAGGACGAAGCGGTTTGACGCCTCGTCGGGCTTCAGGGCAAGGCGCCCGCACAGTTCGCGGATTTGGTCAATTCGGATGTAGGCCCCGGCGGGTTTGATTACGTGAAAGTCCGGATGGGTCCCGTGTTCGATCCTTCTGCAGTATCGACAGATCCCGCAGGCTGCAAAATGCTGTTCCGGTGCCGTGTCTTTCTGCGGCTTTCGGGAACCGGAGATGCCTGCACAGTTGCAGACCTTGGCAATCTCGATTGCCGCGGTTGCCTTGCCGACCCCGTCTTCGCCCGTAAACAGGAGCGCATGGGGAATACTGTCGTTGATCAGCGCGTTGCACAGCATCCGGATTGGGCGCTGCTGCCCGATAAGCGTCGTTAAACCGGTCACGAATTCCGCCGCTTATGCTTTCTCATTTACGCGTTCCCGCAGCTCCTTGCCGCATTTGAAAAACGGCAGCTTTTTGGGCTGGATTCGGACCTTTTCACCGGTCTTGGGGTTGCGGCCGGTATAGCTCTTGTAGTTTTTCACGAAAAAGCTGCACAGGCCGCGGATTTCAATTCTTTCCTCGTTTGCAAGCGCATCTGCCATGGAATCGAAAAAGATCTGCACGACCCTGGCGGCTTCGGATTTTGAAATATTGGCTTCCTTTTTAAGGGCGGATATCATTTCAAGCTTATTCATGTGTCCTCCTGTTTAAAATTCCGAATTGCTGATTATTCCTTTTATTAAACATAAATTTTTTATAAGTCAAGGGGTTATATGAAATTCCGGCAATTTCCGGCAAAGATCGCCCATCGACGCATACCATTGAAAACCGGTTCGTGTATTTCTGCGAAAGTCCGATTTCTTATCCCAAAGCGCATGAAGGTACTGTTTTTTCATAATTTCAGCTTCGTGCGCTTTGCGCCCCGCGTGGTTGCGATAAAACCTTCGGTTCCGATGACACGCCCGGTGGCTATCGTTCCAGCCTATCGCCGATGCCGCCCAGACCGTATAATTCGAGCATGGCCATGTAGCTTTGGTCCGTCTCCTCGTCCAGGTAGGCCAGCTCCACGGCCCAGCACTGGGATTCCCAGCGGGCCCCTATACCTTTTTCAATATCGGTTTGCGTTTCCAGGTTTCTTTCAAAATGGCCGAAAAGCTTTAACCGTCTTGTCACCGGGGTATCCAGAGACAGGTACAGGCTTTTGTTGGCATCCCGCTCGTACCGGTATTCCACGTGAAGCCGATCTCCCCGCTGGTCGCGCAGGCGCCCGGAAATATTGGCGGTTGTCAGTTCATCGGTTTGATGGCTCCATTGCGCGTCTGCATGAAAGGTTATCGGGTTTGCCGGTGTCAGGTTCAGTTCTGCATACAGGGGCAGAAATGCGGCTTCCGGATCATCACGCTGCCTGAAATCGTATGCCTGCTCGATGAAAAATCGGGAGAACCGGTTGTGCTGGTATTCGGCCGATTCTTCTGCCGGTCCGGAGATTTTGTATTTTGATGTGAAAAGATGGGTAAACGACAGTCCCAGGCGGTTTAGCGGGTCAACCCGGTCGGTCTGGTCAAAATCCGGGTATTCGGATTGATCCGTGTCCGGGATATAGTTGTAGGCAAGCCTGGGAATGATCACGTGCTTGATTTTTTTGATCCGGTCGCCGTTCACGGAAAATACCCGGTTGATATCCGTTGAGAGATCGGCTTCGATGTCATATAGCTCCCGATGTTTGTACCGATCGCGTTCGTTTCCGTAGTACTGCCGCTCGGCATCCACGTACCACGCGGTCTGGCGGATGCCCACGGACGGTTCAAAATTCAAATACGGCCCGGCGCGCATGGGCAGGTAGAACCTGGGGTGCAGATCAACGCGATGGCCGGTGAGCCCGTCCCGGCGGTAAAAATAGGTGTATTCCGAGCCAAGCGAGCCAAAGAGCATCCTGTCGGTAAGCTCCGGGAACAGGGGCTGCTTTAGCGAGTCGAATCGGATACGCGGTAACTGCTGGAGCGTGTAATCTGTATCCGAAAGCCGGCGCTTGATGACATTGTCGTACCACACCAGATCGGCATTAAGGCTTTGGTAGGTCCATGTTCGCCGGATATTTAAGCGGTTGGTTCGAACCGGGTCGTTTTCATCATCAATATCCCGGCCGAATTCGGACACGAATTGGTCCGCGGTAGGTTCATATCCCATGTATCCATCGGAAAATTCCCGAAGATAGTCCTGGTCGCTGACGATGTCCAGATCCAGGCGGGCCATGGCATCCCATGGAAGCTGTTGGTCGGCCTTCATGCGGAACCAGTATCGTCCGTCATTGGGTCGTATGGCGTTGTCATCGTCGTATCCCCATTTCTCGGCCGCCTCCGGGGTGCCGTCATCGATTCTGCGGTCTTCGAATCCATCGGCAATCAGGATTCCCCTGGAGTCTTTTGAGCGCATGTACCGGTATTCCACGCCGAATTTTTCGCCCCGTTCCCGGAGGTGATGGAAATAGAACGTGGCATCGCTGCTCTTGGAGATGGCCCAGAAAAACGGCTGGATGTACTGGGCGCCGTTTCTGCTGGAATACCCGGCCTGGGGGGCAAGCAGTCCGGTTTGCCGTTCCAGTTTGACCGGGAACACAAACCAGGGCACGTAGAAGAACGGCAGCCGGCGGGCCCAGAAGGCGGCATGGGAAACCGTGCCGTAGCCGCCAATGGTCACATTCACATCCTTGCCGGTAATTTGCCAGTCCGGGCGGGGTCCCTGGCATGTGGTCATGCTGCCCTCCCGGATGCGGTAGGTGTCTTCCCCGGTTTTCTCAATTATGTCGCCCTGGATATGGAAATTGTTTTTCCGGATAAACACCTCTCCCTGGTACAGGGTGCCGGTACCCACGGCCATATCCATTTCCAGGCGCCGGCCGATGAGCCGGTCATTTCCGGAAACCAGGCGGACCCGGCCGAATGCCCGGGCCGAGTTTTCCTCCCGGTTGAGCACCACCCGATCGGCACGCAGTTCTTTTTCCCCCTGGACGATTACGACGTTGCCGGTGGCCGTGTATTGGCGGCTGTCTGCATCGTAGGTAATATGATCGGCGGCAACCTCCCATTTGCCGTCTTCCGTGATCATCTGATCGGAAAGCTCCTGGCAGGACACCAATGGCGGACATACGGCGGCAAGGCAGGCGGCAATTGCCACAAGCTGAAAGATATTAAGGATGAATCTCGGTGATCGCATGGGGATTGAGTTACCGTTCTTTCTGGATCGCCCCTGGGTTTATGAATTTTTGCAAAAGCATGCAGGCGTTGACAATCGAATACTCGGATTGCCTCATTCAGATATCCGGACTTTTATGACAGCGGCGCGGGCATCGGCATTGTCCTGCGAATAATACCTTGATGCACGGGTAAAATTCCAGTATAAAAAGTCGAAACATGAATTCCGTTGCGCCATCCGGCGGGGAGGGTACCCGCCAGCAAAGCAGTTACAAGGCATTTGCCAGATGAAGAATCTGTTTGTCAATCAACTCCGTGCCGGCGAAACAGTTAATGACCTGTTTGTTTTGTCCGATAAAGCCTTGGGGCACAAAAAAGACGGGGCGCCTTACCTGAGCATTGCGCTGTCGGATAAGACCGGGCAGATCCGGGGTGTGGTTTGGGACAACGTGGACCAGATCGCCTCTGCAGCCGTAGCCGGTGATTTTGTCCATGTCCAGGGAAACGTCTCCGAGTATAAGGGCGTGCCGCAAGTGGTTGTCAAGGCCCTGCGCGCACAAGCCGAGGGGGTGGATACGGCGGATTTTCTGCCGGCTACCGCCCGGGATCCGGAGCAGATGTTTGAACGCTTAAAGACCCTGGGCGACGCATTGGAAACCGAAAGCCTGCGGGAACTGCTGGAGCGGTTCTGGGCCGATGAGCAGTTTGTGGCCGCCTTCAAGAAGGCGCCTGCGGCCAAGAAAATACACCATGCCTATATCGGCGGACTGCTCGAGCACACCCTTTCGTTGACCCTGCTTGCAGACCGGGTGGCGGGACATTATTCCGGCCTTGACCGGGATATGCTCATTGCGGGCGCGATTCTACATGACATCGGCAAGATCCGGGAATTTACCTATGACACCCGCATCGATTATTCCGACGAGGGGCGGCTGGTCAGCCATATTGTGATCGGCGTTCGGATGCTCGAGGAAAAAATCGCGGCAATGAAATCGATACCGCCCAATACCGCGCTTCTGCTCAAACATTTGATCATCAGCCATCACGGCAGCCGGGAGTTCGGTTCCCCGGAACCGCCCAAGACTCTGGAGGCCCTTTTGTTGAACTATCTCGACGATATTGATTCCAAGATTAACGGAATCCGAAAGTTCATGGACAGCCAAGATCCGGATGCCGATTGGACGGCCTATCATCGCCCGCTGGAAAGATTTTTCTACAAGGGCAAACCGAAACCGGTTTCATAGCAGGCAGGCGGGTTGATTTCTCATGTTTATCACACTCGAAGGCATTGAAGGATCCGGCAAGTCAACCCAGATCCCCCATATCGTGGCCTATCTTGAGCAGCGCGGGCACACCTGTCTGGTCACCAAAGAGCCCGGGGGAACCGCCATTGGCGAACATATCCGCTCCATCCTGCTGGATCCGGGGAACTCCGGGCTCGATGCAATGGCCGAACTGTTCCTGTATGAGGCTGACCGGGCCCAACACGTCAGCCGGGTCATCGCCCCGGCCCTGGAGACGGGCAAAACCGTTATCTGCGATCGGTTCAGCGATTCCACTGTGGTTTACCAGGGCGCGGCCAGGGGGATTGAAGCCGGGCTCATCAAAAGGCTAAACGGCATTGTCCAGGGTGCCCACCGGCCGGATGTGACATTTTTGCTTGATCTCCCGCCCGAAATCGGGCTATCCCGGGCATGGCACCAGATCGAATCCGGCCTGCGGCAAAGGCGGGAAACCCGGTTTGAAAGAGAAAAAATCCGGTTTCATGAAAAGGTCAGGTGGGGATACCTTGAGCTGGCCGAAGACGAGCCCGACCGTTTCCGGATAATTGATGCCGGGGCACCGCCGGACGAGGTCTGCTCGGCCATCACAGAAGAACTGAAACGCCGGTTATACCCGGCGGAATAAGAGTTACGGATATCATGACACGTTTTTCCATACTGGATGCCATCGGAAACACGCCGCTTGTGGAAATCCGGCGCCTAAATCCGAACCCGGACGTCCGTATTCTGGCCAAGCTTGAATACGTCAACCCGGGCGGCTCGGTAAAAGACCGTCCGGCCCTTTCCATGATCGAGGCAGGCGAGCGATCCGGCGAACTGACCCCGGATAAGACGGTGCTCGAAGCTACCAGCGGCAATACCGGTATCGGCCTGGCTATGATCTGCGCGGTCAAGGGATATCGGCTGCTTCTGGCCATGTCGGATGCCGTTTCCATGGAACGGCGCAAGATTCTGGCCGCCCGGGGCGCCGAGATCCTTCTTACGCCCGGCCATCTGGGCACCGATGGCGCCATCGAGGAAGTATACCGCCTGGTCCGGGAAGATCCGGATCGCTATTTCATGACGGATCAGTACAACAACCCGGCCAACCTGGAGGCGCATTACAGCGGCACAGCAGCGGAGATCCTGCGGCAGACCGGGGGTGATATAAGTCGGTTCGTGGCCACCATGGGCACCACGGGTACGGTCATGGGATGTGCCCGGCGGTTTCGCGAATACGACGAAAAAATTGAGATTATCGGGGTGGAGCCGTATCTCGGCCACAAGCTCCAGGGACTTAAAAACCTCAAGGAGGCCTACCGGCCCGAGATTTTTGAGAAGCGGTGGCTGGACAGGAAGGTCAACATCGACGACGAGGAGGCCTTTGAGATGACCCGGCGACTGGGCCGGGAGGAAGGTCTTTTTGTGGGCATGAGCAGCGGGGCGGCAATGGTGATCGCCGCGCAGGAAGCCCGGCAGATGTCTTCGGGTACCATCGTTGTCCTGTTTTCCGACAGCGGGGAGCGCTATTTGAGCACTCCGGTGTTTGCAGTGAAGAAAAAGGCCGAGATTTACCTGTTTAATACCCTGACGCGGTCCAAGGCGCCCTTTGACCCCATCCGAAGCGGGCGGGTGTCGATGTATACCTGCGGGCCCACTGCGAACAAGCGGATTCACCTGGGGGAATGCCGCCGGTTCGTATTTTCCGATCTGATGTATCGTTATCTGACATACCGGGACCTTCAGGTCACCCATGTCATGAACATTACCGACCTGGATGACAACACCATCCAGGGTTCCGAGGCCGCGGGACAGACCCTTGCCGAATTTACGCAGTATTATATCGACCTGTTCAGGGCCGATCTGGCGGCATTGAATATTGTGCCGGCTGAAATTTATCCCCGGGCCAGCGAGAATGTCGGCGAAATGGTGGGACTGGCGAAAAAGCTGCATGAAAAGGGCTTTGCCTATGAGAAGCTTCGCTCGCTTTATTTCAGCATCAGTGCATTTCCGGAATACGGGCGGCTTTCCGGCATTGATCTGGACAAGATCAAGCTGGGCGCCACCGTGGATCTCGACGAGTACGAAAAAAACAACCCCCGGGATTTCACACTGCTCAAACGCGCCCGGCTCTCAGAGCTCAAACGCGGCATATACGTCAAAACCCAGTGGGGCAATGTGCGGCCTTCCTGGCACATCCAGTGTGCGGCCATGTCCATGAAGCACCTGGGTGAAACCTATGACATTCATACCAGCACCCGGGAGCTGGTTTTTCCGCACCATGAAAACGAGCTGGCCATGGCCCGGGCGCTGACCGGCAAGCCGCTGGCTCGCTACTGGGTGCACTGCGAGCAGGTGCTGGTCGAGGAGGCAGACGAAAACCAGCAAAAAAACGGCCTGCAAACACTCGGGGATTTGACCGCACTCGGATACACCGCCCGCACGGTCCGGTTCTGGCTGGTTACCGCGCATTACCGCAAACCGCTGCAGTATGCGCAAAAACGTTTGGATCAGGCCCAACGGGCCATCCGGCGGATTGACGAATGCGTGCAGTCCCTTCAAGATCTTGCAGACACGGGTCGGGGAAATGCTTCTTACGAGGAAATCGACCAGCTGGCATATGATATCCGGCATGGATTGATCACTGCCATGGACGACGATTTGAATATGCCGCGGGCCATGTCCGCGGTTTTCCGGAAGATACGGCAGATCAACGCGCTATTGTCAGAACATCGTTTGGGTGCCGGGGATGCGCGGAAAATCCTGGATACGTTCGCCGATATCGACCGTGTTCTGGGAATTTTTGACTTTACCCGGGAATCCTACAGCCCGGAAATCGAGGCGCTGATCGAAGAGCGCAGGCAAGCCCGGCGCCGCAAGGATTTTGCAAAAGCCGACCAAATCCGCGAGCAGTTGATACAGGCGGGAATTGAAATCAAAGACGAGAAAATCGATAAATCATGAGTCAATTCACAGCTGCATTGTTTCCTTTTACATTTTTTTCCGAAGAGCTGGCACACGCCAGCCATGCCCGCTTCGGAGCCATCGTTGTATATCAGCCGGCCGCCGGCCAGACACCAGCGGCAATGGAAAGACTGGCGGCAGACGGCAGAATTGTCCTCAGATTCCCCGTCCGGGGAGATGAGCGGCGGCTGGTGGAGCTTGCAGGCAATTACCGGGACTGGGGCGAGGTTTATCAGAAGGATGCGGCCGCTTTGAAGAAAATCTCGGATACCGGGTTTTTTCACAAGGAGTTTGCCCCGGAAATCAGCACGGAAATCCGCAGGGGCACAAAGCCCGAAGCGCGGGCACCGGACCCGGTTTTTCAGGCCAGGTTGTTTTTGTTTTTGGCCCAGGAGTATGACCGGCAGACCGCCGAGCTTCAAAGCGAACTCGCAGCCACGGACCGGGCAGAACAGGAAATGTTTTTCCGGATCCGGGGCGGTCCCGAGCAATCGGATCGTTTTTCCGGAGGCAATACGGGTGCGTCAAAAAATCCGGTGAAGGATCCGGGCGCCTACATGACCGAATCCCGCCTGTGGGCATGGCATACCCTGATGGCTGCCGATTCCGATCCGCCGCGGTTTTTTGTTACGTCCAGCCAGGCTGTCATCGAAGCCGTGGCCGAGGAAGATGAAACCCTGAGGAAAATGGACGATCCGCCCGAAGCGTTGCAGATTATGTCGTGCAAGGCCGGCGGGCCTGATGACGGCTATAAAGCGGATTTCTACGAATCCGGCAACCGGGACCGGATCATCGCGCTTTTGCACCGAATCGGGTAGTTACCGGAAAAATCTGAGCAGGCCCCTTGACTCGGCGCAACAATTGGTATATTTGAAAAATCTTATTGCATAGGCGCCGAAATTAATAGCCCATTGATATACTATAATCCATATGGAAATTGAGAAAGGAGACTAAAATGGCTTTTAATCCGATTGTCGATCCGGAGAAATGTGAAGGCTGTGAGGAATGTGTGGAGGTCTGCCCGGTGGAGGTCTTTGAAATCCAGGACGGCAAGTCCGTTCCGGTCAATGCCGAGGAGTGCCTGGGATGTGAAAGCTGCATCGAGGTTTGCGAACCCGGCGCGATTACAGTGGAAGAAATATAGTCCGCATACCGGAGATCCATGCCCCGGCCATGCTCCATGGCCGGGGTCTTTCCGTCTTGTAAAGCCGCCCGGCACCGTGCATATCACACCAAAGCCGCGGGAAGCTAATCCCTGCGGGATTAAAGAATCCATCCATAACGTCGCCGCGAAGAAATCGCACTTATATGACTTTCCGGCTCGTCTACAGTATTCTTCTTGCATGCATCGAAGGTTTTTACTGAGATATGCCGGATGAAAGGTGCCGCTTTGTACAGCATACATACGTGGATCGGAACAATTCGGGCGGATATTTTGCCAGACCCCTTCCGGGTCAGGCGTATCTGGCTGCCCGGCACGTATCAGCCGGAGGCCTGCCAAACCGGGGTGCGGGCAGACAGCCTGCAGCTTACCAATGGACCGCCGCTGCCGGAGATCCGGATACTCGATCAGATGATCCGGGAGTACCTTGAACTCGGAAAGCCCCTTGAAACGCCGTGGCAATGGCTTTGTCAGGATCACCTGACCCCGCTTCAGCGGCAGGTGCTGCGCCTCACCGCTGCGATCCCGTACGGCCGGGTGCGGACCTACAGGGATATTGCCGCAGACATGGGTAAACCCGCCGCGGCTCGATTCGTGGGCAATGCCCTGGCCGCCAATCCTTGGCCGCTGCTCGTTGCCTGCCACCGGGTTATCCGCACCAACGGGGCCGTAGGCGGTTTTGGCGGCGGCACGGAAATGAAAACCAGGCTGATCAAACACGAGACAGGTGCAAAACATCCGGTGCTTGCGCATCGGTGGTGAATGTGATAGAGATGCCAAAATGAAACAATATGTTATTGATGAACTCAACGAGCAGGATCAAAAAAAGCTGGAGACCTGCTTAACCGAGCGGTTCGGACCGGCCGTGCTGGACCGGGTGTACTGGGTTCCGCTGGATCCGGAATTCTACACCGCCCTGCAGGCTTCCCACGAGGACTGCCATCCCCTGTATTTCGCCCTGCAGCTCAAGCCCGGGGCCTTGGTTGGTGAATTTCTCGTCCGGACCCACAACCGGATGCACTGCAATTGCATGGCCTATGCCAATGACGCACAGCAACGCTGGTTTATGGCATTGATAGACGGGATTGTCCGGGAATTGGGCATCACTGTATAACTCGTGCCCTTCCAGAAATGGCGAGTTTGCCCAATTTCTGCGTCAGGCTCAAATTTTAATCCTCAAAATACTTAGCGTATTCCTGCGGTTAAAATTTTCGCCTTCCTTGCACTTGAACAAATTATCTGATTTCCGGATGGGCACTGACTCGGAATCATATACTGCGAATTTTGAATTTCCGGATTCTGCAGATTCGTATTTACATCGGATTTCGATATTCGAATTTCGGACTTTTCGGTGGTAGCGAATGGATTCAACCATGCTGAAAATCATTTCCCTTGGCGGACTGGGCGAAATCGGCCTGAACATGATGGCCCTGGAATACGGGGACACGATCGTGGTCATTGACGCGGGGCTGATGTTTCCGGAGGACTACATGCTGGGCGTGGATTATGTGATCCCGGACATGGGCTATATCCTGCGGAACAAATCCCGGCTTCGCGCCCTGGTGCTGACCCATGCACACGAGGATCATATTGGGGCCCTTCCGTACCTGCTCCGGGAGGTCAACCTGCCGGTTTACGGCACACCCTTTACCCTCGGCATGGTCAGACACAAGCTTGAAGAACACGGCCTGCTGGCAACTGCTTCGCTCAACGTTGTGCGCGCCGGCCAGAGCATTTGCGTCTCCCCGTTTTCCTTTGAGTTCATCCGGGTTCATCACAGCGTTGTCGACGGGGTGGGCCTGGCCATTGACACTCCCTGCGGGCTGATCGTTCATACAGGGGATTTCAAGATTTCCGATTCCACCATTGCCGGCCTGGAAACCGATGTGGATGCTTTTGACAGGTGCGGTCAGCGGGGGGTGCTTGCGTTGATGTCGGATTCCACAAACGTGGAGCGCGAGGGACGCACCCCCTCGGATGCACGCGTGCGCCAGAGCCTGGAAAAAATTATCGTCAACAGTCCCGGCCGGGTTATTGTGGCCCTGTTTGCCTCCAATATCTCCCGCATCCAGCAGATCGTCAACATCATCAAGACCGGCAGCCGGAAGATCATGTTCAACGGCCGCAGCATCGAACTCAGCGTGAAAATCGCCAAGCAGATGAACCTGCTACAGATCCCGGAACACATGGAAATTTCAATAGAAGATGTGGATCAATACCCGGATGAAGAGCTGATTATCCTTACCACCGGCAGCCAGGGTGAGCCCATGTCAGCGCTTGCCCGCATGTCCACGGGCTCGCACAAGCAGATTAAAACCAAGCCGGGTGATACCGTGGTGCTTTCCTCCAAGTTCATTCCCGGAAACGAAAAGGCGATTGCCAAGATTATCAACAACCTTTTCCGCAAGGGCGCCAACGTGATCTACGAAAAAATTTCGGAAATACACGTATCCGGGCATGCCTTTCGCGATGAGCTCAAGATGATGATCGACCTGACCCGGCCCAGATATTTCATTCCTATTCACGGCGAGTACCGGCATTTGTATCACCATGCCCAGTTGGCCGCAGAATCCGGTATTCCCCGGGATTGTGTAATGCTTGCGGAAAACGGGGACAAGATCGTATTCGGAGAACAGGGCGGCCGGATATCCGAGCGCATCCCCACCAGCCGGGTGCTGGTTGACGGTAAAGGCATCGGCGATGTTGGACGATCCGTGTTAAAGGAGCGGCGGCTGCTTTCAGAAGAGGGCATGGTGGCTGTCACCATGGCCATTGACGAGGAAACCGGGTTTGTCGTCTACGGTCCGGAGATCCTGTCCAAGGGCTTTGTGTTTGAAACCGAAACCGGCCATATTATTGAAGACGCCAAATGCGTTGTGCTGGAGATCGTGGAGGAAGCCGTGGAACTGCCGCATCCGGCCGAAGTGATACGGCGGCGGCTGCCCGGGGCCCTGCGGGAGTATTTTAATTTTACCATGCGGCGCCGGCCGGTGATCCTGCCCTTTATCCTGGATGTGTAGTCCCAGGCATGCAATTTGCTCAGATAAACAGGCGGATATGACAATACAAAAGGAAATTGCAGGGATACTGATCTTCTTTCTGGTGGTGTTTTCCGCAGTGAGTCTGCTGACCTATAGCCCGGCGGACCCGTCTTTGCACCACGCCGTGGACTCCGGTGATGTACAAAACTATTTCGGACTGGCGGGTGCCTATCTGGCAGGCCTGCTTGTGGGTCTTTTCGGAATCGGGGCATTCTGGATTCCAGTTTTGCTGTTTTTGACCTGTATCCGTTTTTATACGCACGGGAGCCGGGTTTCTCCGTGGCTGGCAGCTTCGGGCGGCATCTTGCTGGTGGTCGGCAGCGGTGCGCTGGCTTCCCTGTCTCAGGACAGCTACGTGATTTTCAATACCCCGTATGCTGCCGGCGGTATGCTTGGCCAGCCCGTGATGGCGATTTTTCAGAGGTATGCAAACCCGACGGGTGCACTGGTCATCCTGTTGTTGATCCTTGCGATCGGCTTCATCCTGACCACCGGGATCTCTCTTGTCGCCGCGGGCAGAAATGGCGCACGGCTTGCAAAGCTCGGATTTTTGCGCATCAGCGAATGGCCCCGGCGCTGCCTTCAGTATCTCAGGCGATTGCGCCTGCCGCGCCTGCCCAAACGGCGGGTTCGGCCCCAAAAAACGAAAAAATCCGAAAATTCCGTAAAAACCGGGGACAAGCCGGATAGCCGGCCTGAAAAACAGACAAGTTCTGCTGCATCCGCCCACGTCAAGATCCAGAATCCGGCTCCCCGGTCTGTATCTTCCGCGGCGCCCAAACAGCAAGTCTTTGATTCCATGAAGCTCCAGGAAGGCTTTCAGCTGCCGTCTCTGAGTTTTCTGGAAGAGACGGAAAAGGTGGCCGGCGACATTGATCATGAATATCTACAGGAGCAGTCCGGGCTGCTGGAGAAGAAACTCCAGGATTTCGGGGTGCAGGGAAATGTCACCGAGGTACTGCCCGGGCCGGTGATTACCCGCTATGAATTCGCCCCCGCTCCGGGGGTGAAGATCAACAAGATCGTCAACCTCTCAGATGATCTGGCCCTGGCCTTAAAGGCCCTGAGCGTGCGCATCATTGCCCCGATTCCGGGCAAGGCCGTCATCGGCATTGAAATTCCCAACAAGAAACGCGAGCTTGTGGGCTTCAAGGAGATCGTGGGCTCCCAGGTTTTCCAGAAGTCGAACTCCAAGCTCACCATTGCACTGGGAAAAGACATCGTGGGGTATCCTGTGGTGGCCGATCTGCAGACCATGCCCCATCTTTTAATCGCCGGTGCAACCGGAACCGGCAAAAGCGTGGCCTTGAATACCATGATCACCAGTATTCTGTATAAGGCCACGCCGGAGGAAGTGAAACTGATCATGATTGATCCTAAGCGGATCGAGCTTTCCGAGTACGACGGCATCCCGCATTTGATCGCACCTGTGGTCACGGACATGAAAAAGGCCACCAACGCCCTGTTCTGGGCAGTGCGTGAAATGGAACGGCGATACAAGCTGCTCTCGGAAAAACGGGTCAGGAATGTCAAGCAGTACAATGCGAAGGTTGAAAAGGAGAAGCCTGCCGAAGATGCGCCGCCCCCGGAAAAGCTGCCCTACGTGGTGGTAATTGTTGATGAGCTGGCAGATCTGATGATGGTGGCTTCCCGGGACGTGGAGGTCAGCCTGACGCGTCTTGCCCAGATGGCCCGGGCTGCAGGCATCCATCTGATACTGGCCACTCAGCGGCCCTCTGTGGACGTGCTCACCGGCCTGATCAAGGCCAATTTCCCGACACGGCTGTCGTTCCAGGTGTCCTCCAAGATCGACTCCCGGACCATAATTGACACCAACGGGGCGGAGGCGCTTCTGGGAGACGGGGACATGCTTTTTCTGCCCCCGGGCACGTCCAAGCTGCAGCGCATCCACGGCGCCTATGTCTCGGATGACGAGGTTGGCAAAATCATTGAATTCTTAAAATCCCAGAAAACGCCAGAATACGATGACCAGGTGATCGAGGCGCCCGAACCGGACAAGGAGGGCAGGGGCGAAGAAGATCATGATGATCGCTACGACGAAGCCGTGGCTCTGGTTGCCGAGACCGGACAGGCATCGATCTCCATGGTACAGCGGCATTTGCGGATCGGGTACAACCGGGCGGCAAGAATAATCGAAACCATGGAAAAAGAAGGCGTGGTCGGCCCTTCAGACGGAGTGAAGCCCAGGGAGGTGCTGGTGCGCAAGGATTATGACGACATGCCGTAAACCGGACCGGACTTCCTATTGCTCCGGCGGCTCCGGAGCGAGCTTTTTCATCAGTGACCACATTTGCTCAATCGGATCGGTGACCGGACTGGTCAGCCGGCTGACTTCGTAATCCCCGAGCCTGCCTTTGATGGTTACCTGCATAGCCAGCCTGCGAAACGCATCCAGGGTGTAGTGCTTCACCCAGTTCACCAGCGGAATCCGATCCAGCAATCCGTTGCTTTTGGCGGTGGTTATCAGCAGGTCGATTTTCTGTTGTTCAAAGTCCGTGTCGTTTTTCAAACCCACGGTGCCATTCATGTGCATAGGCACCGTGCCGCCGGAAAGCAGCGCATCGTTTAGCCTCAGGCTGCCGCCTTGAACGCCGAAATCCACATAGGCATCCGTGATCGGATTTTGCCGCGGGATCTGCAGATCCAGCACGTTAAATACCGAGGTCATGATCGGAAAATGATACAGCATACCCCGGCTGATTTTGAGTTCCCCGCCGCCTTTCAGCGCCTCCGGATTTTTCCCTTTCCCGCTGAGTTCGATTTCTCCGCGCAGGTTTCCGGAAGGTGTTTTCCGGCCGGTGATCCCAAAAGCGGCCACAACGCTTTCCAGGTCCATGTGGGACGGGGAAATGCGGGTCTGCCAAGTGCGCTCCGAGGTATTGACAGACCCCTCGGAAAAGCGGATTGTGCCGCCGTAAGCCCCGATGCGCATATTCGGGATCCGGACAATGCCGTCCTGGTAGCGGAACTCCGCGGAAAGCCGGTTTAGCTCGAATTCGTCAAGAAATCCTTCATTTAAATTCAGGTTCCCCTCCAAGACGAAATCTTCGCGTTCGAGCCCGGAAAACCGAATCCGGGCGGTGCCGGCGCCGCCTGCGCGGATATTGTCGGCCGCGGTTTCAAACTGGTGGATGACAGCGGCAATATTGCCCTTTGTGGGAAGTTTTTCCTTGCCGGATGTCTGCAGTTCAGCCTTGAGTTCGCATTGTCCTTTCAGTCCAGCCTTTTGCAGGTATTGGCCAAAGGGAAGCCGCTGATAAAGGCTTTCTTCCAGTGTGATCACCTGGGATTCCAGGTTCAAGTAGGTTTCCTCCGGACTGTCAACCGGAATGCCACCGCTTCCACGGAAGCTGACACCGAAAATTTCGCCGGTAAAGTCGGTCAGGCGCACCTGGCTGTCATGCAGGCCAAGATGCCCGTACCAGTCTTCTGCCACCCGGCCGATGCGGGAGTGGGTCAGGGAGACATCCCGCAGATCCGCCTGTACCTTAAGGTTTTGAAGGGCTTCAGCAATGGAGGTTTCCTCGGGCTCCCAGTTGCGGCCACGGATCTCGAGGTCATAGCTGCCGCTGATCTGCCACGGGGTCTTTTCCAGGCCCATCCATTGCTGGATTTCCGGGGTGATCGGCAGATACTGACCAAAAAGGGTGAAGTCCGCGCTCAGGGGTTTGCCAAGGGCAAGCGTGGCCTGGCCGGAAATGGGACTGCCCTGGACAAATGCTTTGAAATCGTTGAACAATACTTTTTTCGTGCCGGAATGCCACTTGATCCGGGTCGAAGGACTCCTCAGTTTGAACGGCAGATTCGGCATATGGGCGGATTCACCTTTGACCTGCAGATTCAGCCCGATTTCACCCGGGGCAAGCCGGATCCGGCCATTTAACACGGCCTGCTGAATCTGCATTTCATCAATTACCTCCCAGACCCCGGGCTGCATGAGCGGCTGCAGGTTTTGATCCCCGGGGATTTCATGCAGCTCAATTGCCAGGCGGTATTGTTTGATTTCACTGCCGGAAAAATCCAGTGCGCCGGATAAGTCCACCCTGCCGTTGGAGGCCCGCCCTCTGCATTTCTCAATGATCATGCGACCCGGGTAAAAAATTTCAACATCCGCCTCGATTTCCCGGATCGTGGTATCCAGTTCGATGAAATGTGCCGCACCATTGTGGACAGACACGTTTACCTCGTAATCCAGCCCGGTTTCCCGGCACCAGCGGGCATGAAAATTGGTCCGGAATCTTCCGGCCCGGAGATCGGTTTGAAACCGCTCAGCGGTAATCACCTGTCTGCTGAATGTATTTAGATGCGTCAGGTTCATTCCGCGGGCCCCGGCGCGGATCCAGGCCCGTTGGAGGCCCCGGCTGTCCGCGGTGATGCCGCCGGAAAAGATCTCGAGGCTGCCGGCCGACGCGTCCAGCTGACCGTTTTCAATGGTTAGTGTGCCGGTTTTCGGGGAAAAACGGACGGAGACGCTTCCGCTCACGCCTTTTTCCAGTTTCAATGCAGCCGGGTCCAGGCTGCTGTTCCGGAGGTGGAAATCCGGCAGGGAGGCCGTGTCAAAGCGCCTTACCCACATTTCGGCCTCAATGCGGGATCGGGCTGCGGAAAGGTTGATGTGTATGTTGTTTTTGCCGTTATCAAAGGAAGCCCGGCCCTTGATCTGCAGCGGCCCGCCGGGCCGGCCGGAGGCGCTGAGGTCATAAAACTGCAGCGGTTTTTCCAGGATCGGATGAAGCACCCGGATGGTGCCGCTTTGGATTTCAATGCCGGGGATCTCACCTCCGG
>JAGXKN010000070.1 GCA_018335195.1 Desulfobacterales bacterium
CGCCGCCAGCGTTCATTCTGAGCCAGGATCAAACTCTCCACTTAAATCGCATATATCTATAATACGTAAAAGCAAAGTAATTCACTTGGCCCGCTTAATGCCACTATTTAGTTTTCAAAGATCAAAGATTCGGTAAAAGGACCGAAAACTTCTTGGTCCTATATGAAAGGACAAGACTTCGTCAAGCCTTTTTTATTTTTATGGGAAAGATCGATCAGGTTTTCACATCCACCACTTGCAGATGGATTCGTCGATCAGGGGAAAGCTGCGTCAACCGGTGTCTTCTGTATTTACTTTCTATTATAATCAGATTCCGGCTTCAGTCAAGACCTAATTTTTATTTTTTTTCTTTGCAAAAACACATAGCCTGCGCGTTGCAACGAAAAACTATACTCTTACTCAAAACGCTTCTCCCTGTCAAGGGAAAAATGCAGCCTTTTTTATTTTACGGCCTGATCCGGATCTTGTGGTATTTTTTCTTTCCCGCCCGCAGCACAAGCTCCTCGCCGTCCAGGTCGCCCGTGGTCACCAAGTAATCCTGCTGGTCAATGCGCCGGCCGTTTAAATATGCGCCCCCCTGCTTGATCAGGCGACGCGCTGCACTGGCCGAATCGGTCAGGCCCACCTGCTGATAGAGTTTGAAAACCGGAATACCGGCTTCGAGTTCGGAGTTTTCAATCTCGGATGTGGGCACTCCGGCGTCGTCGTCCTGCAGCACCCTTCTGGGGATATCACTAGAGGGCAAAAGGGTATCCGGGATCTGCCGTGCCCCGAACATGCGGACTGCCGCCTTGTGCGCGTTGATGGCTTCATCCGGGTCATGGGCCAGTTTCGTGGCTTCATAGGCCAGTACTGCCTTGGCGTGATTCAACTCGGTATCTCTGAGATCTGCCACCGGCTCGATTTCCGCCATGGGTAAAAACGTAAACAAGGACAGAAAGCGGACCACATCCCGATCATCGGTATTGATCCAAAATTGATAGTAATCATAAGGACTGGTCCGCTGCGGATCAAGCCAGATAGCACCCTGTGCGGTTTTGCCCATCTTTGCGCCGCCGGAGGTGGTTACCAGCGGAAATGTGGCGCCATAGGTTTCAACCTGCCGCATTCTCCGCACCAAGTCAATGCCGGCAACAATGTTTCCCCATTGATCGCTGCCGCCGATCTGCAGGCGGCAGCCGTGGGTATCATAGAGCTGGAGAAAGTCGTAGGCCTGCAACAGCATGTAATTGAATTCAATGAAATTAAGGCCCTCCTCGGATTCCAGCCGAACCCGGTAGCTTTCGGCCCGGAGCATCCGGTTGACCGAAAAATGACGTCCAATATCCCGCAGGAAATCAATGTATTTCAACCCTACCAGCCAATCGGCATTATTTACCAGTTCGGCGCCGCCGCTGCCGAATTCAATGAACCGCGCGAGCTGGTCCTTGATCCCCCGGGCGTTTTGCTCCACGTCGGCCAGGGTCAGCAGTTGGCGCATCTCGGTCTTGCCGCTGGGATCTCCCACCAATCCGGTACCGCCTCCCACCAGTGCGATAGGGCGATGTCCGGCCCGCTGCATATGCGCAAGCGCCATTACAGGAAGCAAATGCCCCACATGAAGGCTCGGACCGGTCGGGTCAAATCCGGCATAACAGGTTACCGGAGCGTGTTTTTCCACAAGCTCGTGGAGTTCCTCTTCATGCGTGGTGGCTTCAATAAAGCCCCGTTGCCGCAGGATCTCAATCACGTTCATTGTGCTGGGATTTCCTTTTCCGTGTTCAAATAATGGTTCAAAAAACCATGCCGATCTGCAGGTTCCACTGAAAGCCTGAAAAGCAACCACGAAGAGCACGAAGCCCACGAAGAAGAATAAATTGTAAAAACAAAAACTTCGTGTTCTTCATGGGCTTCGTGGTATTGATCAGGTATACACCGAATTTCTCATTTTGCGTCCAACTCTTTAAATATAACAAAAATCGGGCGCCTTCGTCCAGAAACTATTTATTTGCGTATTCCACGGCCCGGGTTTCGCGGATCACCGTCACCTTGATCTGCCCGGGGAAAGTCAGTTTTTCCTCGATTTGCTTGGCAATGTCCTTGCTTAAAATCATGGCATTGTCATCCGACATTTTCCCGCCGTCCACGATCACCCGAAGCTCCCTTCCGGCCTGGATGGCATACGCATTGGCCACGCCCTTGGCCTCCTTGGCAATGGCTTCCAGGTCTTCCAGGCGCTTGATGTAATTTTCCAGCAGTTCCTTTCTGGCCCCGGGACGCGCACCTGACAGGCTGTCTGCGGCCTGAACCAGCAGGTCATAAACCGATTCGGGAGTGACGTCTTCATGGTGGGCGGCAATGGCCTGAACCACCTTTGGCGATTCCCCGTGCTTCTTGGCCAACCGCGCCCCGATTTCCGCATGAGATCCGTCGACCTCGTGGTCCACCGCCTTGCCGAGATCATGCAGCAACCCCATCCGCTTGGCCAGCTTGACGTTCAAGCCGAGTTCTCCGGCCATGGCACCGCACAAAAAACCCACTTCAACAGAATGCTGCAGCACATTCTGGGCATAACTGGTCCTGAACTTGAGCCGCCCCAAATACTTGATCAGCTCGTTGGAAATACCGTGCACACCCAGATCAAATGCCGCCTGATTGCCTGCCTCCTTGATCGTGACCTCCACCTCCTGGTCGATCTTTTTGACCACGTCCTCGATCCGCGCCGGATGGATGCGGCCGTCCTCGATGAGACGAAGCAGGGAAAGCCGCGCCACTTCCCGGCGAACCGGATTAAACCCTGACAGGATTACGGCCTCAGGCGTATCATCAATAATCAGGTCAATGCCGGTTGCCGCTTCCAGGGCACGGATATTTCTGCCCTCCCGGCCGATGATCCGGCCCTTCATTTCGTCATCAGGCAACTGGACCACCGAAACCGTGCGCTCTGCAACAAAATCACCCGCATAGCGCTGAATCGCCGTGGCCATAATCTTTTTTGCCTCTTTGTCGGCATTTTCCTTGGCCTCGGCCACGATCCGTTTTACCATCTTGGCGCTGTCATGGCGGGCCTCGTTTTCCATGGACTGCATCAGCAGTTCCTTGGCCGCCTCCGCGGTCATACCGGAGATGGACTCCAATTGGTTCTTCTGATCCTCGATAAGCTGCTGGTAATGTTTTTCACGCTCTGCAATGCCGGCTTCACGCTCCTGGAGTTCGCGCTCAAGCCGGGCATTTTCCTTGGCCTGAAGCTCGATCTGCTCGTTTCTCTTGTCCAGGTTCTCTTCCTTGGAATGCAGGCGCTTTTCCATTTTCTTGAGTTCATCGCGGGCCTCTGCGGTCTCGGCGTCAAAATCGGACTTCATTTTAAACAGCCGATCCTTGGCCTCGAGCTGTGCCTCCTTGACCAGGGAATCGGCCTTACGCTGGGCGCCGTCAACGATCATCCTGGACTTTTCCTCGGCATCGCGGATTTTCTGGCCTGCAAGCCGCTCTTTGAGCAGCTGGGATGCGACAAACCCCACCACAATGCCGATGAAAGCTGCTAAAATATATGTTCCATACATCATTGCCCCCTAAACGTCATCTCCGCATGCCCCGGCTGATTTGCATAAAATTTCCGGGTATTGGAGTTGATCTGATGTTGTCGGTTTTAAAAGGTGACGCTTTCGTCAAAAGTCAATTTTGAGATGGCAAAGTAAAAAGTTCAAGATCAAGGCGCGCAAATCCCGAGGAATGCAGCGTACTGAATCGTACGTGAAATTCCGCAGGGATGCAGCGCAACGCAGATATTGGACTTCCAAGGAAACGCCTTTTTCGCGTCGCCGATCAGCCAAGGCGCTTACGGATTTCCTTTGTTGCAAAAATACCGCCCTGGCGGGATAAACAGCTTTTTACGAAGCCATCAAAGGTATCGTTAATCGAGATGAGCACAGGGAAGGATATTGTGATGCATTCAGTCGGGATCCGGGATCTCCCGGAATTGCGAAAGCACCCGAACTGAACGGAACCCGGGAAAACTCCGAAATAAAACGAGATAAGCACCCCGCCGTGCCGTGTTGAAAGAGCCTTGAACCGGACTCATCAAGGTGGGCGCCTTATGGCTTCTTCAGGCTTTTCCGTACATGCGGAACTTGCACACCAAAACCAGTGAAGGCTCCCTTTTTTTTAGGTGTTGGGTCAAGGGGCACTGTTCAATCACGCACACAGCAGGGGAGCTTATTTTATCGAGTTCTTCCGTGAAATCATCCTTTTGGGCGCTCACGCGCGGTTTTTAAGCAAGCAGTCAATAGCACGAACTCGACACAACCATTTGATCCATTGTCTCAGCACGACCAGCCACGGCGGATACAAATTCCCCGAATTGCATATCCAGCTCGGCGTACTGCTTGGCAATGTTGAGCGCGGCAAGAACAACGATTGCCAGTTTGTTTGTCTTTTGTGCATGCAACGGAAACCGGGAGGCTACCTGGTTGACCTCGCCGACAAGATGAGCCGTCACATCCTTTGCATCAATCCTGCTGTCCTGGTCAACCTTGAAATTAAACGCTTCTCCCAAAAGCTCAATGGTAATAATTTGTTCCAATCCTACCCGTTTCCCTTTGGATCGTGGTTCTTTTTATTCTTCAGCCGCCGGATTTTCCGTTGCACTGTCGAGTTTGGCCAGCAGATGATCGATCCTTGATCGAATCTGCTCTTTCTGCCTTGAAAATTGATTCTCGTTTTCCGTTTTTTGTTCCAACTCCGATTCCAGCTTTTTGACCCTGCCTGACAGGTCTGCATTTTCCCGCTCAAGGTTCTGGCATCGCTCAATCAGGCTTTCCACCTTTTCGAGCAGAGTGTCAAGCTGGTGCATCACTTCATCGGTTTCCACTGTTTCACCTCTTTGTTCGTATATAAAATTCAATGCCAAGGAAGTCAAGGTTTTTCATTGCGATGAATAATGGCCTCCACCTTCTCGAGATCCGCCGGACTGTTTATGCCGCGCATTTCGTTTTGATCCGCGCAGAGCATCAGGCCCACACGCTTGCCGTCTCCTGCGGCGATGCCCACGATATCGGTCAGATACATCTCGGCCTGTGCATTGTCAGTGCGAATCCGGGTCAGGGCATCTTCCAGAAAGTCCCGTGCAACGCAATAAATGCCGGTATTCACCGTATTGATCGCTTTTTCCGCTGCCGAGGCGTCGGCTTCCTCCACGATCGACGCCACGGTGCCGTCTGATTTCTGTTTGAGCCTTCCGTAGCCCGCGGGGTTTTCCAGCCGTGCCCCCAGGATGGTGACATCGAGCTTTTGGCCGACATGCGTGTCGATTAAGCGCTGCAGGGTATCCGGGGTAATCAGCGGCACATCGCCGCACAAAAACACCACGTGCCGAACATGATCGGCCAGAGCGGGCATGGCACAAATTGCCGCGTGGCCGGTGCCCAATTGTCGCTCCTGGTCAGCAAACCCCACATTTGCATGCGCGGCAACCACATCCCGGACCGTTTCAGCCTGGGTGCCCACCACAACAACCACTTCCTTTCCCGCAATCCGGGTAGCCGCATCCACCACGTAAAGAAGCATCGGCCGCCCCGCAACCGGATGAAGCACCTTGGCCTTGTCCGAATTCATCCGGGTGCCCTTGCCGGCAGCCAGAATAACGACGGCTACCGCACCTTCTGTTTTGTCCGGATTCATCTGTCTTATTTACCCCGTTACATACCAAAAAGGGCAAATCAATGACATTGATTTGCCCTTTTCATTATTGAAAACCTTTGTATAAAGACCGAAGAAAGGTTCTGCGTACGGTCTTCTGAACTTTTTTAGTGCGTGCCGCCGCCCTGGGAAACATCCATCCGCGCGAAAGCCCGCTGCATCGAAGCCCGGGCCCGGGCATAGTCAATATCTTCCTTCTGACTGGCCAGGCGCTCCTGGGCCCGTTCATATGCGGCTTTGGCACGCGAGTAATCAATATCCTCCTGCCGCTCAGCAGACTCGGCCAGAATGGTTACCCGGTCGGGCAGGGCCTCAGCAAATCCGCCGCTGACAAAAACGACCTGCTCCTTGCCGCTGGAATCCTTGTAATGTACCTTACCAATCTGGAGCGATGTTAAAAATGGCGTATGACCGGAGAGCACGCCAAACTCCCCGAGGGTTCCGGGTGCCATAACAATCTGTACGGATTCACTGACCGCGTATCTCTCCGGGGTGACGATTTCGAGTTGGATATCTTCAGCCATGCGCAGTTCCTCTTATTGCTTAAGATGCAGCCGCCATCTTCTGGGATTTTTCTCTTGCCTCTTCAATGGTGCCCACCAGATAAAATGCCTGTTCCGGCAGATCATCATGCTGGCCGGCGCAGATTTCCTTAAAAGCACGGATCGTATCTTCCAGCTTGACAAATGCACCCTTCAGGCCGGTAAATGTTTCGGCAACGTGAAAGGGCTGTGACAGAAACCGCTGAATCTTGCGCGCCCGGGCAACCGTAATCTTGTCGTCTTCCGACAGCTCCTCCATACCCAGAATCGCGATAATGTCCTGGAGATCCTTGTAGCGCTGCAGAATCGTCTGCACCTCGCGGGCCACGTTGTAATGTTCCTCGCCGATAAAGTTGGAGTCCAAAATCCGCGAGGTAGAGTCCAGCGGGTCAACTGCCGGATAAATACCAAGCTCCGCAATCTGCCTGGAAAGCACCACTGTCCCGTCAAGGTGGGCAAACGTTGTGGCCGGTGCGGGGTCGGTCAGGTCGTCTGCAGGCACATACACGCACTGTACGGCTGTAATCGAACCCTTGTCCGTGGAAGTAATCCGTTCCTGGAGTTCACCGAGCTCAACAGCCAGGGTCGGCTGGTAACCGACTGCAGAGGGCATCCGTCCGAGCAGGGAGGAAACTTCCTGGCCGGCCTGGGTAAACCGGAAGATGTTGTCGATAAACAGCAGCACGTCCTGGCCCTCTTCGTCGCGGTAGTATTCGGCACTGGTCAGTGCCGACAGCGCAACCCGCATGCGGGCGCCGGGCGGCTCTGTCATCTGCCCGTATACCAGTGCCGCCTTGGGCAGAACGCCGGAATCCTTCATTTCATGGTACAGATCGTTGCCTTCGCGGGTTCTTTCCCCGACTCCGGCGAAAACGGAAATACCGCCGTGATGCATGGCAATGTTGTTAATCATTTCCATCATGATAACGGTCTTGCCTACGCCTGCACCGCCAAACAGCCCCATCTTGCCGCCGCGGGGAAAAGGCACCAGCAGGTCGATGACCTTTACACCGGTTTCCAGCACCTGCACAGAGACGTCCTGCTCGGTCAGTAAAGGCGCTTCCCTGTGAATGGGCAGCATGTTTTCGTGGCTCACCTCGCCCAGACCATCCACCGGACGACCGACAACGTTTAAAACGCGTCCCAGTGCAGGCTCGCCAACGGGAACCTTAATGGGGTTTCCGGTGTCCTTGACCGGCATGCCCCGAACCAATCCGTCGGTAATGTCCATGGCAACCGTGCGCACGACATTATCCCCGAGATGCTGGGCTACCTCGACCACCAGGTTGTCTTCCTGGTCATTGATCGCCGGATTGGAAATCAAAAGGGCCGTTAAAATTTCAGGCAATTTGCCCTGTTCGAACTCGACGTCAACAACAGGCCCCATTACCTGTGTAATTTTACCGATGTTCTCTGCCATGAATAGACCTCCTATCGTAAAACGCAGAATTGACTGTGTGGATTATCCCCGCAGGGCTTCGGCGCCGCCGACGATATCCATAAGCTCCATTGTAATTTCCGCCTGCCGGGCCTTGTTATATGCCAGGGTCAGGCTGTCAATCATATCATCACATGCCTTGGTGGCATTGTCCATTGCCCGCATCCGGGAAGCATGCTCGCTGGTCGAGGTCTCCAGCAACGCGTTGTAAAGCTGGATATAAATGTTTCTGGGGAGCATGGTATTGAGCAACTCGTCCGGGGACGGCTCGCAAATGTGTTCGGCCATATATGCCTGTTCTTCCTCACCGGCGGCGGACTCGGTGTCCCCGGTTTCCCCGATCACAGGAATAGGCAGCAACTGGCGCACCGTGGGCGGCTGGTTGGCCATACCCAAAAACTGGGCAT
>JAGXKN010000071.1 GCA_018335195.1 Desulfobacterales bacterium
TCTGGCAGGTGCGTCCGAGTGCCCCGGAACAACAGATGCGGCCACATGCACCTGCCAGATAAGGGCCTAAGATTTATTAGTAATAAAGATTTGCCCCAAAGATGGATACAGGAAGAACAAAAAAAGCCCCTCTTACCAATTCCGGTTTTTCCCAATGAGATGAAAGAGGCCACGCATTGAGGTCAGGACCGGCTCCGGGAGCTTGCTTTTAATGCCCGGGTGTATACCAGAACCTGGCTTGTATAGATTAACACGATAAAGGATTGATGTGGACACCTTGTTTTTCGAGACCGTCATAAGCTGTACTGCTTCAAGCGGAATTCTGACAAACGATGTCATCTCACAAAACCTACCTGTATGACGGTCACTTCTCAACTGACCACACCAAAAAGTCAGGAGGACAGAGATGCAATGTTTTATGTATGGGATGGCACAAGTGTTTAGATGAGGCCAGTGAGCAATCTCGATTTCATGCTGGAAAAACCGGGGCATTCAAATATGACGCCCCGGTTTTCACTTTTAGCTGAAGATATTCTCCACCCAGCGACTGGCCTCGGTATCACTGACTTTTCCAAGATACCGTTGAGTGGTGGAAAGATTGGCATGCCGGAGAATGACCTTGCTGACGATCTCAATAGGGGCTCCGGCCCTGCTGGCATAGGTTGCCGCATGGCGCCTGAGATCATGTGGGCTGATTTCAATGCCGATCTTTCTTCCGGCTTTTTTGACAATTTGCCTGGCGCCGGTGTAGCCGATTGGGAAAACCCTTTCTTCCGGCTCCATGACCTTTGACCGAATATATTCCCTGAGCCGGCTTGCCACCTTCTTGGGGATATAAACGACCTCGTTCTGCCTGCCGCTTTTCGGACTGACCAGAAAGAGTTTACAGTCATCCACGTCCATCATTCGAAGCTTCAGGACTTCCCCGATGCGCATGCCGCCCCTGGCCATCAGCTCGAGCATCAGACGGTCTCGGGGGTTATCGGTCCTGAAAATGATCTCGTCAACCGCATCCTTTTCCAGGATGATCCATTGGCGACCCTTGGCCAGGCGAAAGGTCTTTTTCAATACCGGTGAATCGCAGGGATTAACCAGAGCCGGGTTCTCGTTGTCTTTGATAAAATTGAAAAGGGTTTTAAGAAGGGTGTACTTGAAACGCTTGGTGGTTTGTTTCTGGCCCTCGGTATCCTGGGTCAGAAATTTCAGGATTTGATCGGACGTGATGGAGTTAACATCCCGGTCTTTGAAATGGGTCCCAAGCCGGACCAGGAAAAGACTGTAATTCTTGACCGTATTTTTTTCCCGCGTTCATTTTCTGGTTCTCCATGAAATTGGTGATGGCTTGTGACAGCAGCATGGTGACCTCCTTTTTGTTTAAAATTTGAATTTTGGCCGCAGCCGGCTACTTACCATAAAAGTAACATGGCGGCTTAAAGGTGCAAATCGGGGTAATGCACAGAAATCCTATAGGGGTTGGGCTGTATCGCGGATCCTTGTGGGCCTGAAATTGATATGAATTCAAACCCTTGCATACTCAAACAGGATGTTTAATGTTAGAAATGAAAAAGAGGGATAAAAAATAAATACAAGCTGTTACAAAGGAGGTGATGGTTATGGCACTGATTCGAAGGGATCCGTGGATGACCATGCCGACTTTACAGAACAGAATCAATCGACTTTTTGATGACATGCTGCCGGCAACTGAAATAGACGAAATGGGCTTTTTCAACTGGCAGCCCTCGGTGGATACCTATGAAAAGGATAAGGCGATAAAAATTCGGGCGGAACTGCCCGGTGTCAAAAAAGATGATATCTCCATTGATGTCCGAAATAACGTGCTGACCCTCAGCGGTGAGAGAAAGCAAGATGAGGACGTCAATGAGGAAAATTTCTATCGCAGGGAACGGTTTTACGGCAGGTTTCAGCGTGCCTTCACGTTACCCGATGACGTGGACGCCGATAACATTGACGCCCATTTCGATGGTGGCGTCTTGAAAATCACCGTTCCCAAAACCGAGGAAAGTCAAAAGAAGCAGATTAATGTCCATTAACAGCTTGTTAGGCCCCTTTTGAAAAGGCCCAAGGTTTCACGCTGAGCCTTGGGCCTTTTTATGTGCTATGTTAGCATCGCATACCAAGGGGTTATATTCCGCCAGTAATGCGAATCTATGGCCAGAGAGGACTACCAGATTCAAGGTGCAGATTTAAGGCTGCCCCGGAATTCTGATAACGCTGGCAAGAAGTGCTTGCGATAATGCGAAAGACTCCGGAAGAATGTTGGCGATTTAAGTTGCGTGTTTTATGTTTTCTATATGAACTTCGAGTAATCAAGCTGCATCCAAATCCCGGTATGGATGATCATTATGTCATGCGGGAGGCTGTCACCGAGATGTTAAACGGCGAAGACGGCTGCGAGGTCTGTGCCCAGGCCGCAAGCGGTCATGAAGCCGTTCAGTTGGCAGATCAGCGGTATGCACGCGAGCTTCTGGATCTGGCCCCGTTCCAGCTATCAGCTGCGCGACGATGACAATATTCACCTCGGCCGCATCGAGGCCCAGGTAAGCCGAGCCTTGCGGGAAGCCGCCCGCGCCGCGGCCTCAAACGAGATCCCCTCCGGCCGGAATCTTCGCGCCCGGCAGCTGGTGGGAAAGCCGGCAGGCCCCTGAAGAAAGGTTTCTGCATGAAAGACAAACCGATTCTGGTCACCGGCGGCACTGGCTACGTGGGCGGCCGTCTGATACCGCGCCTCCTGGAGGCCGGCTACCAAGTGCGCGCCATGGTGCGCTCCCCCGAACGTCTCTTATGTCGGGGCTGGGGGCGGCATCCCTCCCTGACGGTCGTCGCCGCCGACGCCCTGGACCGGCAGGCCTTCATCGACGCCGCCCGTGGCTGCATAGCCGCCTATTACCTGATCCATTCTATGAATGCCCACAAGGGAAAGTTCGTCGCAGCGGACCGCACGGCCGCCGAAAACATGGTGGCCGCGTCCGGTGCCAACGATCTGGAGCGCATCATCTATCTCGGCGGACTTGGGGAAAAGAGCCACGAAGACTTGAGCCGGCATCTCAAGTCACGCCAAGAGGTGGAGCAGATCCTCCAGGCCGGAACGTCGCCGGTGACAAATCTGCGGGCTGCCATGATTCTGGGCGCGGGCAGCGCATCCTTTGAGATGATGCGCTGCCTCGTGGACCGGCTGCCCGTCATGATCACCCCGCGCTGGGTGCGCACGCCCTGTCAGCCCATTTCCATCCGCAATGTTCTAGATTACCTCCAGGGCTGCCTGGAAGCGCCGGACACGGTGGGAGAGACCTTCGACATCGGAGGGCCCGACGTGGTGACTTACCACGATTTGATCGACATCTACGCCGAGGAGGCAGGCCTTCGCAAGCGGCTGATCTTGCCGGTGCCGGTACTCACCCCCTGGCTGAGCGCCAAATGGGTTCATCTGGTCACCCCGGTGCCGGCCTCCATCGCCCACCCCCTGGCTGAGGGACTGAGCATCCCGGTGGTCTGCAGCGAGAACCGTATTCAGGAGATAATCCCGGTGGAGCTGGCCAGCAGCCGCGAGACGATCCGCAAGGCCCTGGAGCGAGTGCGGCAGGAGCATGTGGACACCTGCTGGTTCGACGGCGGCGGGGAACTGCCCCCGGAATGGACCACCTGCGGGGATGCCGACTATGCAGGCGGCGCCGTGCTGCGCGTAGGTCAGCGGATCATCCTGGGCGCTTCAGCGGAAGCGGTCTGGGAAATAATTCGCGGCATTGGGGGACGCAGTGGGTATTATTTTGCCCAGCCCCTGTGGCGTCTACGGGGCATGATCGATCGCGCCGTGGGCGGACCCGGGCTGCGCCGGGGGCGCCGCCATCCCGAGGAACTGCGCGTGGGCGAGGGTCTCGACTTCTGGCGCGTGGTCGCCGTGGAACCGCCCCGGCGTCTGCTTCTGCTGGCCGAGATGAAGGCCCCCGGGGATGCCCTGCTCGAGTTTGTGATCAATTCTCAGGGCCGCGACCGAGTGGCGGTGGACATGATTTCGCGATTTCTGCCCCGCGGCATTACCGGGCTCGGATACTGGTACGCGCTTCTGCCGGTCCACTGCTGGCTGTTCAAAGGCATGCTGCGCGCCGTGGCCCGGCGCACCGGCACTCCGGTCCTGGAAGAGGTCCACAGGATTCCCGTGGAGGATCCCGTGGTCTGCCGGTTGTGATCTCCGGGGGGCAGAAGAAGGAATTTGTCCTTGATTGTAAGAGCCGCCCAATGCGCAAGGGTTTTCCATCCGACCCGGATAGTGAGGCTATGGGATCAGCCGAAGCGGAACAAAGCAGTGCCCCGAACCCCACGAGAAACGGGTTATTCAAAGGCCCGGAAAAACCCTGCGTAATCAAACATTTGCCAAAGGAGAAACCCCATGAAAGTTCATCTCAAATGCTTTGCCACCCTGGCCGAGGGAGATGTCTGCGATTTTCGCGACAGTGTTCAAAACGAAATCATTGAGGGCGAAACAGTCAATGCTCTCGTTGAACGGCTCGGGCTCCCCAAGAAAGATGTCAAGATCATCTTTGTCAACAACAAGGTGGCCGCTTTCGACACGGTCCTTAAGGACGGCGATCAGGTAGCCCTATCCCCGCCTGTGGGCGGAATGTAGGGCCTACAAATAGACTTCAGATCTGATTCGTGGGCATAGCGCCTGAACGAAGCATATACAGGGGCTATCTGAAAATCACCACGGTTGGGAGGCGTGCGACGGAAGCACCCCTCAGCTCATAGGGGAACGCCTCAGGGGATTTCTGCCGGTTTTTGCGTGTTTTACCGGACTCGTTATTTTTCCTCCTGAAAAGCGCCCATTTCCAAAAAGTTTTCAACAATCCTGCGCGCTTCAATCGTCTGGACCTGCCTTATCAATCCATACAATCTCCGGCAATCGTTGATGGACAGCTTTTTGACCATCCGGATACAGACTTTTTCATCCCTCATGTGAAAAAACATTTTGCCGTTCTCTGTGTTTTCTTCTTTATGAATAATTTTGGAATAGATGATCGACCGCGCGGCCAGGCGTGTTTCCTGCTCAATGTCTGCCTTTCGGGGGTGGAAAATATAAAACAGTGTCAATTGGTCGCCCGGGCTGTAAAGGTGCTGACGCGGCCCGGCGTCTTTTGCTACCAGGCGGTCCAGAAAAACCGGCTTCACCCGGTGGGAATGGGACAAAAGCTTACGGAGTTCCCGCCATAGAAAAAAATGGATAATGCCGGCCTCCACATAGATAGAAGCGTATGGATCGGCCTGCCGCGCAATCTCCTGGGCGCGCAGGGAATCCCGCAGCCGGAAGCGTGCGGCGTCTGCTCTGGCAAATTGCCTGACGGCATCCACGACTGCGTCAAAGGAACCGGCTGCCGCTGTTTTATAAAAATTTAAGAGTGCACCGGTGGCCTGCCGTTCTGATTTATAGACATAATATGGCAGGCTATTGGGATTCAGATCATCCGGCGTATTGCCCTGGGCAAAAAAATCGTGGATGGAGAGCAGGGCCTTGTAAAACGGTTCCACCTGAATCAATTGCTTGCCCGCGGCATGAAGCTGTTTTTCCAGGTCGCACATCTGCCGGCTGAACGCGGGGTATTCCAGGTCCAGCGGCATCAGGTAATCAGTCACGCTGATGGCGCCGGTGAGCATTTTTTCAAAGTCCGTCTCCGGCGGTTCTTCCAGAAAAATCGCTTCATGTCTTTCCATGAGTTCGGCGGTCTTTGCAACCATTTCCGGGCGGTGAATGGAAAAACCGACATTGATGTGCTTCATTTTTTTAAGCTCCAGGGAAACAGCTTTCAATCTCCGTTGCTGGACTTTTAAGATGGTTGTGCTCCGGCTGTGCAGCCGGCATGGCCCCTCCTTAAAGTGATTCCAGATTTTTCTTGTAAATAGCGGCCTGGGCCAGGATTTTTTCTTTTTCCATATCCGGTTTCTTGTCCCAGGTGCGGTACATCATGCCGACACGCGGATTTTTTTCAAGAAGGGGCCGGTGGCGGTGGTGAAAATCCCAGAATAGGCTGTTGTAGGGGCACGCGCCTTCCCCGTGCTGCTTTTTGTATTGATACTTGCAATGCTGGCAGTAGTCGCTCATTTTATTTATATAATTTGCAGATGAAACATAGGGCTTGGTAGCAATCAGGCCACCGTCCGCATACTGGCTCATCCCACGGGTGTTGGGTTTTTCCACCCACTCCATCGCATCAATATATACCCCTAAGTACCAGGCATCCACATCATCCGGGGCAATACCGGCCAAAAGGGCGAAATTGCCCGTTACCATGAGTCGCTGAATGTGATGGGCATAGGCGGTTTGAAGAGACTGTTTTATCGCCATGTGCATGCAGTTCATTTCCGTATCCGCGTCCCAGAAATAATGGGGCAGTTTTTCGGCGTGGGAGAAGAAATTCATTTTTTCAAATTGCGGCATCAGCACCCAGTAAATACCCCGCATGTATTCCCGCCATCCCAGGATCTGCCTTACAAAACCTTCCACCTGCGCGATACCCAAACGATCCGGATGGTTTTCCCAATGGGTGAGCACGGCATTGATCACTTCAACGGGGCTCAGCATTTTGGTATTTAGGGCAAATGACAGCCGGGAATGAAAAAGGGACCCGCTGTTGACGGTCATGGCATCCTGATATGTTCCGAACCACGGCAGGCAGTTATGGACAAAATAACTCATCAAGTCAAGGGCCTGGGATCTGTTCACAGGCCATATGAGTTTGTTTTCATTCAATTCTCCAAAATAGGAAATCTTATGGCGATCGATCATTTCACGGATATCTGAAACATCATTTTCAAACAGGCGCGGAGACGGAATGGGAGTTTTTTTATCATAGGGCTGTCTGTTTGCCGCGTCAAAGTTCCACTTACCGCCTTCGGGTTTTTGGTTGTCCATGAGGACGTGATGTTTTTTTCTCATGAAGCGATAGAATGACTCCATAAGATACTGTTTTTTAGTTTTAAAAAAATGATACACCGCATTTCGGGGCGTATAAAAATGTTCGGTGTCATATGAATGGACGCGGATATGCAGGTTGCTGGTTATTTTTTGAATTTGCTGATCTATGCGAAACTCATCCGGCAGCAGATATTCGAATACGGTAATTTGGTGTTGCCGGATCAGCTGAAGCAGATTTTTTTCAAAAGACTGATGATTGCCGTCTTCGTCTAACCGGAAATACGCAACGGCATGCCCCTGATTTTTCAAATAACGGGAAAATCCCCGCATGGCAGCAAAAAATGCCGTGATTTTCTGAATATGATGTCTGGTATAGTCCGTTTCCTGGCGGAGTTCCATGAGGGTGTACAATACTTTTGGATCTTTATGTGAAAACCAGGAGTGATGGGCGTTGAGCTGGTCCCCAAGAATCAGGCGAAGGGTGGTAAACCGGGGCATGATCTAATTCCTTCACGGGGCCGGGAGGTATAAATTCGGAGGAACACCGTGCACCGGCGTAGTCCGTATAAAGATAAAAAATTGAATTTTTTTGTTACTGTACTATACTGAATGCATAAAGCAATTCATTGCTTAACGTTCAAGTGCTCTTGCGCAGCAACGATAACGGCTTACCTTCTGTAGACGGCTTTATTTTTACACGCCCGGTCCCTGAATGCAAACCATCTCTGATGTAAATGGATAAAAATAATGAATGACAATAATGAAGCCGTTAATATCCGTGGCATACTGGAACATCTTCTCAAGTCCCAAAACCTGGCGGTGCTGGCAACCCAAAACCACGGGCAGCCGTATACCAGCCTGGTGGCCTTTGCCGGTTCGGAAGAGTTAAAAGCCCTCTATTTCGTCACCGGCCAGGCCACACGGAAATATGCGAATTTAACGGGTGATCCCCGGGCAGCCATGATGATAGACAACCGCTCCAATGCGCCGGCAGACATTGCAGACGCCATGGCGGCCACGGCCACCGGTTCTGTGGACATGCTTTCCGAAAATGAGCAGGTAACACTTTTAAACATTTACCTGCAAAAGCATCCCCACCTT
>JAGXKN010000026.1 GCA_018335195.1 Desulfobacterales bacterium
CTCACGGATGTGGCGGCATTTGAACAGGGCGTATTCGGTTTGTTTGCCCTGCCTGATCCGGGGGCGGATCAGCGGCTGCAGATCATGACCATCCACAAGGCCAAGGGCCTGGAATTTGACATGGTGATCATTCCGGGTCTGGGCAAAAGCCCCCGCACCCAGGACCCTTCCCTGCTGCTGTGGCAGGAGCGGGCGGCCGCACCCGCCGGACAATCCCTTTTAATGGCGCCCATTTCCGAGACCGGGGCTGAAAAGGACGCTATATACCAGTATATTCAGCAGCTACAGCAGATCCGGCGCGATTATGAAACCGGCCGCCTGCTGTATGTGGCAGCCACCCGGGCGATCAAGCGCCTGCATCTTTTCGGCCGTGCATCCCTGGACAAAGCGGGCGGCCTTTGCAGGCCGGATTCCCGCAGCCTGCTGAGCGTGCTGTGGCCGGCGGTGCGTGAAAAGTTTGAAGTCGCCGCGCAGGAAGACCGGGACCGCAGCGCCCCGCCTCAGGAGGAGCCCCTGCGGGTTTCGGACTGCCGGATTCGGCGCCTGGGCGCGGACTGCAAACTTCCCCGGCCCTATCCGGATGCGCCGGAACCCGCCGGAACTCCCTCCGTAATCGGGCCTGAAGCAATTGAATCGTTTTCCCCCCGCTTTGACTGGGCCGGGATTACCCTGCGGCATGTGGGAACCGGGGTCCATCAATGGCTCCGGGTCATATGCGAAAACGGCCTGGAAAACTGGGATCGGCAGAAGATTTATAATCTCCGGGAACTGCTGCAAAGGGACCTGCTGCGCGTCGGGGTCTGCGCATCGGATATCGAGGCCGCGGCCTCGCAGGCGGAAAAAGCATTGATCAATGCAGTGACCGATCACACGGGCCGGTGGATTCTTTCCACGCACTTTCAGGGGGCCTGCGAGTATGCCGTCAGCGGCGTTGTCAGCCATGAGGTCGTTAATGCGGTGATCGATCGGACTTTTGTGGATGACCAGGGGGTGCGCTGGGTGATTGATTATAAGAGCGGTACTCATGGCGGCGGCGGGTTGGCCGATTTCCTGGACCGGGAGCAGACGCGCTACAACCCCCAGATGGCCCGCTACGGCGAGCTGATGAAAAAACTCGACGGCCGGCCCCTGCGCTTAGGGCTGTATTTTCCGATGATTCCGGCCTGGCGCCAGTGGTCGGAATAGGGGCAAATCCTGTTATTCACCGATGATCTTGACCAGCACGCGCTTTTTCCGGCGGCCGTCAAATTCGCCATAAAAGATCTGCTCCCACGTCCCGAAGTCCAGCCGCCCCTCGGTGATGGCAACCACCACCTCGCGGCCCATAACCTGTCGTTTCATATGGGCATCTGCATTGTCCTCGCCCACGTTGTGCCGGTATTGGGAGACCGGTTCGTGCGGGGCCAGCCGCTCCAGCCACTCGTCATAGTCCTGGTGCAGGCCGGATTCATCATCATTGATGAACACAGAGGCTGTAATATGCATTGCGTTTACAAGCACAAAGCCCTCTTGGATGCCGCTTTCCTTCAAGCAGTCATTAACTTGCGGCGTGATGTTGATAAATGCGCGCCGCGTGGGAACGTTGAAAAAAAGCTCTTTGCGGTAGGATTTCATTGGTTCCTGCCTCCTTTTCGTTTTTGCGCGGATATTATTGCACCCAGTTCGTCCACACCCACAAAAACATGACAATGGCCGCACCAAAACTAACAAACGCGGAAAATCCCCTGATGGCAAGGTCCGCGGCGGTATGCAGCAAGCTTTTGAGATGATATTTTTGATGTGCCTGGCTGCTTTTGCCGGGATTGCCGGTCCGGGTATGCCACAATGGGTTTTTTGCCCAATTCCATCCAAAGAGGCTTTCAGTCAGCCGGATGATTGCGTAATTGATAAGCGGGGATATCACGCACACGAAAGTGATCACTGCTGCGGTTCTCATTTCTGCTGTCGTTCCTTTTTCCGGGCGAACACACGGGTTCGCCCCTACGGATATTAAAATTGTCAATGCCGGATAAGCCTGTAAAAAGTCTTTTTTACAGGCAGTGTTAAGTTTTAAGTGATTAAGTGTTTAAGTAAAATCAGAATCTTATTTTTTTATTGCTTGGCGAGCATAACATTTTTAAGATTTTTTACGAAGCCATCAATTCCTGATGCTTTCGCAAAAATTAATAGAAATATGCCGGTGCGGGAGTTTTTGACGGCTTCGGGGGATCCGGGTTGATCCCGGGCAAGGCGGATTATGCTCTGAGCCGGATGCGTCGGTCCATTTTCTCCGCCCGGTCGCGTTCGCTCCACACGAAATCCGTCAGGGACACATCCGATATCGCGCCGACCTCGTCCTTGATTTGCTTGATTTCTTCGATGTTTTCCAGGAAAGCATCCACCACTTCCGGATCGAAATGGCTGCCCCGCTCGGAGCGGATGATTTCCACTGCGACCTCGACCGGGTAGGGCTCCTTGTAGGGCCGCTTGGAGGTGAGGGCGTCAAATGTGTCGGCAATCCCGACGATTCTGCCGCTGACGGGCGTCTCGTCTTTTTTCAGGCCCCGGGGATAGCCTTTGCCGTCCCATTTCTCGTGATGGTTCAGGGCGATTTCGTGGGCGACTTGCAGCACTTGGGCATTGGAGTCCTGGAGAATGGATGCCCCGATGGTTGTATGGGTCTTGATGGTTTCAAATTCCTCGTCTGTCAGGCGCCCGGGTTTGAGCAGGATGCTGTCGGGGATCCCGATTTTGCCGATATCATGCATGGGTGAAGCATACCGGATCAGTTTGACCATTTCATCTGAAAGACCCAGTTTTGTGGCAATCAGGGTAGAGTAGCGGCTCATTCGCACGATGTGGTCACCGGTTTCTTCGTCCTTGTATTCCGCGGCGCTCACCAGGCGATTGATCGTGTCCAGATATGCATAGTCGAGTTCCTCCAAGGCTTTTTTCAAATCCACCGAGTATTTCTCCAGCGCTTCGATCGAGTCTTCCAGCTTCTTGTTGATCTGGTTGCGTTCAATCAGCAGGTAACGCATCCGCAGCACCCGCTTGAGCCGGATGGTCAGTTCCTTGAAGCTGATGGGTTTCTGGATGAAATCGCTGGCCCCGACCGCAACAATGGATTCGTAATTGTAGTTTTCGGTAAACCCGGTCATGACCATGACATCGGTAGCGTAATCGGCCTTGATCTGCTTTAAAAGGTCCACGCCGCTCATGCCGGGCATGCGGATGTCTGTGATCACCACATCAATCGGGGTCTTTTCAATAATTTCCAGTGCTTGTTCCCCGCTTTCGGCGGTATAGCAGACATAGCCGGCCTTGCTTAAGGCCTGGTAAATCATTTCGGTGATCGGCACCTCGTCGTCTACCACGAGTACGGGCACCTGGTCAGGAATATTTACCTTTGCATGAATCATATCGTTATGTCCTTTGCCGGATTAAAGTCTCCCGAGGATGCGGTTTTTGTACCTGATTGCATGGATTTATGCAAGACCCTGTCCAGGGTAACGGCCAGATCATTTTTGCTTAAGGGCTTTAGCAGCAGCGCGTTGATTCTGCACGTTTCTGCCTTTTCCCGGCTCACCCGTTCACTGTAGCCGGTGCACAGGATCACCGGCAGATCGGGCCGGATTTTGCGGACCGCTTTTATCAGTTCCGTGCCGTTTTTATTCGGCATGGCCTGGTCGGTGAGCAGCAGGTCAAACTTTTCCGGCTGATGCCGGAAGGCTTCCAGGGCTTCGATGCTGCTGGTGCGCGGGGTTACCTGATAACCCAGGCTTTCGAGCATCTGTTTTGTGAGTTCCACGATCTGGTGTTCATCGTCCACCACGAGGAGCCGTTCTGTTCCCTGCGGCATTGCCGCGGGATAACCGTCGGGCTGAAAAATTTCCGCGCTTTCCCCGGCTACCGGGATATATACGTGGAAACTGCTGCCTTGACCCCGGATGCTCTCCACTGTAATGGTCCCCCCTGCATTGCGGATGATGCCGTAGGAAACAGACAATCCCAGTCCGGTTCCCTTTTCCTGGGACTTGGTCGTATAATAGGGTTCGAATATTTTTTCCTTCACTTCCGGGGCGATTCCTTCGCCGGTATCTGAAACCGTGATACAGGCATAGGGCCCGGGCGTAAGGTTCCGGTACTGCGGGGATGTTTCCTCGGTAACCGTGATCTGGGTTAAATTCACGCATATTTGCCCGGCCTCTGTGTTTTCCATGGCCTGGTAGGCATTTGTGCAAAGGTTCATGAACACCTGGTGCATCTGGGCCACATTTATCCGCACTTTTACAGTATCTTCGGCGATATCGGCGCTTATGTCAATGGAGGCGGGGATGGTGTTTTTCAGCAGCTTGACGGTTTCCTTGATCACGGGCTGCACATGGACCGGTTCACCCGGTTCGTTTGCACTCTGTCGGCTGAAGTTTAAAATCTGCTGCACCAGGCCCTTGGCGCGTTCGGCCGATTTGAACACTTCCTGCAGATTGCGGTAGGCTTGGCTTTCACGGGGGAGATCCTGCATTGCAAGTTCCGTGTATCCGATTATGGGAAACAGGATGTTGTTGAAATCATGGGCAATGCCGCCGGCCAGGGTGCCGATGGATTCCATTTTCTGGGCCTGCTGGAGCTGGGCCTCGAGTTCTTTTTGCCGGTTTCTTGCCTCGATGCGTTCGGAAATGTCCCGGACAATTCCCTGGAATCCCGAGGCCTTGCCGTGATCATCCAGGCTCAGCGATACCGAGGTTTCCACGAAGCAGACGCTTCCGTCTTTGCGGATTGCCCGCCAATGAAAAGATTTGACCGGCTTTTCGGTTCTGTAGACGTAATTGAAGGTATCATATACCTGCGGAACCTCGTCTTCGGCAATGAGCTTTTTATAGCTTTCCCCCCGCAGTTCTTCCATCTCGTATCCCAGCATGCGCAGGGCGGAGCGGTTTAAAAACTGGTAGTGCCCGGCAAGATCCACCTCGTAATACCCGTCCTCAATGGTTTCCAGGATGTTGCGGTATTTTTTCTCGCTTTTTTCCAGGGCCTTCCAGGCGTGAACCTCCCGGGTGACATTCCGGGCAATGCCCCGGACGCCGAGGGGTCGGCCGTCATTGTCGAAGAGCAGTGTATTGTCATATTCCAGGATGATTTCTTCGCCGCCCTTGTTGCGTATCCGCAAATAACCGCTGTCCTCGCCGTTATTGCGGATCCGTTCCAGGTAGTCGGCCACCTGGGATTTAAACGGCTCCGGGACCAGGTCCCGGATGTTCATTTGTTTGAGATCTTCTTGGGTGTGGTCAGATTCGCGCCTGGCTGCAGCGTTGAATTCGGTGATATTGCCCTGCATGTCGTGGACAAAAATGTATTCATGCAGATTGTTGAATATTTCGGCCATGTTTTTTTGCCGCCGGAGGGCGTTTTGCGCTTTGTCCTGCGCATCGGCAATCTCGGCCTGAAGTCTGCGGGTTTTGCGGTGTTGAAGAACATTTATTGCGATGCTGACCAGGAGAAGCAACGCGAATACAGCCGCGGCCGGGATTGCCGGGCCCACGGCGGCTAAAAGGATGCGGTCTCCTGCTGAAACGGCCGGTCCGCTGCCGGCCGCTGCTGCAGCGGGCAGAAAAGCCCGGAGCGGGAAAATAAGAAAGACGTATTTGCTGTATTGAAGCATTTGTACCCTTTGTTTTAACAAGAAATATACGTATCAGTCTGCTTTTGATAACACGATTTGGATTTTTGTAAAAGTTTTATTATCTGTCAGTTCGCCGCCTTGATCTCACGGGTCAACATGGTTATGATCGACCGGATGGAGAAAAATCAGGACATAAACCAGCGGATCAAAAATATCGAGACCCGCTTAAACGAGGCCCTGCACTGCGACCGGCATGCAGCGTTAAAGGAAATCCGGCGCATGCGCAGGCAGCGGGGCCGCGCCAAAGACGGGAATGCGGACCGCCGGCTGGAAAAAATCGAGCAGCGTATCGAGGCATCCGCCCGGATCAAGCAGCAGCGCAGGGAGGCTCTTCCGCAGATTTCGTGCAGCCGGGATTTGCCAATTGCTGGAAAGCGCGATGAAATCATCGAGGCGATTGCCGCCCACCAGGTGGTTGTTGTCGCAGGGGAGACCGGATCCGGAAAGACCACCCAGTTGCCCAAGTTCTGCCTGGAAGCCGGCCGGGGCATCGAGGGCAGAATCGGCTGCACCCAGCCCCGGCGCATTGCCGCTGTCACGGTGGCAAGCCGGATCGCCGAGGAACTCGGGCAGCAGCCCGGTCAGAGCACGGGATACAAGATCCGGTTTTCCGACCGGGTAAGTGATCAGACCACGGTCAAGATGATGACCGATGGCATTCTGCTGGCCGAAACCCAGGGAGACAAGTATTTAAACGAATACGATACCCTGATCGTGGACGAGGCCCATGAGCGCAGTTTGAACATTGATTTTCTGCTCGGCCTGATCCGGAACCTGATCCGCACTCGCCGGGATTTGAAAATCATTGTTACTTCCGCCACCATTGACACGGAGAAGTTTTCTAGGGCTTTTGGTGATGCCCCGGTTATCGAGGTCTCAGGGCGCATGTATCCGGTGGAGGTACGCTACATGCCGCCTGAGGATCTGGGGGATGACAGTGAAGCGAATTCTTACGTGGATGCCGCTGTTGCGGCCATGGACCGGGTGGAGCGGGAGTCCGCCTTCGGCGACGTGCTCGTGTTCATGCCCACGGAACGCGATATCCGGGAGACCTGCGAGATTCTTGAAGGCAGAAGTTACAAGAGCGCTGTGGTCATGCCCCTGTATGCCCGGATTCCGGCACCGGAGCAGGCCCGGGTGTTTAAGCCGGCCGCCGGCCGCAAGATCGTGGTGGCCACCAACGTGGCTGAAACCTCGATTACCATTCCCGGAATCAAGTACGTGATTGACACGGGCCTGGCCCGGATTTCCGCCTATAATCCCGGAACCCGCACCACGGCCCTGCCGGTTTCGCCAATTTCGCAAAGCAGCGCGGACCAACGCAAGGGCCGATGCGGCCGGGTCCAAAACGGGGTGTGCATCCGGCTGTATTCAGAAGAAGATTACCTGTCCCGGAATCTGTACACGCCGCCGGAAATCCTGCGGGCCAACCTGGCGGAGGTGATTCTGCGCATGATTTCCCTGAATCTGGGACGGATCCAGGATTTTCCGTTTGTGGACCCGCCGCCGGCACGGCAGATCAAGGACGGATTTGACATTTTATATGAGCTGGGCGCAATTGAAAAAGCCCCGGCAAAGAAAAAGGGGACTGCCGCAGGCGTGCGCCTGACCGGCAAGGGCCGGATCATGGCCCGGCTGCCGATTGATCCCCGACTTTCGCGCATGCTCATCGAGGCCGATCAGAACGGATGCCTGGGACCGGTTGCCGTGATCGCGGCCGCGCTTTCCGTGATCGACCCCCGGGAGCGGCCCGAGGGAAAGGAGGCCCAGGCCGAGCAGGCCCGGGCGCAATTTGTGGATCCGAGCTCGGATTTTATCACCTTGTATAACATCTTCCGCGCATGCACGCAAAACAGTGAGGCAAAGCGCCCCACCGTGCACGCCGGGGATCTCAAGCGGTTTTGCCGGCAGCATTACGTGTCTTTTAAGCGCATGCGCGAATGGCTGGACGTCTACGAGCAGATGGTCAACCTGCTGGCGGAATCCGGGCTTGAAATCCGGCCGGCGGACAAATCAACGGCTTTCCGGCAGTCCGGGGATAAAAGCGATTTTTCGGACCTGTATGCCGCGGTTCACAAGTCCGTGTTAAGCGGATTTCTGTCCAATATCGCCCAGCGCAGGGACAAGAATATCTACCAGGCCGCCAGGCAGCGGGAGGTGATGATATTTCCGGGATCCGCCCTGTTCAACCGGGCGGGGGCATGGATCGTGGCCGCTGAAATCGTGGAGACCACCCGCAGATTTGCCAGAACCGCGGCCAACATTGACCCGGCCTGGCTTGAGCCCATTGCCGGGGCCCAGTGCAAGTACACCTACACCAACCCCAGGTGGGAGAAAAAGCGGGAAGCCGTGGTGGCAGAAGAGCAGGTCAGTCTTTACGGCTTAATCATTGTCCCGGGCAGGACCGTGCCCTACGGCAGAATCGACCCTGCGGAGGCCACGGATATTTTTATCCGGAACGCCCTGATCGAGGGGGATGTCCAAACCGTGCTGCCGTTTATGGAATACAACTGGCAGCTTGCCGAGCAGATCCGGGACAAGGAAAACCGCATCCGCCGCCGGGAACTGCTGGCAGGCGAGGCGGACATGATGGAATTTTACAAGCATCGCCTCTCCGGTGTATATGACATGCGGACCCTGAAAAAGAAAATCAGGGATGCCGGGGGAGATGATTTTCTGTGTATGTCCGAGGCGGACCTCATGGTGCAGGATCCGGATGAAAATGAGCTTTCCCGGTTTCCCGATCAGATGGATTTCGGCGGACGCGCCTTTTCCTGTACCTATCGCTTCAATCCGGGCGGCGAGGATGACGGGGTCACGGTTCGCGTACCCGCCTCGGCCGCCGGCGAAGTGGCCCGGCAAAGCACGGACTGGGTGGTGCCGGGTCTGCTCGAGGAAAAGATCACCGCCCTGATCCGCGCCCTTCCCAAGGCTTATCGCAGGCAGCTGGTGCCGGTTTCAGAGACCGTGGCAAAGATCATGGAAAAGATGCCCAAGTACCAGGGCTCGCTGGTTTCCACCCTGAGCCGGTTCATATACGAGCAATTCGGCGTGGACGTTCCCGCAAGCGCCTGGAACGAAGCGGATCTGCCGGATCACTTGAAGCTGCGCTTTTCCCTGACTGATCCGGAGGGCCGGGAACTGGCTGCCGGCCGGGACCGGTGGATTTTTGAAAAAGGCGCGCAGGCGGATCTACCGGGCGATTACTTCCAGGATGAAAAAGCGCGATGGGAGCAACAGGGGCTTGTCGACTGGCAGATCCCGGACCTGCCGGAGGCCGTATATATTGGCGGAGCCGACGGACAGCAGTGGCCGGTGTATCCAAGGCTGGCACCTGCGGATAAAGGAGTGGATCTGCGCATCTTCACGGACCGGGCGCAGGCCGGAAAAACGCACAAATCCGGGGTGGCCCGGCTTTGTGCGATTTATTTTGCCAAAGAATTCAAGCATCTGAGGCGTACCGTGGCGCTTCCGGCCGCCGCACAGCAGCACGCGGTTTATTTCGGCGGCGCGGATGCCGTGGCCGGGCACATTGTCGAAAAGGTCCAAAACGATCTGTTTGCCCGGGATCTTCGCACAAAGGCGGATTTCGATCAGTGCGCCGCTCAGAACGTCAACCGGATCATCCCCGCAGGCGTGGAAATCCGGGATGCGGTGGTCGAGGTGCTGGCCGCCTATCACAGGGCCAGAGAGCAGATCTACCGGTTTGAAAACCGGTTTCGCAATGCGCCGCCCACCCTTTCGTTTCTCCAGCAGATGCGGGACCGCCTTTCCCGGCTGGTGCCGGAGAATTTCATTGCCCTCTATGATGTCGATCAGATGCGGCATCTGCCCAGATACATCGAGGCAGCCGCCCGCCGGGTGGAACGGGGAGTGAACGACCCGGACAAGGATCGCGCCAAAGCAGATCGACTGGCCGTGTTCGAGGCGTATTTAAACGAGCTGATCCGGTCCCTGGATGCATCGGCATCGGATGAAAAGCGCGCAGCAGTGGAGCAGTTTTTCTGGATGATCGAGGAGTTCAAGGTGTCGGTGTTTGCCCAGGAGCTCAAAACCGCCTACCCGGTTTCCGAAAAGCGCCTGACCCGGAAATACCAGGAAATCCAGCGAATGGTCTAACCTCCTTGCAAGGAAATCCTTTTTTGGGGCTCTAATGAAATTGCACTTCGTTGCCCTGACAGGGGTGCGGGAAAGCGGGTTTCCGAGCGGAAATTGAGGCTCGAAGAGGCTCCTGGAGCGAGGAAACGCCTTTTTCGCGCCGCCGATCAGCCAAGGTGCTTACGGATTTCCTCGTATAATCATGTTGTTCTCAAAAATACTGCCCAGGCGGAATAAACAGCTTTTTACAAGCGAAATCCTTGTGAAGCCTCCCACAGGGAAAAACAAATTCGAAAGGCAGATAATCCGATAACAAAACCGGGTTGTGCGGGCGATTGTCCTTGTTTTCGACATTTATGAATTCGAATTTTAATTTTTGTTTCGGATTTCGTGCTTCGGATTTCGAGTTTCTTCTCTCAGAGCAAAAGAGACCCCCAGTTCTTTATATCTGGCAGCTTCCGACGTCTTCCCCCTTTTTTCGCACCCGGCGGCATAAATTTCGCATTTCTCCTTGAGCACCCGGGCCGCGGCCCGGTATTGATCCGGGTTCAGCCGGCCCGAGGCCATGATGCCGGCAATGCTTTCGATCCGGTAGCGGTCCAGCCCGGGGCGGGCCGAAAGCTGGTCCGGATGCCCGCCGCGCTTGACGATAAAGGGCTCCCGGATCAATCCCACGGGATGGCTGCAGGTGATTTTCAGCCACAGGTCATAGTCTTCGCACGCGGGCAGATTCTCGTTGAACCCGCCTTCTTCGGCAAGCAGCGATTTGTGCATCATTGCCGCAGACGGGCTGATCAGGCAGAGTTCCAGGGAGGGTGCAAATATTCGGCCGGCTTGTTTTTTGTGCCGCCGTCCCGGATTGACCCGTGTTCCCCTGCGGATCCAGTATTCCTCGGTCTGGCAGATCGCGATTTCCGGATTGTCCCGGAAAAAGCGCATTTGGGCGGCAAGCTTGCCCGGCAGCCAATAGTCGTCCGAGTCCAGAAACGCGATCCATTCCCCCCGGGCCGCGGCCGCGCCCCGGTTTCTGGCCGCGCTCACCCCGGCGTTGACTTGGTTGAAGACCCGTATGGCATCGCCGTAAGTCGAAAGGATCTCCGGGGTTTGGTCGGTCGAGCCGTCATCAACCACAATGAGCTCAAAAGGCGCGTAGTCCTGCAGCAGAACCGAATCCACGGCTTCGGCAATCCAGTCCTGCCGGTCAAGTACCGGGATGACCACGGAAATCAGGGGGTTGTCTGCTGCACGGGGCTTGTGCATAATGACTCCGAAGGCAGGGGGGTTACCGGTTGAACTGAATGGTCAGGCGGTAGATGCCGCCTTCAAGGTTTGCCCGGACCCCGGCATCGCCTTTTTCAAATACCCGCATCATGGCCTTGTTGGCCGGCATGACATCCGCGGTAAAGCCCTGCAGGCCGCGTTCCTTGGCCAGGCGTATGAGCATTTTATACATGTAGGTGGCAATCCCGTAGCCCTGGTATGCCTCGTCCACGATAAAGGCCACATCCCCGTAGGGACTGTGCGGATCCTTGACGTATCTGCCCTCTGCGACGATGTGGCCCTGTCCGGGCTCGCCCACAACGCCCACAATGGACATGTCTTTGCTGTAGTCCACGTTCACGTAAGTCTGCATTCTGGCATGGGGCATGGTTTTCAGCGGGGTGAAATACCGGTAATAAACCGATTCATCCGAGAACCGGTAAAACAGCCGCCGCATCTCCTCTTCATCCGAGGGGCGCAGGGGGCGGAAGCGCACCTTCAGGTTGTCTTTAAACATCCGGGTTGTTTCAATGCTTGATGGATACAGGTGCGTGCTTTCCGTGATAAAAATCTGATCCTGATAGATGATGTTCTGCGCCTTGGCCTCATCGAGCAGCTTTTTGCGGTCATCCGGATGGGCCACTTCGATCATGGCCATGGCCCGTTCCCGCACGGTCCGGCCGTTTAAGTTGGCCACCCCGTATTCGGTGACCGCGAAATCGATGGATTCGCGGACATTGAGCTGGTTCGGGACATCTTCTATGGAAAGCAGGATATTGGGCTCGCCCTTGCGGTTGCGCGAGGGCAGGGCGAATACGGAGAATCCTTCCTCGGAAATCTCGGCGCCGTTGAAAAAGTCGATGACCTCGGCCGGATCTGTGATAACGTTGCCCTTGCTCACGTGCAGGGCGATCCGGCCGGTCAGATCCGCCTTGCGGCATTGCACGATGGCAATAAAGCGCCGGTTGCGGCCGATGCGCATGGGGTTAAACACCTTGTCCAGGCCCTGGAATTCCACGAGCGGGTTGCAGTCAAGCCATTGCCAGAGTTCCTTGGTGCCCATGGCATAGGAGGCCACGGACTTTCCGGGAAAATGTTCCTTGTTGCGGTTTGACACGGCCCCGCTGTTGACCACGTCCATTGCCGCATCCGTGAAAATGGGAGTGTGCACGGAGAGGTCCTTTTTGCTTTGCAGGTGGCATCCCAGGGCCTCGTAGAGCGGGCCGATGGAAAAGGCCACGCAGGAGCCGTCCTCCACCAGGGAGGCCGCGTTCTGGGCCACCTTGTCAAAGTTTTCATCCACCGGCCAGCGGGAAAAATAAATCGGCTCCTCGTCGGATTTGACAAGCATGTCAAAGGCGCTGATGGGAACAAAGGTGTCTCCCGTGGTCTGGGGCATGTCCGGGTTGATTTCGCCGACCACGAACCCGGCCTGGGCAATGGCCAGGTGCGCAATATCCACGGACACGCCCAGGCTGCAGTAGCCCAGCCGATTGGGGGGAGAAATCTGGACAAATGCCGCGTCAAAAGGGATCCGGCGCGAGGCCACCAGGCGCGTGAGCCTGGAAAACCGGCTGGGAATCAGGTCCACGCGTCCCTCGGTGATGGCTTCCCGGGCCACCCATCCGGAAAAAAAGGTTTTCAGGCGGTATTTCTGGCTCTGCAGCCGCTGCAGGGACAGGGCGTCGCCAAAGCTCAATAGCTGAAACAGCTCCAGGTCCTGCAGGTTGGCAAGATCCGAGTCCATCAGGTGGCGCACCATGGTGCGCGGCTCTGCCGTGCCGGTGCTCAGAAAGATGCACATGCCCGGTTCGATTCTGCGCAGCGCCTTTTCGGGCGAAACCACCCGTTGTTCCCAGTCCTGGTAGTCGGTGTGGGTCATTTATGGCTTTTTTTCAAGGTTATTGATTGTCACCAAGTGGTTTTTTAATCGCTCTGAAACCCGAATATCGAAACTTGAAATTCGAAGCAAATCCGAAATCCGAATAACAAAATCATGGAAACAGGAAAAAGGGCGAACACACAGGTTCGTCCCTGCAGCGCCCTTTTTCCGGTATATTTTTCCTGTTGGATGCTTCGTGCAGGTTTCGGATTTCGAAATTCGAATTTCGGATTTAAGGCCAATATTTCCCGAATTCGTTTATCGAACAGTTCGGGCAGTACTGGCTGTTTTTCAACGGATCATAAGGTGTATAAAACGCCCCCGTATCCCACGAATGTGGAATCGGGATTTTTTTCGTAGCTGGAGCTGTATCCCACCAGTTGTGCCTTTTGAGATCCCAGGTCCCGGGCTGCGGCAATGGCAGCCGCAGCAGCTCCGGCACAGCAGGCGTTCTGGTTGGAAAGTCCCTCCCGGACCACGCCTTCGGCATCCATTTCCAGCATCCGGTCAATGACCTGCCGGTCGTTTTTGTTTTTGACCCATTCAAAGGCCTCCCTTCCGGTGCCGGCCGGGGTGAACCCGAAGCTCGGGCCGTAATGGGTCAGGTCCGTGGAGCCGATGACCTTGATTTGCAGACCCTGTTTGCGGGCTTCTTCCGCCACCGCGGGCCCGATTTGAATCCCGGTTTCCGAGGGCGGAACCCCGATGGGCAGCAGCCGGGCGTTTCCGAAGAAATATTTTATAAATGGCAGCTGCAGTTCAATGGTGTTCTCCGGGGTGAAGTCTTCGGGGGTTTCGATTTTGCATCGGTATTGCGAGGTAATCGGTTCGGCGATCTCCGCTGCGATGTCAAGGTCGCCAAAGGGCGTCTGCCATGAACCCCGTGTCATGATGTGCGGCTGAGCACCGGGCGGCAGGTGCATGCCAAAGATCGCCACAATATCGGGCTGTGCGTTGCCCGAATTGCCCCGCATGGCGGAGATGACCTTGCAGGCCAGGTCTCCGGAAAAGGGCCATCCGGCATGCGGAACAATGCCGCCGATGGCTTCTTCTTCGATGTCTGCATCAAAACGGGTTTCCTTTAAAAACGAGTTGATCAGGTGTTCGCATTCGTCGGCGCCTGCGGGATACCAAGTGCCGGCGAAAACCGGTTTGCGCAAACTCATCGTGCCTCACCTCCTTTCGGGGCTTTTTGCACCGGGCCGGCGGCATGGATTTTTTCACCATTGCCCGGCGGTAAAAAATGGTTATGGTATGTTAGGAATATAACCATTTCAGACCCGAACGAAAACCGGGATTTTTATTTCAGGCATTATTGCGGAGGAGTTTGTGTTATGCCGATCTATGAATATCAGTGTGAAAACTGCAGCCACATGTTTGAAACGCTTGTTCTGGGAAAGGACACTGAAGCGCCGGCATGCGAGAAATGCGGAAGCCGCCGGGTGGTTCGGCGGATCAGTGCGGCCAACACCATCGGCGGATCTTCCAGGGGCATGAACGCCGCGTGTACGCCCAATCCCTCATCCGGTTTTTCCTGAGCCACATAATGATGGCGGCCGTGCGCCGCGTTTGCTTATCTAAATTTTTCCATGGCCTGTTCAAACCCGGGCATGGCAGCGGTAATGGTTTTGTCCGGCACGCAGTAGGAAAGCCGGAAATACCCGGGTGCGCCGAATCCGCTGCCGGGCACGGCCAGGATCAGTTCCTCCTGCAGGGCCTGTACAAAAGCCACGTCGTCTTTTACCGGCGCCTGCGGAAACAGGTAAAATGCACCGGCCGGCCGGGTGAAGCTGTATCCGCGTTCTGCCAGGCCGTCGCACAGCAGGCGACGTTTTCTGTCGTACTCGGGGATCGCCACGTGGATTCCCTGAAGTCCGGTTACGACCCGCTGCATGAGCGCCGGGGCGTTGACAAAGCCGAGTATGCGGTTGGCCAGGGCCATGGCCTCGAGCAGTTTCTGTTTCCCTAAGGCGGCCGGGTTGACTGCTGCAAAACCGATGCGCTCGCCGGGCACGGACAGGTCCTTGGAATAAGAGGTGGCCACTGCGCTGTCTGCATAACAGGAAAACACGCTCGGCACCCGGATATCGTCATATACGATTTTGCGGTAGGGTTCGTCTGATATCAGGTAAATCGTGCGCCCGTGCGCCCGGCTTTTTTCCGAAAGGACCTTGCCGAGATCCCTGAGGTTTTCCTCGGAATAGACCTGGCCAGTGGGGTTGTTTGGCGAATTGATGATCACCGCCCGGGTTTTTTCCGTGACAGCCGTTTCAATGGCGCCAATGTCCAGGGTGAAATCCGGCCGGGTCGGCACGGCAACCAGCTTTCCGCCGTGATTGTCGGCGTAAAAACCGTATTCCACGAAATACGGCGCCGGGGTGATAACCTCGTCACCGGGATCGAGGACGGCCTTTAAGATGATATTCAGCCCCCCGGCAGCCCCGCAGGTCATGATGACCTCGTTTTCAGTAATTTCGGTTTCCTGCTCCCGGGTCAAAAATTCGGCCACCGCCTGACGGGTGCGGGCGTATCCGGTGTTGGGCATGTAGGCGTGCAGGCCCGGCTCCGGGTTTTCCGCGACTTCCCTTAGTTGCTGTTTGAACGCTTCGGGCGGCTCTATGTCCGGGTTTCCCAGGGAAAAATCAAATACGTTGTCAGCGCCGTGGATCGCCTTGAGCCGGGCGCCTTCCTCAAACATTTTCCGAATCCACGAAGATTTTTCGATAAAATCCGACATTTTTGCTGCAATTGCCATTTTCCCCCCCGGCCAAGCGTTTTAAACCGATTCCACGGATTTGATTTCCGGCAGCTCCTTTTTGATCATTCTCTCGATACCGTTTTTCAGCGTCATCTGTGACATGGGGCATCCTGCGCAGGCGCCCTGCAGCCGGACCTTGACCACGCCTTCCTCCACGTCGACCAGTTCCACGTCTCCGCCGTCTGCCTGAAGCGAGGGACGGATCTTTTCAATCACGGACTGTACCTGTTCTTTCATGGGTCTTCTCCTTGTTTGTGTTTTTCACCCGTTTGATTTTTTAATCAACGGGAAAACCTGAATATAAGGCAGCAGTTGCTGATTTGCAAATATAATCTGTAGGCTGCGCACGCAAGAGGTTGCGCATTGCAAAAAAGAGATCCGGGTCTTTTCGGATATTCGCGGCGGGACGGCGGGGGCAGTTTGCGCATCTGCTGTCCGCTGGCGCGCCCAATGCATCTGCGCAAACCACCCCCACCGTCTCGCCGGCCAACTCCACGGGAAATTCGCCAATTGATCCCCGGAGGATTTCAGTTCCGGACACGGCATTAGATCCGATTTTTCCGGAGGCCGGGTCTGGGTGTATCAACTCCCCGCTTGCGGTAGAAGTTCCGCCGGAATGCCGCAAAACGGTCTTCCTGGATGGCCTTGCGCATCTGCTGCATCAGGCGGGTGTAATAATGCAGGTTGTGGATGGTGTTTAAGCGGTAGGCCAGCAGCTCGCGGTTTCTGTAGAGATGATGCAGGTAAGCCCGGCTGTAGCTGCAGCAGGTATAGCAGGTGCATTGCGGTTCTATGGGCTCTGTGTCCGTTCGGAACCCGGCGTTGTTGATGTTCACGGTGCCACCGGCGGTAAAAAGCTGACCGTTTCTGGCATTTCGGGTGGGCATGACGCAGTCGAACATGTCCGCCCCGAATCCCACCATTTCCACCAGGTCCCCGGGCCGACCCACGCCCATGACATAACGCGGTTTTTCATCCGGCAAAAGCGGCAGGGTGTATTGCGCGGTCGCGTGCATCAGGTCCCGGGGTTCGCCCACGCTCAAGCCGCCCACGGCATAGCCGGGAAAGTCGATTTCCGCCAGGGCTTCTGCAGACAGCCTGCGCAGGCGCGGATACATGCCGCCCTGGACAATGCCGAAAAGAAGATTATCCTCGGCTTCTGCCCGGTCTTTTTCCGCCCGGCACCTTTCGGCCCAGGAAACCGTCAGGCGGTGTGCGGCTTCGGCTTGTTTTTCAGTAGCCGGGTAAGAAATGCACTGGTCCAGGCACATCAGGATATCTGAATTGAGCCGGAGCTGGATGCCGACGGCATCTTCCGGGGTGATCAGGTGAGACGATCCGTCAATGTGGGACTGAAACGCGTAGCCGTCCTCGGTGATCTTTGACATCTTTGCCAGCGAGTAGATCTGGAATCCCCCGCTGTCTGTCAGGATCGGGCGGTGCCAGTTCATAAACCCGTGTAGCCCGCCGAAAGCCTCGATGATTTCGCAGCCCGGACGCAGGTACAGGTGATAGGTGTTTCCCAGGATCATCTGCGCCCCGCATGCCAGCAGTTCCTCCGGGGTTACGGCCTTGACCGTGCCCAGGGTCCCCACGGGCATGAACACCGGGGTTTTGACCGGCCCGTGCGAGGTGTTCAGATTCCCGGCGCGAGCCTTTGTCTCAGAAGAACGGGCATGGATTTCAAAGACAGACATCTGTTTTTTGGATTTCGATATTCGGGTTTCGGATTCATACAATCAGCATTGCATCGCCGTAGCTGAAAAAGCGATATCCCTTCTCCACCGCCTCTCGGTAGGCCGATAAGATGCGCTGCCTGCCGGCAAAAGCAGACACCAGGATCAGCAGGGTGGATTTGGGCAGGTGAAAATTGGTGATCATGGCATCCACCGCCTTGAACCGGTAGCCCGGATAGATAAACAGGTCGCATTCACCCTGCTGCGGGGCGATACGGCCGGATGCATCCGCGGCGTACTCCAGGGTGCGCACCGCTGTGGTGCCCACGGCCACGATGCGCCTGCCTTCACGGCGCGCGCTGTTGATCCGTTCTGCCGCATCCTCTGAAATCTGATAGCGTTCGATGTGCATGCCATGTTTCCGGATGTCTGAAACCCGGACCGGCATGAAGGTGCCGTAGCTCACATGCAGGGTCACGGCAACGATGTCCGCGCCCTTTTCCCGGATACGGGAAAGCAGGTTTTCGGAAAAATGCAGTCCGGCCGTGGGCGCGGCCACTGCCCCGTTTTGCGCTGCATACACGGTCTGGTAATTTTGCCTGTCTTCCGGCTGCGGGTTTTGGTCGTTTCTTTTGATATACGGGGGCAGCGGTACGCGGCCGATTTGCTCAAGCACCCGGTCAAACGGCTGCCGGCTTTGAAATGCCACCGTGAAGGTGTCTTGATCCGCAGAGACCACCCGTCCGGTCAGTTCCGGGCCGAAAAGCAGTTCCGTTCCGGGTTTGGGTGCCCTGGAGGCGCGGATCAGGCACCGGCACTCAAACGTATACGGCGCCTCCCCGGTCTGCCGGCCGCCTGCATAGTCAATGAGCAGGACTTCGATTTTTCCGCCCGTGGCTTTGCGTCCCATAAGCCGGGCCGGCATGACCCGGGTGTCGTTTACCACCAGCACGTCCGAAGGCCCGAGCAGCTGGTCGAGTTCAGCAAACCGCCGGTGCGCGGTTGTTCCGGTCAGTCGGTCAAGTACAAGCAGGCGCGCATCTTCCCGGCGATCGGTCGGATGCTGGGCGATCCGGTCCTCGGGCAGCTCGTAGTCGTAATCTGTGATATTATAAGCGCCGCCGCTTTCTTGCGGACTTTCTTCCGGGATCATCTGAAATAGCTCCTGCCGATATAGGCCAGAAACAGCCCGGCGATCATCAGCCCGAATCCGAACCGGCGCAGCATGTTATCGGGCAGTCCCAGTACGCGCTGCATCATTTCCTTCATGCGGTCGGGAAATGCGAAGTACGGAAGCCCTTCCACGATCATCACCATGCCGATTACGCACAGAAAAAAATCCATCCTTATTCCTCGCCGTGTTTTTTTGCCCGTTAAAAACAATTACTATATCCGGCGCATTCCGGTGTTGTCAAAACCTATATTGAGCGATTTTCAAGCTTGCCGCAGATACAAGGAAGATGCAGACGAGCTATAGTGGACTATGCGAGGCTGCATCGGACGCAGTAGCTGCGGCAAAATTGAAAATCCCGGAGGGTTTCAGATTTTTAAATATAAATGGTTATAATCCTTTATAAAATCCTGTTTTTGAAAATCTGAAACGCTCAATTTAGGCAAAAATAAAAACTTTCAGGAGGACTTGAAAAACATCTTCCAACATGGCAGATAATGACATTACAGTTTAATTGAAGCTTTGGATTTGAATACGTTTTTCAGTTGATATTTGTCGCCTGTGAAAAAAGGATTCTGCGATGAAGTTTGAACCGGTGATCGGGCTGGAAGTCCACGCCCAGCTAAAAACCCGGACCAAGATCTTCTGCGGCTGCTCCACGGCCTTCGGGGCTCCGCCCAACACGCACGTTTGCCCGGTCTGCCTGGGCATGCCCGGCGTGCTGCCGGTATTAAATCAGGCAGTGGTGGAGTATGCCATGAAAATGGCCCTGGCCACAAATTGCCGGGTGGAGGGCACTAGCCGCTTTGCCCGCAAGAACTATTTCTACCCGGATTTGCCTAAGGGATACCAGGTCTCCCAGTACGAGCTGCCCATTGCCCGCCACGGGCATGTCAACATTACGCTGGCAGACGGTACGGTCAAGCGCATCGGCATTACCCGGATCCACATGGAGGAAGATGCCGGAAAGCTGGTCCACGACCCGGACCGGCCGGTGAGCTACGTGGATTACAACCGTACCGGCGTGCCTCTGATTGAAATCGTGAGTGAGCCGGATATCGGCTCGCCCGAGGAGGCGGGTGCATATCTGCGCCAGCTTCGGGCCATTCTGCGGTACCTGGATATTTCCGACGGCAACATGGAAGAGGGCAGCTTCCGGTGCGATGCCAACGTGTCGGTCAGGCCCGGGGGGCAACCGGAATACGGGACCCGAACGGAGCTGAAAAATCTCAATTCCTTTAAATTCGTGGAAAAGGCGCTGGCTTTTGAGATTGACCGCCAGGCTGTCGCCCTGGGAGACGGCGAGCAGATCGTCCAGGAAACCCGGCTGTGGGATACGGAGAAAAATCGGACCGTATCCATGCGCGGAAAAGAAGAAGCCCACGATTACCGGTATTTTCCGGATCCGGACCTGGTCCCCCTGATCATTGACCGGGACTGGATTGAAAACGTGGAAAAATCGCTGCCCGAGCTGCCCGATCAGCGGCGCGTCCGTTTCATAAGCGATTACGGCCTGCCGGAGTATGATGCCGACGTGATCACGGTTTCCAGGGAGTTTGCCGATTATTTCGAGGACTGCGTCAGCCGGGTCAATACGCCGAAAACGGTCAGCAACTGGATGATGGGGGAACTCATGGGGCTGCTCAACGCACGCGGCCTGAGCGCAGCCGAGTCCCCGGTTTCTGCAAAGCGCCTGGCCGGTCTGATCAAGCTTATCGAAGATGAAGTGATCAGCGGCAAGATCGCCAAGACTGTGTTTGACGAGATGGCTGACTCGGACAAGGAGGCGGAAACCATTGTGGCGGAAAAGGGCCTTGTCCAGGTCAGCGACACCTCAGCGCTCGAGGAGATAATAGCCCGGGTGCTGGAAAATCATCCGGATGAAGTGGAAAAATACCGGGGCGGCAAAAGCAAGCTCTTTGGTTTTTTCGTGGGCCAGGTCATGAAGGAGACAAAGGGCAAGGCCAATCCCCAGGTGGTCAACCGGATTTTAAAGGACAGGCTGGATCAATAAGCCCCGCGGGCCGGGCATCTCGATAGGGGCACAGTACCTGTTGACGTTTAAATTTAATCCCGCCAGGGCAGGTAAACATGGATAAGGAAAAAAGAAAACACCAGATCATGGAATGTGCAAAAAGGCTGTTTGCCACGCATGGCTATTACAACACCCAGATTTCGGATATCATCCGTGAGGCCAAAATCGCCAGGGGGACATTTTACAGGTATTTTAATCATAAAAAGGACCTGTTTGTCACCCTGCTGGAAAATTATTATCAGCAGTGGAAGGCCGGTATTTCCCTGGAAGCCCAGGAGCTTGACCTGCGCACCATTACCCCGGAGGACTATTTCCGCCACCGGGTGAGAAATTCGTTGCTGTTTTTTGCCAATGATCCCTACCTCTGCAAAATTACCCTTCGCATGGGCCTGGGGCTGCCCTCGGACATGGAGGGCTCCATTCAGCGCCTGGAAACCAAGATCACCGAACTCATTGAAAAAGACATAAAGCTGGGAATCAACAACAATCATATCCGGCCCGACATTGACGTGGAACTGACCGCCAACCTGGTCGTGGGCTCGATTCTGCGTCTGTCGTATTTTTATTTCGGACTTGGCGAAGAAAAAAGCTCCAGAGCGGATGTGGAAAGAATCACCGAAAAAGTCACAGAGATGTTTTTCCCCGGATTGTTTCTGAAATACCAACCACCGGCAACGAATTAATTTAACGGCGTTCTTTTTTTGAACTTCAGGGCTGGCAGAAGATTTTTTTGACTTAATTGTTGATATATCAGTCTATTTTTTTCGGGGTCATTTATCCCTGTTTGCGTAACGTTGTTTGTAATTACATGCAGCTTCCGCTCAAGGGATAAAGATGGTCTGGAGGGAAGGGAGAAACCCCTTGGTTTCTTGTAAATCCGATTCCATGGGATTGCCGGAAATGTTGCCGGGCACGGAGCCGTGTTCCGTCCCCGGCCCTTTTTATTCCGCGGTGTTGAAATAGTAAGTGCCGTGGATGGAGCTGGCCGTGCCGAAGCGGAATTCGCTGTCGTAATAATCGCCGAATCCCATGTGAAGGCCGACGTCCGCACCCAGGCTGAAGTTTTTGTTCAGAAAGTATTCCGCCCCGATATGAGGAATGAGCGAAAGGGAAGTATCAGAGTCGTTTGCGTCCACATAATCAATAAGTATATCCCCGCCCACGTAAGGTTTTAATGCGTTTTGCTCGGACAGGTAATAGTCTATCCCGCAGCCGAATGTAAACACCTTGAGCGTGTCCCGGTTGTCCCGGTCTTCAATGCCGAAACCGGCCTTGGGGGTGAATACAAACGGCGACTGGTCAAACCGGACGCCGATCAGGCTCTCCTCTATACTGATCGGAGACAGCCGCACGGTGGACTGCACGCCCATGTCCATGGCAAGCGCGGGCAGGGGGATGGTGAATACGAAAAGAATCAGTGCGAAAACCGGGTAGATTGCTTTGCGAATCATGACTGAACCCTCCTTATTGTTTTTGTTGGATGTGACGCATAGTGTGAGAATATGCAGTAAAAATGTATCATTTTGCATGTATGAAGAACCAAATGGCAAAACAAATCCATATATGGCCGGTTTTTCCGGCAGTCTTTCCATTTTCTGTTTCGGATTTTGAATTTTGTCATTAGAATTTGTTTCGATATTCGTGCTTTGAATTTATGCCCTGTATTTTTTCCGGCCTCCTTTAAGAAGGCTACCTGAGGCCACCCCCTATGCGGGTGGAGACTCACTTTTTTATACTGTTCGCCGGAAATTTTTTTCCAGATACGGCACAGACCACCGGATTAGAGTGGGCCGGCCGTGGGGGCAGTGAAACGGATTATCGCATGCATCGAGCTGTTTTAAAAGCGCTGTCATTTCTTTTTCGCTCAGTGCCTGGCCGGCCCGGATTGCCCCGTGGCATGCCATGAGAATCAGGCATTGATCCACCAGCCGGGCCATGTCGGGCGCGGCTCCCAGGTTTTCGGCCGTTTCCGCCAGATCCGTGACCAGGGGGGCGATCTCCTGTTCTGCCAGCACATCCGGTACCGCCTTGACCACAAAGGTTTCGCCCCCGAAATGTTCGATTTCAAAACCCATGGCGTTTAACTCCGGCAGAAGCTGCCCCAGGGCAGGCGCCTCCCGGTACTTGAGTTCAACGGTTTCCGGCATCAAAAGCCGCTGCATGGCAGCGGTGTCATGGGATTTTCGGAAAAGGGAGAGCCGTTCGTATACAATGCGCTCGTGGGCCGCATGCTGGTCAACCAGCAGGAGCTCATCGGATTTTTCGCAGATAATATAGGTGTTCCGGAACTGGCCCAGGACCACGGCCTCTGAAAAATAACCATGGGAAAACAGCTCTGCCCGGGGCTGCGGATCCGGGCGGCGGGGCGTTTCAACTGTTGGCATCCCGCATTTGCCGGCATGGGAAGACTCGGCCGCAGCCGGATATGCCCTGCCGGGCTCGGAGATCGAAGCCTGCGCAGAAGCCGGCCGGGCCTGAAAATCCGGGGACTCCCACGGCGGCTGCACCTTCTGGCTGCTTTGTTTAAAAAGTTCGGCCTGGGATGCCTTTGGATGTGGCACGGGCTTCCGGCCAGCCGCCCGGTTTCTCTGCTGCTGCCAGGCGTTTTCCACGGCCCGGCGCACGGCCTCGACCACCTGGCGCTGCTTGAAAAAGCGCACCTCCTGCTTGGCCGGATGGACGTTTACATCAACTTCTGAATGCGGGATTTCCAGAAAAAGCACTGCCATGGGAAACCGGCCCTTCATCAGCCGGCCCCGGCAGCCTTCGGCCAGGGCGTAGATGATGCTCCTGTCCCGGACGAACCTGCCGTTGACATACATGTAAATCCGGTTGGTGCTGCTGCGGCTGGCAGACGGGTCTGCGATCCAGCCCGATATCCGGGTTGCCCCGGTTTCATGGTCCAGGGGATAAAGCAGGCTCCGCAGGTCGCTGCCGAGCACATCAACCACCCGTTCAAATGCATCCTCTGAGCCGGGCCAGTCCTTTACCGTTTTGCTGTTGTGAATAAGCCGGAAGCTGATATCGGAGCGGGCCAGGGCAATGCAGGACACGATTTCCGAGATGTGCCCCATTTCGGTGGTAACGGTTTTTAAAAACTTGCGCCGGGCCGGGGTGTTGAAAAACAATTGTCTTGCGCTGACCATTGTGCCCGGGGGCGCGCCGGTCTGGTTGACGGCCCTGATCTTTCCGCCTTCCACGATAATTTCCGTGCCCGCATCTGATGCCGCATTTCGGGTTACCATGCTGAATTTGGACACGGCCGCGATGCTGGGAAGTGCTTCGCCGCGGAATCCCAGGCTGCGGATGGATGAGAGATCCGCCTCGGAGAGAATCTTGCTGGTGGCATAGCGTTCGATGGCCAGCAGGGCGTCATCATGGCCCATCCCCTGCCCGTTGTCAGCCACCCGGATCAAAGATCTCCCGCCCTGCTCGATTTCCACGTGGATACGGTCGCTTTTGGCGTCAATGGCGTTTTCCAGTAGTTCCTTGACCACGGAGGCGGGCCGCTCGACCACCTCGCCGGCCGCGATCTGGTTGGAAAGGATTTCCGGTAAAACCCGGATGGATACCATGGTCTGCGCCTCTTGAGGGGGTTATTCTTCGGGCACCTCGACCTCGCCCCGCAGAAACCGGTAGAGAAATTCCGCATCCGTGGGCGACAGGTCAAAATTCATACTGGCCTGCTCGACGAGTTCCTGGTTTGTGGCCTCGGGTTTTTCGTACTTTTTGACCTCGCTGATCCACTTGACCGCTTTTCGCAGGTTTTCTTTTTTGGGCTGTACAGACATGAATGCCCTCCTTGTGGGTGTGCAAAATTATGCCGGGACTTCGGCGATCTCCGGTTTTTTTCCGTTTATGCCGGCTGCCTGTTCAAATGCGTATGCCGCCTTGAGCAGATCGGCCTCGGCAAAATGGTTTCCCATCATCTGCAGGCCCACCGGCAGATCGCCCCGGGCAAACCCGCACGGCACGGACAGGCCGGGAATGCCGGCCAGGTTGGCCGACAGGGTGAAAATGTCGGACAGATACATCTGGAGCGGATCGTCGACCTTTTCGCCGATTTGAAACGCCGGGGTGGGCGCGGTGGGCGCCAGTATGATGTCGCACCGGGTAAAGGCGGCGGCAAAATCGCGCTGAATCAGGGTCCGGATCTGGGAGGCCTTTTTGTAGTAGGCATCGTAATACCCGGCGGAAAGGGCATAGGTGCCAAGCAGAATGCGCCGCTTGACCTCCGCGCCGAAGCCTTCCGAGCGGGTGCGGTTATACATTTGCTTTAATCCGCCGGCCTCCGGGTTTCTGTATCCGTACTTGACCCCGTCGTAGCGGGCCAGGTTGGAGCTGGCTTCTGCGGGCGCGATCAGGTAATAGGCGGCCACTGCGTGTTCGGTATGGGGCAGGGAGATGTCCACGCACTTTGCGCCCGCATCTGTAAGTGTCCGGACGGCGGCTTCCACGGCTGAACTGACCTGGGGGTCCATACCTTCCGCGTCTCTGTATTCCGCCGGGATCCCGAATGTCAGGTTGCTGATGTCCGTGCTCAATGCCGCCCGGTAATCCGGCACCGGCCGGTCCACGGAGGTCGAGTCCCGCGGGTCGCGGCCGGCGATGGCTGAAAGCAATATGGCCGCATCCGTGACATCCTTGGTAATCGGCCCGATCTGGTCCAGCGAGGAGGCAAAGGCCACCAGTCCGTAGCGCGAAACCCGGCCGTAAGTTGGTTTGAGCCCCACCACGCCGCAGTGGGATGCGGGCTGGCGGATGGATCCGCCCGTATCCGAGCCCAGCGCGCCCAGGCACATGTCTGCTGCCACCGCGGCAGCAGACCCCCCGCTGGATCCGCCCGGGATGCGGGAAAGGTCCCATGGATTGCGGGTGATTTTGAATCCCGAGTTTTCCGTGGACGAGCCCATGGCAAATTCATCCATGTTAAGCTTGCCCACCATAACCGCACCGCTGTTGTTCAGTTTTTCCATGACCGAGGCATTATAGGGGGGCACAAATGCTTCGAGCATTTTTGATGCGCATGTGGTGGCAATTTCTTTTGTGCAGATCAGGTCTTTTACGGCAACCGGGATGCCGGCAAGCGGCCCGGCATTGCCGGCACGGATGGCGTTATCTGCAGCCCGGGCCTGTCGGCGGGCCTCCCGGCCGGTAACGGTAATGTATGCATCAATGCGGGGCTCTATTGCCTGGATGCGTTCGAGAACGGCATCCGTGAGCTCGGTTGCGGAAATTTCCCTTTTTTCCAGCAGATCGCATGCTTCGTGCATGGTCAGTCCGCAGAGTTCGGCCGGCTTCATGATCAGCAGCTCCTTATTCGATCACCTTGGGCACCACAAAACTGCCCGCTTCGGATTCCGGGGCATTGCCCAGGGCGTCCTCGTTTTCCAGATGTTTTGCCACCACGTCCTGCCGGAATGCGTTTGAAATCTCCACGGCATGGGCTGTGGACGGCACATCCGCGGTATCCACCCGGCTCAGGCTTTCTGCATGTTCCAGGATGTCTGCCAGGGTCCGGGCGAATTTATCCACGTCGGCTTCGTCGATTTCAAGCCGGGCCAGCTCGGCAACGTGCTGCACCTCTTGTTTTGTGATTTTCATGATCGGTTTTCCTTAAAAGTCCGAGTTTAAAAACAGCATGGCATCCACTCCGGCTTTCTGCAGCCGGTTCAGATCATTTTGCGCCTGGGTGCGGTTTTTATAGGGCCCCAGGCGCACCCGGCAGTACCGGCCCTTGCCCTCCACGACCGTCACCTGGGTGAATGCCGGATACCCCTTGGCGCGGAATTTTTCCCGCACTTTTTCGGCTCTTTCAATATTGCGCAGGGACGCCACCTGGATGGCGTATTCCTTTTCCAGGGCCTGCCGGCGCGGCGGGGCGGGTTCCCGGGTCTTTTGGGCTTTTTCCGGCGCTTCGGCTTTTTCCGCCTTTTTTCCCTCTGCTTCCTCGACCTGCATTTCCGAGGGCGGGGGCTTGTTGTATTTCGCGGTTAAAACGCGCGGACGGCCGGCGGCATGCTCGTCGATTTCCTCTTCTTCTTTGAGCTTGTCATAGAATTCAAAGGCAACCTCGTCTGGTATTTCTTCCGGCGCCGAGCGCCCGGATTGATCGCTGATCCCGGCAACCACGCTTTCTTCGAGCTGCGAGAGCTTTTTGTCCAGGTTTTCCATGTCAAAGTGGACCGGCGCGGTATTGCGGCCCACCAGCACGCCCAGGATAAACATGCATGCCGAAGCCGTAAATATCAGGGCCAGCCAGCCGGATACGCTGCCGGCCGAAGAGTTCCGGGTGCTTTTGGATCTTGTTGGGCCCATGGAAGCTCCTACATGGATTCCGGGGCCGAGACCCCGAGCATGTGAAGGCCGTTGCAGATTACCTTCTGAACCGCGATGACCAGGTAAAGCCGGGGCGCTGACAGGCCCGGATCATCGGTTAATACTTTGTGCTTATTATAATAGGCATGAAACAATGCCGCAAGGTCCATCAGGTAATAGGCGATACGGTGCGGTTCCATCAGGTCTGCCGCCGCGGATACGGTTTCCGGATACCGGCCCGTCTGCTTGATCAGCTGAATTTCTTCCGGCTCGTTTAAGCGGGCCATGGCCGCCGGATCGGGGGAGGTCTCCCGGATGCCCTTTTCTTCGGCGGCCTTCCTGCGGATGCTGGAAATCCGGGCGTGCACGTACTGCACGTAATATACGGGGTTGTCGTTCGTCTTCGCCTTTGCCACTTCCAGGTCAAAGTCCAGCGGACTTTCGTGGTGGCGGGTCAGAAAGATAAACCGGGCCGCGTCCCGGCCCACTTCGCTGACGACATCCCGCAGGGTCTCGAACTGGCCGGCGCGCGTGGACATGGAAACCGGCCGGCCCTGCCGCAGCAGGTTTACCAGCTGGGTGAGGATCACCCGGAACTGGTCCGGGCTTTTTCCCATCGCGGAAATCGCCGCAGTCAGGCGCGGGACATATCCATGGTGATCGGCACCCCAGACGTCGATTATGCGCTGATAGCCCCGTTCGTATTTGTCTCGGTGGTAGGCGATATCAGAGGCAAAATACGTGGTCTGGCCGTTGTTGCGCACCACCACGCGGTCCTTTTCATCGCCGAAGGATGCAGAGGAAAACCATTTGGCGCCGTCTTTTTCATAGATCAGCCCCTGCTGCAGAAGTGATTCAATGGCGGCCTGCACTTTGCCGGTATCGTAGAGCTGCTGTTCGCTGTACCAGTGGTCGAATGTCACGCCAAGGCCTTGCAGGTCCGCGCGGATGCCTTTGAGGATTTCGGCGGCCGCCCGGCGGGCGCACCTGCTGATAGCCGCCTCGGCATCGAGTGCCAGGATGTCATCTTGCTGGTCTGCCATCACGGATTTTGCGATTTCGTATATGTAGTCTCCCTGGTAGGCGTCTTCCGGGAATTCCACGTTTTGGCCGGCCAGCTCGCAGCAGCGCAGGTAAACCGACCTGCCCAGCGTATAGATCTGCCGGCCGGCATCGTTAATGTAATATTCCCGGTCCACGCGATATCCGCAGAACAAAAGCAGGGCCGCGATGGTGTCTCCCACCACTGCGCCGCGGCCGTGGCCGATATGAAGCGGTCCGGTGGGGTTGGCGCTGACGAATTCCACCTGGACTTTTTGTCCCTGCCCGAGATCATTGGCCCCGAAGACATCGCCTTTTTCGTGAATTTCATCCAGTATGGGGTGCCAGGCCAGGGGATGGATGAAAAAATTGATGAATCCGGGCCCGGCGATTTCGGTTTTTTCAATCAGGCCCCCGGGATCGGAAATGTGGGCTGTCACGGCCTGTGCGATTGTCTTTGGCGGCATTTTCTGGACAGATGCGCTGGTCATGGCGAAATTGGTGGCCAGGTCCCCGTGTGCGCCCGCCTTGGGTTCTTCAACGTTGATCGGCGGAAAATCGGCCGATGAAAGCGCGCCGGCTTCGTATGCCGCCCGGGCCGCCGCAAGCAGCATTTGTCTGATGCGTTCTTTGATCATGCGGTTTTCGTTGTCCTTGCGCGGAAAGTGAAATGATAAACTATAAAACCATTTTTTTTAGAAATTTTTGCGGGATAAGTCAAGGATGCATTGCATCCGGCCGGCATCTGCCCCCCGGTAATCTTCGCACGAGATGATTCAGGTTTTCCGATTCGGATGGTTTGTCCTTGAAGCCCTTGAATTTTGAAGCCTTTCAGTACCAAGTGGTTAAAACTGTCGAGAGGTTGGGGCAGGGCGGGACGGCGGGGTGGTTTGTGCAGATGCATCGGGCGTTTCCGGATCAGATCCGGCTGTGGCCGGAGCGTCGGCATTTCAAACTGTCTGAGGCCGATAGGCCGAGTTTTTGAAATGCCAGCGAAGGCCGCTGGCGGATCCCGAAAACGGACGGCAGATGCGCAAACTTCCCCGCCGGCCCGGCCCCTGCGGAAAACCGTGAAGCCTCCGGGCTTTTTTGCAGGGCCCTGCAGGGTTGAAATCTCTTGGGAAAAGGCCCGGGCTTCGGATTTCGAAATTCGAATTTCGTGCTTTTCAGCCTGGGGGGTATTCGACCCGGGAGAGGATATGGTTCAGGGTGTTTAGCAGGGGATGGATTTTCTCCCGGTGCTCGGGCGGGATCATCAGGACGGTGACCGACTGGTTCGGTACCGTGGGGCAATCCGCGCCCTCGGCATCCAGACAGCGCCATATGTCGATGAAGTTGCCGAAAGAACCGTTCGGATCCAGGTGCTCGATAAACTGGAGAAACAGGTTGTTGACACTCATGGTGAACTCGTCAATCCAGGCCTCGCCCGTGTGCCTGCAGACCGCCGTGGACAGCATGCAGCGGCAGGCAAAGGGCCGGACCGGATAAATCGTGCAGGCCTCGGCTTCAAGCAGGGGGCAGGTTCCGGGATCGGCGGGCACATACTCTTCAGGCGGCGCTTTGCCCTCTGCGCACAGTCGGGCATGGCAATTGGTGCTCATGGCCGGCTGGAACCGGGGGGCATGTATCCTTGAGTGCATGGCCTCGGAAAGCGCGGCCCGTTGTTTTTCCTCCAGGAACGCATGTATGTAGCGGGCTTCCAGGGTGGTCAGCGTGACGTTCGTGGTGCAGCAGTCGGCGCAATACTTGCGGCATGCATGGGAAAAACTGTTGATATAGTCATCATACAGGCGGTATATGCGGGTTAAGGCATCGATTTGGGACAGATTCCGCTTGTTCGGCCGATTCATGGCTTTCGTTGGCTGCCTGTGTGGTTTTGTTGAAATGAAAACCCGCTGCTTTAGGGCAATCCGGGATTATTCGGGTGATTTTCGGTAATGCCGGTAGTAGAGAAGCACTTTTTGGACGTATTGCCGGGTTTCGAGATAGGGCGGAACGTCCTGGTAATGATCGACCGCCGTGGGTCCGGCATTGTAGGCGGCTAGGCTCAGGGTCAGATTCCCGTCATAGCGTTCTAAAAGCCGGCTGAGATAACGCGTGCCCGCGGCGATATTCTCCCTGGGGTCAAACGGGTTTTCAGCGCCGAGTCTCCGGAGGTTCACGGGCATCACCTGCATGAGACCCCGGGCTCCCTTTTTGGATACCGCCTTTGGGTTAAACCCGGATTCAACATGGATCACGGCCTGGACCAGTTCCGGGCGAAGCCCGTGTTTTTGGGAAAGATCCCGGATCACGCCCGCATATCGGTCCTGGATCAACTGTGGGGGCTGCCCGCCGGAAAGGGCGCGCGCCTTGACGTATTTGGACGAAGTGGGGGCATCGGTGAAGTGATAGACACCCTGCTTATCAATGTGGACATATAGATCATCACCTGCCGAGGCCGCTGCCAGGCCAAGGAAAGCGCTCAGGACAATGCCGGCACAGGTTGTTTTCAAAAATTTGGCCATCGCCGCCGAACTTTTGGCTATCAATTCTGGTTTTTACATTCGAAATTCGCGTATTGCATTCCGCTGACAAGGCCAACGAAGCGATAATTCAAATGGATTATATCTGCAATAAAGCCGGCCAGTCAAACAAAATGTGCATTTTTGTCACCTAAATTGAGCGATTTTCAAGTTTGGCGCAAATACACGGAAGATGCAGACTCGCTATAGTCAACTATGCGAGGCTGTATCTGAGGCAGTAGATGTGGTAAAATTGAAAATCCCGGAGGGTTTCAGATTTTTAAAATAGAAATGGATGTTATCCTTTCAAATCAATTGCTTTTAAAAATCTGAAACGCTCAATTTAGGTGTCAAAAAGATCAGTATTCTTCCGGTACAAATGCGGTCACGTCATCGATAGCCGGGGCATCGGCAATCAGCATGACCAGGCGGTCGATGCCAAGGGCGTTGCCGGCTGCTTGCGGCATGTGAGAAAGGGCCGCCAGAAAGGACTCAGGCATTGGATAAGCCGCAAGCCCGCTTTGTCTGCGTCGCTTGAGCTCGGCTTCAAACCGGCTGCGCTGTTCCTCCGGATCGGTCAGTTCCGTAAACCCGTTGCAGATTTCAAGGCCGCCCAGGTAAGCTTCAAAGCGCTCGGCCAGCTCCGGGCTGTCTGGCCGGCGCCGGGCAAGGGCGGCTTTTTCTACGGGATAGTCGTAGAGAAATGCCGGCCTGCGCATATCCAGGGCGGGTTCGATCTCAAGTGCCATGCGCTCGTCAAATGAGCCGTCTGCAAGGGCCTCCTGCATGCTTGTCCGGGTGTGACGGCGGAAGGCGTCTTCCACGGAAATCCGCGGCCAGGGGGGATCAAGATTGATCAAATCGCCCTGGTATCTTAGATGCCCGGCCCCCAAAACCTGCTCGCAGACAAAATGTACCAGGTGCTCGGTTTGCGTCATCAAATCATGGTATGCGGCATCGGCCGCGTACCATTCCAGCATGGTAAATTCCGGCAGATGCCGGCTGCCCCGCTCTTTTGCCCGGAAGGTTTTGCAGACCTGAAAAATCCGGGTATAACCGGCAGCCAGCAGCCTTTTCATGTAAATTTCCGGAGATGTCTGCAGAAAGGAACCTTCCGCGCCGATAGCCTCGATATGGGCCTCCGGCGCAGGGGCGGGAATGCGCACCGGGGTTTCAACTTCCAGGAAATCCTGAAGGGAAAAAAATTCCCGCACCGCAGCGATTGCCTGCCGGCGAAGGAACAGGTTTCTGTAAATGCGGCGTTGGCGCGGGGTGTTCATGCGGCGGCGCGGTCTTACTTCTTGCGGACCTGGTACTGGTCCTCCGGGCGATTCTGGAGAATGATCATGTCGTAAGATTCCATGTCTGTTTCTTCAAACCACTTATATCCCATATCCCGGCAGTTGCGACAGGCCTTGCGGGGGATGTGCACGGCCAGGATCCGGTTGCCGTTGTCCGCAGAGGAATCAATCTTGTATGCGCCGCTGCAGTCCCGGCATACATGAAGGGTTTCGTTCTGGGTTTCAAAAATCTCGTCTGTGTCGTAAAAGACGCTTCTGCGCCGCTGGTCATAGATCACGTTTTCCTGCATGCGGATCCGGATGTTTTCCCGGTCCCGCCAAGTGTCCAGCACCTGCTCGCAGGTTTTTTCGATGGTCTCGGTAATGCTCGATCCCTGGTAAAGCCGCTGGGGGGAATAGTCCGGTTCGGTCATAAAACTGTAATCCATTCCGGCCATGGCCAGGATGATGCCCACGTTGACATAGGGCAGGGCGTTTTCAATGGAGTACCCGCCTTCCAGCACCGCGATGTCGGGTTTGAGCAGGGCGGTTAAATCCGCGTATCCCCGGGCGGAAAAATTCATGTTGGTCAGCGGGTCCGTGTAATGGTTGTCCTGCCCCGCGGAATTGACGATCAGGTCGGGCTTGAAATCCTCGAGAATCGGCAGCACGGCCTTTTTGATCACCGTCAGGAAACCCTCTTCGGATGTATACGGCGGCAGGGGAATGTTCAGCGTGGTGCCGGCCGCGGTCGGCCCGCCGAGTTCCTTGGAAAATCCTGATCCCGGGAAAAGGGTTCTGCCGTCCTGGTGCATGGAGATAAACAGGGTGTCCGGATCGTGCCAGTAAATGTCCTGGGTGCCGTCTCCGTGATGGCAGTCCGTATCGATAATAGCGACCCGGTCGATTCCGTAGGCTTTTCTGAGGTATTCGATCATGATGGCTTCATTGTTGACGTTGCAGAATCCCCGGCCGCCGTGAACCACACGCATGGCATGGTGTCCCGGGGGACGGATCAGGGCAAAACCCCGATCCACAAGCCCGTCCATCCTGGCCCTGCCGATGGTTTTGGCGCCGCCGGCACTGATGAAATGCGATTCGGTCATGACACTGCGGGCATCCGGCACGCAGAAATGTACTCTCTGCACATCCTCGATGTCCACCACCTCCGCCTTGAGTTCCCGGATGCCTTCAATGTCGAACAGGCCTTCCTCAAAGATCTGATCCTGGGTGTACAACAGACGCTCTTCGCGTTCCGGGTGGGTGGGGCTGATGGCCCAGTCGTATGCCGGAAAAAAAATCAGGCCGGTCTGGTTTCTGGCTTTCAGCATGAACTTTCTCCGAATTATCCGGATTTAAATCCCCGGAGCGCGGCCGGGCGTTGTTTCCTGCGGCAAATCAGCAGGCAGGATCCCGGGGAATTTTTTCGGCAATTTGCCGGTACTCGTGAATCAATCCGGGACGGACCTGGGTTTTGATCCGGATATTTTTTCCGATCATCCGGAAATCCCTGACCATGTTGAACTCAAATTCCTCGAGCAGGTCGGTCTCCAGGTCCTCCGTGCGTGCCCCTTCCCGGATTGCCTTTTTTTTCAGCAGTTCTTCCGCCATTTGGCGGGCGTCTGCGAGCTTGAAACCGGGCTTGAGCGATTGGACAAACATTTCCTCCGGTGCGGAAGCTTCCAGTTTGTAAGTGTCTGCAAACAAGGTGACCTCGCAGGTGGTGCGGGAAAGCGCGGTGCCAACCGCGTTTGCCACATCCCACTGGGGAACCATGTGGACCGTGTAGTCGGATATGGATTCCAGGTGTTGTGCAAATTGCGGGGTCGGCCCGCCGAGCACCAGCAGGTGCGTAGGGTTGATGCGATGACCGTGCAGGGCTTCGCGCACCGTATATACGGGTTTGCTGTTGATCTTTTCCACCGTTTGCCGGGCGTAATCCAGGATCCGCCGACAGGTTTGATCAAATATTTTCTGGGCCGCCTGTTCCGTGGAAAGCCCGAGTTCCTTCGCAATGGCGGAAATGCCGTTTTCCGCCTTTTGCCGGTCGCCTTCACCGGCTTTGCCCAGCACGAACAAAGCGTCTGTGGGCGTGGGTTCCGGGCCGCCGTATGCAAGGGCCGGTCCGCTTCGATCCGGCCCGATGGTCAGCTCGCCGCCTGTGACCCGCACCACGCTGTCGCCGCCAATGCCCACCGACTGGGTGTGCAGGGCCCGGATCAGGGTTTTATAGCCCTTGATTTCGATACCGTGCGGGGCCAGTACCGGGATCCCGTTGATCAGCACCGCCATGTCCGTGGTGGTGCCGCCGATGTCGAGCACGATGGTTTCGGCATCCGGCGGGGCAAACGCAATGGAGCCCATTACGCTGGCCGCGGGCCCGGACAGGATGGACTGGCCCGGAAAGTCGATGGAGGTGTCAAAATCCATGGTGCCGCCGTCGGCTTTGAGGATGTAGATCGGCAGATCAATGCCCTGTTGCTCCAGAGACTGCTTGACGGCTTCGAAAAAGTTCTTGTGGACCGGGTAGATGGAGGCGTTTAAGAATGCCGTGGCAATGCGCCGCGGGAAACTGAAACTGCCGGAAATATTGTGACCCAGGAAGACCTTTTCAAACATCGGGGCAATGATTTCCCGGATGCGCATTTCATGGGCCGGGTTGCGGATGGAGAATTTGCCGACCACGCCCACGTATTCAATCCCGGCCGCCTTCATTTTATCGGCGGCATCCTTGACCGCCTGCTCGTCAAGCGCGCAGATTTCCCGGCCGCTGTGGTCCATGGCCCCGGCAACCAGGTAGTAATGCTCGCCGGTGCGGAAATATTCCGGATCTATGCCGGGCCCGCAGGTTACGATCATGCCCACGGTGGGCAGTTTCTGCTGCACAATGGCGTTGGTGGTCAGCGTGGTGGAAAGTACGGCATGGGAGATCTGATCGGCCGGAATATCCCGGGTGATATGCGTCAGCCCGGAGAATACCGCATCAAAAAGGGATGAAGCGTCAGTGGCGACTTTGATCCGTCTTTGAAGACCGTTTTCGTCGAGAAGAACGACGTCCGTGTGAGTGCCCCCTACATCGAGTCCGATGATCATGGCCTGTCCCCGTGTATGAAATCGCTTCTGCCTGTCCGTTGCTGTGCCGCGTAAATCAGACGTTTTTACAACATTGCTACCCGATAAGATCATTGTTGTCAACCGAATCCTCGGTCCCGCCCCGATTCCGACTCCGAGAACGAGTCTATGCTTGGTAGCCGGAGTTCTTCAATCCACTGCGCTCTTCAAAAAAGAAACCCGGGTCTTCCCGGATTTTCGCAGGGTCGGGCCGGCGGGGAAGTTGAAAAGCACGAAATTTGAATTTTGGCCATTCGGATTTGTCTTTCATGCCGGTGCTACCCGGCCGGCGGGTTTACAATTTGCATTTTGGATGAAAAAATGCGACGAAAAGGAAGAATAAAAGCGGGATGGATCGGAAAATGACAGAGGACAGCGGCATGCAGCAGCACGATCGGGATGAAGCGTTCATGGGCGCGGCGCTCGGCCAGGCGGAAAAGGCCCTGGAAGCCGGCGAGTTTCCGGTTGGGTGCGTGATTGCCGCGCACCCGGAGATCGTCGCCTCGGGCGGGCGCAGGGCAAGCAGCGGTCCTGCGGCCAACGAGATCGATCACGCGGAGATCACGGCGCTAAAAAGACTCTATGAAAGCCGCTATCCCGGATCCCGGCGGGAGCTGACCATGTATGTAACCATGGAGCCCTGCCTGATGTGTTACGGGGCGGCATTGATCGCCGGAATAGGCCGCATTGTTTACGCATATGAAGACGTGATGGGCGGCGGCACTGCCTGCCGCCTGGAGGTGCTTGCCCCGTTGTACAAAAACGCGGAGATCCGGATCATCCCCCATGTGCTGCGCGAGCAGAGCCTGGCGCTTTTTTGCCGGTTTTTTTCCGATCCGCAAAACACATATCTGCAGGGAACCCTGCTGGCAGAGTACACGTTATGTCAAAAATGATTGCCCCGGATGCACAGGATCGGGTTGCGGCCTGGCAGGAGGCGGCTCGGGATGCGGGGGAATATCTCCCGGAGACGGTGGCGGCTTCTGACCTGGGCCGGCTTTTTGCCTTCAGCGAATATGCCGCCAGGCAATGCTTCCGCAATCCAGGCATGGTCAGAAACCTGGTTGAAAGCGGGGACCTGGACCGGCTGTATGCCGCAAATGAGTATGATCAGCGGGTATCGGCCGCAGTGTCTGCCGCATCTGACGAGGACGGCTTAAACACGGCTTTGCGCCGGCTGCGCCATCGGGAGATGGTGCGCATTGCGTGGCGGGATCTTTCAGGCAGGGCCGACTTGTTTGAAACCATGACCGAGCTGTCCGCGTTCGCTCAGGTGTGCGTATCCCATGTGCTGGAATTTTTGCATCTACAGTTTTGTCGGCGCTTCGGCTCCCCCCTGGATGCAGGCGGAAATCCGCAGCAGCTGGTGGTCTTTGCCATGGGCAAGCTCGGCGGCCAGGAGCTGAATTTTTCCTCGGATATTGACCTGATGTTTACCTACCCGGAAGTCGGACAGACCGCGGGCGGCGAAAAATCTGTCTCAAACGAGGAATTTTTCACCCGGCTGGCCCGCCGGTTGATTGACGTGATCGGCAAATCCACGGCAGAGGGGTTTTTGTTCCGTGTGGACACCCGGCTGCGCCCGTACGGGGATGCCGGCCCGCTGGTGATGAGTTTTGAGGCCACGGAGAATTATTACCAGATGTTCGGCCGGGAATGGGAGCGCTACGCCCTGGTTAAGGCCTGCATCATCGCCGGGGACAAATCCCGGGGGGACGCTTTTCTGGAGCGGCTGCGGCCCTTTGTATTCCGGCGCTACCTGGATTACGGCACATTCGAATCCATTCGGGACATGAAGCAGAAAATCGTGCGGGAAGTCTCCCGCAAGGGACTTCACAACAATATCAAGCACGGCTACGGCGGCATCCGCGAAATCGAGTTTTTCGGCCAGGTTTTCCAGCTCATCCGGGGGGGCATTGATCCGGCCTACCAGGCGCGCAGCATCCTGCGGGTGCTTCGGGTGATGAACCGGGATCGATGCATCAGCCGGCAGGTTTATGAAGAGCTTGCCGCTGCCTATGTGTTTCTTCGAAACACGGAAAACCGGCTGCAGATGTATGAGGACACGCAGACCCACAACCTGCCGGGCGACGGGACCGCCCGGGCCCGGCTGGCGGCAAGCATGGGATTTGACGGTGTTGAGTCGTTTTTAAGGCGCCTGCAGCATCACATGTCCCGGGTGCACGCGCATTTCAATGACCTGCTGACCCCGGAAACAGGCGAGACCGAGACGGAATCCCGCAAACAACTCGAAGGCGTGTGGCTCAACCCGGAGGATCCGGAGAAAAACCGGGAGGCGCTTTCTTCTGCCGGCTTTGATGAGCCGGACACGGTGCTTCGCCTGCTGGGCGAGTTCCGCGAAAAGATGGGCTATGGCGGGGACGGCAGCATCGCCGTGGACCGGATCAACCGCCTGATGCCCCAGGTGCTCAATGCGGCCGCGGAAACCGACCGGCCGGTACTGGTGTTCAAGCGGATCATGCCGCTTTTGGAGTCGATCCTCAATCGAAGCTGCTATGTTTCGCTGCTGCTGGAAAACCCGGGCGCCCTGGGGCACCTGGTGAAACTGGCGCGGATCAGTCCCTGGATCGTGTCCTTTCTGAGCTCGCATCCGCTTCTGCTCGATGAGCTCCTGGACCTTCGATCCCTTTATGCGCCGCTGGACCGGGCGGATCTGGCCCGGGAACTCCGCGAACGTCTGTCCAAGCTGCCGGCAGATGATCCGGAGTACCAGATGGATGAAATTCGGGTGTTCAAGCAGGTGAACATGTTCCGGATCGTTGCCGCGGACGTGACCGGGCACCTGCCCCTGATGAAAGTCAGCGACCGGCTGACCTATCTTGCCGAAACTGTTCTCGAGACCACCCTGGAACTGGTCTGGCGGCAGATGGTGGAACGATACGGCCGGCCCTCCAACGTGGCCGAAGATGAGCAGGATATCGGTTTTGCGGTTATTGCATACGGCAAGCTCGGCGGCTATGAGCTGGGGTATCGATCCGATCTGGACCTGGTTTTCCTGCATACCGCAAAGCCCGGGCAAACCACCGGCGGCAGGCTTCGGCCCATTGACAACAGCGAATTTTTCGGAAGACTCGGCCAGCGAATTATTCATTTCCTCTCTGCGCCGACGGCCACCGGCAAGCTCTACGAAATTGACATGCGCCTGCGTCCCAGCGGCAATGCCGGCATCCTGGTCAGCCATATCGACGGGTTCGAGGACTACCAGATGAAAAGCGCCTGGGTCTGGGAGCACCAGGCGATCATCAAGGCGCGTCCCATCATCGGATCCGAGGAGGTGGTGCAGCGTTTTAACAGGATCCGCAGGCGGGTGATTGCAAGCCTCCGGGAAACTGAAAATCTTGCCGGCACGGTTCTGGAAATGCGCAATCGCATGCGCCGGGCGCATGGATCGGCTTCCGCGGGCAACTTTGATTTAAAGCAGGACCCCGGCGGGATCGTGGATATCGAATTCCTGCTTCAGTTTTTAATTCTCCGACACGGGTATGAATATGCGGAACTTACCCAGTGGACCGACGTGGTCCGGCAGCTAAATGCCCTGGCGCTTTGCGGGATCATTGAGGACCTGGAAGCCCATGCCTTAAAGCAGGCCTACCTGATTTATCGCTATTTTGTTCATCGCATGAACCTTCAGCAGAAAAGCGCCGTGCTTCCGGAAAATCGGTTTGCCGAACTGCGAAGGCGGGTGGAGGGGATATGGCGGAAATATTTTAATAAAAAAGAAGTGGTTAAGTGATTACGTGGTTAAGTTTTGATGCTCTCGTAAAAAGTCTAATTTCAGATGGCGCCGAAAAAAGTTCAAGATCAAGGCTTGCGCAATTTCGAAGAATGCAGCGTACTTAGCCGTACGTGAAATTCTGAGAAATTGCGCGTAACGCAGATATTGGCGGAAAGACGGCTTGCCTCCGGCCACTATTTGAGCAGGTAGAAGCCGATGATGTTGTCGTAGGACTGGGCCGATGCGTAATGGGCGCCCACGTGGAAGCCCTTGATGTTTTGGACAATGACATCGCGCTGGATCAGGGAGTTGTTGGCATCATCCAGGCGGAATTCCACCGAGATCCGGTCGCCCACCTGGAATCTGGGGCTGACGCCCAATTTCATGCGAATGCCGCTGCGTGAAATGTCCACCACGGTCATGGCTCCCCAATGCTCAGAATTCCGGTAAGCCGCATGCGGGGCGTGGTGTTTGTATATTCCCCGGAACTCGACACCCTTGCGGTACTGCTTTCTTCTTTCCAGAAACACGGCATAAGTGTGCCCGCATGAACAGTGCGCCTTGAGTTTGATGAACTTGTCGGCATCCTTGTACCTGGACATGTCCTTGGTAATGCTTTTCTGGCACAGCGGGCAGGTAATGGTGGCCTTGTTTTCGCTGTTGATGAATGCCTTTACGGTCAAAGCGTTTGTCCTCGCGGATGTTGACGCGTGTGTGGATTTTTTCGGCCGTGGAGCGATTTCTGAAACCTAAATTGAGCGATTTTCAAGTTTGCCGCAGATACAAGGAAGATGCAGACTCGCTATAGTCCACTATGCGAGGCTGTATCTGACGCAGGAGATGCGGTAAACTTGAAAATCCCGGAGGGTTTTAGATTTTTAAAATAGAAATGGATGTTATCCTTTCAAATCAATTGCTTTTAAAAATCTGAAACGCTCAATTTAGGTGAAAGTAAATTCAATGGGCATTGACTTATTCTTTTTCATATATTAACTATGATGCATCTGTCAAGACAAATTAACATTTTGGAATAATTGTTTATTGTATTTAACTTTATGGCTGTGTCCGGTGCGTGCCGGGTTAATGCGCACCGCTTCGCACCTGGAAAAGGAGAATCAAATGAAAAAAGTCGAAGTGATTATCAAGCCGTTTAAGCTCGATGACGTCAAGGAAGCGCTCACGGACATGGGCATCCAGGGGATGACCGTATCCGAGGTCAAGGGCTACGGACGGCAGAAAGGGCATAAAGAGGTCTATCGCGGGGCTGAGTACGCCGTGGATTTTGTGCCCAAGCTCAAGATCGAGATTGCGGTGACAGAAGACATTCTCCAGCAGGTGCTCGACACGGTCGAAAAGGCGGCTTATACCGGAAAAATCGGGGACGGCAAAATTTTCGTGCTTCCCATGGAAGACGCCGTGCGCATCCGGACCAACGAGCGCGGGCGGGAGGCCCTTTAGTGGTATTGTCTCGGGTTGATGCCGTACTTGTCGACCTTGTAGGAGATTTTGCGCAGCGTGCTGCCCAGGGTCTGGGCGGCCCGGGACATGTTGCCGCGGTTATGCTTTAAGGCGTCGACGATCATTTCCCGCTCCAGCTTTTCCACCGCCTCGTCCATGGTCTGCGAAGGCAGGGTGCCCGACTCCTTGCCGGTCTGCAGGGTGGGCGGCAGATGGTAGGAATGGATGACCTTGTCCTCGCATAAAAGCACCGCCCGTTCAATGCAGTTTTCCAGTTCCCGGACGTTTCCCGGCCAGTGATAGGACATGAGCATGTCAATGGCCGGGGTGGAAAACCGCAGAATCTCCTTGTTGTTTTCCCGGACGTATTTTTCCAGGAAAAAGTCGGCCAGGGCCAGGACGTCGGTTTTGCGCTCCCGCAGGGGGGGCAGGTAGATGGGAAACACGTTGATCCGGTAGTAAAGATCGCTTCTGAAATGCCCCTCGGCCACTGCCTGCTCCAGGTTCTTGTTGGTGGCCGCGAGAATGCGTACATCCACCTTCACGGTCTTGTTGCCGCCCACGCGTTCAAGCTCGCGCTCCTGGAGTACGCGCAGAAGCTTGGCCTGCACCTCGGGGCTGATGGCGCCGATTTCATCGAGAAACAGGGTCCCTTTGTGGGCGAATTCAAATTTTCCGGCCTTCTGGTGAATCGCGCCCGTAAACGCACCCTTTTCATGCCCGAAAAGCTCGCTTTCAATCAGGTTGCCCGGCAGGGCCGCGCAGTTGACCTTGACAAAGGGGTGGCTGGAGCGGCTGCTGTTGTAGTGGATGGCGTTGGCCACCAGCTCCTTGCCCGTGCCGGACTCTCCCCGGACGAGCACGGTGGCGTTGCTCCTGGCCACCTGGGAGATCATCTGGTAGACCTCGCGCATCTTGTTGCTGTTGCCCACAATGTTTTTGACGCGGTATTTTTTTTCAAGCTCCATGCGAAGGCGTTCGTTTTCCGCCTCCAGCTTTTCCCTTTCACGGCGCATCCGTTCTAAGTGAATGACCTGTGTGGCAATCATGGCCGCCACCACGGTCAGGATTTTTTCGCCTTCCTTCAGCGGGTATTCCGGGTCATAGGGAAGATCCACGCCCAGGGCGCCGATGACCTGCTGATCCCTTTTGATGGGCACGCAGATAAAGGAAAGTTCCTGGTGTCCGGGGCCGCTGCGCGATTTTGTCCGGTTTAAAAACCTGGGCGATTCGCTGATCTTCGGGATGGTCACGGGTTGGCCGGTTTCGATGACCTGGCCGGTGACGCCTTCGCCCAGCTTGTAAACGCCTTTCTGCATGGCCGAGCGGGAAAGGCCGTGGGCCACCTCGATGCTGATTTCGTCGCTCAGGGGGTTGAGGATGGTGATCATGCCGCGCGACATGTTCATGTTGTCCGATAGGATATCCAGGACGGTATACAGGGCTTTCTGGAGGTCGGCATGCTTGTTTAACGCCTGGCTGATCTCGTAGAGCAGGCTGATTTCATCAATTTTTTTCATGGGGCCGGATGCTTTGTTGTTTCATTGTTTCTGTCATTTCAAAATTCGGGATTTTGGCCATTGTTTCGGATTTCGAATTTTTTGGCCGAAACGATCGTTTCGGCCAAGTATATACCCCGGATCCGTCAAATGTGCAAGAATGCTTCCACGGCTGCCTTGAGTTCGCCGGTGCCCGCGGAAAAGAAACAGCGGATTCCATTTTTCGGCTCACATGCGGATCCATTCATCTGCGAACTGGTCTTTTTGCCACGGCTTGAGCTCCGGGATTTCATCGAGCGCTTGGCGGGTTTTTGGCTGTTTTTCGGCAAGCTGCCTGAGCGCGGCCTTGTTTAAGATCAGGGCCGGATCCATCTCCAGCTGTTCGGCCTTCTGCTGCCGCCATTGTTTTAAATTCCGGATGCGGCTGGTGACCGCAGGCGACACGGATTTTGATTTGTTCCGCGGATAGCTGGGCCGCTGCTCCGGGGCAAGCCTAAGCGCGGAATGGATCTCCCGGATCACGCCGGATCCGTACATATGGAATTGTTTTTTGCTTAAAAGTTTGCTTTTTTCCAGGCTTTCGCTGTCTTGGGGTTTTTGACGGGCCAGCTCAAGCAGGGTCTGGTTGCCCAGGATTTTAAACGGCGGCCGGTCCTTTTTTCTTGCGATGCCCCGGCGGAATGCAAGCAGGTTTTCCAGTACGGCCAGGCTCTTGGGATCCAGGCGGCCGGCGCCCTTGATCTTTAAAAAAAGCGGATCCCGGTCGTCTGGCGGTTCCGGGCGAACCGCGGCAATGTCCTTGCAGTGCTGCCGCACCCATTCACTCCGCCCCTTTTTTTCCAGGATCGCTTTCATTTCCCGGTATAGCGGGACCAGGTAGCGCACGTCGTCTGCTGCGTAGGAAATCATTTCTTCGGGCAGGGGGCGCATGGACCAGTCTTTTTTCTGGAATTTTTTGTCCAGGGGGATGTCAAAATGCCGGGCGATCACCGCTTCCAGGCTCGTGGCGCAATACCCGAGAAACCGGGCCGCAAGCTCGGTATCAAAGAGGTTTTCCACGTTGATGCCGAAATCCCGGTACAGGCAGCGCATGTCATAGTCGGCGCCGTGAAAGATCTTCACGATCCCGGGGTCTGCAAATACGGGTGCCAGTGCGGATAAATCCGCAACCGCCAGAGGATCGACAACGTAGCATCCCTCGGTGGTGCCCAGCTGAAGGAGGCAGACCTTTTCTTCAAAATGGTGCATGGAGTCGGCTTCCAGGTCCGCGGCAACGGCGCTGTGGCGTGCAAGGCGCCCGGCCAGGTCTTCAAGCCCGGCCCGGGTCTGTATGTATTCAATTGCCAGAGGTTCCATGATTGCGGATACGGCTTGCTGCTTTTCCATGGCCTGCAGAGGCTTTCGAGTTTTCCCTTGACCCCCGTGGCCATATTATCTACATAGTGCCTGAATGAAAACCGTCTTTTTCGCCAATATCTGTGTCAGTCTCAAATTTTAATCCTCAGAATACTTCGCGTATGCCTGCGGTTAAAATTTTCGCCTTCCTTGATCTTGACGAAAAATCCTGGTTTTCGTTCGGGCACGACATAAGGCCTGATGTTCTCGTAAAAAGACAGGCCTGCGCAAAAGGGGAACAGATCTTAAATCCGTCCTCTTCCGGCAGGCAAACTGCAGCACATTTTTCAACTGCATAAATGACCATGCGGACAGAGTCAATGATCAATATCACATTTCCGGACGGAACCACCCGCGCGTTTGAATCGCCCGTGGACGGATTCACCGTGGCCGCCGGCATATCCGACGGGTTTGCGCGCAACTGCGTGGCCATGGAACTCAATTCGCGCCTTGTGGATATGAGCACCCGGATTCATGAAGATGCCGGGATCCGGTTTATTACCACAAAGGATCCGGAAGCCCTGGATATCCTGCGCCATACCGCGGCCCACGTCATGGCCCAGGCCGTTTTGCGCCTTTACCCGGAGGCCCGGCCCACCATCGGTCCGGTGGTGGCGGGCGGTTTTTATTATGATTTTGAAATGGAGCCCATTTCCGAGGACGATTTCGGCGAAATCGAGGCCGAGATGAAAAAGATCGTCAAGGAAAAACAGCCCATCGAGCGCATGGAAGTGCCCAAGGACCAGGCCCTGGCGTTTTACCGCGATGAGCCCTACAAGCGCGAGCTAATCGAAGAACTCGAAGAAGGCACCATCTCCTTTTACAAGCAGGGCGAGTTCACCGATCTGTGCCGGGGTCCCCACCTGCCGCACACGGGTTTTGTCAGGGCCTTCAAGCTGCTGCGCGTATCCGGGGCATACTGGCGCGGGGACTCCAACCGCCCCCAGCTTCAGCGGATTTACGGAACCGCGTTTTTTGACAAAAAGGAATTAAACCAGTATCTCGAGTTCCTGGAAGAGGCCAGAAAGCGGGATCACCGGAAAATTGGCGCGGCCCTGGACCTGTTTTCCTTTCACGAGGAGGCCCCGGGCATGGCATTTTTCCATCCGAGAGGCATGGAACTATGGAACGCCCTGCTCGATTACTGGCGCCAGGAGCACCGGGCCGCCGGTTATGTGGAGACCAAGACCCCGATTATACTGCACCGCAGCCTTTGGGAGCAGAGCGGGCACTGGGAAAACTACCGGGAAAACATGTACACGGTGACAATTGACGAGACCGAGTCCGCCATCAAGCCCATGAACTGCCCCGGCGGAATGCTGCTGTTTAAGCGCAGGCGCCATTCCTACCGGGACCTGCCCGTGCGGGCCGCAGAAATCGGCCTGGTGCACCGCCACGAGCTCTCGGGCGTGCTTTCCGGGCTGTTCCGGGTCCGTGCGTTTCACCAGGATGACGCCCATATTTTCATGACCCCGGACATGATCGAATCCGAGATCCTGGGGGTGCTGCAGCTGGTGCAGCGCATGTATTCCACCTTCGGCCTCGGCTTTCACCTGGAACTCTCCACCCGGCCGGAAAAGTCCATCGGCACGGATGCGCAGTGGGAACAGGCCACCAGCGGCTTGACCGGCGCACTGGAAACCTACGGGGCGGATTACAAACTCAATGAAGGCGACGGGGCGTTTTACGGGCCCAAGGTCGACATCCACATCAAGGATGCCATCGGCCGGACCTGGCAGTGCGGGACAATTCAGCTTGACATGTCCCTGCCGGAGCGGTTCGATCTCTCTTATGTGGGCAATGACAATGAAAAGCACCGGCCGGTGATGATTCACCGGGTGATCTTTGGGTCGATCGAGCGTTTCATGGGCATCATGATCGAGCATTTTGCCGGCCGCTTCCCCCTGTGGCTGGCGCCCGTGCAGGTGGTGACCCTGCCGATTAACGACGCGCTGGCCCCGTTTGCAGAAGAGATCAACAGCCGGTTTTTTCGTGCCGGCCTGCGCACCAGTGTGGATGACCGCACCGAAAGTCTGAACAAAAAGGTCCGAGAGGCCCAGCTGGCCAAAATCCCGCTGATTCTCACGGTGGGGGACAGGGAAAAAAGCGCCGGCACCCTGGCCGTGCGCACGCTCGACGGACAGGTCCATCACGGCGTGCCCATCGACACCTTCATCAACGCGGTCTCTGACAACGTCCAAAACCGCAGCCTGGATATGGCGGGGTTGTTTCAGTAGGCAGTGGTCAGTAGTCAGTGGTCAGTGGTCGGTAGTCAGTAGTCAGTGGTCAGTGGTCAGTGACCTCACCGACCACCGACCACCGACTACCGACTACCGACTACCGACTACCGACTACCGACCACTGTATTATGCGCCGTACATCGCCACGTTTTTCAGGTCCTGGCCGAGATACTCCCGCTCGTTTTCCCCGAGGATGC
>JAGXKN010000027.1 GCA_018335195.1 Desulfobacterales bacterium
AAGGCGTTTCCTCGCTCCAGGAGCCTCTTCGAGTCTCAATTTCCGCTTGGAAACCCGCTTTTCCGCACCGCCGTCAGGGCAACGAAGTGCAATTTCGTTAGAGCGCAAAAAAGGGTTTCCTTGGAAGTCCAATATCTGCGTTACGCGCAATTTCTCAGAATTTCACGTACGGCGAAGTACGCTGCATTCTTCGAAATTGCGCAAGCCTTGATCTTGAACTTTTTACGGCGCCATCTGAAATTAGACTTTTTACGAGAGCATCAAATCTTGGGGGAACCATGAAAACATGCGTGTCTGCACAGGGAAAATTCAAATACGGCATTCATCACCCGGCTTTCCGGGTCAAGCACCTGCGCGGAGACGATCGCGTATGCAATCTGGGTACGTTTGCAGACGGCGAGCCCTGCATCAACCGGGTCAATTTCCCCGGGTGCGACGTCGAGGTGCCGTGCGCGGATACGGTCTACGAGGTCCCCAATGCGTTGGGTTTTCGAGGCGTGACCTACATTAACAAGCGGTGGGCGGATGAAAACGCTGCGGATCCGGTTGGTATGATCCGGCTGCCAGAGGCTCCGGATGTATCCTTCTCCGCCGTGCTCTCGCAGTGGGCCGGGGGCGGGGCGGTTGATCCGGAGCAGAAATCGCGGATGCTCCGGGCGCTTCCCGAACCCCTGCAGCTTGCCCTGGCAGAAACCGGCACGGACGCCGGGGATCTGTCCTGCCTGGCAGAGATGGTATGCGAATTTACATTCAACCCGGAAACCGGCCGGCCCGACGGCCTGGTATTTCAAAAAGACGAAACCGGCGCCAGCCGTGCGGTAATCCATAACCGCACGCTTTTCGAAGTGCTGGCCAACAATCCGTATCTGCCGGATGCCTACAAGGCGGCCATGGTCCTGCGCCCGGGCGTGCAGGGGCCCAACGAAATCATGGGCCAGTGGCAAAGCCCTGACGGATCTTCCCACGTGTACGAATACCTGAGGTGCAACAGTTATATTCCGTGGGGGCATTACGCGGCCAACATGGCCGAAGACAGCATCCGCTACCGGATGTCTGCTCTCGGGTACCAGGACATGCGCGGCATGCGTCACCTGTATTACCAGCGAACTTACGTGCGAATGGCCGCCGACCTGGGCCTTGAGGTGAAAATCCAGCAGCGGGCGCTTTGCGAAGACGAGCTCGAGGATCTGCGCTGCCGGCTGCTGGAGCGGCTCGCAGATGCGCGCCTGCGTGAAAACCTGAGTTTCAACCGTACCCTTTGGGGTTGGAATTACGGATTCGACTATGCCCCGACCCGGTATCGCCTGCATGCGTCCCATCAGCAGGTGCATCAGCAGTATGCCATGATTCCCAAATCGGTTTCACAAACCCCCGGCTTTGACAGTCCCATGCCGTCGTACGCGGTGGGGGACATGGTCGAGGCGTTTGCGTTGCAATACGCCGAGCAGACCGGGGCGGCCTTTTTTGACGCCTACATCGCCGCCATTGAGAACAATTGCCGTATGCAGGGCGCGCCTGAAGGCGAGCACAGCCTGGTGATTTATTCGGATGAAAACGTCCTGGTATTTGTGCCCAAGGCCCAGACATCCCAGTGGGAGGTTAATGTCATGACCCGGCAGCCTGTGGGCAATATCGTGGAGACCGATATCCAAGTGCGGCGCTCGCTGGATATCGCGCTGCTTACGGCGGCCAGGACGCTTTCGAATATGGGCGCGCGCATGATCACCTCCTACGAAATTTCCAAGCGGATGGATGCCGCAGATACCCACCAGCGGCTGATTTATACCCTTCTGCCCCGCCTGCCCGAATCACCGGGCGCATTTTCAGAGTCCCAGCTCCGGTGGATCAACGGGCATTACCCGGAGGATTTTGCCGCGGCCTGCCGGGCGGCCTGTCCGGGCGAATTGTAAGCGGATCTGCCGGATCGGCGGGTTTTTTCTTTCGTTTTCGTCTCCGAAATCCGGCGTTGCGCGCATGGCGGGCAATGTCGCGGAAACCGCCGGAATTTATCTTGCCAAGGCCGCCTCAAGCCGTTAGACTTCCTCTTACCTGCGGCAAGTGCGTATGCCGATGGGCCAATTTCGAATCCGCACGGAGATCCTTTTTGGCATATTCCCGCAAAAGCTCGGACCTCTCGGAGCTCTATGATCCCGCCTACGAACACGATGCCTGCGGCGTTGGTTTTATCTGCAGCATCCGGGCCGAAGCCTCTCACGAAATTGTAAAAAACGGACTTCGCATACTCGACAACCTCACCCACCGGGGCGCCTGCGGCTGCGACGAGACCAGCGGAGACGGCGCAGGCATCCTGATTCAGATGCCGCACGCGTTTTTCGCAAAAGCCTGTGGCGAACAGGGGATCGACCTCCCTGCCGCCGGCCAGTACGCGACCGGGCTGTTTTTTTTGCCCACGGAACCGGACCAGCGGGATTTCTGCACGATGCAGTTTGAGGAAATGGTCAGTGATGAAGGGTTGGTGTTTCTCGGCTGGCGGACAGTGCCTGTGGAACCGGAGGCCCTGGGATACGAGGCCGGCCGGCTCAGGCCCTTTATCACCCAGGCGTTTGTGGGAAAACCTGCGGATATTACCGACCCCCTGGCATTTGAGCGCAGGCTCTACGTGATCCGGAAATTGACCGAAAACACCGTTTGGGCCTCGGATCTGGCCGACAAGGCCATGTTCCACATTTGCAGCCTGTCGGCCCGTACCATGGTATATAAGGGCATGCTCATGGCCGATCAGATGCCCCGTTTTTATCCGGACCTGCAGGATTCGGACATAACCAGCGCAATGGCCGTGGTCCACCAGCGGTACAGTACCAACACTTTTCCGACCTGGGATCTGGCCCAGCCATTTCGCTTTTTGTGCCACAACGGTGAAATCAATACCCTGCGGGGCAATGTCAACTGGATGGCTGCAAGAGAGCACTTGTTTCAGTCCGCCCGGTTCGGCGCGGACATGGCCAGGCTTCTGCCGATCTCCACACCCGGAGCCAGCGACTCGGCCATTCTTGATGATGCCATGGAACTGCTTTACCATTCCGGCCGGTCGCTTCCGCACGTGATCATGATGCTGATTCCGGAGGCGTGGGAGCATGACCCGCGCATGGATGATGCGAAAAAAAGCTTTTACCGGTACCATGCGTGCATGATGGAGCCGTGGGATGGTCCGGCCGCCATTGTTTTTACCGACGGCGAGCGGGTGGGGGCCGTGCTCGACCGAAACGGGCTGCGGCCGGCAAGATACGTTGTCACCCGGGACGATACGGTCATCATGGCCTCTGAGGCCGGCACCCTGGATATGGCACCGGAAAACGTAAGGGCCAGTGGCCGGCTCCAGCCCGGCCGGATGTTTTATATCGATCTGAATCAGCGGCGCATTGTCGAGGACACCGAGATCAAACAGGAGATCGCCGGCAGACGCCCCTACCGGCAGTGGCTCGATGAAAATCTCAGAACCCTTGAGGACCTGCCCGACCCCGAGCCGGAGGACTTGCCCGAGGGACCGCCCCTGCGGGTCCGTCAACGGATTTTCGGCTACAGCATGGAGGACCTGGACATGCTGCTTTCGGCCATGGCCCGGGAGGGAAAGACCCCGGTGGGCTCCATGGGTGACGATATCTCCATTGCCGCCCTTTCGAACCGCCCCAGGCTCCTTTTTGACTATTTCAAGCAATTGTTCGCCCAGGTGACCAATCCCCCCCTGGACGCCATCCGGGAGGAACTCGTCACCGGCCTGTCCCTGACCCTCGGCGCCGAGCAGGACCTGTTCCAGGAGACCCCGCGCCATTGCCGGCAACTGCAGCTGATGCATCCGGTATTGACCGACGCGGACCTTTCACGGATCCGGCAGTCGGATATTGCGGATCTGCGCACACAGACCCTGTCCATGCTGTTTGCCCCGGATGAAGGTCCGGCGGGATTTAAGCGCTGCCTGGACAAGCTGTGTGCGGAGGCCGCCACATCGGTGGAAAACGGCGTATCCATATTGATTCTGTCGGACCGCTTTGCCGCGCCCGCCCGCGTTCCGATTCCCTCGCTGCTGGCCACGGCGGCCGTCCATCATCACCTGATCCGCCGGGGGATTAGAACCCGGTGCGGCATTATCCTGGAAACCGGCGAGGTCCGGGAGATCCATCACTTCTGCTGTTTGATCGGATACGGGGCCGGTGCGGTCAATCCCTACCTGGCGCTGGAAGCGGTGGAGAACATGGCCCGGGAAGGAGAACTCGATTCGCTCCACCCGGAGGCTGCCGCAGTTAATTACATCGCCGCGGTTAACAAGGGCATCCTCAAGGTGATGTCCAAGATGGGCATTTCCACCCTCCAGAGCTACCGCGGGGCCCAGGTGTTCGAGTGCCTCGGCCTTACCGAGGAGCTGGTGGAAGCCTATTTTACCGGAACTGCCACCCGCATCGGCGGCGCCGACCTGCATATGCTGGCTGAAGAGGTGCTCGGGCGGCACGACAGCGCGGTCAAGAAGGCACCCAATGCTTCGTGGGCGGATCTGGAGGTCGGCGGGAAGTACAAGTGGCGGCGCGGCGAAGAAAAGCACCAGTACAACCCCATAACCATCGCCAGGCTCCAGCAGGCGGTGCGGCAGGATGACCGGCAGGCCTGGGACGAATTCACGATCCGGGTCAATGAACAAAACCGGCTGGGAGGCTTGCTCCGGGGGCTTTTCGATTTCAAGCCGGCAGCCGAGCCGGTACCTGTTGAATCAGTCGAGTCCTGGACCGAAATCGTCAAGCGTTTTAAAACCGGAGCCATGTCTTATGGATCCATCAGCCGCGAGGCCCACGAAACCCTGGCCGTGGCCATGAACCGCATCGGCGGCAAAAGCAACTCCGGCGAGGGCGGCGAGGATCCGGACCGGTATTTTCCGGATGAAAACGGCGACTGGCGCAACAGCGCCATCAAGCAGATCGCATCGGGCCGCTTCGGCGTCACAGGGGCATACCTGGCCAGTGCCGCAGACCTGCAGATCAAAATGGCCCAGGGCGCCAAGCCTGGCGAAGGCGGACAGCTTCCAGCCTTCAAGGTGTATCCCTGGGTCGCCCGGACACGGCACGCCACCCCGTACGTGGAGCTCATCTCGCCCCCGCCGCACCACGATATCTATTCCATCGAGGACTTGGCCCAGCTGATCCATGACCTGAAAAACGCCAACCCTGAAGCCCGGGTCAATGTCAAGCTCGTCTCCGAAGTCGGGGTGGGCACGGTGGCTGCCGGCGTGGCCAAGGCCAAGGCAGATGTGATTTTGATCAGCGGCGATGTCGGCGGCACCGGTGCGGCTCCGCTCACCTCCATTCGTCACGCCGGCCTGCCGTGGGAACTCGGCCTGGCAGAAGCTCAGCAGACCTTGGTACTAAATGGTCTTCGCAGCCGGGTGGTGATCGAATGCGACGGTCAGCTCAAGATCGCCCGGGATGTGGTGGCCGCGGCCCTGCTCGGCGCAGAAGAGTTCGGGTTCGGCACCATTGCCCTGGTGGCGCTGGGATGTATCATGATGCGCGTATGCCATCTAAACACCTGTCCGGTGGGCATTGCCACCCAGGATCCGGAGCTTCGGAAGAAATTCGCAGGCGAGCCTGAGCACGTGGTTCGGCTCATGCGGTTTATCGCAGAAGACGTGCAAAAGGAGATGGCGGCCCTGGGTTTCCGTTCCGTCAGTGAAATGGTGGGGCGGACCGACTGCCTGGATCCGAGTTCGGCGCTGACACACTGGAAGGCCCGCGGCATCGATCTTTCGCGCATCCTTGCGCCCGCCCGGGCCAAGGCGGGGCTCTCAGACCGGTGTTTTGCCGCGGGCCAGGATCACGCGCTGGAAAAGGCCCTGGACAAAAGCCTGATCGAACAGTGCCGGCCGGCGCTGGACGCAAAAACTCCGGTCCGCCTGGATGTTGCGATCAATAACACCCAGCGAACCGTGGGAACGATGCTCAGCTACGAAATTTCAAAACGCTGCGGCGAGGCCGGGCTTGCCGCGGACACCATCGTGATCAACGCATCCGGCACGGCCGGACAGAGCTTCTGCGCCTTCGGCGCACCGGGCTTAAGCTTTCACCTGCGCGGGGAGGGCAACGATTATTTCGGAAAGGGTCTTTGCGGTGCCCTCCTGACCGTGCGGCCGCCTGAAGGAAGCGCTTTTGCCGCGGAGGAAAACATTATCATCGGCAATGTCGCCTTCTACGGGGCCACCAGCGGCGAGGCGTTTATCAGCGGCATGGCGGGCGAGCGCTTTTGCGTGCGAAACAGCGGCGTCCATACCGTGGTGGAAGGGGTCGGCGACCACGGCTGCGAATACATGACCGGCGGCAAGGTGGTGGTGCTGGGCAGCACGGGCCGGAATTTTGCAGCCGGCATGAGCGGCGGGGTGGCCTACGTGCGGGATACGGCTGGGGATTTTGCCGAGAACCGCTGCAACCCGGAGCGGGTCGATCTTGAGGCAATCGAAGATCCGGACGAGCGCGATGAAGTTCGCGATCTGATCCGTCGGCATCACGCCTATACAGGCAGCCGGCTGGCCGGCCGCATCCTGGATGACTGGCGGGCCGAAGCCGGACGGTTCGTGCGGGTCATGCCGACCCAGTACAAAGAGGCCTTGAAATATCTGGCCGCAGAAGACGCTGAAGCCGGGAAGACTTCCTGAGCGCCGGGGCAAATAGGTGAATGTCCATGGGAGATCCGAAGGGATTCCAAAAATATAGCCGCCAGACACCCAAAAAGCGCAACTCAGCAGAGCGGATCAACGATTTCTCCGAGATCTATGCCCCCTTTGCCAGGGAGACCCTCCGGCAGCAAGCCGCCCGATGCATGTCCTGCGGCGTACCCACCTGCCATGCTGGATGTCCGCTGGGCAACCTTATTCCGGACTGGAATCATGCCGTTTACCGGGGGCAATGGCAAAAGGCCGTTGAACTGCTGCACCGGACCAATAATTTTCCGGAGTTCACCGGCCGGCTGTGCCCGGCCCCGTGCGAACCCGCCTGTGTCCTGGCCATCAACGAGCCGCCGGTTACTATCGAGGCCATTGAAAAGGAAATTATTGAATTTGCATTTGCGCAGGGGTGGGTTAAGCCGGAGCCGCCGGAGGCCGAAACCGGAAAAAGCTTGGCAATTGCTGGATCTGGTCCCGCGGGTCTGGCTTGCGCCCAGCAGCTCTGCCGCGCAGGCCACAGCGTTACGGTATTCGAGCGCGCCGACAGGATTGGCGGGCTCCTGCGCTACGGAATTCCGGATTTCAAGATGGACAAGCAGGTTCTTGACCGCCGCTTGGCGCAGATGCGCAAAGAGGGCGTTCGGTTTGAAACCGGCGTGGACGTGGGCCGGGATCTGGGAAAAGCCGAAATCGCCGCCTTTGATGCCGTGGTATACTGTATCGGTACCACCGTCGCGCGGGACCTGCAAATCCCGGGGCGCGAGCTCGACGGCATCCATTTTGCCATGGATTTTCTTACCCAGCAGAACCGCCGACTGGCGGAACCGGATTTCAAGCCGCATCCCCGCGAGGAAATCCATGCAAAGGACAAACGCGTGATCGTGATCGGCGGCGGGGACACGGGCAGCGATTGTACCGGCACCTGTCACCGGCAGGGGGCGGCCTCGGTGGTCAACTTCGAGCTGATGCCCAGACCACCGGAAACACGGCCTGAACAAAACCCCTGGCCCTTCTGGCCCTTGACGCTCCGCACCAGCCCGTCGCATGAAGAAGGCGGTGAGCGCCACTGGGGGATTCTCACCAAGGAATTTGTCGGGGAACAGGGACGCGTGACCGGGCTGAAGACAGTTCACGTGCGGCTTGACACGGGGGCCGACGGCAGGCGGACCGTCAGCGAAATTCCCGGCACCGAGCAGCATTGGCCGGCCGACCTGGTGCTTCTGGCCATGGGATTTACCGGCCCGGAAACCGCGGCCGTTTCGGCACAGTCCGCCGTCGTGATAGACGGCCGGGGGCATATTCAGACGGATGAAGGGTATATGACCAATGTTGACGGGGTGTTTGCCGCAGGAGATGCCAGGCGGGGCCAGTCCCTAATCGTCTGGGCCATCTTCGAGGGCCGGGAAGCCGCCCGGGCGGTGGATATCTACCTCACCGGCACAACCCGCCTGCCGAGCAAGGGCGAAGGGGACCTGGAAGGGTGAAGCCGCCTTAGAAAAACCAGCTCGTCCAGAGGTAGGCGCGGTCTGCCGGGGCTTCTGCAAGCCGCAGTCCCGGAATGTCGATACCTCCGAATTCCGTGTCAGGTTCACCCCAGTAAAGATAGCGCCCGGCGGTGACCTGCAGATTCTGGCCGGCATTCCTCACCAGGCGGGGCTGGATGACCCCTGAAGGGTCTTCGGTGTTTACGATCAGGGGTGGTATACCCATTGACCAGGGGATGAAGCTCAACCCGGAGCTGGGCGTCAAAATAGGACCGCCCGAGGGTGAACCGTTCCCCGCGGCCGATGCGCGCAATCAGACCCGCATCATACCAGGCCGCTTCATAGTCGTCCGTGCCCAGCCCGGTGTAGTAATACTCGATCCATCCGTATATGTTTTTGCCCCACCAGACCCAGGAATCGTCCAGGTTGGCACAGACACAGGCATACCCGCTTTCTCGTCCCAATTATCTGAATATAACAGAAACACGGTTGCTTTTCATATCATCATCTGTATATTCTTTCTGTAAATACGAAAGGGAGCGTTACAAAATTGTAAATTGATGTTACAAATTTGTCGTACCTTTCTGCGTTCCCCGCAATTGGATTCAATTTCAAGTTTTTGATTTTATAGTTTATTTTGTCTTTATAAAATTTTGGCACATAAGTTGCTTTTTAAACCACAAATGGAGGGATCTGTGGTGTCAACAACAAATACAGTGGAAAGCCGGGACATAGATCCGGCCGCAATACTCAAGCAGCGCCGCGAGGCGTTGTTTGCAACCGCCCCGGACATGGCGCCGGCCGAATTTCTCCAAGCGCATGCCGAGCTTTTTGACGATTACTTCCGGCAGCGCTTTGCCGTCAGTCAGATCGGTCCGGCCATTGCCATTAACCGCAACCCGTATGCGGTTGTCGCCCTGGGCGGATACGGTCGCGCCGAGCAGTGCGTGTATTCCGATGTGGATCTGCTGCTGTTGTTTGAAAACGCGGTGCCCGATGAGGCCGAAGAACTCATCCGCGAATATGTCTATCCCCTGTGGGACCTCGGCCTGGAAGTGGGCTATGCCACCCGGTCGCTTCGTGAATGCGTGAAAATGGCCAAGGAGGACCTGGAAATAATGACTTCCATCCTTGACGCCCGGTTTTTATGCGGCATTTCATCAGTATATGCGGACATGACCGCCCAGGTCCGCGAGCGTGTTTTTGCGCGCGCCCCGCATAAAACCATTCTCGAGCTGGTGGAGCGCAACCGGGGCCGGCACCGTCATTACGGGGATGCCACGTTTCTGCTGGAGCCCAATCTGAAAGAGGGTGCGGGCGGACTGCGCGACTACCATACCATGCGGTGGATCGGCCGGATCAAGTACGATCTCTGCGAACTGCGGGATCTGGAATACCACGGCGTGCTTTCCAGCCGGGAATATGAAAATCTGTGTGATGCGCTTTCCTTTATATGGCAGGTGCGCAACCGGCTGCATTATTTTACCGGACGCAAGTGCGATCAGCTCTATTTTGATCACCAGGAGCGGCTGGCTGATGAAATGGGCCTGTTGGAAAAAGACGGCCAGTTTCCGGTGGAGAGATTGATGAGCGAGCTGCATGCAAAGATGGGATATGTCAAGCAGCAGTTGCTCTTGCTGTTATTTGAGCTTGGATTTGAAAAGCCCGCGCGGCGAGGGTTCGGGGTGCGCCGTCAGCCCGATATACCGGGAATCGAGGTTTCCCGGGGCGGACTGGGGTTTTATTCCTCCAACCGAATCGTCAAGTCGCCGATTCTGCTGATCCGGATATTTGAGGCCGCGGCCAGGCTGCGCATGCCCCTGACCCGGGAGGCCGGCCGGCTAGTGCGCGAGTTCGGGTACCTGGTGGACGACGATTTCCGGGCCAACCCGGACGCCCGGCGGGCTTTTGAAAATATTCTGCTGATTCCCGCCGGACCGGTAAACGTGCTGGAGCTGATGCTGGAAACCGGCTTCCTGGTGCGGATGATTCCCGAATTCGGCGGGATCGTGGACCGCATTCAGTTTGATGCCTATCACCTTCATCCTGTGGACCGGCACAGCCTGCGTACCATTTACTTTATCAAGTCCTTTGCGGAAAATCCGCCCGAGGGTGTGGATCCGCTTTGCATCAAGATTTATAACGGGCTGAAGCGAAAACATCTGCTTTTGCTGGCAGCTCTGCTGCATGATATCGGCAAGGGCAGGTCCGACGGGAAGCATTCGGCCACCGGCGCACAAATAGCGCTCACGATCATGGCGCGCCTGGGCTACGGCAGGCGTGAGGCCGAGGTAGTGTCCTTTTTAATCGAAAATCATCTGCTGCTGGTCAAAACCGCCAGCCGGCGCGATATCAATGACGAGGAAACCGCCATTCGCATCGCCCGGGAAGTCGGTCAGGTCAACCTGCTGAAAATGATTTATCTGCTGACCGTGGCCGATTCCATGGCCACGGGCCCGAAGGCGTGGAATAACTGGACGGCCACGCTGGTGCGCGATTTTTTCCTGAAAATCCTGGGAATCCTGGAAAAAGGCGAACTGGCCACTTCCGGCGCGGTCCGGCAGGTGGAGAAAAAAAAGACCTACGTGCGCAAGGCAGCCGATTTTCCGGGCCTGGACGTGGAGGCCATGCTCGAGGTGCTTTCCCCGCGGTACCTGCTTTACACCGAGGCCAAGGACATTGTCTCCCACATCCAGCTTTACCGGCGGTTGGCAGATCAGCCCTTTGTCTGGGAGATTATTCCGGAGGAAGCCTCCAATACCCGGACCGTGGTGGTGTGCGCCAAGGATCGGCCCGGGCTGTTTTCAAAAATTTCAGGCGTATTTACCTTAAACGGCATGGATGTCCTGGATGCCCAGATATATACGTGGCGCAACAATATCGCCCTGGATATCTTCACGGTTACCCCGCCGCCGGATCAGATATTTGAAGACGAGCGCTGGCAGCGGGCGACCCGGGATCTCAACGCCGCACTGACCGGAATGCTTGATCTTTCAAAGGCACTGGCAGACAAGCAGGCCCGGGCAAGAAAAGACGGGGGTTCCGGTCGCCCCAACCGGGTGGAGGTGGATAACGAGACTTCCAGCTTTTACACTATTATCGAAGTTTTTTCCTATGATTTTCCGGGGCTGCTGTACCGGATCACGGATGCACTGGCCAGAAGCGGCCTGGACATATGGGTTGCAAAGATCGCAACCAAGGTCGACCAGGTCGTGGATGTTTTTTATGTCCGCGACGAGCAGGGCGGCAAGGTGGATACGCCCGGGCGCGTGGAAGAGATCCGGGAGCAGGTGCTTTCTGCGCTGCCCTGATCGGCGCGTATCAGGCAGGTTTCAACAACCTAAACTGAGCGATTCTCAAGTTTGTCGCAGATACAATTTTGTTACAGGAGAAAAGCGTATGAAGAAAGTAGAAGCCATCATCAAGCCGTTTAAACTCGACGACGTGCGCCAGGCTTTAAATGATATCGGCATCCAGGGCATGACCATCACCGAGGTCAAGGGATACGGCCGTCAGAAAGGGCACAAGGAGATCTACCGCGGTGCGGAATACCTGGTGGATTTCATGCCCAAGATCAAACTGGAAATCGTGATCCCGGCCGAACGCACCGATGAGGTCATCGATGCGGTGCGGAGTGCTGCCAACACCGGCAAGATCGGAGACGGCAAGATTTTCGTAATTCCACTGGAACGGGTCATCCGGGTGCGCACCGGAGAGGCCGACGGGGAAGCAATATAATAAGGATGTATGCGAAGCGGTAAGATTTCGAATTTAATATGTTAATTCAAACCTATAGGAGGACAAAATGACGCAGCCGAAAAACGTGTTGGATCTGATCAAACAGGAGGGCATCCGGGTTGTGGATGTCCGGTTCATGGATTTTCCCGGTATCTGGCAGCATTTTACCGTGCCGGTCAGCGAAATGGACGAGGATTCCTTTGAGGACGGCTACGGTTTTGACGGCTCGAGTCTCAGGGGCTGGCAACCGATTAACGCCAGCGACATGCTCGTGGTACCGGATCCGGCAACCGCCAAAATTGACCCGTTTTACGAGGAAAAGACACTGGTGTTAATCGGCAACATCGTGGACCCGGTCACCCGGGAGGCCTATTCCCGGGATCCGCGCCACGTGGCCCATAAGGCCGAAAATTACCTCAGGCAGAGCGGCATCGGGGATACCGCATTTATCGGGCCGGAAGCCGAGTTTTTTGTTTTTGACAACGTGCGTTTTGACTCCCAGAGAAACCAGTCCTTCTACATGGTGGATTCCGTGGAGGGCGTCTGGAACACCGGCCGTGACGAGAACCCGAACCTGGCCTACAAGCCGCGGCACAAGGAAGGCTACTTCCCGGTGCCGCCCATGGACAAGGGGCAGGACATCCGGACAGAGATGATGCTGACCCTGGAGGACCTGGGAATTGACGTGGAATGCCAGCATCACGAGGTGGCCACTGCCGGCCAGGGTGAAATTGATATGCGGTTTAAGCCGCTGATGGAAATGGGCGATCAGCTGGTGTGGTTCAAATACGTGCTCAAAAACGTGGCCAGAAAATATAACAAGACCGCCACATTCATGCCGAAACCCCTTTTCGAGGACAACGGCACGGGCATGCATACGCATGTGAGTATCTGGCGCGACGGCAATCCCATGTTTGCCGGGGACAAGTATGCAGGTCTTTCCCAGGAGGCCCTTTATGCCGTGGGCGGAATCCTAAAACACTGCAAGGCGCTGTGCGCATTTACCAATCCCACGACAAACTCTTACAAACGCCTTGTGCCGGGATTTGAGGCACCGGTGAACCTGGCCTATTCGAGCAGAAACCGCAGTGCCGCAGTCCGGATTCCCATGTACTCTGCCTCGCCAAAGGCCAAGCGCATCGAGTTCCGCACCCCGGATCCGTCCTGCAACGGGTACTTGGCGTTTTCAGCCATTCTCATGGCGGTAATCGACGGCATCGAAAACAAGATTGATCCGGGCGATCCCATGGACAAAAATATCTATGATCTGCCGCCGGAGGAACTCGCCCAGATTGACTCGGCCCCGGGATCGCTTGAAGAGGCCCTGCAGAGCCTTGCAGAGGATCACGAATTTTTGCTCAAGGGCGACGTGTTCACAGAGGACGTCATCGAGCGCTGGATCGAATACAAAAGAGAAAACGAGGTGGATGCCATCAAGCTGCGGCCGCATCCGCATGAGTTTTTCCTGTATTACGACATTTAACCCCCGCACAGCGGGACAAAATAAAGAGGCGGTCCTTTTTCGGGCCGCCTTTTTTTATGTGGATGAGAATTTGAGGGCTCTGAGTTGTTTCAGGGGATTTGCGCTTTTTCGTTTTGCCGTGTTTGCGGAACATGTGATAAGAATACAAATAAAGGGGCGGTTTGGAGGCCGCATGAAAACGGATTGGAATTCTCCGCCCGGGGTGCGCGGAAAAATACACAAGGAGCCACATATGTTTTGCAGACAAGCCGAATCCGCCTGGCGTGAACTCATGCCGGGAATCGAGGTCAGAACACTGGTTTACGGAGAAAAAATGCTTATGGCCCAGTATCGCCTCAAAAAGGGCAGCCAACTGCCCGAACATTCCCATCCGCACGAGCAGACCGGTTTTCTGGTTTCCGGTCAGATCCGGCTGCATCTCGCGGATGAAGTGCTGGATGCCGGCCCGGGCGATTCCTGGTGCATTGCCGGCAACAGGTCCCACTGGGCCGACGTGATCGAGGATGCGGTGGCAGTGGAGGTCTTTTCCCCGGTGCGGGAGGATCTCCTCCCTTAGGCAGTCCCTCTGCCTTGTTCCTATGGGTTTGAGGGCAAGGAGGGTTTATGCAGACACGCAAAGTAATCGATTATATCGTCGACTGGATGCGGCAGTATACCGCAAACGCCGGTACGAATGGTTTTGTGGTCGGCGTTTCCGGCGGCATTGATTCCGCGGTGACTTCCACTTTGTGCGGCAAAACCGGGCTTCCGGTAATGGTGCTGAACATGCCCATCCGGCAGGCCGCCGAACAGAAAACGCTTGCCGCGCGGCATTTGGGATGGCTGCACGAGCATTTTGAAAACGTAACCGGGCACACGGTGGATCTTACCCACGTGCTTGAAGCATTTGAGCAGTCCTTGCCGGAAGATATCCAGGATCAGCTCACCATGGCCAATACCCGGGCCCGGATCCGCATGTCAGGGTTGTATGCGTATGCCACCCATCACCGGCTCCTGGTGGCCGGCACCGGCAACAAGGTGGAGGACTTCGGGGTGGGATTTTTCACCAAGTACGGAGATGGCGGAGTGGACATCGGTCCGATTGCCGGTCTCATGAAAACCGAGGTCTACGAGTTGGCCCGCGGGCTGGGGGTGATGGCGGAAATTCTCGAGGCTCCGCCCACAGACGGGTTGTGGCAGGACAATCGAAGCGATGCCGACCAGATCGGGGCAAGCTACGAAGAACTGGAATGGGCCATGCAATTTGAGCAATCCGGCGGGGACGAATCCGGTCTTGGTCAGCGGCAGAAACAGGTGCTTGCCATATACCGTGATTTTCACCGCAAAAATCGGCACAAGATGGACCCCATCCCGGTGCCGGTGATTCCGGAAGAATACAAATAAACCAGAGAGGGACCCAGCCTTGGAATTCTGGGTTTTGTTAAGAGACGTGCTGCTTTTGCTGGCCGGCGCGTTTGTATTCGGCATTGTCGCCCAGCGCTTAAGACAGAGCGCAATCATTGGATATCTGCTGGCAGGCGTGGTTTTCGGACCGTTTTTGTTTCACGCCGAAGCACTGATGCACCTGGCTGAAATCGGGGTGGCCCTGCTGTTGTTTACCATCGGCCTGGAGTTTTCGTTCACCCGCCTGCGGCGCCTTGGGGGAATTGCACTGGGCGGCGGTACGCTCCAGGTGGTTTCCACCATGGCGCTGTTTGCCCTGATCCTGGCGGCGTTTGTGGATTTTCGCGCAGCAGTGGCGCTGGGTTCCATGATTGCGCTGAGTTCAACAGCCGTTGTCATGCGTATCCTGGTAGATCGTAGCGAGGTGGATTCCCCCCGGGGAAGAAATGCGCTGGGCATTCTGCTGCTCCAGGATGTGGCAGTGGTGCCCCTGGTGCTTTTGGTCACCATGATGGGCCAAACCGGCCATCTCGATTCCATTGCCCTGCAGATCGGGAAAATTCTGCTGGGTGCGGCCGGGCTGGTGGTGCTTTTTTACGTGCTGTTTTATATCCTGGTGCCCCGGATCCTGTTTTCCGGTACCATCCACCGCAATCGGGACCTGGTGGTGCTGCTGGCCATTCTTTCGGCTGCGGGTTCACTGTGGCTGGCCCATGAGGCCGGGCTGTCCCCGGCGCTGGGTGCGTTTATCGCCGGCATGATGCTTGCCGAATCCCCGTTTGCCACTCAGATCCGGGCGGATATCGGATCGATCCGCACGCTTTTTGTGACCCTGTTTTTTGCCACCATCGGGCTGCTTCTCGATCCGCAGTGGATGGTCTACAATATTCATTGGGTGCTTCTGGTATTGCTGATCATTGTGATCGGCAAGATCCTGATCATTTATTTTGTTGCCCGGTTGTTTTCCCGGCCGCCGGCAGAAGCCCTGTCCACAGGCATCACCCTGGCCCAGGTCGGGGAGTTTTCCTTTGTGCTGGCCACCACGTCCCGCGATATTGCCCTGATCGGACCGGAAACCTTTTCCCTGATCGTGTCCGTGACCATTGTCTCGATTTTGATTTCCACCTACATGGTCAACAAGGCCCCGGCGCTTGCCGGTAAACTGTTGAAGCCCGCATCCTGGGATCCTTCGGCATCCATGGCTACGGACGCCAAAGGGGACCGGCCGGCCGGCCGGGTCATGGTCATCGGCTACGGACCTGCCGGCAAACAGGTTACGGATGCGCTCATGGAACACGAGATCCGCCCGGAAATCATTGAAATGACCCCCAAGACCGCCCAGGCTGCCATTGAACGGGGGCTTGAAGTGCACATCGGCGATGCGGTCAACGAAGAGGTCCTGGTGCACGCGGGCTTGAACGAAACCTGCCTGGTGGTCATCACCATCCCGGATCCGCGCATGACCATTGCAATCATTGAAGCCGCCAAGCGGCTTTCGCATAAAGCACCGGTGGTGGCCCGCTGCCGCTATCATATTTTTAAAGAAGCCATGGAAAAGGCCGGGGCCGCCCTGGTGGTGGACGAGGAAAACGTGGTCGGCATCGACCTGGCCGAATCGGTCATTGACTCCCTGTACCGGGCCGACAGCGAGGAGATGGCCTGCGCCCTCGGCATTTCCGGAGTTTGACACACCCGCCCGCTGCTGATATTTTGGATCAAAGGAGGTGATGTCCATGTTGGGCGCCATTGCCGGGGACATTATCGGCTCGGTTTACGAGGCCCGGCCGATCAAATCCAAGAGCTTTTCCTTTTTTTCCAGCGGATGCCGGTTTACGGACGATTCCGTGCTCACCGCGGCAGTGGCCGATGCCATCCTGCACAACGCGGATTATACGGACAAGTTTCACGAATATTTTGCAAAATACCCACATGCCGGTTTCGGCGGATCATTCATGCAGTGGGCAATGACGGGCTCGCGTCAGCCCTATTATAGTTTTGGAAACGGCTCGGCCATGCGGGTCAGCCCGGTGGGCTTTGCATTTGCGGATCTCGACGCGCTGCTGGCGGAGGCGGAAAAAAGCGCGGCCGTGACACACAACCACCCCGAGGGAATCAAGGGGGCGCAGGCAACCGCGGCCGCGGTGTTCATGGCAAACACCGGGGCGGATAAGGATGAGATCCGCACGTTTGCGCAAGAGCGGTTCGGTTACAGCCTGGATCAGCCCCTGACAGACATCCGGCAGGACTATCATTTTGATGTCTCCTGCCAGGGCTCGGTGCCCCAGTCCCTGATCGCATTTTTCGAATCCACGGATTACGAGGACGCGGTTCGAAACGCCATCTCCCTGGGCGGGGATGCAGACACCATGGCCGCCATTGCCGGCGCCGCGGCAGAGGCCGCCTACGGCCTGCCCGACTGGATCCGTCAGAAGGCGCTGTCCTGCCTGGATGTCCCGTTAAAGCGGGTGGTGCAGGAATTTACAGAAAGGTTCATGACCGCTTTATAAGAAGCCAGAAACGCATGGATTACACCATGGAAGAAAAAACAAACAATACAGCGGACGGGTGGATCGAAAAACTGATCCGTTTTTTCAAGCACATGCCCCGCAAAAAACCGGATGCGGAGCAAGCCGATTATACCGGCTGGCACCAGAGCGAAGCGCAATACCAGAAGGAGCAGGCAGAGTGGCAGGCGCAGGTGGCCGCACGCAGACAAAAGAAACGGATCGGTAATGGCAAAGAGCAAAAGTGATGCCCCGGAAAGCCACGTCCGCCGGGTCACTTGGTGGGGGTTCGGGGGCAATATCCTTCTGGCGGCCTTCAAGGTCGCGGCCGGATGGCTGGGCCATAGCCAGGCCGTGGTGGCTGACGGGATTCACAGCCTTACCGATACCATCACTGACGTTGTCGTGATCCTGGGGTCCTATTACTGGTCCCGACCGGCAGACGATTCTCACCCTTACGGCCACCAGCGCATGGAGACCACGGTTTCCATATTTATCGGCGGGGTGCTTTTTCTGGCGGGCGCAGGCATCGGCTGGGACGCGGTTACATCCGTGTACAAGCCGCATGCAAAGCACCCCGGCTTGATCGCCTTTGCAGCCGCAGCCGCCTCCATTGTCATCAAGGAGTTTCTCTATCAGTGGAACATGCGGGTGGGCAACCGGATAAACAGCGTGTCCCTGACAGCAAACGCCTGGCATCACCGGATGGATGCATTCAGCTCCATACCCGTTCTGATCGCGGTCGGCGTGGCGCTGGCATATCCGCAGTGGCACCTGCTCGACCACCTGGCCGCATTTTTCGTGGCCATCCTGATCTGTTATGCCGCCATCCGGATCATTCTCTCCGGGTTCAGGGAGCTCGTGGACCAGGGCGCGCCTCGGGAAGTCTGCGAGCAGATTAAGCACCTGGTAAAGACCCATCCCGCGGTTGTCCAGGTGCACAACATCCGCACCCGGTATGCGGGCAACCTTTTGTGCGTGGACCTGCACGTGGTGGTGGACAGTCAGATGACCGTTTATGAAGGCCACCGAGTGGCCGAACAGGTCAAAAACCTGTTGCTCCGGAAAGGACCGGAGATCCTGGATGCGGAGGTTCACATCGAGCCCGAGGAGGCCGCCCTGCCGGATGGCGAGTGCTGAGGGCTTATTACTGATATTTCTGGAGGGAAACCATGCATAAACTCGTATTAATCAGACACGGCGAAAGCCTGTGGAATCGGGACAACCGGTTTACCGGCTGGACAGATGTGGATTTGACGGAAAACGGTACCCGGGAGGCCCACGAGGCGGCAAAGGTTTTGCAGGAAAAAGGCTTTGATTTTGACGTGGCCTTTACCTCGGTATTAAAGCGCGCCATCCGGACCCTGTGGCTTGTCATGGATGACATGGACCGGATGTGGATACCGGTTTATCGATCCTGGCGTTTAAATGAACGCATGTACGGCGGCCTGCAGGGCTGGGACAAGGCGGAGACCGCCAGGGAGTATGGAGACGAGCAGGTGCATACCTGGCGCCGCAGCTATGACGTGCGCCCGCCCGAACTTGAAAAAAGCGATGCGCGCCACCCGGTACACGACCCGAAGTACGCCCATCTCCCGAAAAACGAAATCCCTGCTGCGGAAAGCTTAAAAGACACCATCGAGCGGTTCATGCCTTACTGGCACGGCACCATCGCCCCTGTGATCCGCCAGGGGCAGCGGGTGATCATCTCTGCGCACGGAAACAGCCTGCGCGGTCTGGTCAAGCATCTAGACGGCATATCCGACCAGGAAATCCCTGGGTTAAACATTCCCACAGGCATTCCCCTGGTGTACGAACTGGATGCGGCGCTCAAACCCATCCGGCATTACTACCTGGCAGACCCGGAGACAGTGGAAAAAGCCGCCGCTTCCGTAGCCGCCCAGGGCAGGTCCGAGTAATAGGGGAACCCGGGGCAAATGGAGATTCATATCGTTCGTTACCCACAGGGTGCGGCCAGGGCTCGCGGCCTTGCGGTAATTATTGACGTGTTCCGGGCGTTTTCCGCAGCCTGCTATGCATTTGACCGCGGTGCGGAAAGCATTATCGCCACCCAAAGCCTGGAAACCGCACGCGCCCTTAAGCGGAATCATCCCCGCTACCTGCTCATGGGTGAGCGGCACGCCGTAAAGCCGCCGGATTTCGACTTCGGCAACTCCCCCTCGGAGCTCGTGCAAGCCGATCTTTCCGGCAAGACCCTGGTGCACACCACCCACGCCGGCACCCGTGCGCTTTTGGCCGCCTCCCATGCCGAATCCGCAATTACCGGCAGCTTTGTCAATGCCGGCGCAATTGCCGCATATATCCGCAAACGCTCTCCGCAATCCGTCTACCTGATCTGCGCCGGGTTTGAAGGAAAGCAGGAAGCCGCCGAGGACCTTTTGTGCGCCAGGTACTTACAACAGCTCCTGCGCGGGGAAGACCCGGACTTTACCACCATACCCGAACAGCTCCGAACCGTCCCGTCGGCCCTGCGCTTTTTCGACCCCGAAGACCCGGCCTCCCCGGAAATCGACTTTCACATGTGCCTGGATCTCGACCGCTTCGACTTTGTTATTTGCCGCTGCTCGGAAGAAACCGACACCTGCGTGCTGAAAAGGGGTCAAGTCTGCCCTTGATTCATTTTCCTTTGCTTCTTCCAGCAGCGGGTTTTCAGGGAACGCCGGAGACGATTTTTTACTGTCCGGAATGCTTGACGGGATCTTGATTCATGTACCCGGTCCCGATGTCGAAACCTTCGGCGCGGAGCTGATCGCGGGCAAAGACGAGGAGCGAATCCGGGAGCCGATTGCCGCTGTGGGTCATGGGTGCCGGCTGGTCGCCCGTTTTTTCCCCCCAGGCAAAATGGTGATCGATCGCCTTGTTCGCATTGGTAAAGGGGTTTCCGAAAGGCAGGGGGGCTGCCGCATCAAAAACCTTCCGGATAACCCGGGAAACCCGATCCGAAAAGGTTTGCGCCTCGTCGGTGCGGCCCTTGTCGAGGTGGTCGAGCATTGCAGCGAGTTGTTCGGCAAAGCAGTTGGCGGTGCTCAGGAGAAACCCGTCGTAGTATCCGCCGCCCGACTTGGCCCATTTCGCGTAATCGCCCTCAGCGCCTCGCACGAGCCAGAGATTGGAAAGGTTTTTGCCGGAGCATGCCACGCGGTCTTCCCCGCTGGTGTCTTTCATGAGATAAATGTTTGGATAGCGCGAAACAAGCGAGTTCACCGTTTCCGGGTTCATCTCGTTTTCCGTGATCTGAGGCAGCTGGTAGAGGGCGATCGGAACACCGGTGCGGGCAGCCGCGTCAAGCTCCTCATGGATGAGCGTTTGGGCAAGCTCGGCCCCTTTGGGCGGGGTGACCGTAAATCCGCAGATATTGCGCGCTGTCAGTGCGGCCGGATCGTTACTGCCTCCGGTGAATCGATCGAGAAGCGCATGAATGGCCGGTACTACGGCACCCGTTTCGGTGCGCAGCACCCCGGTCAGGAGGGAGAAGTTCTGCCGGCGCGCTTCTTCGGTGAGAAATGCGAGCAGGGCGTCTGCTTCTTCATTATCCATCTCCCATCCGTCGCCGGTGGATCCCGGGGCGAGAACGGCGGGAACCCATGGGCGAATGTGTCTGATGTGGGCCGCCATGCGCCGGGTATCCAGGGCGCCGTCTTTCGTGTAATGCGTGAGCAGGGCGCACCACAGGCGGGGCACGTCTTGCGGAAAAAGCGTGCGTATCAGGTCTTTGCGCTGATCGTGAACTGACTGCATATCCTTCAACGTTTCCGCATCATGAAGTTGTTCCCGCCCTTTTCGGCAATATTCCGGTATCTGTCTATTTATCGGCACTTTCTTCGTTTTTGTCAACAGCTGCGTCAGCGACGATAAAGTTCATGCTTCATATACGGATATAAATATGCGATACTTTATTTGATGACCTGATATCCATCCGGGTCCCGGGGGATCTGAAGGAGTGCAGGCAAAGTGCGGGACAATGCGGAATTGAAAAATCATGTACAGGTGATGATTCTTATCGGAAAGAGCCAAGAGCAGACCCTATGACACTTTTTCCCTTCACCGCCCTGGTCAACCAGGAAGTGGCCAAGGAGGCCCTGCTCGTCGCGGTGCTCAACCCGACCGTACACGGCGTTTTGTTGCTCGGAAGCAAGGGCACGGGCAAGACCACGATGGTGCGCAGCCTGAGCGGGCTTCTGCCGGACAAAAACGTCATCGAACTGCCCGTGGGCAGCGGGGAGGACATGGTCCTGGGCACCGTGGATGCCGAAAAAACCCTGGCCTCCGGGGAGCTGTCAGTCAAGCCGGGGATCCTGTCCCGGGCGGACCAGGCCATTTTGTACATCGACGAGGTCAACCTCCTGCCGGACCACCTGGTTGATGTCATCCTGGATGCAGCAGCCACCGGAAAGTATCGTCTCGAGCGCGAGGGCATTTCCGCGGAAATTCCTTCCCGCTTCATCCTGATCGGCTCCATGAATCCGGAGGAGGGCTGGCTCCGGCCGCAGCTTCTGGACCGTTTCGGTCTGGCCGTGCATGTACGGGGACTGGAACAGGTGGATGACCGGGCCGAGGTTTTTTCCAGGTGTCACAGCTATTCAAACGATCCGGAAGGTTTTGCCGCGCAGTTCCGGGAGCAGCAGGAAGCCCTTTGCCAGCGTCTCCAGCGCGCGGCCGGGCTTCTGCCGGATGTTGAACTGCCTGGTGATTTGCTGCGCCGGGTGATTGAAATGGTGCTCGAAATCGAGATTTCCACGCACAGGGCCGAACTGACCGCCTGCCAGGCCGCCATAACCCGGGCGGCCATCAACGGCCGGAAGCAGGTCGAGTGGGAGGACCTTCAGGCCATGCTCCCGCTGGCCCTGCAGCACAGGCTCGGGGAAGCCGAGACCCAGACGCGTCTGACCTGGGACAGACTGGAGCAGCGAATTTTCGAAGGGAGTCAGGAAACCGAACAGAGCAAGCCCGGGTGGCTCCCGTCGCCGTTTTACCGAAAAAAAAAAGCCAAAACGCAACCCTGAGCGTGGAAATGCGCAGCCGGACCGGCAACCAATCCGGACCGGTCCATGTGATGCATCCATTATTGGAAACCGCCCGAACCGTCATCGGCCGCCCCTTTGTTCCCCGCCGCGAGCGCCCGGTACGGGGAAGGCATCCTTCCCGGTTCAGAAAGCCGGTATTGGCCAAACAGGGGCGGAAGATTGCCGTGCGCCCGTGGGAGCAAACCGGCCGCATCGACATCCCGGCATCCATTTTCGAAGCCTGGAAACGGGGCCATCTGCAGCCCGGCGCCCGGGACCTGGTCTCGTCCCGGAGCGTGGCGCCGCTGTCCCGGCTGGTGGTTTTCCTTTTGGATGTCAGCGAGTCCATGTCCGATACCCTGGAATGGATGCGGGTCTGGGTGCGTACGGCCATGGAACAGGCCTATCTGCGCAGAGACTCGGTGGCCGTAGTCGTTGTCCAGGGAAAGGCGGCCGGGGTTCTTGTGCACCCCACCACCAGTCTGGGTTTTGTCCTGCACCGGCTCTCCGAGGTCCGGGTCGGGGGCGGGACGCCCCTGGACCGGGGCATCATGGCGATCCACCGGATCATGCTGCAGCACAGGGATGCGTATCCGGTAATCGACATGTGCCTGCTCACAGACGCGCGATCCACTTCGCCCCTGGACACACCCGAGGTCCGGGCGCGGGCCCGGGAGGTTTCCCGGGGGGCCCGTGAGGTCGTGCTCCTCAATCCGGGATCCGGAACAGATCGGCATATGCAGGAATTGGCCGCAGTTTTGAATGCTTCGCTGATTGATATGCGCCGCTGATTTTTCCGATTTTACATCCATTTCGATTGTTGCTTTCAGCAGGATCCGGGGTTATCATTCAACGGGAGCCTCCCGGCAGGGTGCGGATATGCGTATTTTTTTAATTGGAAGCGAACCAATGTTGAACCCGGATCCCATGCAGTACGGCAAAAAATACAAAAAACCCGCTTCCCTGGGATGGTACGGCCGCTTTGTTTTTCCGCATATCGAAGTACTGGTCACCAGGGGCTTGGGCAAAATCCGCAGGCGGCTGTTGAGCCAGGCCCACGGCCGGGTCATGGAAATCGGTGCAGGTGCTGCCCAGAACCTGGCGTACCTGCCGGAAACCGTGCGATCCTATCTTGCCACGGATCCATCCCCTGTGATGGTGGGCAAGGCAAAAAAAGAGATCCGGCGGCACAAGCCTCCGGGGCTGGATGCCCGCGTGATGCGGGCGGCTGCCGAGGACATCCCGGTGAAAAGCCAATCCGCGGATACAGTGATCAGTTTCCTGGTGCTATGCTCTGTTTACGATCCGTTTGCCGCCCTTTCCGAGGTTTACCGGGTATTGCGGCCGGGCGGCAGTTTCCTGTTTTTCGAACACGTCCGGGCGCCCGGGGGCGCCGCCGTTTGGTGGCAGAACCGGATCACCCCCGTATGGAAACGCCTCGGGGGCGGCTGCCACCTCAACCGGGACACGGCGGATACAATTGAAAAAAGCGGTTTTTGTTTCGAGCAGTTCCGGCAATACCGCACCCGGAAAATGGGCCCGGCCATCACCTCCAATGTCATTGAAGGCATGGCCGGAAAGCGGGATTCTTAAACCGATGGGATGCCTCCAATTCCGGAAAACTCCTATTGCCGCCGCATCATTCCCTTCATGCCATGATGCCGGGAGTTGCTGCGGCCTTGCTGCATCATATAGCCGGGATGTGTCATCATGTTTTCCAGAACTTCTGCCTGATCCGCAGTGAGTACGGATTTCATTTTTTTCGTGGTTTCGTAGGCAGCCATATGCATGTTGATCTTTATTTCAGAGCAGGCCTGGAGTTGGCTCTTGATCTCATCGGCAGCGGGGTTGCCTGCCAGCAGGCTTTGCATTCTCACTTTCTGTCTTGCCAGTTCAGCCTTGTAATCCAATTGCTGTTTTTTAAAATTTGTCTGCAGATCAATGAGCTCTTCGGTCTGTTCCGGAGTCAGGGATAATTGCGCCTGCATGCCGGGCAGCATATGGACCTGCATCATATATTTTTTCATTGGCATGGCGCCCATCATTCCCTGTTGCATCGGGCACATCCTGCCATGCATCATGCCACCGCCTCCACCGTGCATCATCATTCCCGGCTGCATCATTCCCCCGTACATCATGGGATATTGCCGGCCGGATTGCGAATTATCCCCCGGACTCATCTGGGCATTTGCCGTCAGGCATACGAGAAAGAAAACGGCTGCTGCAATGAATACGATTTTCTTCATGATCAAACCCTCCTTGTATAATGAAATTTCACACTTTTGTTTTTTGCCTGCAATTACCTCTTTGTTTAAGGTTAATCATAAAGCGTGGCGTTTCAAAAACCGGGTATTTATCGCCGGGACTGCACCGTTTGGCGCTTTGGGGCTCTTTTCTGCAGAGGAAAGGCCGAAATCCCGCATTATATAAAATTTTGATTGTTCCGAAGGGTTTTTTCATCGAGAGTTGCTGGGATTGAACTGCCGCAATTGACTTTGTTCACTATAAGTTATAGAATGAGCAGAAAATCGGGTGTAATCCGGCTTTCCACCGGCCCTGTTGATCCTGTATTTTGAGGCCGGAGCTCATATGAAAGGGAAATCATGGGGAAGGGATCGTTATTCAAAGACATACCGGATGAATTGCCTGATGAAGTTTCTGATACGTTATGTTCGGCAGACACCGTCATCATCGAGCGGATCGTATCCGGGGGACACGCTTGCCCTGAAGGCTCCTGGTATGATCAGGAAAAAAATGAGTTCGTACTGGTGGTAAAAGGCAGCGCAGGGCTGCAGATTGAAAACCGGGACGATATTGTGGTGTTAAAAGCGGGTGATTATTTCAACATTGGCGCCCGTGTCAGGCATCGTGTGGCATGGACCGATTCTGCATGCGAAACAATATGGCTTGCAGTGCATTATTGAAAACTGTTCAAATTTTGCGGCGTGTGCGCCGCGGCCTTGGAAAACCGGAGGATTTATGGTTTCCCCGAGAGAAACTGAAAAAATTGACCCAGAAGAACACACCCTTCGACTGGCGGTCCTCATTGATGCGGACAACGCGCAGGCGGCCGTGATCAAGGGCCTTCTTGCGGAAATCGCAAGATTCGGGGAAGCCACCGTAAGGCGGATATACGGCGATTTCACGGCCACGGCGAGCGCCTCGTGGAAAAAAGTGCTTCAGCAATACGCCATTAAGCCGATTCAGCAGTTTGCCTACACCAGGGGAAAAAACGCCACGGACAGCACCCTGATTATCGATGCCATGGACTTGCTGTACACGCGGAAATTTGACGGCTTTTGCCTGGTCACAAGTGACAGTGATTTTACGGGACTGGCCATGCGGCTGCGTGAAGAGGGGCTCACGGTTCTCGGGTTTGGCGAAAAGAAGACCCCGGAGGCATTTCGCAATGCCTGCCACAAGTTCGTGTTCACTGAAGTGCTTCGCCCCGGTACGGGAGCCGAGCCTGCCGGCCAGCCGTCAAAGGCCGGGGGCGGACAAAAGCCCGCGCCGACCCAGGCGCCTGCCGAGTCAACAGATAACCATAAGGCTGAATTTCCCACGCAGTTCATTCTCACTGCGCTCGAACAGTCAAGTGATGATGCCGGATGGGCGAATCTCGCCACTTTCGGGAGCTACTTAAACAAGCTGCAACCCGATTTCGACTCCAGGCTGTATGGCTATAAGAAGCTTTCCGATCTCGTCAAGGCAAGGACGGATCTCTTTGTGACAAAAGAACGCAAGGCACACGGATCAAATCAGAAGGTGCTGTTTGTTCGTGCAAAATAGGGCTTTTCGCCCGGCCGGACAGCACGGCTTAAATCATGGCAATGAAAATCGACAAATATAAGCCGGCTGTTTCCGGAAGCCTCCTGGTGCTTCTGGCCGGGACGGTCTGGATATGCGCAGGCGCTATGCTGCTGTTTTCAGCCGCGATATGGCTGTTTGCGCCTTCGGGTGCGAATCCGTACCCTTTTGCGGCAGCCGGGGTTTTACTGGCGCTGCTGATTCACCATTTCGGGTTTTTAAAAATCGTGGACAAGAACCTGGACAGGATTCTTTCCATTGGTGCCAAGCGGTGCCTGTTTTCCTTTATACCCTGGAAGAGTTATCTGGTCATTGCCGTCATGGTTGCCATGGGCGTGCTGCTGCGTCATTCCGCGATTCCCGGGCGGTATCTGGCAATCTGTTATATCGGCATCGGCCTGGCCCTGGTATTGTCTAGCATGAGATATATGCGGGTTTTTTTCAGGGAAATCAGAAGGGATAAAACGAGCTGATGTTTTTTGGGGCTGTCAGCCGGTTTCCGTGCCCTGTTGGGCAAGGCCCGGCCGGTTTCGCAGCGGCACGGGCCTTGTATCTTCAGTGCTAGAACCGTTCAATGAGTTTGTCGATCAGGTAGGAACTCTCCCGGATGGCCTGTTCGCTGAACGGGCCGAACCATTCGGCGATTTTTTGGAACTCGGATATGAACCGTTGCTTGTCGCCTTTTTCCACCATTTCCAGGTTTTCATAAATGTTGTGGATATAGTCCTTTAAAAGTTCGCGGCGCTGATCCGAGGCGAATATGATTTCCGCATACATGGCCGCGTCCTGGGCAAACAGCCGGCCCACCATGCCCAGTTCCAGGCGGTAGATGGGGCTGGAAAACTCCAGGGTGCGGGCCACGGGTACTTTTTTGCGCTCGATGAACTGGCCGAAGGCAAACGTGGCAAAATGGCGCAGCGACTGGACTACTGCCATGATATCATCGTGTTCCTCAGCCGTGGCAGGGACGATCACGGCCCCCCATGCCGTGAACTGGTCGAGCACCCACTGGCAGGCCTCGTTGTCGCGCCCCGGGGTGGCCACCACGATCTGCTTGTCCAGCGAGGACGTGGTCGGGCCGAACAGGGGGTGCATCCCGAGCACCGGGCCCTTGTGTGCGGCGGTCATGGCCTCTACGGGCGCCTGCTTGATGCTGGTGATATCGCTCAGCACGGCGCTTTCCGGCAGGTGCGGGGCCAGGGCGTGTATGGTTTGGGCGGTTTTTTCAATGGGCACCGAAACAATGGCCAGGTCCACGTCCGCGCACAACTCGCCAACCCTCTCCCAGTCGTTTCTGCCCATCAGGCGGACCCGGTAGCCGGCCCCGGAAAAGCAGGCCTCGAAATACCGGCCCATTTCTCCGTATCCCCCCACGATCAGGACCACGGCCCCGGGGCGGATGCCCTTTTTGCGCATCTGCCCGGTCTGCTCCACCCGGGACTGGCGCAGGATGGTGCGGTATAGTTCCTCGATGAAATCCGGGTCCAGGCCGGCATCCCGGCCCTGGCGGCGCCGCAGCGATATCAGGTCTTCTTCCCGGGCCGGGTGGTAGATCGGCAGATGATGTTTTTTCTTGATTTCCACGATCCGGTGGACAAGTTTCTGCCGTTCTGCGAGCTGGGTGACGATCTTTTCGTCCGCTGCGTCGATTTTCTCCCGCAGGGCCTCGAGTTCCCCGGAATCATCCGGATCGTTTCGCTGATTGCTCATAATGCACAGTCCTTTCCGCTTGGCTCGTCATGCACCGAAAAAGCATATAATAACCGGTGCGGATGTCAAGCACAAGCCCACAAGTTGCGTCCGGGGCAGGTTATTTTTTGCACGGGGCGGCAAAAAACGTTATTCTTGCATGCTGGATCTGCATAAGGAATTTTGGATGCCGGAACGAATATGAAACGCAAAATCGTGATTTCCCTTGTCCTGGGAGCTTTGGTCTCCGCGCTGGGATTTTACTTCGCATTCCGCAGCGTGCCGTTTGACAAGCTGGTGCAGAGCATGGCCGGCATCAATTACCTGTGGCTGATTCCGGGGGCGGGCATCGGACTGGTATCCTTCATGGTTCGCACGCTTCGGTGGCAGCTGATTTTGGGCAGCTCCCTGAAACTGTCGTTTTTCTCCGCATTCCATCCCCTGATGATCGGTTTTTTGATCAACTCGGTGCTTCCCGGCCGCATCGGGGAACTGGCGCGGCCGGCCATAATCCGGAAGCAGGGCAATGTGCCGTTTTCCCAGGGACTGACCACCATTGCCGCAGAACGGATTTTTGACGCCATCATTTTGATGGCGCTGTTTGCCTGGGTGCTGACCACGGTGTATATCGACCCGGATTTACAGACGGAGTTTCGCGGACACCAGTTGAGCCGGCAGACCCTGGAAGGCCTTGCTTCCATGATGATTTGGCTCTGCATTTTCCTGAGCGCAGCAGCCGTTACCATCAGCATTCCAAAGGTTCAGCGGGTTTTAAAGCAGATGGTTTTAAAGGCGCCTTTTATGGTGTTTCCTCCAGGCAGTTCTGCAGGAGAGAAGGTGCAGGAGAAATGCTGCCTGCCGCTGACCCGGGTCATTGATCACGTTGCCGCAGGGCTTTTCATGATCCGGCAGCCCGTGAACCTGATTCTGTGCCTGGTTTATTCCTTTGCAATCTGGCTGCTCCAGGCGCTGGCCATTTACGTGCTCTCATTCGGGTTTCCGGCCATCGGGCTGAGCTTTGGCGAGATGGTCACCGTGTTTATCGTAATCTGTTTTTTTATCATGCTGCCCTCTGTGCCCGGATTCTGGGGGCTCTGGGAAGCCGGGGGCGTATTTGGCATGGCCCTGTTCGGCGTAAGCCAGGGCAATGCGGCCGGCTTTTCCCTGCTCAATCACGCCATGCTGATGTTTCCGGTGCTGATCACGGGGGTGTATTCCGCTGCTGTTACCGGGGTCAATATCCTGCATGTCAGCTACGAGGGTGCCCAGAAGGCCAGGGAGGCAGACATCTGACCCGGTGCGCTGCGCGACGGGTCAGCAGAGCAGCTTGCCTGCCTGGGATTGCGGCATGGGCACGTTGTAATACCATCCCTGTCCATACTCGCACTTCATCTGCTGCAGTGTTTCCACCTCGGCTTCTTCTTCAATGCCTTCGGCCACCACCTTCATGTCCAGACGGTGGGCCAGTTCGACGGTACTGCCCACGATTGCCTGGTTGCGGGGTTTCTGGTGGATCTGGCGAATCAGGGAGCGGTCGATTTTCAGCGTGTCAAATGGGAAGCGGTTCAGGTAATTTAGTGAACAATATCCCTTGCCGAAATCATCCAGTGATGTGCGGACCTTGAGTCTTCCCAGTTCATCTAAGATTTCAGCAAGCCTTTCCGTGTTTTCGATCAGTGCTGTTTCCGTGAGTTCGAGGTTGATGTTCCGGCTCCGGGCGCCGCTTTTTATCATGGCGTCTTCCAAAACGCCGAGAAAGTCGGGTTCTGCGAATTGATGCGCCGAAACATTTACGCTGATCGTGAAATGGTTGTTATCGCCCGCCATTTCTCCCCACCGGGCGGCCTGGCGGCACACTTCATGAAGGATCCAGTTGCCCAGCGGGATAATCAGACCGGTATCCTCGGCAATCCGGATGAAATCGTCAGGCATGATTGTCCCTTTTTCCGGGTGTTCCCAGCGCACCAGAGCTTCATATCCTGCAATATCGCCGGTACTCATTGAGATGATGGGCTGATAATGCATGAGCATCTGTTTTTTGTGCAGGGCCTGCCGCAAATCGGGTTCCAGTGCCAGCCGGCGCATGGCTTCCTGGTGGAGGGTGTCGTCAAATATCTTGAATCCGCCCCGGGAGCCGGCCCGGCTTGCGGCCAGGCCGGCATCACGGAGCATTGTTTCGGCACTGGCGTAGGGGGGATTGTTGTAGGCCACGCCCACGTGAATTTTCCCCGCAAATTCATGCCCTTCCAGATATAGCGGGTCTGAGAGGGCTTCAAAAATGCCGATCGCCACGGCATCGCCCTGAGCCGTCGACTTCAGGTCAAATAGCAGTACGGCAAAGCTCTGCTCCCCGGTTCTGGCCATGACCGCGTCATCGGGCAGAATGCCTTCGAGCTGCCTGGTCCGCTTGACAAGATATTTATCCGCGGCCGCGCGGCCCAGGGTTTCAAAGATCAGTTGATACTTGCCGATTCGCACGGAAATTACGGCAAAAAGAAACGGATGGCGATCATTTCGATGGATCTGTTCGGTCAACCGCTGGATAAAATATCGTTGATTGGGCAGGCCCGTGGCAGAGTCATACGTGCGCAGGTATTCTTTCTCGATGTCCCGGAGCCGTTTCTTCTCGAGGCAGGCAAATATCCGGGCGCGCAGCATTACGGGATTGAAGGGTTTGGTAAGGTAATCCTCCGCTCCCATTTCAATGCATTTGACGGCGCTGTCCATGTCGTCCAGGGCGGTGACCATGATAACCGGAATGTTTCGAAGGTTTACATCGGATTTCATGGTTTTGAGGACTTCTCGGCCGTCGAGTTCCGGCATTATGACATCGAGCAATACCAGATCTACGCGGGTCGTTTTCAGCCGTTCTACGGCCTGCCTTCCGTTTTCCGCTTCATAGATAGAGGGAGTGCCCTGTTTTTCCAACATCCTGGCCAGGGCAAACCGGGTGGATCGCTCGTCCTCTACCACGAGGATCGTGGCATCGTTGTCGTTCATCAGTGGTTCCGCTTATTATTCACCCTTGAAAACGGGTTTGCGTTTTTCCAGAAATGCGGTGAATCCTTCCTGTGCATCCTTGGATGCGCCGGCGGTCTTGCTGCCCTCGCGCTCGACTTTCAGGCCCTGATCAATGCCTTCATAGATACCTGTGGTCATTGCGCGCAGTACGCAGCCCACGGCCACGGGCGGACGTTCGGCCAGCTTCTGGGCAAAGTTTGTGACTTCATCCATGAGTTTTTCCGGCGGCACGATCTGGTGGACCAGTCCTGCCTCCAGGGCTTCGGCCGGCCCCAGGCGCTTGGAAAACAGGATCATGTCCAGGGCCTTGGCCCGGCCCACTTCCCGCATCAGGCGCTGGGTGCCGCCCCAGCCCGGTATGATGCCCAGGTTGAGTTCGGTCAGGCCAATCTGGGCCTTGGTCGAGTCCGCCATGATCCGGAAATGGCAGCAAAGGGCAAGTTCCAGCCCCCCGCCGAAAGCGTGACCGTTGAGGGCGGCAATAACGGGTTTTTCAAACCGATCGATCCGGGTCCACATCTCCTGGCCTTTGGGCCCGGTCGTGGCCTGGTTTGCCGCGTCCTTAACGTCAAAGCCGGCGGAAAAGCATTTTTCCCCGGAGCCGGTAAGGATTACGGCCCGGACGTTCCTGTCGTTTTCCACCGTGCCGAGTTTTTCCTCCAAATCCTCCAGCGCCGCCAGGCTCCAGGCATTGGCCGGGGCCCGGTTGAAGGTGATGGTGGCGATCTGATCCTTGATTTCCAGAAGGTTGAGTTCTTCTGCCATTGTTACCTCCTTTGGCGATATTCGTTTGGTTGTTTGCAACCGGGTCGTCGGATTCGGGCCGGCGGATCGGGCGCTGCATTTGATCCGATCCAAATGTGGCCGAAAAATCACTATAACTTTTCCGCATATGAATTTAAAGCGGATTTTTTCAGGCCCGGTCCCCTCTTGCTTCAGACGCCGCCAAAGCCGTCGTCTGCGATTTCAATGGCCGCACCGCAGCCGTCAGTGATGGAATCGAGCCTGCCGAGGCTTCCGGGAAGCATGGTGCGGATGAAAAATTCCGCGGTTTTGACCTGGCCCTCGTAAAATGCCTGGTCCTTTTTTTTGACCTTGCCCGCCAGTTTCTCGGAAGCCACATGGGCTCGCCACAGAAGCATCCAGGCGATGATCACATCTCCGGAAACATCCAGAAACGGCCAGGAGTGGGCAAATGCGGTTTTCACTTTTTCCGACATCGCGGTTTTGCCGAGCTGCATGCTCGTTTCCCCGAGCCGAGTGACTGCATGCTCCACTTTTTGGGCCAGCGGGGCCAGGGTATCATGATTTTTGGCTTCAGTCGCGGTCTTCTGCATTTCGCCCAGCAGGCTGCCGAAAACCTGCCCCTTTTTCATGCCGAGCTTGCGGCCGAGCATGTCCATGGCCTGGATGCCGCTGGTGCCTTCGTAGATGGAGGCGATTTTGCAGTCCCGCGCGTACTGTTCCACCGGGTAGTCCTTGCAGTAGCCGGCTCCGCCGTATACCTGGATGGCCTGGATGCAGACCTCGTGGCCGTGCACGGCCAGGTAGTCCTTGATAATCGGGGTGAGCAGGTCGTAGATGTCTGAATGGAATTCGCGCTCCTCCTCGGATTCGGCCAGGGCAGCCCTGCTGCGGCATCTGGCGGTATAGTAGAACAGGCTGCGCATGCCGTCGACGTATGATTTCATCCACAGCAGCATGCGCCGGACGTCCGGGTGCTTGATAATGGGCACGGGCGGGGCTTCGTGGTTGAAAAAATCGTTCATGTCCCGCCCCTGGATGCGCTCGCGGGCGTAGTTGACCGCCAGCATGTAGGCAGCCGACGCGTAGGCCAGGCCCTGCAGGCCCGTGGCCATCCGCGCGCCGTTCATCATGTTGAACATGATGCGCATGCCTTTTTGCTCCTCGCCCAGCAGGTATCCGATGCATTTGCCCTTGGAGCCCAGGGCCATGCTGCAGGTGGCATTGGCGTGAATGCCGTGCTTTTCCTCCACGCCGGTGCAGACGATGTCGTTTCGCTGGCCCGGGGTGCCGTCGGCGTTTAACAGGTACTTGGGCACGATGAAAATCGAGATTCCCTTGGTGCCCGCGGGATCGCCCTCGATGCGGGCCAGGACCGGGTGGATGATGTTTTCGCACAGGTCGTGCTCCCCCACGGTGATAAAAATCTTGTTGCCGCTCAAGCTGTAGGTGCCGTCTTCGTTTCTGACCGCGGTGGTGCTCAGGGCGCCCACGTCCGATCCCGCCTGGGGCTCTGTCAGCAGCATGCTGCCGCCCCACTTGCCGGTGACCAGTTTTTCCACATAGGCTTCCCGCTGCTGCTGCGTGCCGTATTTCTGTATCATCTCCGCGGTGCCCAGGCCCATGGTGGCATACACGTACAGCGGCCAGTTCGCCCCCATGAAGTATTCGCTCGATGCCGCGGCCACCAGGGCGGGTGCGCCCTGGCCGCCCATCTCGGCCGGCGCCGAAAGGCACCCCCATTCCCCCTCGAGCAGCAGCTTGTGCGCCCGGTGGAAGCTTTCCGGCACCTTGACCGCGCCGTTTTCAAATTTTACGCCCTCCCGGTCGCCTTCCTGGAGCAGGGGAAGCAGTTCCTTGATGGCCAGGCCGCGCGCCTCGGTTAAGATCATGTCGCATGCCTTGCGGTTGAAGTCTTTGTAGAGATCGTATTTGAGCAGTTCTTCTCCCTGCATCTGCTCCCAGATGACAAAATCAATGTCCCGTCTGTCTGCAATTTGCTGTGCCATGCCCTGTGGTTTCCTTTTTTTTCGGTGTGGATAAACAGCGCTTGATGGCTTCGTAAAAAGCCCAATATCTGCGTTGCGCTGCATCCCTGCGGAATTTCACGTACGATTAAGTACGCTGCATTCCTCGGGATTTGCGCGCCTTGATCTTGAACTTTTTACGAAGCCATCTCAAAGTTGACTTTTTGTGAAGCCGTCAAAAAAAGCTCTCGCGCTTTGTTAAAAAATCGTGTAGTGTACTACACGTTATGGCACACAATACCCGGACGGGGGTATTTGTCAATAAAAAAGATCATCTCTCGGGCCGGGCGCACAACCGCACGCGGCCCAGGCGGCTGCAGGGACACGGCATGAAAATCGGCGAACTGGTAAAAAAAACGGGCGTTTCCAAGGAAACCATTCATTACTACATGCGGGAGGGGGTGCTGCCCAGGCCGCACAAGACCGGAACAAACAAGGCGGATTACGGCGAGCATTTCGTGGAACAAATCCGGTTGATCAAGGCCTTGCGGCAGAATTACTTTCTGCCCATTTCCGTGATCAAGAAGCTGATCCAAAAGCACAAGAAACAATCCCCGGCAGACCAGCTGTCGTTTCGGTTTTTAACGGAATTCATCCGTCCCCTGGATCAACTGCTGTCCGGGGAGGTGGCCGGCAGGCAAGCCTTTATGGAGGCCACGGGCATCGGCGAGAAATGGCTTGACAAAATGGAACAGTGGCGCATTATCACCGGTGAGATGCGCCGGGGTCGGCGCTACTATTCCCGTGATGACGTGATTATCGGTAAACTGCTGGTGGATATGGAAAACACCGGCATCGGGCCCAGGGACGGCTTCAACCCGGAGGAAATCCGGAATCTGACAGACCAGCTCAGGGAGCTTGTGGCCCGGAACGTAAGCCGGAAAATCGAGCAGATCGGAAACGCGGATTCCGGTTTTCCGTCCACAGACGGGCCCGGTGGGCGGGAGACCCGGTCCACCGAGATCATGAGCTTATTTTTATACCACATTTACCGCAAGATTGCCAAAGAGGAATACCGGCGCTATTGGCAGATCACGGAAAGCGACCCGGAGGATGGGCAGTAATGGCGCCCGCAGTCGAAGTCCAGGATGTATATAAATCCTTTAAAAACGTACGGGCGGTCAGCGGGGTGGACCTGGGGATCGAAAGCGGCCGGTTTGCCGCTTTGCTCGGGCCCAACGGGGCTGGAAAGACCACCCTGGTGGAAATGATCGAGGGGATTCAAAAGCCGGACCGGGGGGAAATCCGGATTCACGGCATGCCCTGGAAGGGCAACGAGCAGCGGCTGCGCCATATCATCGGCCTGTCGCTGCAGGAAACCCGGTTTATTGACAAGCTCAGCGTATGGGAGATTCTCCGGCTTTTTGCCTCGTTTTTCAGTCTCGGCAAAAAACGGGTCAACGAGATCCTCGAGCTTGTGGGGCTTGAAGACAAACGGCAGGCCTGGGTGGTCAACCTCTCCGGGGGGCAGCGGCAGCGGTTGGCCCTGGGGATCGCGCTTTTGAATCACCCGCGGGTGCTGCTGCTCGACGAGCCGACCACTGGCCTGGACCCCAACGCCCGAAGGGAGATCTGGTCGATTCTGCTGGACTTGAAAAAGCGCGCGGAAACTTCGATGGTGCTGACCACCCATTACATGGAAGAGGCCGAAAAACTCTGCGATCACATCCTGATTATCGATCAGGGCCGGGTCCTGCGGGAAGGCAGCCTGGACCAGCTGCTGGCAGACGATACGCAGGAAAAAATTATCGAGTTCACCCTGGATGCCGCCGGCCTGCCAGAGGAAACCGTTTCCGCGGGCGCGCCGTTTTCCATTGACTGGGACAGTTACAACGCCAGGGGCACCGTCATCCTGGACCACATCGAAAGCCAGTTGCCGGAATTCTTTGAATTTCTGCATCAAAAAAACTTGCACATGAAAAACATGGAATGCCGGAAAAAGACCCTGGACGACCTGTTCATCGAGTTGACGGGCAGGCGGCTGCATGAGTAATCCGATTCGTCATCATCAGTTTTTCCACCTGATTGCAGCCCATGCCAAGGAAATCATTCGGGAGCCCGCGGTGATTTTCTGGGGCATTATTTTTCCCATGCTGATTTCCCTGGGCCTGGGCCTGTCATTTACCCAGACCCGAGACGTGGTGCACCATGTGGGGGTGATCTCCGATTCGGCGGATGCGGGGCGAAACGATTCGAAAATTCACGCGTTTCTGCGGGAGCACGGCCAAAAGGTGTCCGAACCGGCGGGCCATGCCCCGAAATACAGGCTGACTGTTGAAAATCCGCAGTTGGGCGATACAACCTTCGTGTTTACCCAAACAGACTGGAAAACCGCCACGGTCCTGCTCAAGCGCGACAGGCTCCATCTGATTGTCGAGCCGGCAGGCGGGGGCATAGAGTATCATTTTGATCCCCGCAATCCGGACGCAGAGCTGGCCTACCTGAAACTGACCAAGGCAATCTCCGGCAGGCCGGTTGCCAGCCCGGAGATCGCCGGCAACATCGAGCCGCTGACAGTGACCGGCACCCGCTATATCGATTTCCTTGTTCCCGGGCTGATCACCATGGGGGCGATGATGTCGTGCATGTGGGGCATCAGCTACGGCATGATCGACAAGCGGTCCAAAAAGCTGCTGCGGCGGATGGTGGCCACGCCCATGAGAAAGTCCAATTTTCTTATGGCCCTGATGGTGGTGCGCATCGGCATGAACATTATTGAAGCGGTGCTTTTGTTCATATTTGCCTACCTGGTATTCGACATTGCCGTGCAGGGCAGCATTGCCGCCCTGATCGTGATTTTCCTGGCAGGCAACATCGCTTTCTGCGGTATTGCGATTTTTGTTTCCTCGCGCACGGCCAATACAGAGGTGGGCAACGGTCTGGTCAATGCGGTGGTGCTGCCCATGACGGTGATGTCCGGCATTTTTTTCTCCTATCACAACTTTCCGGACTGGAGTGTTCCGTTCATTCAGAAATTGCCGCTAACCCTGTTTACCGACGGCATCCGCAGCATTTTCAACGAAGGGGCGGGCTTTGTTGAAACCGGGATCCCGGCCGCCATTCTGGTGGCAGTGGGGGGGATTTTCTTTTCCCTCGGGTTGCGGGTATTTCGCTGGCACTGAATGCAGCCGTCCGGAAGCCCGCATTATTTTAACACGAAGCATCCGAAGCAAAAGAAAGACGACCGCGAAGTTTTTGGTTTTTTTAATTTTCCCTCTTCGTGATCTTCGTGTGCTTCGTGGTTCCGGAACCTTTTTCCCGGGCCGGCAAAGATACCTGTTGCAATTGTCATTCAAAAATATTATGATTCATTATTAATATTAATTTGGTTTCGTGTCTGAATGAGAACCGGCCTTTCGCGATATATCTGCGCGGGGCTTAAATTTTAAACCTCGCCACATCCGGCGTATACTTGACGGTTAAAATTTCGCCTTCCTTGATTTCAGAGAAAATCTCCGGCTTTCCTTCCGGCACCCGTAATGCATCCAAGCACAACAGAACGATCAGAAAAAAGGCAATTCATGAAAAAACACCAATTGATGGCCAGGACACATAGCGGCGATTCCAAGCGCGCGACGGATTCGCTAAGCGCCGCCGGTGCCGGGAGTCACAGCAAAACTTCAAGCAACACGGAACAGCAAATGTCTGACGCGACCCATTCCGAAACCGAGCAGTGGAATGTATCCGAATTCCAGGTCTCCCCTGCAGCGGGCAGGACCCGGTTTCACGATTTCGACCTGCCCGATCCGATAATGCGCGCCATAAGCGACCTGGAATTCGAATATTGCACGCCGATCCAGGCAGAGATCATGCCGGCTTCGCTTGCCGGAAAAGACGCCAGCGGCCGCGCCCAGACCGGGACGGGGAAGACGGCGGCATTTCTGATCTCCCTGATGACCCGGATACTGCAGAATCCCGCGGAGAAAAAAAGAAAAAAAGGCACACCCCGCGTGCTCATACTTGCGCCCACCCGGGAACTGGTGCTTCAGATCACAGACGAGGCCCGGCAGCTGGCTGATTACACCAAAATCCGGATTGTGCCGGTGTTCGGCGGCATGGACTATGTCAAGCAGCAGAATCAATTGGGATCGGATCCCCTGGATATCGTGGTGGCCACCCCGGGGCGGCTGTTGGATTTTCACCGCAAGCATGTGGTGACGCTCAATCAGATCGAAGCCCTGGTGATCGACGAGGCCGACCGCATGCTGGACATGGGGTTTATTCCGGATGTCCGCAAAATTATCCGCAGTACCCCGCCAAAGGGACAGCGCCAGACCCTGCTGTTTTCGGCAACGCTTACCCAGGAGATCATGCGGCTTTCCGAGCAGTGGACAAAAGAGCCGGTCACCGTTGAAATCGAGCCCGAGCAGGTGGCCGTGGACACCGTGGAGCAGATTGTCTACATCGTGACCATGGAGGAAAAGTTCGGACTGCTCTACAATATCATTGAAAAAAAGGAACTCGACCGGGTTCTGATCTTCTGCAACCGCAAGGACGAAGTGCGGCGCCTGACCCAGACCCTGTCGCGCTACGGGATCAACTGCGATATGATTTCCGGGGACGTGGATCAGAAAAAGCGCATGTCCCGCCTCAATGCCTTTAAGACCGGAAAGATCCGTGTGCTGGTGGCAACCGACGTGGCCGGCCGGGGGATTCACATCGAGGGGATGAATCACGTGATCAATTTTACGCTTCCCCACGATCCCGAGGATTATGTCCACCGCATCGGCCGGACCGGGCGGGCCGGGGAACTGGGCACATCCATCAGTTTCGCGGACGAGGATGACGCCTTCTACATCCCGGCCATTGAGCAGTACCTGGGCCGCAAGCTTGACTGCATTGAGCCCCCAGAGCAGTGGCGGATCATGCCCGAGGCGCCGCCGCGGAAAAAGGGGGATGACCCGGAAGATATTGCCAGCCGGCCGCCCCGGAAAAAAAGAAGCTCCGGCGGGGGCAACAGGCGGCGCAAACGGAACTAATCCCCGTAAAGCGCCTTGTAGGCCCTTTCAATCCGGAGCTTGTGATGGGCCTCTTCTTTTGCCAGCCCGATAAAAAGCAGGCTCACGGCATGATCGTCAGAGTTTTCCGCCAGCATGGAATAGAGCTGATGGGACTTGTCCTCCCGCTTCATGGCCAGAAGCAGGGCATCCTTGAAATCAAGGTCGACGGCCGGAGATACTTTCGGGGCGTTTTCGGCAAGCGCAAGATCGTTGACCGGTTTTATAATGTTGGCAAAAATCCGTTCCAACCCCTCGGCCTCCAGGTTTTCCAGGGTTTCGCGGTGTTTTTCCTCCTCGTGGGCAAAATCCATGAAAATCTGTTTCATGAAGGTGTCATTTGTCTGCCGGGCCAGTTCGAGGTAGAACTGACGCGCGGCTTCTTCCCGTTCTGCGGCAAAAGCGATAACTTCTGCAAAGGTCCGGAATCCTGGCTGCATTGAAAAATCCTTTCGGAATGTGCATATTTGTTAAAGTATGAAATCCGGATTTGAATTTATGGGATTTGTCCGCAAATTGCAACATCAATGAGAACCGGGCACGGAGGAACACTTCCCGGCGAAAAGGAGGAAATCGGAAATGGAGCATACAGAGATTTACGGGCTGGCGCAGAAAGCGACCCGGGTCGGCCTGGGCACTTGGGCCATCGGTGGATGGATGTGGGGCGGAACGGATGCGGACCAGTCCATCCGGACCGTTCACGCGGCCCTGGACCAGGGCGTGAACCTGATTGACACTGCACCGGTTTACGGTTTCGGCACCTCCGAGGAACTCGTGGGCAAGGCCGTATCCCAGTACGGCGGCAGGGAAAATATCATCCTGGCCACCAAGGTCGGGCTGGAATGGGATGACGCCCAAAAGGGGGTCTGGCGCAATTCTTCTCCCGAGCGCATCCGGCGGGAAGTCGAGGACAGCCTCAGGCGGCTTCGTACCGATTACATTGATATCTACCAGATCCACTGGCCCGATCCCCGGGTACCCATTGAGCAAACCGCACAGACCATGGCCGAACTCAAAAAGGAAGGCAAGATCCGGGCCGCCGGGGTGAGCAATTACACCCCGGAACAAATGGATGCCTTTCGCTCGGCATGTGAACTTTCTGTCTGCCAGCCGCCCTACAATATTTTTGAACGCGCCATTGAAAGCGAGATCCTGCCGTACTGCATCAAAAACGGTATTGCCACCCTGACTTACGGCGCCTTGTGCCGCGGGCTGCTGACCGGGAAAATGACCCGGGACCAGCAGTTTACCGGCGATGATTTGCGGAAGATGGACCCCAAGTTCAAGCAGCCCCGCTTTGACCAGTACCTGGAGGCTGTGGACCGGTTGCGGGAACTGGCCGAATCCAGGGGGGATAAGCAGTTGCTGCACCTGGCGGTGCGTTTCGTGCTGGACCAGGGCGCCAGCGTTGCCCTGTGGGGCGGCCGCCGGCCCGGTCAGATGGAACCGCTGCCCGGGATTTCCGGGTGGGAGCTTTCTGCCGAAGACTTGCAGGAAATCGACCGGATCCTGGAGCAGGCCGTGACCGATCCAGTGGGTCCCGAGTTCATGGCCCCGCCCGCCAGAAAATCCGGATAAATCCGTATTATAGCCCCGGCGGATCGCCCTGTGAAGATCCGGGAAGCTCCAGGCTTTTTTTGCAGCGCCTCACAATATTGGAAGCTCCTGGGAAAAACCAGTCTTTAAGGCTTATCCGCGTGCATCGCTTGCCGGGACAGCCGCCTGTCGCTGCACTCGGGCCGGGCATCTCTAAGGCTTGCTTCGCGGCGGCTCAGCCAAAGCCGGCCGCCTGCTCCGCCTCGCCAAGAGCTTCTTCGGCCCTCGTGCAATGCGCCATGCGGCAGCCCCGTCAATCTCCGCACGGGAAAACCCAGCCGGAGATCCGCAGCCTGATTTAAGGCTTCTCTGTCCCGAGGGTCTATCATTGAAATCCAGGGTATTTGAAACCCCGGAATGTTAAACGGCGTGCCCTTTCGGGGGATCTGGACAGGGCCGGACGGCGGGGGTGATTTGTGAGATGCATTGAGCGCGCCAGCGGTCAGCATTCGAACAAATTATCCCCGCAGGCCGGTTCCTGCGAAAACCCTTGAAGCCCCACGTATTTCTTGCAGAGCCTGACAGAATTGAAAGCTTCTGAAAACGGATCGGGTAGACTGTCGAGACCGTTGGCCAGGTCGGGACGGGGGATTTGAAGGATGTGTTGCGGTATAGGATTGTGTGTAAAGTCCGGGCCCGGCAGGTCGAAACGTAAGGGTATGGCTCTCGATATTTGCTCTTGACGGATTTGCCCGCACCCTTTATGGGAACAAAATGCATGTGCATGAAAGCAGTTGCATCCGGGTGCGGAAGCATCCGGACACGAGCGTCAAAGGAGGATTTTCTGCATGTCCGTGCCCAACCTGATTTCCGGGCTGATTCCGGAAGCCGAGCAGAAGGATTTTTCCGATTTTATTTATCTGCTCAGCAGCGGGGAGAAAAAATACCTGCTGCGCAACGATATCTGGCTTGAGTGGGAGAAATGGTGCCGGGACAATAGCAAGGAAAAAGATTTTACCGCCAATTCCGCCATTGCCCGGTTTCTGGCCCGGGTACCGGAAATGCTGTTCCCCGACAGCATCGCCCTGATCCTGCACCGCTACACCATGGGACGGTACCGGATTTATCGGCTCAGCGCCAACCGGGATCACATGGAAGAGATCTCGATCAACCGCTACCTGGACTACAAGGATGCCTACGTGCTGGGCAACCGGGCCTGGACCAACCGCGATGCCCTGGAGCTTGATTTCATGCCCTTCTACGATTATGCCCCGACCATCCGGAACGTCCGAAACGTGGGCAACGGCATCAGCTTTTTAAACAAGCATATGTCCAGCAGCCTGTTTAACAAGGCAGACGACTGGGGCAGAAAACTCTTCGAGTTTTTGCGGATTCACAGGATCAACGGCCAGCAGTTGCTTGTCAACCCGGATATCCTGGAGGGACTCGATGATTTTCTCTCCGCTCTGGAGGAAACCATTGACGAGCTGGCCGAACAGGATCCCGAAATCCCGTATGATCAGCTCAAACCGCACCTGAAAAGCCGGGGTTTTGAGCCCGGCTGGGGGCACAACGCGGGACGGGTTCGGGAGACAATGGCACTGCTGCACGGGCTTTTTCACGAGCCGCGCAGTGCGGACCTGGAGGAATTCATTTCCCGGGTGCCCATGATTTCAAAAGTCGCCATTATTTCCCCGCACGGCTGGTTTGCCCAGGAAAACGTGCTGGGAAAGCCGGACACCGGGGGACAGGTGATCTATATTCTCGACCAGGTGCGCGCTCTGGAGGCGCACCTGATCCGGGAATTCGATTGGGCCGGCATAGACGTCACCCCCCGGGTGGTGGTGGTTACCCGCCTGATCCCGAATGCGGGCGACACCTCCTGCAACCAGCCCAGGGAGGATATTGTCGGCACAAAACATGCCTATATCCTGCGCCTACCGTTTTACGACAGCCAGGGCCGCCTGCAGAAAGACTGGATATCCAGGTTTAAAATATGGCCGTACCTGGACCGTTTTGCCTCGGACTGCGAGCGGGACCTGATGGCCGAGTTCCAGGGCCGGCCGGATTTGATCATTGGTAACTACTCGGATGGCAACCTGGTGGCCACCCTGCTTTCGGATCGGTTGGACGTGATCCACTGCACCATCGCCCATGCGCTGGAAAAAACCAAATACCTGTTTTCAGATCTGTACTGGCAAGACATGGAGCCGGATTATCATTTTTCCTGCCAGTTTACCGCGGATCTGCTCTCCATGAACAAGTCCGACTTCATCATCACGAGCACCTACCAGGAGATCGCAGGAACCGAGACCCGGTTCGGGCAGTACGAGTCCTACCAGTTCTACACCATGCCCGGGCTCTACCAGGTGGTCAACGGGATCAACCTGTTTAACCCGAAGTTCAACGTGGTGCCGCCGGGCGTGGACGAGGCCAATTATTACCCGTATTTTGAAACCGGGAGCCGGGCGTCCAGCCGCCGCAGCCACTGGGAAAAGCGCATTTTTACAGAGGAAAGCACGGACGTATACGGCCAATTGACAGATCCGCAAAAACCTCCGATCTTCACAATGGCGCGCCTGGACCGGATCAAGAATATCACCGGGCTGGTCGAAGCCTTTGGCATGCATTCCGAACTGCGGGCCCGCTGCAACCTGATCGTGGCAGCAGGGACCATTCACCTGGGGGAATCCGAGGATACCGAGGAGCAGAGCGAGATCCTTCGGATGTATGAACTCATTGACAAGTATGACATGGAAGGCCATATCCGCTGGCTGCCGAGTGTGCCGAAACAGGAAACCGGCGAGGTCTACCGGATCATTGCGGACAACCGGGGCATGTTTGTCCAGCCCGCGCTTTTCGAGGCTTTCGGCCTCACCGTGCTCGAGGCCATGCAATGCGGCCTGCCCACCTTCGGCCCCGTATTCGGCGGGCCTTCGGAGATCATCCGCGACGGCGTCAGCGGATACCTCATGAACACCAGCCAGCCGGACCTGATCGCAGATGTGATATGGAAGTTTATCTCTGAATGCGACAAGGATCCCGAAAAATGGCAGAAGATTTCTAAGAAAGGCATGGAGCGGGTGCAGGAGAAATTCACCTGGAAACAGTACAGCAACAAACTCTTCAGCCTGACCAAGCTCTATGGGTTCTGGCGCTATACCGAGTCCCAGGCCGGCATGGTCAAGCTTCACCGCTACTGCGACCTGCTGTATCACCTGTTTTTAAAGCCGCGGGCAAAAGCCATGGAACATTACTGACCGGGGTGGGTAATAGAGACCCTATAGGCCCATAAACTTGGCGGCGATGTTTTTCATGATCTCATTGGTGCCGGCAAAGATCGACATGACCCGCACGTCCCGCAAGCCGCGGGCAATGGGGCAGGCCTCGAAAAACCCGTAGTCGCCGTATAAGTCCATGCATCTCTGCGCGGTGCGCTTGGCCAGGTCCGTGATCCAGTACTTGGCCATGGAGGTTTCCACCACTACCTGTTCGCCGCCGGCATGCTCGGCAATGAGCTTGTCGAGAAACGTCCGGCCCAGCTTGACCTCGGTGGTCATTTCCACCAGGGCGAACTGGCATGCCTGATGCTTTGCCAGGGGTTTGCCGTGGGGGTCTTTGGTCTGCCTGCAGAAGTCCGTGGTCAGCTCCACCATCATTTCGGCTGCGGCCTGGGCGCCGATGGCTGTTACGAGGCGTTCCTGCTGCAGTTTCTCCATGAGCATGCCGAACCCGGCCCCGGGCTCGCCCAGGCGGTTTTCTTCGGGTATCCGGCAGTTGGTGAAAAACAGCTCTGCCGTGTCCTGGCTGTGAAACCCCATTTTTTCCAGATGCCGGCCCCGCTTGAATCCGGGGGTGCCGTCCTCCACGAGAAACAGGGACACGGCCCGGTAGGGGTCGGAGACGCCGGCTTCCTTGGCCGCAACGATCACCAGGTCGGAGTTGATTCCGTTTGAAATAAAGGTCTTGGAACCGTTTAAGACGATTTCGCCGTTGCCCTGTTCGGCCGTGCTGGTCATCCCGGCAAGATCGCTGCCCGCATCCGGCTCTGTCATGGCAACGGCCGTGATGATGTCGCCTGAAACGCAGCCGGGAAGGTATTTCTTTTTTTGGGCCTCGCTGCCAAAGGATTCAATATAGGGTACCACCACGTCGCTGTGCAGCGAGGAGGCCAGGCCGGTATGGTTGGTTCTGGCCATTTCCTCGGCGGCGATCACGGAATAGAGAAAATCTCCGCCCATGCCGCCGTATTCGGGTTTGACCGCCGTGCACAGAAATCCCTGCCGGCCCAGTTTTTTCCAGGCCCACTTGGGGGTGATGCGGTCCTTTTCCCACTGCTCCACGTGGGGCAGAATTTCTTCCTGCAGAAATCCGCGCATCCGCTGTCGAAATTCCCGGTGCTGCTCTGTGTATTGCAGTATTTCCATGGCGGCGGATTCTCCCGGTGTTAGCTTCGCCTGCCGATAAGACCGCCGGCGATGACGTCTTTTAAGGCCGCCGGCGGGCCCATGAATATTTCCAGGGTCTTGGCGTCCCTGTAGAAATGTTCGATTTCATACTCGGTCATGTATCCGTAGCCGCCCAGCAATTGAACGGCTTCGTCCACGGCTGCCATGGCCGCTGAAGTGGCAGTGAGTTTGGCTTGTGCGGCGGTTTTTGCGTCGCACCGGTTTGTATCAAAGGCGGCGGCCGCGCTGTAGACCGTCCATCTGGCCGCATCAATCCGGGCGGCCATGTCCGCGAGTTTGTGCCGGGTAACCTGAAAATCAACCAGTTTTTTCCCGAACTGCCGGCGCTGTTTGGTATAGCTCACGGCTCGGTCACAGGCGCCCTGCGCGGTGCCCAGCGCCATGGCTGCGGTCTGGATCCGGCATTCATCAATAAAGCATTGGGCCTGCCGGGCCCCGGCGCCGGTTTTGCCGATCCGGTTTTCTGCGGGTACCCGGACGTTTTCAAACGTGACATGGGCAAAATCAATCAGGTTGCCGCCCAGGCTCGGGCCTGCGGGCGCTGCGGTAATGCCTTGGAACCGGTATCCGCAACGATCAGGGAAAGGTTGTTTTTCGCGGTCTCCGCATCCGGGCCG
>JAGXKN010000028.1 GCA_018335195.1 Desulfobacterales bacterium
TGAAACTTTCCAGGGATAGATGGGTGAAACTGTCGAGGTGCTTGGCCAGGGCGGGCCGGCGGGGTGGTTTGCGCAGATGCATCGGGCGCGAAAGCGGACGGCAGATGCGCAAACTTCCCCGCCGGCCCGGCCCTGCGAAAGCCCTTGAAACTCGTCTTTTTTTTGCAGAGCCCTGCATTGGGGGATTGAGGGCTTCCGGTAAACACGCAGGGCGGTGAGCGCCGGTCACGCATTACCCATCACGCACAACTCATCACCCTTCCAGTTTTTCCACGACCCGCAGATATTCCCCGGAACGGTTCAGGTAAAACGCCAGGGGCCTGGAAAAATTGCGGCCGAGAATGCCGTCAATAAACATCTGGCTGATTTCCCGCTCCATTTTCAGAATACTCTGGGCCTTTATCAGCACGTGCCGCTCGTCTTCGGACATATCCCGCAGAAAATTGCGGAAGGCCGTGCGCGCCCGGGGTTGATACATCCAGAAATACAGCAGATCCAGCGAATTTACGATCAGGATCTGGATCAGCTCCCGGGTCTCCTCGTCTTCGGAATGATACCAGTCCTCCGGCCGCTGGAGCAGGTCCAACACCTCGGACTCGGGAAAAAGCATCTCCACCCGGGCATAGACATCCAGAAACTGCCTCAGCTTCTGCCGGTAATCATTCATGCGTTCCCGGATGTTCTTGGCCCGATCCACCGAACCCTCGATAAAACCTGCCACGCAATCCGAAGCCGTCTTGGAGATCACGGCCGCCCAGCTCTGCAGCAGGACGTCAACCTGGACGACACCGGCTAGGGCCATCGCGCCGCCGATCATTTCATTAAAACCGTATGCCACGGGAATGGAAAGCACGCTGCGGAAAAAATTGGCAAAGGCGGCCTCCTTGGGAAGCCCCCGGAAAAGGTTGTGGCTGGTCAGATACACCCCGTTGACCAGGGCCATCACGGCATACAGCAGCACCGGATGGGAGGCCGTGGTCACCCCCAGGCCCTGGTGCAGGGCCAGGTTCTTGACCAGGTAGTCGAGCAGGGGCACGGAAAAACCGGTAAACAGCAGTGAGTCGGTCAGCCGGTCCCAGCTGACGTAGTCGTTCCATTGCAGAAGCGACGAACGCCGCAGACCGCCGCCGCCCATTACGGACTGGACGATGTTTCTCAGGCCCGTGACACCGAACCAAATAAATGCGCCGAAATAGATCAGCACCCACCAGTCACTGGTCAGGTAAAATGTCAGAAACGCCGGCACGAATCCGACCACCACCTTGAGCGTGTTTTTCAGCGCGGTCTGAAGGTAATGAAAGGAATACAGCCGGCGCCGGGCGTGCGCATCGGTTTTCCCGTCGAGTTCCAGCCCGTTTGTGGCCTCTGCCCGGAATCCGCTCAGTGTCACGATATTGCCCGATTCCGCCATTTGCGTGGAATCTTCCCGGGCATACCACTCCGAAGTTTTGTGCAGACCCGCCCGGCCAAAGCCCGGTATCGCCCGGAGTCCGCCCAGAAACCGTGATACCCGGCTGCCGCCGGCGCGCATACCGGAATAGACCACCCGGAAAAAGGTCTCCACGTAAAAGGGAATGACCATGTAGGCGCCGGTGTCGTCGCGCAGCACCTCGCGCTGGGATCGGTGCGGAAGTGTATCCATGACCGCCAGTCCCATGCCCGGCAGCCGCTGGGAATATCCCGTGGAATCGCTGCCGATACGGGGTTTCAAGGGTCTGACTCGGTACATTCCCAGAAGGGTTTCCATGTCCGCCAGAATCCAGTTGAGCTTCTGGATTCGGCGCTTGCCGGCTTGGCCGCCGTCCCGACGGAGCCGTTCGATCATTTCCAGGATCATGCGCTTTAGCTGGATTACGTTTGCGCTGTTAATGCACTGCTGGAGCTGATCAATTGCAGGGATATGATCGACCTTGCAGTCCGCGTAATCCTTGAGGTTGAATATCTCCAGCCGCGTAATCCGACCGCGGCAGTCGTAGAGCAGTTCCAGTACGTCCTCGACCTTCATGTTGCTAAGATTCAGGGTAATCCGGTACCCGGAATGCATCCCGGCCAGGCGGTCCACAAGCTGACAGGGCGACCGCCGCATGAGTTCCGGCATATTGTCCGGATCCCCCCTTGAAGTAAGATCAAATACGTCCGGATTGCGCGCGGGTGCCAGAAACCGGTGGTGGATATCATCTGCATCCGTGCGGTTCATGCGCTCGACCAGCTTCTCGATGTATTCCCGCTGTTCCGGATCGGCCGCAGCATAGCGTTCGCGCAGCTCGGACATTTTTTCCCGCATCAGGGGCAGCAGTCGGCTGTGGATATATTTGGCCAGATGCAGCAGGGAGGCCTGGCCGAAGCCGACGAAATCCATGAATTGGTCTCGATCCAGGGGGGGCATCTCCAGATCGAATTCCGCGTTGATGGTCTGAAGGTGCCGCCGGTTGAACGCTTCGAGGATTTCCATGACATAGGTTTGCTGATAATCCGAGACTTCCCGTCCCTGGTTCATCAGCTCCCGGACCTCCGGCCGGTCCAGAAACCGGAGGAAATCCCCTGCATCGGCAAATCCCCGCGGTACCCAGATCAACTGGGCGAACCGGTCGTAAAAGGAGGCGGAATACTCTATGCCGATCCGGATCATGATGCCCATGATCGCGGCGGCCTCCATTAATTCCGTGGCTGTTTCAGGCCGCACGTAGTTGTAATGGATCACCCTGAGCCGTCGGATTCCCTTGACCCAGGCATCCATGATCAGGTGCGTGGGCGATTTGCGCCCCTTGGTAAAGGCATCATGCACGTGATCGTCAAACGCCAGCTGGTTCCATTCCTCGGGCATTTCCAGCAAACGGTACTGTTTTAAAAATCTGCGGACAATCCGGGGTTTTCCGGATGCGGCCAGGCGGAAGCTGTGGGCGAGCGCAAGCTGCCGCTCATAGTCTCCATGGGCCCGGACCAGGTCCTTCATGATCTCAATGAGCACCCGCGCCGTATTGATCCGCAGTTCCTGGTTGGTACTGCACATAACCTCGTCGTGCAGCGCGCGCAGGGCATTTAAGCGGTGCTGCATCTGCCCGAATTCCAGGGATTCCAGCAGATGGATGACGGCATAGGCGATCCGCAGCCCCCTGGACTCGGCCATCTCCTTGATTCCCCGGGGATGGAAATAGTGAAAAAATTCGCGCCGGGTCTGAAACCGGGTCCGATCCCTGCTGACCACTTCATTGAACATGTGCAGCAGGTTGTGGTCCCGTTGGTCAAAAAATATGCGGGGTATCCGTATATTATGCTGATGATTCAAGAAAACCTCCGGATCCGTCAGAACAACCCGTTATAATAACATCTTTACGATAAGGCGGTTACAGCATAGCACATGGAAGATAAAAGCGTCATGTATTTTCAGGCCAAACCGGGGCTGTGCAAAAGGCCGCCTGCCCGCAAGGGTATCTGCGAATCGATTTTTCGTTGTTTTTTCGCAAAATCGATATATACAATGGCTCCTGTAAATCAGGTACCGGGTGATCTGTTGGCTGGGCCGGATCGAGCCGGCATGCGCGAGGAGGGTCGTATATGCAAGACGAAGCCGTGGAGATTAACGGTTTTGATTGCCGGATGATTTCAAACCCCGGCAAAGGTCCGTGTATCGTGATTTTACACGGGTACATGTATACCAGTGACGTGTGGAACGAAATCGGGCTGCTCCGGCTGCTTGAAAAGAAAGGCATCCCGTTTAAAGCCATTGACATGCCTTACGGCCATTCAAACGAAAGCGCGCCCCGGAACCCGGATCCGGCAGAAAACGCCGCCATCGTAGCCAGATTGGCTCCCCCGGAGGCAGTGCTTATCGGCGCCAGCCTCGGCGGCTATATCGCGCTGAGACACTGTGTGGCCAACCGGGCATCCGGGGTCATGGTGATTGCGCCGGTAATGAGTCTTCAGCAAGAGCTGGCATCGCTTTACAGCCGGCTTTCCATGCCGGTTTCCATTATTTACGGAGACGCCGACAATGTGGTTTACCCGCAGGAGATCCGGCGCCTGGCCCGGCTGCTTGACACCGACGTGCGCGTCTATGAAAACGCCCGGCATGCGGCATACATGGATCAGCCAGAAAGATTCAGAAAAGACGTTTTGGCTTTCTACGGCGCCATTACCCGGCCGGACAATCCTGCGTCTTAACCTTACTGAAGCCCCTCTTTAAAAAACTCATCGGTCTCGGTAACCTCGTCGGGTGCCTTGGTATGCTTTGTGGGCACGGTGCCTTCCTTGAAGCATTCGTAAATCACCTTTTCGGAAGACGCAATGGGCAAAAGCCCGGTCTTTGCATCAATCTTTGCAAAAACCACGTCATCGGGCACCTGAAAGGTGCGCTCCGGCCGGTCTTTGAGGATCTGCTTCATGTAGCTCAGCCAGATGGGGCTGGCCGCGCGGGAACCGGTTTCCTTGCTGCCCAGGGATTGTTCATGGTCGTATCCCACCCATACGCCGGTGACAAAACCGGGCGTATATCCCATAAACCAGGCATCATTCAAGTTGTTGGTGGTGCCGGTCTTGCCGGCAACCGGGCGGCCTAGAGCCCTGACCCGCCAACCTGTGCCTTCCTGAACAACTTCCTTGAGAAGATGGGTCATAATGTAGGCTGTGGCCTTGTCAATGACCTTTTTTGATTCAGCCTCGTTTTCATAGATCACCTCGCCGTTTCTGTCCACGACCTTCCGGATAAACACCGGTTCCATTCGCCTGCCCTGGTTGGCGAAAACCGCATACGTTTGTGTCAATTCCAGCAGGGACACCCCGGAAGAACCCAGGGCCAGGGACAGATTGCGGTCCAGGTGCGACTCAATTCCCAGCTTGCGGGCGTAATCCACCGCATAATCGATCCCGATGTCCCGGAGGATCTTGACGGTCACCACGTTTCTGGAATGGATCAGCCCCTCCCGAAACAGGGTGAACCCGTGAAACGTTCTGTCATAATTGCCCGGTTTCCATGTGAAATCACGCTCGGTATCCTCGAACACGATCGGCGTGTCCGCAATTATCGTGGCCGGGGTCATCCCCTGGTCCAGAGCGGCGGCATAAATAACCGGTTTGAATGCGGAACCCGGCTGGCGCCTGGACTGGGTTGCGCGGTTAAACTGGCTTTCGGCAAAATCGCGGCCGCCCACAAGCGTTTTTACCCTGCCGGTGCCGACCTCCATGTTTACCAGGCCGGATTGCACCAGGGGTTTCTGCTCCAGGGACAGCTGCCACTTCTCCTGTTCCGGTTTCCATTTTTCCAGCCTGACGGAAATCACGTCCCCGGCTTCCAAAATATCTCCGGGGTTTTGCACAAACACCCTTCCATAAGGCACTTCCGGATCAGGCCGGCGGGCCCAGCGCATATTTTTCAACGAGATGGTGCCCGCGGCCTTTCCCAGCCGAACCGTCACGGAATCTGCCCGATTGTCCACGGACACCACAACGCCCCGGGTGATCATTCCCTCGTGAATCCCTTCTTCCTCGGCCTCTTCCTTAAGCTGCTGAACAAAAGCCTCGATCTCGCTGTCAGCCAGGTGTTTAATGGGCCCCCGGTATCCCTGGCGCTTATCCAGCGCCCGCAGACCGTTTTCAATCGACTTCCTGGCAGCCTCCTGCATTTCAAGGTCCACATTGGTATATACCTTGAGGCCGCCGGTTTCCAAGGCCTCTTCGCCGAATCGATCCTCGACCAATTTGCGGACATGCATGGTATAATAAGGCGCGGTCTCCATGAACCAGTTGGGCCGCTCGTGAACCTCGATTTCAGTGCCCATGGCTTCCGAGGCCTCGAGGTTGGTAATAAAACCTTCGGTGACCATGCGGTTTAACACGTAAATCTGCCGCTGCTTGGCCCGCTGGCGATGCCTGTATGGGGAATACGAGCTGGGCGCCCGGGGCAGGCCGCCCAGCATGGCTGCCTCTGCAAGGGTCAATTCCTCGGCGGATTTGTGGAAATAGTTGCGCGCTGCGGCTTCCACCCCATATGCCCCGTGTCCCAAGTATATCTGGTTTAAATACAGATACAGGATTTCATCCTTGGTAAAACGCTTATCAATTCGGTAGGCCAGGATGGCTTCCTTGAGCTTTCGGGCGTAGCTGCGCTCGGGGGTCAGAAAAAATGACTTGGCCACCTGCTGGGTAATCGTACTGGCGCCCTGTACGATGCCGCCGGCCTCCAGGTTTTTGAAAAACGCCCGGACGATGCTGTAAAAATCAATGCCGTCATGCTTGTAAAAACGGGCGTCTTCAGTGGCAATAAACGCATTGACCAGGTGATCGGGCATCTGTGAAAGCGGAACCACGATCCGGCGCTCTTTATAGAATTCCGCAATTTTCCGGTCGTCATCCGAATAAAAAGTCGACACTACGGGGGGCTGATAATCTTCCAGCTTGTTAATCTCCGGCAGATCCTTGCTGAAATAGTAATAAATGCCGGCAAAAGCCAAGCTCCCGACAACCGCCCCGGCAACCCCCAGGTAAAACAGCCATTTGAAAGTGGTCAGCAGCCAGCGAGCCACACGTCTCATATATCCGAGCTCCCGGATTCCGCCTGCATATCCTGCATGAGAATCCTTCTTTCAGTATTTTTTACATAAATGAAAATTTATATCATGTTTATCCGCCAAAAACAAGACTGCTGATATTATAAAACCACTTTCAGCCTTGACAGCAACCGGGATGTTGGAGTACACAGGTTTGTAACCGCACAGGCAGAAGCTTGGCAGATCATTACCGGATTTACAAAACAGAATTTTCAACCAGACCACGAAGGCTGCGTATCATGAAGATACAAGGCGTTCGTGGTTTTTTTGTGTCAAAAAAAAAGGAGAAAGAAATGATCAAGCGTGCATGGATTTTGTATTTTGCAGTGCTGTGTATCACGACCGTGACCGCTGCACCGGCTTCGGCCCATTTCGGCATGGTCATTGCCTCTGACAGCATGGTTATGCAGGATGATTCCCGCACCCTGGAGCTGAAGGTTTCATTTTCCCACCCGTTTGAAGGCATCGGCATGGACATGGAAAAACCGGAACGCTTTGTTCTGTATCACGGCGACAAGACCGCGGATCTGACGGGTAAGCTTCAAAAAACCGATATCATGGGTCATACCGGATGGCAGACGGATTACCCGGTCAAACGGCCGGGTACATACGTTTTTGCCATGACCCCCAGGCCCTACTGGGAGCCTGCAGAAGACCTGTTTATCATCCATTACACCAAAACATACGTGACCGCATTCGGCGATGATACCGGTTGGGACCGGGAAATCGGGCTGCCCGCGGAAATTGTTCCGCTTTCCAGGCCGTTTGCCCTTTATACCGGCAATGTTTTCCAGGGCGTGGTCAAGGTTAACGGCGAGCCGGTGCCGCATGCGGAAGTGGAGGTGGAGTATTATAACCGCAACGGCCAGGCAGAGGCGCCCACGGATTATTTTATCACCCAGACCATAAAGGCGGATAAAAACGGGGTTTTTACCTATGCCGCACCCGCTGCCGGGTGGTGGGGGTTTTCCGCGCTGCAGACCGCGGACTATCAGCTTGAAAAAAACGGTCAGAAAAAGGACGTGGAAATCGGCGGCGTGATCTGGGTGAAGTTTCATAAGTGGCAGGAAAAAGGAGCGGACAAGTGAAAAAACGACTGATGATTTTCATGGTTTTCCTCCTGGCCGGCGCGGGTTTTGCGCAAACCGCGGGGAGTGCGGACAAACAATACCTGATGGACGCGGTTTCCGTTTCCGGTCTGCTGGAGGCGGAGGCCGCATATGAAAACAATGATTTTGACGACCCGGCAACACCGGATGAAGAAAATAGCGATATTGTGCTGGCCACGATGGAACTCGGCCTGGATGCCGATCTTTCGGATCATGTCTCCGGCCATGTTTTGTTTTTATGGGAAGAAGACGATACCGAACCCGTGGATATAGACGAAGGATATATTACCCTTTCCGGGGGACCGGGCAATCAATACCGCCTGCAGGCCGGCAAGTTCTATGTCCCGTTCGGCAATTTTAACACGGCCTTTGTCTCGGATCCGCTCACCCTGGAACTCGGCGAAACCCGTGAAAGCGCGGTGCTCGGCGGGTACTCCGCCGAATTCATGGCATTCCGCGCCGGGGTATTTAACGGGGACGTCGATGAGACCGCAGAGACCGACGACCACGTGGAACATTTTTTCGGCGCCGCGGATTTCCGCCTGCCGGAACAGGCCATCCCCGGTGTTGGCATTACCTGCGGAATCTCTTATATTTCCAGTATTGCCGACAGTGATGTGTTGAGCGAAAACGTAAATGATGCAGATGATGATGGTGAGCCCGACATCAGTAATACCGTGGGCGGGGTTTCCGCCTACATCTCGGCCGGCGCCATGGAACGTTTTTTTCTGGAACTGGAATACATCACTGCCACCAGTGATTTTGCGGCAGGAGAGATTGACGGCTCCCCCGTCGCTCCCCGGCCTCGGGCCTGGAACGTGGAATTTTCCGGCCTGATCGCGGGATCTGCAGGTGCGGGCATCCAGTATGCGGGTTCTGACGACTGCGGGGATTTTCTCCCGGAAACGCGCTACGGCGCGGTTTTCTTCCTGGAGCCGTTTGAACGCACCTGGTTCGGCGTGGAATATCTCAGGGACGAATATGAAAACAACGACAAAGCAGATACGGTAACCGCACAACTGGCCTGTGAATTTTAGAAAAAGCAAACACAAAAGTATTAAAAATGTTATGTTCGCCAAGCAATAAAAAGATAATATGCTGATTTTACTTAAACACTTAACCACTTAAAACTTAACACTTTTTTTATGCATATCTCAGAAGGCATCCTTTCCCTGCCGGTGCTGGCCGCGGGCACGGCCTTTGCCGCGGCCGGCACCGGCATCGGGTTGAAAAGACTGGATCCGGACCGGATCCCGAAAACCGGGATCCTGGCTGCGGCGTTTTTCGTGGCCTCCCTGATCCACGTGCCCATCGGCCCGTCAAGCGTGCACCTGATTCTAAACGGCGTTGTGGGATTGATCCTGGGCTGGGCCGCATTCCCGGCCATACTGGTGGCCCTGGTGCTCCAGGCGGTGTTTTTCCAGTATGGCGGCATTACCACCCTGGGCGCCAACACGGTGCTCATGGCACTGCCGGCGGTAATCTGTTATTATGCTTTTCATCCCCTGATCCACAAAAGACCGGCTATTGCCCTGACCGCCGCATTTGCCTGCGGCATGCTCGCGGTGATGTTAAGCGGGCTGCTTCTGAGCGGATTCCTGGTGTTTACCGGGCAGCACTTCCTGGAGGTATCTGCGATGGTGATTGCCGCGCATATTCCGGTTATGATCATCGAGGGCATCATAACCATGTTCTGCATCGGGTTTCTGAAAAAGGTCCAGCCCGCACTGCTTCGATAAAATCATTATAAATCCGATTTTCCCAAAAGGATCCTGAAAATGACGGCGTTTCGAAAACGGTATTTGCAGGCCATTGTTTTTCCGGCAGCGGCGCTGGTGATGATGATGCTTTTTACCAGCCCGGCCATGGCCCACCGGGTCACGGTCTTTGCCTGGATCGCGGACCAGACCGTGCACACGGTAAGCAAGTTTCCCGGGGGAAACAAGATTTCCGGGGGCACGATCAAGGTCTACGATGATACAGGTAACCTGCTGGTTGAAGGGAAAACCGATGATCAGGGAGAATTCTCGTTTCCCATTCCCGAAAAGTCGGCGTTAAAGATTGTCATGTCCGCCGGACCGGGTCATCAGGGACAGTGGCGGCTCGCGGAAAAAGACGTCCGGGCCGCTCTTGCGGACGGACAAGTATCTGATATGGCGGATAGCGCCGGGCAGAAAGAAGATTCGGCCGAACAAAACGCCCCGCCGGAAAAAACAGAGACCCCCCCGGCACAGGGTTCTTCCGACACCAGCCGGGAAATGACTTCCGCGGTAAACAGGGCCGTGGATAAAGCGGTAAAACAAGCAGTGGAAAATGCACTGGACAAAAAACTCGATGAAAAACTGGACCAGAAGCTCGCACCGGTAATGCGGATACTTTCAGAGTTAAAAAATCCGGGACCAAGCGCCAACGAAATTTTCGGCGGCATCGGATATATCGTTGGCCTGTTCGGCGTTGCTGCATACATCTATTCCCGCAGGCAATAAGCATGCTTGACGAACCTTTTGCCAGCGGCAATTCCGTGATTCACAGGCTCGATCCCCGTTTCCGGGTCATGGCCGCAATTGTTTATTCCTTTGTAGTGGCAATTGTTTACCGGTTTCCGGCCCTTGGTCTGGCTCTGGCGGCCTCCCTGTCCATGATCGGCCTGGCGGGCCTGAATCCCGGACGCGTGTTTTACCGGCTGCTGCTGGTAAACGGTTTCGTGGCCCTGTTCTGGGTGGTTCTGCCGTTTACCGCCGGCGGTGAGATCCTGTATCAGCTCGGGCCGCTGGGTATCCAAAAACGGGGAATTGTACTGGCCGCACAGATCACGCTGAAATCTAATGCCATTTTAATGGCCCTGATCGCCCTTACGGCCACCATGTCGTTTGCCACCCTCGGCCATGCCATGAATCAGTTGAAATTTCCGGAAAAACTGGTTTATTTATTATTATTGACCTATCGCTATATTTTTGTCATCGAACAGGAATACAAGAAAATCCTGCGCGCGATCAAAATCCGGGGGTTTTCCCCGGGCACATCGTTGCACTGCTATAAAACTTATGCCTACGTGATCGGCATGCTGTTTGTGCGGGCTTCGGCCCGGGCCGAGCGGGTTTACCAAGCCATGCGGTGCCGGGGGTTTGCGGGGAAATTCTACAGTCTTGCAGAATTTGATTCAAGCCGCAGAAACTATGTATTTACCGCGCTGGTGACCCTTGCCGCCGCCGGAATCCTGTATCTGGAATATTTGCCCAAATGAATAACCGCGAACCGGAAAAGCCCCCTGTTATCCGCCTGTCGGATATCTGTTTTTCATATCCGGGCGGCCCGATGGTGTTGGACCATCTCCATTTAAGCGTCTTCCCCGGCGAGCGCATCGGTATCCTTGCCCCCAACGGCAGCGGGAAAACCACGCTTTTTCATATCATCATGGGACTTCTCTTCCCGCAGGCCGGAACTATTGAGATTTTCGGAGAACCCGTGCGCACGGAAAAGGATTTCCGGGCTGTAAGAAAAAATATCGGCCTGTTGTTCCAGGATGCAGATGACCAGCTCTTTTCCCCCACGGTGCTCGAGGACGTGGCATTCGGCCCCCTGAACATGGGAAAATCCAAGCAGGAGGCGTTTGCCATATCCCGACAGACGCTATCCTTTCTCGGTCTTTCAGGTTTTGAAGACCGCATCACCTTTAAACTCTCGGGCGGTGAAAAAAAACTGGTCTCCCTGGCCACGGTGCTGGCCATGTCCCCCCGGGTGCTTCTGCTGGATGAACCCCTTACCGGGCTGGACCAGGATACCCAGAGAAAACTGGTTTCCATCCTTTCGGAAATTGATTTGACCTATATGGTGATTTCCCATGATATCGACTTTATAGAGGCGACAGCCGAAAAAATTTACACTATGAAAGACGGTAAAATTATGGTAGATCAAGGAGTATATATCCATCGGCACAAGCATGCCCATATGCTCGGCAACATGCCCCACCGGCACGAATAAATCCCCCGTATGTGACGAATACCTTGATACTCGGGGACAGATCTGAAAACGCTTCCCTTTCAACGGGTTTCGGCGGGGAGCCAGCACGCATATGGAGATAATAAGTCCATTAACAATTTCATATTGATAATTTGTTAACAACCCGACAGTTTTAAACAGCTTTTAAAGGACGCCACAAAATCATCGAGTTGTGAATAAGATTTTTACATACATATCAAAATCCCGATCTTTATGTTTTTTGTTTTAAACCAAGAAGTTTATACAGTTGCTCCATTTATTGACAATCCTTATTCATTATTATTTATTCCTTTCAGAATATATAAATAAGGGAAAAGAAAAATGCGCATGACCATTCAGAAAAGCGATGTCGCAAACGTATTATCCCAGATCCAGGGTCTGACTGGCAGAAAAACCAGCCTGGCCATAACGGAAAACGTATTGATTCAAACCGGCGATGACGGCATTCAACTGACCGCAACAGATCTGGAAACCGGGTTTGAAGGTTTTTTTCCGGCCGAAGTCGAGGCCCCCGGGGCCCTGGCTGTGAATGCGCGCAAGTTTTATGAAATTGTCCGCAATTTTCCCACGGAGACCGTCCGGATCGCGGAACTGGAAAACAACTGGATTGAGATTTCCTGTGAAAATGTGGAATATCACATTGTCGGTATGGATCCGGAGGAATTTCCCGACACCCCGAAAATCGACGAAGTGGATTTCATCCTGGTGGAATCCCCGGATCTCAAGAAAATGATTGAAAAAACCGCGGCAATCGGGGTGGCCGGCGAGGAAAAACGGGCCCACATGATAGGGGTCAACGTGGAGCGGATTGAAAATGATGAAGAAAAACTGCTCCGGATGGTTTCCACGGATATCAAGCGACTGGCCAAGGTGGATTACCGGTTTGACCCGGATGCCGGGTTTAGTCCGGGAGAAAGCGTCATTGTTCCCAAGAAGGGATTAAACGAGGTCAACAAGTTTCTTCCCGCAGAAGGCCGGGTTCAGCTCGGGATCAAGGATAATTATTTTATCGTGAAAAAGGAGAACGAAACTGTTAATGTAAAACTTTTAAACGGGGCTTTTCCGGCCTACAACGAACTGCTGGTACCGGATTCCGAGTTTGATATCGTATTTGATCGCAATTTGCTGCTGATGATGTTAAAACGAATGTCAATTCTCACATCAGATGAATACCGGGGCGTGATCTTTCACCTGGAAAACAACGAATTGACCATGCGCACGGTCAATGCCGCACTGGGCGAATCAAAGGAAACCATGCGGATTGAATACGACCGGGAACCCCAGGAAATCGCCTTTAATCCGAAATATTTTATTGATGCGCTGAATTTTATCAATACCGACAAGGTGCTGCTCAATGTCAAGAACGAGGACAATCCCTGCATTGTCCGGGCAGAAAACGATTTGAGCTACTTAAACATTATTATGCCGATGAAAATATGATGGAAACCAATTATACCTACGACCAGGCAAGTATCAATGTGTTAAAGGGACTGGAGGCGGTCCGCATGCGCCCCTCCATGTATATCGGAAACGTGGATTTTGACGGGCTTCATCACCTGATCTACGAAATCGTGGACAACAGTATCGATGAGGCCATGGCCGGTGAATGCGACACCATCTGGGTGACCATCCACACGGACAAGAGCGTGACCGTGGAGGACAACGGCCGTGGAATTCCCGTGGGCATGCATCATACGGAAAATATTCCCGCCCTGGAGGTGGTGCTCACCAGGCTGCACGCCGGGGGCAAGTTTGATCACAATTCCTACAAGGTCTCCGGCGGCCTGCACGGCGTGGGCGTTTCCGTGGTAAACGCGCTGGCCTCCCTGCTGGAAGTGTGGGTGTACAAGGACGGCAAAATTTATTACCAGACCTATGCCGCCGGGGATAAAACCAGCGAATTGGAGGTCATCGGGGAAACCGAAAAGCAGGGCACCCGGATCCGGTTCAAGCCGGATACATCGATCATGACCACGGATGAATTCGATTATGATACGTTAAACCGGCGTCTTCGTGAACTGGCTTTTTTAAACAAGGGCATCCGGATCATTCTCGAAGATGAGCGCACCGACCAGAAAGAAGCGTTCTGCTACGAAGGCGGCCTGGCCGAATTCGTGGAATATCTGAACCGGCACAACAACAGGATTCACGAACCCATAATCATCGAGGGTGAAAAAAACGACATTCAGGTGGAAATCGCGATACAGTACAATGACACGTATAACGAAAAACTGTTTTCCTTTGCCAACAACATCAACACGGCTGAAGGGGGATTTCACCTGATCGGTTTCAAAACCGGCCTGACGCGCACGTTAAACCAGTATGCCGCCACCTCGGATGCGATGAAAAAAATGAAATCCCGGATCACCGGGGATGACGTGCGTGAGGGATTGACCGCCATTGTCAGTATCCGGATTATGTCGCCGCAGTTCGAGGGCCAGACCAAGACCAAGCTCGGCAACAGCGAAGTCAAGGGAATTGTCGAATCCCTGATCAACGAGAAATTAAGCGTGTTTCTCGAGGAAAATCCCCAGGTGGCCAAAAAGGTAATCGGCAAGGCGGTTGATGCGGCCCGGGCCCGGGATGCGGCCAAGCGGGCGCGGGATATGGCCAGAAGCAAGGGAACCCTGGTGGATTCCTCCCTGCCTGGCAAACTGGCGGACTGCCAGGAGACAAACCCGGAAAAACGGGAGCTTTTCATTGTTGAGGGCGATTCGGCCGGCGGTTCGGCCAAGCAGGGCCGGGACCGGCGGACCCAGGCGATTCTGCCGCTTAAAGGCAAGATTTTAAACGTGGAAAAGGCCCGGTTTGACAAGCTGCTTAGAAGCGATGAGATCAAGAACATGATCACCGCACTGGGAACGGGCATCGGCAGCGAAGAATACGATATTTCCAAAATCAAGTACCACAAGATCATTATCATGACAGACGCGGACGTGGACGGATCCCATATCCGCACCCTGCTGCTGACGTTTTTTTATCGCCAGATGCCGGAAATCCTCGAAAACGGATATCTCTACATCGCCCAGCCGCCGCTGTTTAAGCTGGTCCGGGGCAAAAGCGAGACCTATCTCAAGGACGAAAAGGAATACACTGAAAGCATTCTCAAGCGCGCCTGTGATGAAAAATATATCAAGGCCCGCAGCGCCGGCGACGAGCAGGAGGCGGTCTTAACCGGCCACCAGTTCTACCTGTTTGTCACGGACCTGGCAGAGTATCTTTCTGTTCTGGGCCGGCTTTCACGCCACGGGATCTACCCGGAATTAATCGAGCTGATGATCAAGGCCGGCGTGGAAGAAAAGGGTTTTCTCCAGGACCTGGAAAAAATCGGGCAATTGCGTATCGCCCTGGCGGAAAGCGGATTTACCTCCAGCGAGCCGCAGTTTAACGAGGAGCGAAACGTATACGAGCTCATGGTTTATCCGAAGCAGGCAGATGAGCTCGAGGAGATGTTCAAGGATCTTTCCGAGAAAAAGCAGATCACTGTGAAAATCGGCCGTGGCCTGGTGCATTCCAAAAATTACCAGAAAGCCCTGGTGCTGTATAAAAATATCGGGGCCTATGATGCCGAGCAGTTCGAAGTATATACGGTGGGCAAGCAGGAGGATACGCCCGTGGTGGTGGAAAACAAGGAATCGCTGATTCACCACTTAATGGAGGAAGGCAAAAAAGGGCTTTCCATCCAGCGCTACAAGGGCCTTGGCGAAATGAACCCCGATCAGCTCTGGGCCACCACCATGAGCCCGGAAAGCCGGACCCTGCTCCAGGTGCGGGTGGAAAACATCGTGGATACAGACGATATATTCACCATCCTCATGGGTGATGAAGTCGAACCCCGGCGTAATTTTATCCAGAGCAATGCACTGGAAGTGAGCATGCTCGACATATAAAAGCCTGGTTGAAAACCGTCTTTTTCGTCAATATCTGCGTCCGGCGCAAATCTTAATCCTCGAAATACGGCAAGTATTCCTGCGGTTAAAATTTTTGCCGTCCTTGATCTTAACGAAAAATCCCGGCTTTCAACCAGGCTTTTCAGGTGATAATAAAAAGCGCTGTTTGCTTGCGTGATTAGAAGCGGCGGTTGTTTCGCTTTTTGCCGGCGCCGCGCCGGCCCTTTTTCCCGCCCGGGTCTGCCGGGTTGACCTTCATGCTCCGCCCGTCCACGGGCTTGCCGTTTAATGCCTTGATTGCCTGGTCGGCTTCCGAATTGCTGGGCATCTCCACGAAACCGAATCCCTTGGATCGTCCGGTATGCCGGTCTGCGATGATCTTGGTGCTCTCTACCTCGCCGAATTCGGTAAAAATATCCCTTAGACCGTCCTCAGATACGTTATAAGAAAGATTTCCCACATAAATATTCATAGTCATTCCTTTCAATCAGTGATGCGTGTGCGGTTGACAGTGGGTCGTGCATCCGTTTTTCAATCAATCGCACAATTATTATTGAGAACCGATGCCCGGGACGTAAACCGAAAAGCAGGTTGATGGGATGTATGATCGATTCAATCGCGTGTGATTTTATTTATAACTGATATTTTTTCCGGATGCAACGGGTATTACATCAGAGACAGGAGTGAACGCCAGCGGTCGCCTTCGGTTTGCGCGGGCAGCCCTTTTTCGGCGAGAATGCGGGCGATTTTCTCATCATTGAAACGGAGAAACGGGTCCACTTTTTTTTCGTCTGCCAGGGTGGCGCATACGTGGCCGGGATCGTAGTTTTCCCGGTAGCGGTCAATGTGGGGATTGTCCGGCTCCAGGCGCCGGACAAAGGCAACGTATTCCGCCACGTAATCGTGGCCGGCATACACGATGGTTTCATCCGGCAGGTCAAGCAGGGCCTTGATGGCGGAAAGAAACGCGTCCGGGTCGCCGGTGAAACATTTTCCCACCTTGCCGTTAAACAGGGTGTCTCCGGAGATCAGAAACGGCGGATGATAAAAACAAACCGAATCCCGGGTGTGTCCGGGCGTGTGAAAGACCTCGACGGTTTGTCCGTCGAGGTCGATTTTTTTCATTTCCAGCAGCGCATTGAAATCCAGATACTGCGCCCGGCTGTTTGCAAGCAATTCCCGGTTTCCCACGGTATGATCCATATGGGTGTGGGTGTTGGTCACGTATTGGAGAAAAGGGCCGCGGTCGCTGAGAAATTCGAGCATTTCGCCCGCAGCGCCGCCGTCTACAGCCATGGCGGCATGTTCGCCGTATAACAGGTATCCCAGGTTATCCTCGCCATATCGAAACTGATGGATATTCATGTTTCCTCCCCGTGGTCGCTGAGCAGCTTTGCAATGGTCTCGCCCAGAGATTTCATGGTGTAAGGCTTTCGCAGAAATTCAACCGCGCCCAACTCCTGGATCTTTTGAATCCGCGGCGTTTCCGAATACCCGCTGACCACGATGGCTTTTTGATCCGGCCGGATTTCCAGAATCCGCTTGTACGTTTCCAGTCCGTCAATACCGGGATCCATGATCATATCCAGGATGAGCAGATCCGCTTGTTTTTCCTGAATATAGGAAACAGCCGCCTCTCCGCCGGGCACCGTGTCCACGCTGTAGCCAAGCGAAGACAGGATGGCGGATGTAATTTCCCGCTGTTCCCGCACGTCATCGACCACCAGGACAAATTGTCCTTTTCCTTTTACCGCGGCTTTGGGTGCGGCGGATTTTTCCGGTTCCGGATCCCGGCTGCTTACCGGAAAATACAGGGCGATGGTGGTGCCCTTTGCCTCCGTGCTTTGGATATCAATGTAGCCGTCGTGATCCTTGACGGTTCCCCAGACCACGGACATGCCGAGGCCGGTGCCGCTTCTGCCCATTTTTTTCTTGGTGTAAAATGGTTCGAATATATGTTCCATATCCGGTGGGGCAATACCGGCGCCCGTATCCGAGACCCCTATCCGGACATATGTGCCCCGGGGAACGGTTTCATAGCCATGCACGGGCTGGTCGAGGTACGCGGTTTGGTTGGATATTTCCACTTTTCCGGTATCTTCGATGGCCTCCACGGCATTTGAGATCAGGTTCATGAGCGCTTTTGACAGATGCACGGGGGAGCCTGTCAGCGCGGGCATGTCGTCTTCCAGCCGGGTTTCCACGGAAACCCCCGGGTGATAGGATTGGATCTTCCGGTATTCGGGACTTTTAAAAAACTCGGTAATAATGCGGTTGACATCTACGATCATCTTGGTGGGAACCCCGCGCCGGGCCAGGGTCAACAGATCCTGCACGATGGCCACCGCCTTGTTTCCGGACTCGCGCATGGTGAGCACGGGTCTTCGAATCGGGCTGTCCTCGGGCAGTTGCGGCAGAATCAAATCGGGATAGGTCACGATCGCAGACAGGACATTGTTCAAATCATGGGCCACGCCGCCGGCCAGGGTCCCCACGGCTTCCATTTTTTTGGCCCGCTGGAGCTGGGCTTCCAGTTGTTTTTCCAGTGTGACATCCCGCAGAATGATCAGCACGGAGGTCCGGGTGTTTTCATCCGCCACCGGTATGATCTTGAGGTTGATGCGTTTGTCGTTAAACTCCACCGGGTCATCGGGTTCGCTCTGGCTGCCCGAGGCGAGCGCCTCTGCGATATGCCGGCAGATTTTATCCTGATCGGCCTGTGCAAAAAGACCGGCAAATTCGGCGGACAGCAGGTCTTCCTCCGGTCGGTCCAGGATGTCCAGGGCGGCCGGGTTGGCAAAAACAACTGTGGATTCCGCCACGAGTTCCACCAACCCCTCGGACATGTGGTTCAGTGTGGCTTCATACTGCTTTTTGGAGTCCAGCAGCTCCATGGTGATTTCGCGTTTAAAAAGCTGCTCGGCGCCGAGGATCCGGCCTTTCAGGCTTTCGGCCCGCCCCTGTTCCAGGTGCTGCATGATCGTGTCCACGTATTGTGAAAGCTGGTTAAAAGGACATTTGGCCAGAAATACATCGGCGTTGCACGTTTCAAAGGAAGGGGCCTCTTCTGCCATGATAGCCGAGAGGACCACGATAAAGCAGTCTTTTAGCTCCCGGCGGCTTCGGATGATCTGGCAAACTTTCTCCCCGGTGATATTGGGCATCACCAGGTCGATAAATATGACTTCCGGGATGAAGGCCTTCAGCGTTTCCAGTGCCGAGAGCCCGTCTGCGGCCGTTGTCACCAGGTAGCCCTTTTTTTCCAGTTGGTCGGACATGAATTTGAGCATTACCGGATGATTGTCAACCACCATGACCTGTTTCATATTGCGTTTCCTGCCTTTTGGGTTTCCGTTTTCAACCTAAATTGAGCGATTTCCAATTTTACCGCATCTACTGCGTCAGATGCAGCCTCGCATAGCTCACTATAGCGACTCTGCATCTTCCTTGTACCTGCGGCAAACTTGAAAATCGCTCAATTTAGGTTCAAAGCAGCCGGGCCAATTCGTTTACTTCGCATGACAACTGCCCGGCAATGGCATCAATAGTTATGGCATCCCGTGTTTTTGCAGCAGTTTCAATGGATTCCGCCTGACCGGCAATCCCGTTTAAGCCCAGATTCACGGCCGCCCCCTTCAGGGAGTGCGACAGCCGAAATGCGTGTGTGAAATCCTGCCGGTTTAAAGCTTCCCGCAGCTCGGCCAACTCCTTTTGCGAGTTGTCGATAAACAGCGCAAGCAGCTCCCGGTAGAGCTCCGGGTCCATGTCCAGGGCCCGGGCAAGCTGATTAATATCCATGTTTTTCCTAAAAGTCAATATTGCCGGGTGTGCGGGCAAACGGCAGCACGTCCCGGATGTTGGTGATGCCGGTGACCAGCATGACCATGCGTTCGAAGCCCAGGCCGTAGCCGCTGTGGGGCACACTTCCGTATCTGCGGGAGTCCAGGTACCACCAGTATTCGGACTTGTCCAGCCCGGTTTCCGCCATGCGGGTCTCGAGCATATCCAGGCGATCTTCGCGCTGGCTGCCGCCGATGATCTCGCCAATGCCAGGGACGATCACGTCCATGGCGGCCACGGTCTGCCCGTCGTCGTTGACCCGCATGTAAAACGGCTTGATACGGCGGGGATAGTCGTATACCATCACCGGGCAGCCGAAATATTGTTCAGCCAGAAACCGCTCGTGATCGGTCTGCAGGTCATAACCGAAAGCAATTTCGTGTTCAAAGCGGTTTTCCGATTGTTTCAGCAGGTCTACTGCCTCGGCATAGGAGATGCGTGCAAACGGCCTGGAAACAATGGTTTCCAGGATGCCGGGAAGACTTTTGTCAACAAAACGGAAAAACAGGTCCAGGTCTTCTGCGCAGTTTTCCAGCGCATGTGAGACCAAGTGCTTGACCAGGGCCTCGGCATTATCCATATTCCCGGAAAGCTCGCAAAAGGCCATTTCCGGCTCAACCATCCAGAATTCCGCTGCATGCCGGCGGGTATTGGAGTTTTCCGCGCGAAAGGTGGGGCCGAAAGTGTACACATCCCCCAGGGCCAAGGCAAAAAGCTCGGCCTCGAGCTGCCCGGAGACCGTGAGGGAGGCTTTTTTACCGAAAAAGTCGTTCCGGTCCGCCGAAGCGTTATCGGATTTGCGGAAATCCCCGGGCGTCAGGGAGGTCACCCGGAACAGCTCGCCTGCGCCTTCGCAGTCCGATCCGGTGATAATGGGCGTGTGCACATAGATAAAACCCTGGTCGCGGAAAAACCGGTGCACCGCAAAAGACAGTTCGGATCGAATGCGGAAGGCTGCGCCGTACTTGTTGGTCCGGGGCCGCAAATGGGCGATGCTCCGCAGAAATTCGTCCGAGTGGCGCTTTTTCTGCAATGGATAGGTCTCGGGCGCAGTCTGGTAGACTGTGATCTGTTCGGCCAGGATTTCCCAATTCTGTCCCTTGCCCGGAGAGCGGCGAAGCTCGCCCGTGACCGCCACTGCAGATCCGGTGGTCAGCTCCGTGACCTCACTGCAGCCCGGTCCGGCGTGATCCGCGATTACCTGCATGTTTGCCAGGCAGGAGCCGTCATTGATCTCCAGAAAGGAAAAGGTTTTGGAATCCCGGCGCGTGCGCACCCATCCCTTGACGCAAACCCGCTGGCCGGGCTCCGCGGTCTGCAGCAGCGACCTGATTTTGTTCCGTTTGCTCGTCATTTCCGCAAATTCCGGGTAATTCATTGTTCCTGCCGCCTGATTTACTGAAGGTGTGCGGCGGTGTTTTTAAATTTACTTGACAATATAGCGCCTTTTGCATATAGTCAACATCTTTAAAAAACGTAATTCATTAAAATTTAACATAAAAATAGATTTTCTCCATGTCGAAAAAAAACCGCGACGACATTATTTCCGCCCGCAGGCAGCGATGGACCGAAAAATGGCTTGATGCCCTGATGCAGACCTATCCGGACGAATCCGCCTGTTTTTTTAAAGATACCACGGATCCGTTTGCAAATCCGGTGGGCGCGGCCATGAAAAAAGGGATCACCGATCTTTTTGACGTGGTAACCTCTGAGGCCTTTGACCCGGAAGCCGCACATGCAGCCCTTGAGCCGATGATCCGGGTGCGTGCGATACAGGAATTTTCCCCATCGCAGGCCGTGGGCTTTGTCACGGAAATCAAGTCGATTATCCGCCGGGATGCGGGCGGGTCCAAAGAGGCGCACCCGCAGGCCGAAAAGCTTCAGCAAATCGCAGACCACGCGGATCGGGCACTGCTAACGGCATTCGATATTTACGTGAACTGCAAAAAACAAGTATATCAGCTTCGGGCCAGACAGGCGCGCGACAGCGTGAGCCAGTTGCTGATCAAAAAGGAGCTGATCAGTGAGCTGCCGGAGATCGATCCGGCGCTTTCGGAATAAACAATACAAGGTTAACCGGCAGACCGGCAGTTACGGCAGCAACAGCCGAAGCCGGGCAAAGCGAGGTGGTGGTCAATGAACGTAGCGTATTTGTATTCCCTCATTGCAGTCGTGGTTCTCGGACTAATCGCGTATGCGGGTGTGGAAGCGGCGGGACTCGACGTGTTGTTCGGCGTTGTGATACCTTATCTCGCCCTGATCGTCTTTCTCATCGGTTTTGCCAACAAGGTGCTGGATTGGACAAAATCCGCGGTTCCGTTCAAGATTCCCACAACTTTCGGCCAGCAGAAAAGCCTTGACTGGATCAAGCACAACAGGTTTGACAGCCCGTATACCACCGGCCAGGTGGTGATCCGGATGTTGCTGGAAATCCTGCTGCTCCGGTCCCTGTTTAAAAACACCCGCGTGGGATTCGGCAAGGGCCAGCGTATTGCATACAAGTGGGTGGTCTGGCTGTGGCTTTTTGCCATCCTGTTCCACTACTCCTTTTTTGTGGTGGTGTTGCGGCACCTGCGGTTTTTTGCCGAACCCGTCCCGTTTTTCGTCAGTTTCCTCGAAAAAATCGACGGCATGTTCCAGATCCTGCTGCCCAATCTGTTTCTCTCCGGCGTGTTGCTTCTGGGCGGTGCCCTGCTGCTGCTTTTGCGCCGGGTTCTGCTGCCTAAGCTCGTATACATCTCCAAGCCGGCTGATTATTTTCCCCTGTTCTTGATCATCGGCATTGCGGTTACCGGACTGATGATGCGGTATCTGGACAAGGTGGACGTGGTCCGGGTCAAGGAGCTGGCCATGGGCCTGGCTACCCTTCAGCCGGGCATTCCGGAGGGCGGCATCAGCGGGCTGTTTTATGTTCATCTGTTTTTCGTCTCCATCCTGGTGGCATACATTCCGTTCTCCAAGATCATGCACATGGGCGGGGTGTTTTTGAGTCCCACCCGGAATCTGGCCAACAACACCCGGGCCAAACGCCACGTCAATCCCTGGAATTACCCGGTCAAAACCCATACGTATGAAGAGTATGAAGAAGACTTCAGAGATAAAATGAAAGAGGCTGGCATTCCAGTTGAAAAGGAGTAGCTATGGCTGATACGCCGAAACCAGACCAACTGTATAAGAACATCGATCATACCATGCCCGATGAGGCGTGGGAGGAGATTCCGCCGGATCTGTCCCAGGGCCGGTTTCCCTACCCGACCAAGCCGAAGAACCTGGAGTATCTCGACATGCCCACTCCCACCAAGGAGGAGTGGTCCCCGGCCGACGAGGAATGGCCGATCCCGGACAACTGGCAGGAGATCATCCACGAGGGGTTCAAGGACCGTCTGGAAAAGTACCGCTCCTTGAAAATTTTCATGGACGTGTGCGTTCGGTGCGGGGCGTGTGCGGACAAGTGTCACTTCTTTATCGGCACCGGCGATCCCAAGAACATGCCGGTGCTGCGCGCCGAACTGCTGCGCTCGGTTTACCGCAAGGACTTTACCACGGCCGGAAAAATCCTGGGAAAGATCAACGGCGGGCGTCCCCTGACAAAACAGGTGCTCAAGGAATGGTTCTCCTATTTTTACCAATGCACGGAATGCCGGAGATGTTCGGTTTACTGCCCCTACGGCATTGATACTGCGGAAATCACCATGATGGGCAGGGAGCTGCTTTCCCTGCTGGGGCTCAACATTAACTGGATCCTGGAGCCGGTGGCCAACTGCTTCCGCACCGGCAACCACCTGGGGATCCAGCCCCATGCCCTCAAGGAGATGATCGAGTTTTTCTGCGATGACATCGAGGAGATCACCGGCGTCAAGATTGACCCCACGTTTAACCGCAAAGGGGCCGAGATTCTGTTTATCACGCCTTCAGGGGATTATTTCGCAGATCCGGGCACCTATACGATGATGGGCTACCTGCTGCTCTTCGAGCACCTGGGTTTGGACTACACCCTGTCGACTTACGCCTCCGAGGGCGGCAATTTCGGCCTGTTTACCTCCTCTGAAGCCATGAAGCGGCTGAACGCCAAGATGTTTGCAGAAGCCAAGCGCCTCGGAGTAAAATGGATTCTCGGCGGCGAATGCGGCCACATGTGGCGGGTGATTCACCAGTACATGGATACCATGAACGGGCCGCCGGAGTTCGGCGAAACACCGAAGTCCCCGATCACCGGAACGGTGTTTGATCATGCGGCCGGCACAAAGATGGTGCACATTACGGAGTTCACCGCGGACCTGCTCCGGCACAACAAGCTCAAGCTCGATCCGTCGAGAAACGACAACAAGGTTGTCACCTATCACGACTCGTGCAACCCGTCCCGGGCCATGGGGCTTTTTGAAGAACCCCGCTACATCCTGAAAAACGTATGCAATCATTTCTACGAGATGCCGGAAAACACCATCCGCGAGCAGACCTTTTGCTGCGGCTCAGGGTCCGGTTTAAATACCGAGGAAATTATGGAGCTGCGGCTGCTCGGCGGTCTGCCCAGGGCCAACGCCGTCAAGTTCGTGCATGAAAAATTCGGTGTCAACATGCTGTCTTGCATCTGCGCCATCGACCGGGCCGCGTTTCCGCCATTGATGGATTACTGGGTTCCCGGCGTCGATGTGACCGGAATACATGAGCTGGTGGGCAATGCGCTGGTCATGGAAGGCGAGAGCGAACGAACCATGGACCTGCGCTTTGAACCACTCAAAGAAGAAACGGAGGTAGACGCCGATGAATGATAAGAACAAGATCATCACGGGTTTGGTCATTTTTTTCCTGGTGGTGCTGTTTCCGTTCTGGTTTAACCTGATTTTCGGCGCGGCTGACGCTTCTACGGCGCCTGAACCGGAATTGACGGAAAAAGCGGAAAAGGCTGAAACCTGTGTCGCTGAAACCGAGCACATGAGAACCGAACATATGCAGATTCTGGACCAGTGGCGGGATACGGTGGTCAGAGACGGCCAGCGCATCTATGTGGCCGAAAACGGAAAGGAGTATGATCCGAGCCTGTCCAACACCTGCATGGACTGCCATTCCAACAAGGAAAAGTTCTGTGACCGCTGCCACAATTACGCCTCGGTAAACCCCTACTGCTGGGATTGTCATACATACCCGGAGGAGACAGAGTAATGGAGAACAGCAGAAGACGCTTCCTAAAAAACGCCGGTTTTTCCATACTGGGAGTGGGCGCCGGTTCTATGCTCATCGGTCTGAGCGCGCACACCTCGAAGGCGGTCAGCCCGGATGCCGGGCAGCGCCCGCAATTTTCCATGGGCGACAAGGCAATGGAGGCCGAGCGCTGGGGGATGGTTGTGGATACCCGCAAGCTCAATGACAGCATTTGCCGGAAGATGCAGGAGGCCTGCCACAGCATCCACAACGTGCCCGAGCCCGTGGGTGAGTCCGCCCAAAGAGACCAGATAATCAAATGGATCTGGCCCACGGAATTTCAGCACGCCTTTCCAAGCCAGGAAGTGGAGTTCCTGGCCGAAGACGCGGCGCATCGGCCGGTTGTCGTGTTGTGCAATCATTGCGATAATCCGCCCTGCGTGCGGGCCTGCCCGACCAGGGCAACGTTCAAGCGCGAAAGAGACGGCATCGTAATGATGGATTTTCACCGTTGCATCGGGTGCCGTTTCTGCATGGCGGCCTGCCCGTTCGGCGCTCGCAGCTTCAATTTCCGGGACCCCCGGCCGGACATCGAAGACGAGAACCCCGATTTTCCCACCCGGATGCGCGGCGTGGTGGAAAAGTGCAACTTCTGCGCCGAGCGCCTGGCCGTGGGCAAGAAACCGGCCTGCGTGGAGGCCTCTGACGGCGCGCTGACCTTCGGGGATCTCAATGATCCGGATTCCGATGTTCGCAAGCTGCTGGCAGAAAAATACGCTATTCGGCGGAAACCGAACCTGGGGACCTTCCCCTCTGTGTTCTATATCGTATGATCGTATGAGGGAGCTATGCTAGAAAAAGCGCTAAGAGGAAGCAAGAAATACTGGACGTGGCTGCTGGCCCTGGCGGTTTTGATCGCCATCGGATTTTTCTTTTATCTGCGCCAGCTGTACTTCGGATTGGGGATCACGGGCATGAGCCGGGATGTCACCTGGGGGTTCTACATTGCCCAGTTCACCTTCCTGGTCGGGGTGGCCGCCTCGGCGGTGATGCTGGTGCTGCCCTATTATCTGCACGATTACAAGACATTCGGGAAGATCACGGTGATCGGGGAATTTCTGGCCGTATCCTCGGTGCTCATGTGCATGCTGTTTATCATCGTCGACTTGGGTCAGCCCATGCGGCTGCTCAACGTGATTTTCTACCCCACGCCCAACTCCATGCTGTTCTGGGACATGATCGTGTTAAACGGCTACCTGTTTTTAAATATCCTGATCGGCTGGAACGTGCTGGATGCGGAGCGAAACGGCGTGGCCCCGGAAAAATGGATCAAGCCCCTGATTTATATTTCCATTCCCTGGGCGATCAGTATTCACACGGTAACGGCATTTCTCTACTGTGGGCTTCCCGGCAGGGGCTTCTGGCTGACCGCCATTCTGGCCCCGCGCTTTCTGGCTTCGGCCTTTGCCGCAGGCCCCGCGTTTCTGATCCTGCTTGCATTTATCATCCGCAAGTTCACCAATTTTGACGCAGGCACCAAGGCCATCCAGACCCTGGCCAAGATCGTGGCCTATGCCACGCTTGCCAACCTGTTTTTCTTTCTCTGCGAGGTGTTTGTGGCCGCATACAGCCAGATTCCCGAGCATACGGCGCATCTCGAATACCTGTTTTTCGGGCTGCACGGACACGGCGCGCTGGTGCCCTGGATGTGGACATCCATCGCCCTGGTGGTGGCCGCCATTATCCTGCTGATCATCCCGCAGGCCCGACAGAATGAAACCACGCTGGGCTTTGCCTGCGTTTTCGTTTTTGTCGGCATATGGATCGACAAGGGGCTTGGCATGATCTCCGGCGGATTTATCCCCAACCCCCTGCATGAGATTACCGAGTACGTGCCGACCGTGCCGGAGGTCCTGATTACCATTGGCGTTTACGCCGTGGGCTTTCTGGTCCTGACCGTGCTCTACAAGGTGGTCACCGGCGTGAAGGAGGAACTGGCCGGATAATAAAAGTATGAAATTCGCGCGTTAGCATCCCGTAAGAGATAAACAAATCCGAAATCAGAATAACCAACAGTTGTTTTATTTTCTGGATTTGTTTCGGATTTTGAATTTTTGTCATCAGAATTTGTTTCGATATTCGTGCTTCGAATGTCGAATTTATTCCCTGTATTTTTTTCGCCCCCCTTTATGGAGGCTTCCTGAGGACACCCGATATACGGGTGGAGACTCACTATTACGGGGTTCATTCATCAACCCGATGGATGAACCCCTTTTGCGTGATTTTTGTTGACAAACTGATAAAACCGAATATAATTGTTAAATTTCTTAAATACCTGTTTGGGGAGGTTTGACCATGTATGCAGTTGTTGCCACAGGCGGCAAGCAATATAGGGTGGCTGAAGGCGATCTTTTGCGAATCGAAAAAATACCCGGCGATGTCGGGGATACGGTCACCTTTGACCAGGTGCTGATGCTGGCTGACGGCGATGAGATGTCGTTCGGACAGCCCGTGCTTGAAACCGCCGCGGTCCGGGCGAAAATCGTGGAGCAGGGGCGTTCCAAGAAGACCTTGGTTTTCAAGTACAAGCGCCGCAAGCGATACCGCAGAAAACAGGGGCATCGCCAGCCTTTCACGGCAGTGAAGATCGACAGCATCGCCACCCAGTAAAGGCCGGAAATCCGAAGCACAAAATCCGAAATTCGAAGCAATATCGAATTGTCAAAACAGCGAATCAGCTTTGGCCTTGCGTTTTGAAGATTCGACATTTTAATTTTGTTTCGAATTTCGATATTTGAATTTCGAAATTCTGAATATAAAGAGGCAGGAAAATGGCACACAAAAAAGCGGGCGGCAGCTCCAAGAACGGCAGGGACAGCCGGGGACAGCGTCGCGGGATAAAGCGTTACGGCGGTCAGTCGGTGCGGGCCGGCAATATCCTGGTCAGGCAGCTGGGCACCAAGATCCATCCCGGTGAGAACGTCGGCATGGGCAAGGATTACACCTTGTTTGCCAAGATCGACGGCCGGGTCTGCTTTGAGCGGATGGGCCGTTCCCGGAAAAAAGTCAGCGTACATGCAGCGTGAAGTTTATAGATGAAGTGTCAATCGATGTTGCCGCCGGACACGGGGGAGCCGGCTGCGTCAGCTTTCGGCGCGAAAAATACATCCCCAGGGGCGGCCCGGACGGCGGCGACGGAGGCAACGGCGGAGATGTGGTAATCCGCACCTCTGAACGCCTGAGAACGCTTCACCGCTTCAAATACAAGCGTAGCTTCAAGGCAGCAGACGGCGGACCCGGGCAGGGGCGGCAAAAAACCGGCAAAAGCGGCACGGACCTGGTCATCGAGGTCCCGCCGGGAACTGTTATTCGCGACGCGCACACCGGAGATATCGTCCACGACTGTCTCAACCCCGGAGAAACCGTGGTGGTTGCCCGCGGCGGCCAGGGGGGACGCGGCAACAGGCGCTTTACCACTTCCACGAATCGAGCCCCCCGCCATGCCCAGCCGGGTGAACCGGGAGAGACCCGGAATTTCAAGCTGGACCTCAAACTCCTCGCAGATATCGGCATCATCGGTTTTCCCAATGCCGGCAAGTCCACCCTGATCAGCCGGATTTCTTCCGCTCGCCCCAAGATCGCGGATTATCCATTTACCACCACCAACCCCGTTCTCGGCGTGGTTGCCCCTGAAAGCGGCGAGCCGTTTGTCGTGGCAGACATCCCTGGTTTAATCCAGGGCGCCCACCAGGGCGCAGGCCTGGGTGTTCGCTTTTTGCGGCACGTGGAACGCACCCGGCTGCTGCTGCACCTGGTCGACGCCCGCGAAATGGATCCGGAAAACCCCCTTGCGGCTTATGAAGCCATTAATGCGGAGCTTGCCGGATTTTCCCCGGAATTGCTGGAAAAACCCCAGATCGTGGCTTTAAACAAGATCGACCTGCCGGAGGCCGCCGAGAACGCAGCGCGTTTTCAGGCCGCTTCAGGCAGCCTGCCGGTCTACCCGATATCCGCGGCAACCGGCCGGGGTATCAAGGAGTTGGTGGACCGGTTAAACGAGATGGCCAACACCCGGAAACAGGTTCATGGAAACTGATCGCAAATTGTTTTTCAAAAATGCCGCCCGCGCGGTGATCAAGGTAGGCAGCGGCGTGCTTACCGGGTCCGGGGGACTGAACGTCGAGATCGTAAACAGCCTGAGTCGCCAGATCTGCGAATTGATAAGCCACGGCCTGGAAGTGCTGCTGGTTTCTTCGGGCGCCATGGCCGCCGGGCAGAAAAAGCTGGCGCTTGCCGCGCGCCCCGACGAGATTCCCAAGCGGCAGGCGGTTGCCGCGGTGGGACAGGCGGGCCTGATTCTCTCCTATGAAAACGCCTTTGCACACTACGGCCGGCAGGTTGCCCAGATTCTGCTGACCAGTGATGATCTTTCCGCTTCCCGCCGCAGGTATCTCAATGCCAGAAACACCCTGCACACCCTGATGGCCTGGGGGGTGCTGCCGATTATCAATGAAAACGACACCGTTGTGGTCGAAGAGATCAAGTTCGGAGACAACGATAACCTGTCAGCATTGATTGCGCTGATGATGAACGCGGATATCCTGGTCAACCTCACGGATATCGACGGTCTGTATACCGGCGATCCCCGGTCGGATCCGGAGGCAAAACAGATATCCGTGGTCAGCGATATCAATCGGAATATCGAGAAAACCGCCAGCGGCATGCCCGGGGTGCTGGGCACCGGCGGGATGCTGTCCAAGATCCGGGCCGCGCGCAAGGCGACCGTGGCCGGCATTCCCATGGTTATTGCCAACGGACTGCAAACCGATATCCTGCTGAAGCTTTTTTCCGGACAAAAGCATGGAACCTTTTTTACCCCGGCGGATCACAAGCTGTCCAACCGGAAATCCTGGATCGGATTCACCCTGAAACCGAAGGGTTCGGTGAAGATTGACGACGGTGCGGTCCGGGCGATTCTGGAAAAGGGCAAGAGTCTGCTTTCCGGGGGCATCACGGACGTGGAAGGCGATTTCGGCGTCGGCGCTCCGGTGCATATCGTCGATGGCCGGGGCCGCCGGTTGGCCGCCGGCCTGGTTAATTACAGTGCCGCGGACATCCGCCGGATCAAGGGGTGCCAGAGCCGGCAGATCGCGGAAAAACTGGGCGAAAAACCTTATGACGAGGTCATTCACAGAAACAATATGACGGTTCTGGAATCGGTGGTCAGTGGTCGGTAGTCGGTGGTCGGTGGTTAGGATTGGTATTATAAAAAGGGGGTTTAGGTTATGAGTGTTGAATCCACAGTGATTGAAATGGCAAAAGCCGCCAGGGCGGCCGCAGGAGAGCTATCCCGGTGCGCTTCGGTCAAAAAGAACGAGGCACTGGAAGCCATTGCGCAGAAGCTGACCCAGAGGGCCCCGGAAATCCAGTCGGAAAACGCCAAAGACGTGGAACAGGCCCGGGAAAACGGGTTGCCTGATGCCATGATCGACCGGCTGACCATCACGGATGCCACGCTTTCCGCCATGGCAGACGGCCTGCGCGATGTGGCCGGCCTGGAAGATCCGGTAGGCTCCACGGAGGGAACCTGGATCCGGCCCAACGGCCTTGCGGTCAGCCGCATGCGGATCCCCCTGGGCGTTATCGGCATTGTCTACGAGTCCCGGCCCAATGTGACAATTGATACAGCCGGTTTGTGCATTAAGTCGGGAAACGCGGTGATCCTGCGGGGCGGCTCGGAGTCCCTGCGCTCCAATCAAGCCCTGGCAGCAGCCGTTGCAGAAGGCCTCGCCGAGGCCGGGCTGCCGGAAAACGCGGTTCAGCTTGTGCCCGTGCGGGACCGGGAGGCGGTGCACGCACTGCTCCAGCAGGAGGAATTCGTGGACCTGATCATTCCACGGGGTGGTGAGGGCCTGATCCGGTTTGTGGTGGATCATTCCCGGATCCCTGTGCTAAAACATTACAAGGGGGTCTGCCACGTGTACGTGGATGCCGCCATGGATACGGACATGGCCGGCGAAATCTGCTTTAACGCCAAGGTTCAGCGCCCGGGGGTCTGCAATGCCATGGAAACGCTGTTGGTGCACAGGGAAGCCGCAGCGGGGTTTCTGCCGGAAATGGCCCGCCGCTTTTCCGAGGCGGGCGTGGAATTGCGCGGATGCGAGCAGACCCGTCAGATCGTGGCAGATGCGTTGCCGGCGACGGAGGAAGACTGGTATGCCGAGTTTCTGGACCTGAACCTGGCGGTGAAAATCGTGGACAGCATGGATGCGGCCATGGCGCATATCGCACAATACGGGTCCAAGCATACCGAGGCCATTGTCACCGCCGATTTTCAGCGGGCCCATCGCTTCCTGCGGGAGGTGGATTCCTCGGTGGTCCTGGTCAATGCCTCCACGCGGTTTAATGACGGCGGTCAGCTCGGACTGGGCGCGGAAATGGGCATCAGCACCTCCAAGCTGCATGCCTTCGGCCCAATGGGAATCCGGGAGCTGACTACCACCAAGTTCGTGGTGCTCGGAGAGGGGCAGATCCGGTCATGAGGAAAGGTTGATCTTGCAGCGGGCGGCACTTTTCGGGGGAACATTCAATCCCGTGCATTTCGGCCATCTGCGCGTGGCCGAAGAAGTGCGGGAAGGTTTCGGCCTGGACACGGTGTATTTTATTCCGGCCGCAAACCCGCCCCACAAGGAGGAAAAGGGGCTGTTGCCGGCAGCGGACCGGTATGAAATGCTGGCGGCCGCAACTGCGGATAACCCGGCTTTTTCCGTTTCTGACGCCGAACTCCGCCGCCGGGGCCGTTCCTATACCATTGATACGGTAGACCAGTTTTTCTCCGCCTCGGGGCGGTCTTCGCAGTGCTACCTGGTCATGGGTATGGACGCCTTTGCCGAGATTGATACCTGGAAGTCGTATCTTGCGCTTTTTGACCGCATCGAGATGATCGTGATTTCCAGGCCGGAACCCGGGAGGCAAACCGGGTGGATCGAACGCATTTCAGAGGTCATCGCCGGCCGGGTTTCTCCGCAGTATGCATATGATCCGGAAAGGCGCGGATTCTTCCATCCTGACAAATGCGCCGTATATCCGTTTGAAGTCACCCCCCTGGACATTTCCGCCACCCGGATCCGTTCGCTGGTGGCCGAAGGCGGCTCCATCCGGTACCTGGTGCCGGATGCAGCGGCGGCTTATCTTTATAAAAAAGGGTTGTATCTATGAATGCGTCGGAACTGGATCCGGAGCTCAAGCCTTACGTGACCGCGGCGCTGGGCCGCAAGGCCATGGATCCCGTGGTGCTTGATGTCCGTCATGTAACGGACGTGGCCGATGTGTTCGTGATCTGCAGCGGCCGTTCCAACCGGCAGGTTTCTGCGATTGCGGAATTCATCGAAAAGGACCTGAAAAAGGCGGGCATCCGGTCGATCAGCGTGGAAGGGGTCAAGGACGGCCAGTGGGTGCTGATTGATTACGGCCACGTGGTGATTCACGTTTTCTACGATCCGGTGCGGCGATTCTATGATCTGGAGAGCCTGTGGGCCGATGCCGCGCGGATCGACATATCGGAAATGATCGACCGGCAACAGCAGGCGGAAAGAAAGACAGATAACAATGAATGAGCTTGCCGGCAAACGATGTGTTCTTCTGATTCTCGACGGATGGGGGCTCGGCGAACCGGGTCCGCATAATGCCATATCCGTGGCAGATACGCCTTATCTCGACGGCCTGATGGAACAATACCCCAATACGCAGCTCAAGTGCACGGGCGAGGCGGTCGGCCTTCCCGACGGCATCATGGGCAATTCCGAGGTGGGGCATCTTAATATCGGCGCGGGCCGGGTGGTTTACCAGGTATTGCTTCGAATCGATCTGGCCATCCGGGACGGTTCCTTTTATGAAAATCCGGCCCTGAGCGGAGCCATGGAAGCGGTCAAAGCGCGGGGCTCGGCCCTTCACCTGATGGGGCTGGTATCAGACGGCGGGGTTCACAGCCAGCTCAGCCATCTGTTTGCACTGGTTGATATGGCCGAAAAATACGGAGTGGAAAAAGTCTGTATTCATCCCATCCTCGACGGCCGGGATACCCCGCCCGACAGCGGTTTGGGGTATATCGGCCGGCTGCAGGCGTATCTGGAGCAGTACCCGCGAGCAAAAATTGCCAGCGTATGCGGCCGCTTTTTTGCCATGGACCGCGACACCCGGTGGGAAAGAACGCAGAAAGCCTATGACCTCTATACCCTGGCCAGGGGCAGACATGAAACCGATCCGGTCTCAGCGGTAAAAAACGCGTATGCCCGGGGAGAGACAGACGAGTTCGCGGAGCCGGTGGCAATTGTCGATGCCGAGGGCACCCCGATGGCCACGGTCAATGACGGTGACGGGATGATCTTCTTTAATTTCCGGCCGGACCGGGCCCGCCAGATTACCCGGGCCTTTACGGAACCGGGATTTGACATGTTTGACCGGGAAAAGACCCCTGAGCTCAGTCAATTCGTGTGCATGACCCAGTATGACGAAACCTTTGACCTGCCCGTGGCTTTCGGGTCCGTGCACCTGGAAAAGATCCTGGGGCAGGTGGTCAGCGAAAACGGGCTTTGCCAGCTCCGGCTGGCGGAAACGGAAAAATACGCCCACGTGACCTATTTTTTCAACGGCGGCGAGGAAACACCGTTTGAAGGCGAGGACCGCAGGATGATTCCTTCTCCCCGGGAGGTGGGCACATATGACGAAAAGCCGGAGATGAGCGCCCCGGATGTGGCCGACGAAGCCGTGACCCGAATGGACTCGGACAAATACGACCTGGTGGTGATCAACTTTGCCAACCTGGACATGGTGGGGCACACGGGCGTGATGGCGGCCGCGGTCAAGGCTGCTGAAACCGTGGACCGGTGCGTGGAAAAGGTCGTGAATTGCGCCCGCGGGCACGGATACGCAGTACTGGTCACCGCGGACCACGGCAACTCCGACCGCCTGCGCGAGCCGGACGGCTCCCCCCACACGGCCCACACCATGAACCCGGTGCCGTTTATTGCCGTGGGCGACTGGCCCGCAGAGCTTCAACTGGAAACCGGCGTGCTCGGCGATATTGCGCCGAGCGTACTGCATATCCTGGGCATTTCCCGGCCCCCGGAAATGACCGGGAAAAACTTGATCCTTGGCACATGAGGCATGCATGCAGACAATCAAGCCCTATGAAATGATTACCGATTACATTACCGGCAGATCCGTACCGGATGTCGGGGCTGAAGCCAATCGCCAGGCCATAGAGCGGATGCTGGTGGAAGAAAAGGGGTTTTCCCCGTCCCAAATAGCGGTGGACGTGCCGGTGGCCTTTACCGTGGCAGGAGAACCATACGATTCCGCGGTGGACCTGGTTGTCTTTGCCGAAGACCGACCCTTTCTTGTGATCAAGTGCGCAGCCGGATCGCTGGATTCCCGTAAAAAGGAAGTGATTGCCGCAGCCCGGATTGCTTTTGATTCAGTGGTGCCCTATGCCGCTGCTTCAGACGGGCAGACCGCCCTGGTATTTGAAACGGTTTCGGCAAAGCAGATCGGCCAGGGCCCGGAGGCGCTGCCGGATGCCGCGCGCGCCGGACAAATGATCGGCCGGGCAGAGCCGGTGCGCCTTTCGGAAAAGCAGGTGGAAAAAGCACGCCTGGTATTCCGGTCCTATGACAGCATGAATGTCAATGTCGGACGCTGGGTCAGTGAAGACCCTGAGGTAAAGGGGACGCCCCGTGAAACAGGCGGCGATTGATTTTTTATTTGGCTTAAGCGCGGCAAATCCAAATATTTGCCTGTATCCGTTGACGGGAAGGCATGCGAGCAGGTAGAATGAATACTAGACCGATCCGCGCCCGCAAATGCACTGGCCAACATTAAAAGGGGATAGCCCGACAAAAGAGGAGGTTTGCCCATTGTCAGCCGAAAACAGAGAAACACAGGAATCGCGCGTGGATCAGTATATCCGGGAAAACCGGAGCGAAGAGGCCCTGGGGATTTTATATGAATTGATTTCAGCCTATGCCGCGGAAAAAGATTTTGATAAGGCCGAATCGCTTTACGCAAAAATGTATGAGGCCGATCCCATGGCGATCCGGGAGATCGTGCGCGCCGGAGATGTGATCGAGGAGGCAAAAAAGCAGGGGCGCGACAGCGAGCACCTGGATATCTGGTCGGATCTGTACGCACAGCTTTCAGCCCGGGAGGGCAATGCCCTGTATTATTCCATGAAAACCCGGGATTTCGAGGCCGGCGAAGAGATTATGGAGCAGGGGGAGATATCCAACCGCCTCTACTTTATCCACCAGGGCGAGGTCAAGGGGGTGTTCCGGCGCGACAGCGAGGAGATCCACTTAATCACGCTCGGGGCCGGCGATAATTTCGGCTACGAGCAGTTTTTTTCCGCAACCGTGTCCACGGTGTCCATTATCGCGCTGTCCAGGGTGAAGACAACTTTTCTGGAGCGCGATGTGATCCGGAAATGGAAGAATGAGGCCCCTGCACTCGAGTCCCGGCTTTTTGATTTCTGCACGCAAAACGACCGGGTAAAAAAAGAGCTTGAACAGTCAAACCTGGAACGACGGTCTTTTCCCCGCATACTGGTTTCCGGCAAGATCGTGTTCCAGCTGCTCGACAATGCAGGCAAGCCACGCAGCCCGGCGTATAAAGGAGAGATCGCAGATATTTCCGCAGGGGGCGTATCGTTTCTGATCAAAACATCCCGGCCGGACTCGATCCGTATGCTACTGGGCGGCAGGCTGCGGATCAAGTTCGACCTGGTGTTCAAAAACGGGGAACGCCAGACGGTAAACCGGGAAGGGCGGGTGGCCGCGATCCAATACCAGGGATTTGATGATTACTCCATTCATCTGAAGTTCGATGAAGCCCTGGACAAGGCGATTATCGACAGGATTTCCCCCGACGCCGGGAGCTGAACGATTACCCCCTAGATGCCGGCAACCTCTTTGCCGCAGTGTTTGCAGACTTTGGCGCGCTTTTTGATGATCTCTGCGCAGAACGGGCACTCCCGGGTAAAATGGCGTTCATGGATCCTGCCAATGGCTTCGTCCGCCTTGGACTGCAGCAATTGATTGCCGAAATTCCGGTTGTTCAGCACTTCCAGAGCTTCCAGCCCGGCAAGATCCCCTGCCATTTCCGCGGCCTTCATGCGGACCCGGGCCGGTTCGGAAGGGTCAAGCAGCATCTGGACGCAGGTGACCGAGTCCTTGGACACGTAGCATTCGGCCAGGATGGAAAATCCCTTTTTGGTGGATTCCTTTAACGCTTCCCGGGCGGCGACCACTTCGTCGTCAATGATCTGGCCCTGCCCGCCCATGGAACTGAACACGGGCATGATTTCGAAGTTGCTGCTGTGGGGGCTTTTAATGCACCGATACGAAGCGTTATGGGCATAATTTTCCCAGAGGTCGTCCCATCCCTGTATAAATAGCGGGCATTCATCGTTGAAGCAAACATACATATAAGGCGAATCCCAGCCCAGCCCGTCGCCCACTGCAATGGGGGGAATCTCCCAGATTTTCATCTTCTCTCCGCAGTGCGGGCACACAGGCTTTTCCTGTTGCATGACCTTTTCAAAAACCTGTTCTTTGGTTTCAAACATGACAGTGTCTCCTTATTCTATAATTCCGGAGGGTCTATTCTTCCTTCTTCTTGGAAGAATCTTCCTCCGCGGAATCGTCATCCAGCAGATCGTCTATTTTCACAGACCCCTCTTCTTCTTCTGATGCCGACTCTTCTTCGCGTCTGAAAAGCTCTATATCGTCAAATACCAGTTCAATCGGACCGTTTTGCCCGCCTTTTGCCTGATAGAAATCCGTAATCGTATCCGCGATCTTTTCAATATAATCGGAGATGGGGTACAGGTTGGGTGTGCGCAGGGTATTGATCAGGGCGTTGCGCCCCTCGTCAATGGCTTTTTCAATTCGGTCCTTTTTGTAGGATTCTTCGCATACCAGGGAAAACATGTCCTTGCTGAGTTCGGCATACTCCTGGATGGAAAGATCTCCGGTTTTTTCGTCCTTTGAAATGGCGTATTTCTGTTTCATAAAGCAACTCCTGATGGACTTGCGCAGCGCGGTTGAAAACCAGCGGTACGGAATTTATTATAAAAATACCAATGATATCTCATAATAAGGCATTTATGATTCATGTCAATACAAACGGCATCAAATGAAGCCGCCCGTGCTTGCGGCCCCGGATAAAACTATTGACCCGCGGGTTCGGGTTCTGATACATAAATGCTGTCGAATCGGAGGGATGGCCGAGTGGCTTAAGGCGGCGGCCTTGAAAGCCGTTGAGCGAAAGCTCCGTGGGTTCGAATCCTACTCCCTCCGCCAGAAAAAACATAAAACCCTGCGGAGAGATGGCCGAGCTGGCTGAAGGCGCTCGCCTGCTAAGCGAGTAACGGGGTAACACCCGTTCGAGGGTTCGAATCCCTCTCTCTCCGCCATATCAAATACTTACGCCCGGTCAGAAGGCCGGGCGTTTTTATTTCGGCCGGGTCCTTCGGGAGAAACAACAATTTTGTTCCATAAAAAAGCCCGATCAAAAGATCGGGCTTTTGTTTTCTGTTTGGCGGATGCGTCCGGGGTGGGCCTGATTTAAAAGGAGAACCTGGCGCCGGCATATAAATTGTGGCTTTTAAATTCCGAGTCAGCCGGTGTAAAATGCGGTTCCTCTGTGGCATAATAGCGATAGGAAAAATCAAGGGTAACGCGTTCGCCCAGTGCCCATCCGATACCGCCGGAGAACTGATATGCAAACACGGTATCTTCATCGCTTCCAATGCTTTCGGTGAGCACGGCTGATGCGATATCGTCTACCTCGATCTGGGCAAAGCCGATTCCCGCGCTTAAATACGGTGTAAACGGGCTTTCGTTGATGAAATCATAATAAAAGTTTGTCAAAAAGGAAATGCTTGTAAGATCACCATCTGCGGATGCACTGGCTCCGGACGAGCTTGCCTGGTCCAGGTCGTTTTTCTGGTATGCCAGCTCCGGTTCGATCCGCATGCGCTCATTTATCTGTCCACCTATGGCACACATTACGGAAACACCCGGATCGAATTCAAAGGTGGCCGAATCTCCGCCGGCAAAAGTCGCATCTGAGTCCGCAGGTACCGTCACCCCGGTTTTTACGCTGAAGTACATATCCGCTGCACTGCAGGCCGAGGAAATGAATACAGCCATGGCACAAATACCGATAAATAATAATATCTTTCGCATTGGTGCTCCTTTTTATGTTTGCGGGTTCACTTTTAAGGAACGTATTTATGCATCGCAAGGCATCATTATAGATTGCGTTAACGGTAAACTGCCATTAAAAACGTAATAAATCAACAACTTTTTCGGGCCCCTGCTCGTATCCCGCGCGGGTTCGGCCGGTTTTGCCGGCATGAAGCGGCTATCCGGCGGCTTGGCCCTGGTATAAATCCCGCTTTTCCAGGGTATTGCGGATCCTTTCAAGGGTTTCGCCCTTTTTTATGGCCCATTGCGGCGCAATGAGCTCGTTCGGGTGCGGGTCGCCGGTCAGGCGCTGAATCACGATGTCGCGGCGCAGGCGGGCAAGGAAGGCGCAGACCAGCTCCGCGTATTGGTCCCGGGTAAGGCACTTGTAGCGGCCCTGTTCATACCACCGGTGAAGTACGGTTCCCCGGACCACGTAGAGCAGGTGGATCTTGACCCCGTTTACGTCCATGGCCGAAAGGGTCCTGGCGGTTTCCATCATCTGCGACTCGGATTCCCCGGGCAGTCCGAGAATCACGTGGGCACAGACATTGAGTCCCCTTTTGCGGGCACCCGCCACGGCTTTTTCAAACGCGGCAAAGTCGTGTCCGCGGTTGATCCGCGCCAGGGTCGCATCATGGGCGGACTGAAGCCCGTATTCCACCCACACCAGGTATTGGTCCGCGTAACTTTCCAGCAGGTCGAGTTTTTCAGCATCCACGCAGTCGGGCCGGGTTCCCACGGAAAGCCCCACCATGCCGTCGATCTGCAGGGCCTGGTCATAGAGCTGCTTCAGTCGGTCTGCCGGGGCATATGTGTTGGTGTAGGATTGGAAATAGGCGATGAATTTTTTTGCCTTGTAGCGCCTGCCAAGCGCCTGCCTGCCTTCTTCCGCCTGCTGTGCAATGGATTTGCCGAGCGCGCGGGCGCCGGTACCCGAGCCCTTCTGGTTGCAGTAGATGCAGCCTGTGCTTGAGATGGTGCCGTCCCGGTTGGGGCAACCCAGACCGGCATCCAGGGTGATTTTTTGTACCCTGCAGCCGAAGATACCCCGTAAGTAGTTGTTTAAGTCCGTATAACGAGTCTGCATGAAATTTCCGTGTCCCCGCCAAATGCCTTGACCGGTGCCGAAACCGGTCATATGATGACGTCATCCAATAAATAACAAGAACACGGCCGACAGGCAAAGTTTTTGGCCGGTTAAAATCGAAAAAGCCGGAATAAGTTTTAAATAGTTTTGGAATTCAATTCTTTGGCATTGTTCCGGGATCGGAATCCGAGAGTCCAAAAATGACAACCAATTCAAAAACATACGACGTCATCGTGGTGGGCGCCGGCCATGCCGGCTGCGAGGCCGCCCTGGCCGCGGCGCGGATGGGCTGCCGGGTGATGCTGGCGGCCATTGACCTGGACAAGATCGCGGCCATGCCGTGCAGCCCGTCGATCGGCGGCATGGCCAAGGGGCAGCTGGTGCGCGAGATTGACGCCCTGGGCGGGGAAATGGCCCGGGTGACGGACCGCACCGCAATTCATTTCCGCACGCTAAATACCCGCAAGGGGCCGGCCGTGCACTCCTCGCGCACCCAGAACGACAAGCAGCGCTATCACATGACCATGAAGGCGGTGCTGGAAGACACGGCCAACCTCGATATCCGGCAGATCCTCGTAGACCGGCTCCTGGTGGAAAACCATCGGGCGGTCGGCATTGTGGACCGTACGGGGTTTGCGGTCTACGGACAGACCGTGGTCCTGGCCACCGGCACGTTTTTGGCCGGCCGGGTGCATATCGGGGACCTCTCTTTTATGGCCGGCCGGGCCGGGGAGTTTTCCGCCGAGGGGCTGGCCGCGGATTTAAAGTCGCTGGGCTTTTCCATGGGCCGGATGAAAACCGGCACGCCCCCCCGCCTGCACCGCGACAGCATAGACTTTTCCGTCCTTGAGCGCCAGGATTCACAGCTCCATCCGCGGCCGTTTTCTTATACGTCCCCCGGCCTGGGACTGCAGCAGGTTCCCAGCTATATCGGTGCGGCCAACGCGGAAACTATCCGCACTGTTTCGGAAAACATTTCCCATTCCTCGCTTTACGGCGGTTTTATATCCGGGGTCTCTGCCCGGTACTGCCCCTCTTTTGAGGACAAGGTGGTGAAATTTCCGGACCGCACGAGCCACCAGGTGATCCTGGAACCCGAAGGCCTGGATACGAAGGAGATTTACGTCAGCGGCCTGGGCAACAGCCTGCCCCTGGAAATCCAGTTTGCGCTGGTGCGTACGATCCCCGGCCTGGAGGAATCCGAAATCATGCGCCCGGCCTATGCCATTGAATATGATTACGTGGACCCCCTGCAATTGCTGCCCACCCTGGAAACCCGGCACTTGCGCGGCCTGTACCTGGCCGGCCAGATCAACGGCACTTCCGGCTACGAGGAAGCCGCGGCCCAGGGCCTGTGGGCCGGGGTCAATGCCGCCTGCCGGGTGCAGAACCGGGATGCCTTTGTGCTGGATCGCTCCCAGGCTTACATGGGCGTCATGATCGATGACTTGGTGACAAGGGGGACCAGCGAGCCCTACCGGATGTTTACATCCCGGGCAGAGTACCGGCTCATGCTCCGGGAGGACAACGCGGATTTGCGCTTGATGGAAATCGGCCACGAGCTGGGCCTGATCGACGCGGAGGCCGCAAAGGATCTAAGGCAGCGCCGCAGGCAAATCGACGAGGAGATTGCGCGGCTGGGCAAAACCGTGCTCAAGCCCGGGCCGAAACTGGACCAGTACCTCGCAGACCGGGGCTCCTCTCCGGTTAAAACCGGTACCCCGGCAGAACGGCTGCTTAAGCGCAGCGAGCTGGACTACGACGTGGTCCGCAACTTTGCGCCTCCGGAAGCGCCGCTTGACGCCCGGGTGATCGGCCAGGTGGAGATCGCTGTCAAGTACGAGGGCTATATCCGCAAGCAGGAAAAGGAAATCGAGAAGTTCAGGGACATGGAAAACACCCGGATACCGGAGGATTTTGATTTTTCCGCGGTGCACGGGCTTTCCAACGAGCTTTGCGAAAAGCTCGACAAGGTGCGGCCGCTGTCTTTGGGCCAGGCTTCGCGCATTGACGGCATGACCCCGGCAGCCCTTTCGGTGCTCATGGTGGCCCTGAAGGCAGGCACCGGGGACACGGGGGGCGGCGGAAAGGTACAAGGTACAAATTTATAAGTTTTTCGGCTGGTTCAGGGTCCCCGGGGTCTTGACATCACCCGGATGCGGATTATTTTAGGATAATAATAATGCTCCCGTAAAAAGTCTAATTTCAGATGGCGCTGTAAAAAGTTTAAGATTAAGGCTTGCGCAATTTCGAAGAATGCAGCGTACTTAGCTGTACGGGAAATTCTGAGAAAAAGCGCGTAACGCAGATATTGGACTTTGTACGGTGCCATCAATAATAAAAACAACACGGAAACGGTGATTGAAATATGGCCCAGAAGGATTATTACAAAGTACTCGGCGTGGACAAAAACGCGTCCCAGGAGGATATCAAAAAGGCCTACCGGAAACTGGCCATGAAGTATCATCCGGATCACGCTTCCGGGTCCAAGGAGAACGAGGAAAAGTTCAAGGAAATCAGTGAAGCCTATGCCGTTCTCAGCGATCCGGAAAAGCGCAAGCAGTATGATTCCTATGGGGACGAGGATTTCCGGCAGCGCTACAGCCAGGAAGACATTTTCAAGGATGTGGACCTGGGTGATATTCTCCGGGAATTCGGTTTCGGCGGATCCTCGTTTTTCTCGTTCGGCGGCGGCGGTGGCCGGGGCAAAACCGGCCGAAGAACCCAGTTTTCCTTTGATCCGGAGAGCATGTTCGGATTCGGCGGGGCCGGTGGCGGAGGCCAGCAGGCGCAAACCCGGATGAAGGGGCAGGACGTGGAATACGAGCTGCCGCTGAGCCTTCAGGAAATCGCCACGGGAACCTCGAAAACCGTTTCCCTGCAGACGCCGTCCGGAAAAACCGAGTCGCTGACCGTGAAAATCCCCAAGGGGTTGATCACCGGAAAAAAGGTCCGGCTTACCGGCAGAGGGGAGCCGAGCCCGTACGGCGGCCCCAGCGGCGATTTATACATCCGTTCAAAACTAACCGAGGACCCGGTATATTCGCAGAAGGAATACGATCTTTACGTAAACCGGGAAGTCAGGCTTACAGAGGCGCTTCTGGGAACCACAGTGGAAGTGCCCACGCTTGACGGCAAGCACCTCAGCATGAAGGTCCCTGCCGGCACCCAGCATAAGAGCAGGCTGCGGCTGCCCGGACAGGGGCTTCCCCACATGCGGGACAGCGGAAAAGGGGATATGTATGTGGTGATCAATGTGAAAATGCCCAAAAAGCTCACGGACAAACAGCGCGAACTGATCGAAAGCCTGGCAGAAACCGGATTGTAAAAAGTCCGCGACCATCCCGGACGCAGAAACCGATGGAGGTGCCTGTTTCGGGCACAACCGTCGGTTTTTTTATTCGGCACGCGGCAAAAGCCGGCCTGCTTGTTTGTTTTGCCTTTTTTGCGTGCTCTGCGGGGCTGCATTCCGGCGTTTGAATGTCCGGGTTACGGGGTTTTGTGGGCAGACCCCGCGGGATCGTGTCAATTTTATTGACAAAACAGAATCGCTTGGGTAAAATATTAATATAGCGGCAATTTATAAAGATTGAATGCCGCAATATTTATACCGTTTATATTTTTTCGGAAATATGGCAAGATACTAATTTTTATTTAAATCATAATCAACGCCGTAACCTTGAAAAAATAAATGTCTGTGCCTGAACTATTACCCGTCCTGAGCGAAGCCGAGATCCAGAAAAGAGTTACCGACCTGGGGCGACAGATCTCAGCAGATTACAGGGGCGAACCGCTGGTTTTAATCGGCGTATTAAAAGGTGCTTTTGTATTTATGGCCGACCTGGTACGCCGGCTGGAAATACCAGTGGAAATCGAGTTTATTCGCACCTCCAGCTACGGCAAGGAAGACACGTCTTCAGGAGAAGTCCGGCTGCTTCATGAACTGGGCACAGACATCCGGGATAAGCACGCATTGATTGTCGAGGACATCCTCGATACGGGGCTGACAATTGAAAAACTCATTTCCTGTCTTGCGGCTTACCATCCCAGAAGCATACGGGTGTGTGCGTGTATTGATAAAACGGAGCGGCGGATCAACGATCTCCGGGCCGATTATGCCTGTTTTCCGGTAGATGAAGGATTTCTTGTGGGATATGGTCTGGATTATGGAGAAAAATACAGGTACCTGCCCGCCATATATGCGATCAAAAATTTAACCAGCGAGGACCCGAAATGATCATCACCTGTGAGGCGTGTGGCACAAGTTTTAAAATCAAGGCCAGCCTGATCAGCCAAAACGGTTCGACCGTGAAGTGCTCCAGGTGCCAGCATATCTTTGTGGCCTACCCTCCCTCCGCCGAAACAGAAAAGTTCGCGCAATATCGTCCCGGCAGCCAGCGCCCCGCCCAAGACGAAGCCCAGACCGGCACACCGACGTTTTTCGAGGACGCGGCCGAGACCGAAAAACAGCTCGATGACCTGTTTTCTGATGAACTGACGTCTTCCCTCGAGGAGGAAGAGGAGCCGGCGTCAACTTCCGACCAGGAAGCCGACGAGGCGGAATTCGATTTTCCGGGGCTGGATTTTGACGAGGACGAGCCGGAGCTGGACTTTGGCGAAGAAGAAGACGGTGATGAAGCGCAATCCTCTGGCCCGGCTGAGCCGGAGGAAGAAGAGGAATTGGATTTGGACGACCTGCAGCCTGAAGCCACCGTGGAACTCGACGAGCTTGGATACGACGATGCCGATCTTGAGCTCTCGGACCTGGAATCCGATCCGCGGGACTTGGCAGGCCTGACATCCGAGCCGGCTGAAACCGCGGATGAAGAAGTGGCGAGAACGGATCTTGAAACCGATGCCGAGCCGTTTGAAGAAACCGTGCAGGAGACCTTTGACCTGAACCTGGATACGACCCGTACGCGGATGGATACGGAATCCGGGGAGGAGCCCGGTTTTGCGGCCGGCCCCCCGGGGGCGCAGGCAGAAATGGGGGAATTCGGTGCGGGGCCGGGCGCAGAGACATTCGAGCGTGAAGGGGGATCCGAGGAAATCAGCCTGACGGAACTGGAATACCGGACCGAGGAAGTGGATCTGGCCGACCTGCAGCCTGATGCCACCTTGGAGCTCAGCGAGCTGGAATACGATGATGCCGATCTGGATCTCTCTGACCTGGAATCCGAGCCGCTGGATTTGGCAGACCTGTCATCCGGGCCGACCGGGGCAGCCGAAGAAACCGCAGCACCCGCAGACATTGAAGCCGGCGCAGGCCGGACCGATGAAGAAGAAGAAACCTTTGATCTGGATCTGGACCTCACCGACGAAGATCTGGAAGCCGAAGAAGAGGAAGAAGACCTGGACCTGGACCTTGATGAAATCGACCTCTTCGATTGGGGCGAAGATACCGAGACCGTTGATGCGGATGAGGAATCCGCTGAAAGCGCGGGTCCTGTTGAATCCGGGGAGCTCGGGGAGTCGGCTTCTGAAGCGGAAATCGACCTGGATGCGGATTTTCTGGGGCTGGAAGAAGAAGAGGCGCCAGAGGCGGAACCGGAATCCCCCCGGCAGGCGCCGGAAGCCTTTGAGATGGATCTGGCGGACAAAGAAGCCGGCGCAGAACCGGAAGACTTTGAACTGGACCTGGACGTCGAGGAGCACAAGCCCGGGGTTGAGGCCGAGACCGAGGTTAAGACTGAGAAGCCGGGGCCGGAGGCGGAAGCCGAAACCGGAGCCGGGGCCGAAGGAGAGGCGGAAAGCTTCGAGCTGGACCTGGACCTGGACGAGGCGGAACCGGCTGCCGGAGAAGCGGGTCCGGAAGAAGAAGAGTTCGAGCTGGAGCTTGATTTTGAGGAGTCCGGCGGCGGGGAACCGGCTGCAGAATCCCGGGAACCGGAAGCCGAAATTCCCGAAACAGGTGCGGATCAGCGGGAAAGCAGGGCTTTTGACCTCGGCCTGGGCGAGACCCCGTCATCAGGCGGAGAATCCGAGGATGCCTTCGAGTTTGATCTCGGCCTTGAAGAAGAGCCGCAGCCCGAGGTGGAG
>JAGXKN010000029.1 GCA_018335195.1 Desulfobacterales bacterium
GGAAAAAAAGAAGAATGGCGATTTCCTCGTTTTCATGGAACCCTGCGGAATAGGCGCCTGAAATCAAGTCCCCGCCGAAATAACTGCCGGCATTCGGAAAAACAAACACCCTGGCGCAATCGTGTACACCAAGACCCAGTTCATCGGCCCGGACCGCGCCCGGGACATTGGCTGCAGGAATATAGGGCTCGCGAATAATATAGCGCGGCGGCAGCCCCAGAAACAGATGCGACATGGTCGTATTTCCGGCCACTGCCATCAGGTAGACGCTATCCGGGGACATTTCCGCATCCCCGCAAATCCGTGCGAACTGCTCATTTAGGCCCGCTATGATCAGATTGTGCAGCTCTTCGCCGCCACCGGCGGTTTCCGCATGATGAATCCGGGTCAGAATATCGGCTCCAATGGCGGTCTGGGGATTGTCAAAAGCGGCCTCGGCCAGCACCTCGCCTGAGGCCAGGTCCAGCAGCCGGAGCACCACCCGTGTCGTTCCCAGATCCACGGCAATGCCCGCGGCCGTCTGCCGGCTGTCGGGGGCAAGCACCGTGATTAACTGCCAGCGCCCGCTTGTCCGGAAGACCACGCACCGACAGGCATAATCCCATTGACGCAATTTTTCGGGAAGCTGTTTTAAAAGGTAAAGATCCGCGGCCACCGTGTCCGCTCCCAGTTCCGCGGCCAGAGCTTTTTTCAATCGGTCGGCATCCCCGGTATTGTCCTCGAGAGAGGGCGGCTGCATGCGGATATCAACCACCCATCCGTTGTCCGCTGCCATTTTTTCCTTTTCCATTACAAATCAAACGCCATGTCCCGACTGACACCGAAACACTTCATTTGCCCGCCGTTGTCCGCCAGATACCTCCGGCATCCGTCGACCAGCCGGTCCATTCCCGCATCGGTTCGCTCCTGGTTGAGGTGAAACAGCCCCAACTGCCTAACCCCGGACTCCATGGCCAGCCTGAGGGTGTCCATAAAGGAGGAATGTCCCCATTCAATGCTGTATTTATATTCCTCGGGCGTGAATTCGGCATCATGTATCAGTATGTCCGCTTCCCGGCAGAATGCCACGTAATCGGTGTACCTGCAGCCGCCGGGATGAACATAGCCCAGCTCGTTGTCCGTGAGAAATACAAAAGTCTTGCCGTCCTCCTCAAACTTGTAGCCGCACCCGCCGTTGGGGTGACTCAAGGCAATCGGGGTGACGGTTGCAGACCCGATTTCAAAGGCATCCGGACATCCGTTCAGATACGTCACCTGTGCGGTCAGGTCCGAATACCGGACCGGAAAATGCGGCGGCCGCATCAGCTTGGAGACAATGTTTTCCACGTATCTGCCGGGAAACGGGCAGCGGTGCATCCGGATCTGGGCGGCTGCATCGTAGAGGGGCTTGAAAAAGGGAAAACCCAGGAGGTGATCCCAGTGGGAATGGGTAAAAATAAAATTATAAACATGGCGGTTTTCGCCGATGAGCTGACTGCCCAGCCTGCGGATGCCGGTGCCGGCATCCACGATGATCAGGTCATCGCTTCGGGTTCGGATTTCAATACAGGTGGTGTCTCCGCCGTATTTTTCGAACTCACAGCCCGAAACCGGTATGGAACCCCGCGAACCCCAGCATTTAATATACATGTCCGCCCCTTTTACTCAGGCTTCACCGCCACACGTGCCCAGGTACGTGTACCAGATTCCTTCGCTTATCCAGCGCTGAATGATGCGGCCCGGACCGTAACAGAGCAACTCCTCCACGCGCCGGGACTGGCTTCTCAGCACCCCGGAAAGCACAAACCATTTTTTCTCGTAAAATGCCGGATTAACGATAACCTGCCGCATCACATCAAAATGGATGTTTGCAATCAGCAAGTCTGCCGGAACCTCCACAAGCTGAGCGGCATCCGCACAAACAGAGAGCATCCTGGAACCCATCCGGTTGCGCTCGATATTTTCCCGCGCTGTTCTGGCCGCCAGGTAAATGCTGTCCACTGCCAATACTTTTTGACAGCCCAGCCGGGCTGCAGCCAGCCCCAGCAGGCCCGTTCCGGTGCCCAGGTCCAGCGCCGATCCGACAGCGCCCTTGTCGCACGCGATCTCAACCGCTTCAAGGCAGCTGCGGGTGGTCGGATGCGTGCCCGCCCCGAAAACCACGCCGGGATCGATTACCAGTCCGAGCCGATCGTCTCCCGGCGCCTGGTCCGCCCAGGGCGGGGCCACGTGAAAACGCTGTGTGGAAAACGCCCGAATCTCGCCGCCGTGCCAATCCGCGTAAGGCATGTGGAACCTGTCGATCAGCTCCAGATCCGAATTTTCGCGGATCAGGTCATCGACCTGCGCGTCTGCGGGCCTGACAAAAAAGAGGAAGGCTGCATCATCTTCCTGCCAGTTTCCGATAAAACCGCCGTCAAACCGGTCTTCCGCCTCCCGGATGTGGCCTTTTACATAATAGATGTGCAGATCAGGATGCGGCGTGTTCACTGGCTTTTGCGGATTCGGTTTCGAGAATTTTTTCAAATATATCAAATGCAGCCTGCACCACCGGGTTGTCTTCCGGCAGGTTGATCATGGCGTTGCCCCTGAAGTCATAATCATAGACCGTGTCATCTTCCGGAAGCACGCCGCCGAGTTCGACCCCGGCTTCCCGGATCATTTCAACAGCCGCCTCAGGTGCCTCGGACTTGACCTGGTTGATAACGATATAACTCCTGCCCACTCCGACATTCAAGTTCTGTGCCAGTTCGTGTATCCGGAGTGCGGCCTGCAGGCCCCGGCGGGATGCATCGGTGACAATGAGCAGGGCATCCACGTTTTTGGTGGTCATGCGGCTGACATGCTCCATGCCCGCCTCGTTGTCCATCACCACGTAGGGGTAATTCTCCTGCATCCGGTCCAGAAAATTGGTCAGCAGGGTGTTGGCCGCACAATAGCAGCCCGCCCCTTCCGGCTGGCCCATGACGATCAGGTCGTAGTCGCCGGATTCCATGACCGCCTGCTCCAGGCGCATGGAAATAAACACGTCCTTGGTCATGCCGCTGGGCACATTGCCCTTTTTCATATCCTCCCGCGCCTGCCCCAAGGTGTCGGTGATCTCCAGGCCGAGCACTTCGTTTAAATTGGCATTGGAATCCGCGTCCACGGCCAGAACCGGGGTGCGGCTGGTTTTTAACAGATACTTGATAAGCAGGCCGGCCACGGTGGTTTTCCCTGTCCCTCCCTTGCCGGCCAGAGCGATATTAAATGCCATGGCAAGTTAATCCTTTCAACTGAATTTTGTTTATTAAAAAATATTTAGGCCACTTGCCCGAAACAGTCAAGCATCTTTTGGGCAATTCAGGCCGCAGCCCTACACCAGGACCTGAGTGTGGAACATAACCATTGTCGCCCCCGGAGCAAACCCCGGCAAAAAGATTGCCTGCGGCAAAATAATTGATCCTCCGGAAAAGCTGTGCTACCGATTGAACCTGCTGTTTATCGGGGGGCAATCATGTGTTTGTTTAATTCAAAACCGGCAGGCGGAGGACCATGGGCACAACCATATTTTCCGGGGACATCGAGGTAAAACTGGCAGTCGGGATTGATATGGCAGATATCACCGGCGATCTGGAAGCACTGGTAAAAGCCTCCGGCATCCGCACGGGGACGCTTTTTGCCACCATGAACGGCTCCACGGGATCATTAACCGCTATCGAACATGAACCCGGGGTCATGACGGATCTGCGGCGGGCCATCGACCGCATGGCGCCTGCGGACATGGAATACGAGCATGAAAAGGCATGGCACGACGGAAACGGGCACAGCCACGTCCAGGCCGCCATGATCGGTCCGTCCATTTCCATGCAGATCCGCGACGGCAGGATGCGCCGCGGCACCTGGCAGCAGGTGGTGGCCATCAATCATGACAACCGGCCCAGAAACCGCACGGTGGCCGTAACCGTAATGGGCGGGCAATAAATACAATGTCTCCCATCCCGATGCACTTGAAACACTTTGGCGCCGCCCTCCGCTTTATCACGGTATTGCCGGCAGGGCCGGCCGCGGCCTACCATCCCCGGGAAATGATTACCTTTTTTCCGGCCGTGGGCCTGGTGCTCGGGGTGATTCTGGCCTTTGCAGACGCGGTCTTTTCCGCCTTTTTTGCACCGGCCGTGGTCGGGGCCATAGACGTGATTGTGCTGGCTGCACTCACCGGTGCCCTGCACCTGGACGGTCTTGCGGATACGGCAGACGGGCTTTTTGCGCACAAGGACAGGGAATCCGCCCTGTCGATCATGAAAGACAGCCGAATCGGCGTAATGGGTGCGGTTGCCCTGATTTGTCTTTTACTGACAAAATACGGCACATTTGCCGCCCTGGCCGCCGGTGGTCAGGCGGACTGGATCAAATTTCTGATCCTGGTGCTGATTCCGGCATATGCCAGAGCCGCCATGCTTTTCGGCATCCGGTTTCTGCCGTATGCCCGGCCCGAGGGGGGCACCGGGTCGGATCTTTTCTCAGAGCCCCTCCGGCCCGGTGAGTATTGGGGGATTCTGGCATGCGTGCTGCCTTCCCTGCTGCTGGGGTGGCGGGCGGTGCTGATCAATGCAGTGTTTTTTATCACCTGCGCCGGGCTGATCGGCTTTTACCGCAGACGCATGCGCGGTATCACCGGAGATATGCTCGGCGCCATGTGCGAGATCACGGAAACGATGCTGTTAATTTTTGCCGCCGCTGGGCTCTGAGGCCTGGTGGCTATGATTTAAAACCAGTATCCACCAGAGCCTTGACCATGGCCACTGCCTGATCATCGGTGATGTCATCGGTATTGATGATCAGGTCAAAATGGGTGGGCTCATCAATGTTTGTATAAAAAAACCGGCGGGTAAAGGAACGCCGCTGGGACTCAACCCTGTAGATCTGCCGCCGGGCTTCATCTGCCGAGATATTGGAATCTTCTGCCACCTTTTTGATCCGGTTTTCCAGTGAGGCGATCAAGCGCAACCGGATATTTTCCGCCGGCGGAACGATGAACGTGGCACCCCGGCCCACGATAACCGCCTTTCCGTGTCTGCCGATGGTGCCCACGATTTTCATGAGGTGCTTCATATACTGATCCGGCCACAGGTGCCGCTGCTCCACAACTGTGGCGATCACATCTTCCAGGACATTAAGCCCTCTTTCATCCAGCGTCTCCAGCACCCGGCTGCTGGTATTGGCATCCTCGGCCATCTGCTTGATGATTTCCCGATCAAACAACTCGTATCCAAACGCCTCGGCCAGTTTGCCGGCAATTTCATTTCCGCGGCTGCCGGGCTGCCGGGATACGGTGATAACCGATGCCTTGGCCGGAGCCTCCTTTGCGGCCGCGCCCTTTGATCTTTGCCATTGCTGGATCTGGTCTTCCACGATTCTGTCAACAGAACGCCCCTTGGGAATTTTCATTCCTCCTCCTTGTGCTTAATTGGGGTATAGGCGGAAAGCGACATCACAACATGCAAGAATATTTCCATATTCAATATATACCGCCGAAGCGGGTCCGTGTCAATTCAAACGGATGCATAAGGCATGGCACTTAAAAAATCCGAATTTATACGGAATTCAAGGAATGTGCACCGCAGGCCTCGGCCAGCCGCCGGCCGGCCTCACGGGCCTGCTCCAGGTATTCGGGGAATTTGAGCACATCGCCTTCAAAATCCAGTCCCCGGTACAGCAGCGAATCCCACAAATCGGCATCCAGCACGTCGAAAAAATATTTCACACTCAACAAAGTGCCCTCAAACAGGCGCTTTCCCCTGGTGGCGCCCACGGAGATGAGCAGGCCCTTGCGCTGCCGCCCGGATTTGCCGGCCCCGGACCCGTCAATCCAGTATTTTTTGACCCACCGGGACTGGCACCGGTCCATGAGCATCTTCATATGCGCACTGACCGTGTAAAAAAATATCGGGGTGGCGATCATCAGTCCGTCTGCGGCCAGCATGGCATCACGCACTTCCTGGAAATCGTCCTTGATCACGCACTCGCCGTCCTGTTTGCACCCGTAGATCTCCAGGCAGGGCGAAATCCTGCAGTCCCGCAAAACAAATTCCTCAACCCGGGCACCGCTGTTCCGGGCCCCGGCAACTGCCTCTGAAAGCAGCGTTGCGGTGTTTCCGCGGCGCCTGGGGCTGCCGTATATAGCTGCAATGCTTGTCATTTTCCCCCTTTTTGTTCCGATTTAATAATGTTTATCAGTGTCCATCCAGAGAGCGGATAATTTTTTCAAGTTCAAGGAAGGCGAAAATTTTAACCGCAAGAATACTCAAAGTATTTTGAGGATTCAAATTTGAGCCTGACACAGAAATTGGGCAAATTCGCCATCTCTGGATGGACACTTATTAATAACAAACGGATCTGGAGAATGGCAACCAAAATATCCGTTTTATTCGGTATCGGGTTCTGCAATTATCATTGACACCCGCTCGGGCGGTCTTTATTTTTAAGTTTTGCTAAATCCGTATGAGCCTTTTTGGCACACACGGAAAACCGGGCATTGAGATGATGCAAGGCGAGAATACCCCAAGTTACATTCAAACCCACCGCCGGGGCGAGCTGGCAGAAAAAATCCGGCAGGCGTATGATATCCTGGGCGACTGCACACTGTGCCCCAGGCAGTGCCACGTGGATCGGCTCTCCGGTGAGACCGGGATCTGCCGGACCGACAGATACATGAAAGTTACTGCCGCGCATCCCCACTTTGGCGAGGAATCACCGCTGGTGGGACGCAACGGCTCGGGCACCATTTTTGTCACATACTGCAACCTGATGTGCTGTTTCTGCCAGAACTTTGACATCAGCCATGAAGGCTGGGGCCAGACCGTGGACGACAAGCAGCTTGCCCAAATGATGCTCTCCCTGCAGGCCCGGGGATGCCACAATATCAACTTTGTCACGCCTTCTCACGTGGTGCCCCAGATTCTTTCCGGACTGGAAAAAGCCATTGAAGGCGGTCTTTGCCTGCCGCTGGTCTATAACTCCGGGGGTTATGACCGGCCAGAGACCCTGAAGCTCCTGGAAGGCGTGTTTGACATCTACATGCCGGATTTCAAGTTCACGGATACCGAAATTGCCGGGCGCACCTGCGATGCCCCCGATTATCCAGAGACCGCCAGGGCTGCGTTAAAGGAAATGCACCGCCAAGTGGGCGACCTGGTAATCGACGAACAGGGGCTTGCCGTTTCCGGACTGCTGGTGCGGCACCTGGTGCTGCCGGAAAATCTCGCTGGCACCCGGGAAGCCATGCGATTTATCACAAAAGAAATCTCCGCAGACACCTATGTGAACATCATGTCCCAGTATCGGCCCATGGGCAGAGCAGCAGAGATACCCGGGCTATCCCGCCCCCTGTCCCCGGAAGAATACCACGAAGCAATAAATGCAGCTACAATGGAAGGAATCCACCGCCTTGACCGACCCTGAGCCCTGCAGCACGAAGAGACTATCGTATCCGCCGCTGCCGGAATCCTGTAAAGGAAGGTTTCAGTTCACCGTAGCTGCCCCTTCGTTTATTTACCCGGATCATATTCTGCCCAATGTGGTTATGCTCGCCCCGTTTGTCGACGAAGTCGAACTGGTGCTGTTTCAAAGCCGATCCGGCCAGGACCTGCCGCCGAGATGGGAAATCCGGGAACTGGCGGAAATTTCAAAAAACCGGGGCCTCACCTACAACGTCCATCTGCCCTTTGACGTGATCCTCACGGATGCCGACGAACACAACCGCGCCCTGGCGATTGAACACACCGTCCGGGCCGTGGAATGCGCCCGGACTCTTGCCCCTTCCACGTGGACGCTGCATCTGCCTTATACGGAGGAATTTGCAGACGAGACCTCGGTACACGCTTGGCAAAAAAGGGCAACTGCGGCTGCAGGGCAGCTTCTGGAACGCACCCGGATCGCTCCGCGTTCGGTTTCAGTCGAGACCCTGGATTTCCCGCCTGAATGGATAAAGCCCGTGGTCAGCCGCCTGGATCTTTCCGTCTGTCTGGATATCGGCCACCTGATTGAATTCGGATATGACATCTCGAAAACGTTTTACCGCTTCAAAGACCGCATTTCCATCCTTCACCTGTACGGGGACGTGATTTCCGGACGCGGCCACGTCGGTCTTCACCGCCTGCCCCAAGCGCACATGCCGGCTGTAAAAGACATCCTTTCGCAGTTTACCGGCACCGTCTGCCTGGAAGTCTTCTCTTATGAGGACCTCAAAGCATCTCTGACGGCGCTGCGGCAAATTGCAGAAAATCCGGATTGACCTTGATTGCCGCATGGTATAACAAAGGAGTAAACAATCAAATTCATTCATGCACATTCGTGTCCGTTCAGAAACGGGATAATTTGTTCAAGTTCAAGGAAGGCGAAAATTCTAACCGCAGGAATACTTTCGTATTTTGAGGATTCGAATTTGAGCCTGACGCCGAAATCGGGCAAATTCGCCATTTCTAAACGGACACGACAAGGTGTTTTTCACAAACGGAACACGGTGCAAAACCGTGACGCACCCGGCGCTGTAAGCCGGAAATGCCGATGCACAAACAGGGTGTTGCCCCGGAAAGCCACTGCCGGTTTTCAAGCCGGCGGGAAGGCAAGCCTCGGCTGAAATCCGGCAAGTCAGAAGACGTGTGAGAAACGCGGCTTGCGGAATCTGATGGCAAAGGGTTCCGACGGGAGGAGAAATCCTCCGGTCGGAACCCTTTTTTTTTGAACCGAAATTGAGCGATTTTCAAGTTTGCCGGATATACAAGGAAGATGCAGGCTCGCTATAGTGGGCTATGCGAGGCTGCATCTGACGCAGTAGAGACGGTAAAATTGGAAATCCCGGAGGGTTTCAGATTTTTAAAATAGAAATGAATATTATCCTTTAAAATAAATTGCTTTTAAAAATCTGAAACGCTCAATTTAGGTTGAACTTTCTGATAAAGGAGGAATTCATGGAACTGCATGAAGCAATCAAAAAGATCACCCCGCCGGATGCCGAATTCGAGCAAAAGGCCGCCCGGCGCCTGGACGAACAGGCCCGGCCCGACGGCAGCCTCGGCATGCTGGAGGACAACGCCCGGCGCCTGGCAGGCATTGCAAAAACCCTGGACGTACATCTGGCGCACAAGGTCATTGTTACCTGCGCCGGAGACCACGGCGTGGTGGCGGAAGGCGTCAGCCTGTTTCCGCAGGAAGTCACCGCGCAGATGGTATACAGCTTTGTGGACGGGGGCGCTTCCATTAATGTGCTGGCCCGCCACGCCGGGGCGGAAGTGCGCGCCGCAGACCTGGGGGTCAGCCATGATTTTGAAAAGGAACTGCAGATATTTCACAAAAAAATCGATAAAGGCACCGGCAATATCCGGCGGGAACCGGCCATGACACGCGATCAGGCGGTTCTGGCAGTTGAAGCCGGCATATCCATGGTGGAGGAACTCGCCGCCGGGCAGCGCGTGGATATGCTCGGCACCGGAGATATGGGCATCGGCAACACCACGCCGTCTGCTGCGATGCTTGCCGCCTTTTCCGGCATGGACCCGTCAAAACTGGCGGGCCGCGGCACCGGTTTGGATGACGCCGCCCTCGTTCACAAGATCCGCGTTATCAAGGACGCCCTGGCGCTTCACCAGCCCGATCCGAACGATCCCGTGGACGTGCTGGCGAAAGTGGGCGGCTTTGAGATCGGAGGGCTTGCCGGACTGGTTATCGGCGCTTCGGCATGCGGCATTCCAGTGGTCTGCGACGGCCTGATCGCCACGGCCGGCGCCCTGATCGCATGCGAACTGGCGCCTGCGGCAAAATCCTACCTGTTTACCAGCCACAACTCCGTGGAGGCCGGACACCGCTTCATGATCGATCGGCTGGGCATTGCCCCGCTTCTCGATCTGAAACTTCGGCTCGGCGAAGGCACGGGCGCCGCCCTTGCCATGGAGATCCTGGATGCCGCCACCCGGGTGCTGGCAGAGATCCGGACTTTTGAAGAAGTCCGGATCAGAAATGCCCGGCAGGAATAAACCGCAAACACGGATGAAAACCAGGAACGCTTTTTCCCGCCTTTATCCGAAACCGGCTGAAATAAACTTGACAAACGAAATTTTTCCTAATAAATAAACCTTTTAAATTTTTAATGGATTGCCGTCTTTACCGGGTTTTCATCAATGTGATTGAAGATAGCCGTTTTATAGTTGATTCGTAAAGGTAAACGTCAAACAAAGGAGATTCAATATGGCCGAAATTGGACACGGCGGAAAAGAAATCAAGGAAAGAATCTTTCAGCCAAGCGAAGCCAAGGAAAAGATCAAGGGGCTGACCGAAATCCCCGTGCGCAAGCAGATCGCAAATGAAATCATCGACTTGGCCTATGGGTTCTTCTCCCCCCTGGAAGGCTTCATGGGTAAGGCGGATGTCGACGGCGTAGTCAAAAATATGCGCCTGGCAGACGGCACAATCTGGCCGATTCCCATCCTGTTCGATCTTTCAGAAAAGGAAGTGGCGGATTACGGCGTGGAAGCCGGCAAATCCGTTGTCCTGACCTACCAGGGCAACCCCATGGCCCTTTTTGAGGTCAATGAGGTATTTGAATACGACAAGGCAGCCATGTGTAAATCGGTTTTCGGCACGGACGAGGAAAAGCATCCCGGCTGCAAGAGAACCTACGAGTACAAGGACAAGTTCATCGGCGGGAAGATCACCCTGGTCAAAGAGCCCAAGATCAACGAGCCTTTTGGCCCGTATTTCCTGCCTCCGCTGAAAATGCGGCAAACGATCAAGGAAAGGGGCTGGAGCCGCACCGTGGCCCACCAGACCCGCAACGTTCCGCATACCGGCCATGAATGGCTGATGAAAGGAGCATTCTTCCAGGCCTACGCAGACCTTCCCATTGAAAAGCCCGAGGTTGGCGTGGTGGTCAACGCCATTATCGGCGAAAAACGCGTCAAGGACTACATTGATGAAGCCATCGTGCTTTGCCAGGACGAACTGGAAAAGGCCGGCTATTTCGGCCCGCACAATCATCTTACAAGCCTGACCTTCTGGGATATGCGCTATGCAGGCCCCAAGGAAGCCATTTTTCATGCGATCCTGAGGACCAATCTGGGCATCACCCATCATATGTACGGCCGGGACCATGCCGGCGTCGGCGACTACTACGGCGCTTATGAAGCTCATCACCTGCTCGACAGCGTCGGCGACGAACTTGACATCACACCGGTCTACTCCATGAACTGGCTGTACTGCCCGGTGTGTGCAGAAATTACCAGTGAAGGCCTCTGCAACCACGGTGACCAGCAGCAGAAGTTCAGCGGCACACTGATCCGCAGCATTGTCACAGACGGCGTCAAACCGCCCCGCCTGATCATCCGGCCCGAAGTCTTTGACCAGATCATGGAATGCTCTGATAAATACGGACAGGGTTCTCCCTTTGTAACAGAAGAATACCTGGAGAAGAGATCCCCGGTCTTTGATATTGAACCCTTATAAAAACAGCTACAGGAGGTCATCACATGGCAGGGAAAAATCCCATTTATATCTGGATAAATGAAGAACGCTACGCCGAACTGGAAAAAGCCGGCTTGGCCGACTATACCGAGGAAAGACTGGCGGGCCTCAAGGTTCTGGTGGTTTACGCCGACGACGAACAGGCCAAGCGCTGCGTCAATGAATTCGGCGCCAAGCACGACACGTCAACGACCGGCAGCATTGAGCTGCTTCCTGCTAACGTCAAGCACAAGATCTACGAAAAGGTTGTTGAAAAACGGAGCCTCGACGTAGTGGGCGATGCGCTGGCAGAGGTCTGAATTTCAACGAACAGGCGACAAAACTATATAGGGCCTGCACAAGGGGAATCTTACAAAAATGATCCCGTGCACACCGCATATTGAACAAAACCTTGCCTAAGGCGAAAAAGGGGGCTTTGAACAAAAGCCCCCTTTTTTTCATCCGCCCGGCGGATACATGCCTGCCCGTTTGTTCTTTTTACCGAAAAAAACGGTCGAATCTCCATGACCCGGATTTTTGATACCGACAAAAGCCGCATCCTGGATCGTGTCCAGGTCAACATTCCGTTTACCTGGCTGATGGACGAGCAGGCCGGCTGGATGGACGTGTTTATTGAAAGCCGTATCAACCCGGAAATCGGGTTGGACGCCGAGGCCCTGGATCAATACCGGCAATCCGATTTTGCCGCCGCGGCCCGGCGGTTTCATTTAGCCGGCCGCACCGTCACCATCCACGGCCCTTTCCTGGACCTTTCCCCCGGATCCCCGGATACCGAGATCCGGGCGGTCACCCGGCACCGGCTCTCCCAGATGATCAAAGCAGCAGACGTGTTCTCCCCGCAAACCATTGTCTGCCACGCTGCCTATGACGCGGCCAGATACGGCTTTGTCCGGGAAACCTGGTATGAAAGAGCAGCGGAGATATGGAAGTGGGCCGGCAGCGTGCTTGCTGAAAAAGGCATCCGGCTGATGCTGGAAAACGTCTATGAAACCGATCCGGAAGAAATCGGCCGCGTGCTTGAACAGGTCGAGGAGAAAAACACCGGGTGCTGCCTGGATGTCGGCCATCTGTTTGTCTTCAGCCGCATTCCGCTTTACACTTGGCTCGAAAAACTTTCCCCGTATATCGGACAGATCCACCTGCACGACAACCAGGGCAAAAAAGACGACCACATGGGCATGGGCGAAGGGAAAATCGATTTTGCCCCCCTGTTTGGCTGGCTCCGCAGTCTTTCGCAAATGCCGGTCATAACTCTGGAGCCCCACAACCAGGACGCCCTGGTCACAAGCATTTCGTTTCTCGAAAAACAGGACTTCCCGCCGGAAAGCTGATGCGGGCCGCAATGAAGGGTTACTTTTTAATTCCGTAGCGGGAAATCAACCGCGAAAGATAGGTACGCTGAATACCCATTTCCCGGGCTGCCTGGCTCTGGTTGCCCCCGGTATTTCTGATGTTGGCCTCGATGAACTTCTTTTTGAACTCATGGACCGCTTCCTGAAGCGTTTTGCCCACCGGCATCTCGCTAAAGGCGGAATCCGGAGAATAAAGGATCGGCAGATCCTCCGGATCGATCTGCTTTCCCCGGCCCATGACCACCGCACGTTCCAGGGCGTTCTGCAGCTCCCGGACATTGCCCGGCCAATCATAGCTCATCATCTTTTCCAGGGCTGCATCTGATATCTCCAGGGAGGCATATCCCTTTTCCCGCTTAAACATTTCCACGAAATGCCTTGCCAGCAGGGGAATGTCTGACTTTCTCTCCCGCAGTGCGGGCATATGGATTTCCACCACATTGAGCCGGTAATACAGGTCCTCCCGGAACCTGCCGTATTTCACCTCATCGGCGATGTTCCGGTTGGTTGCGGCGATCACCCGGATATCCACGTTCATCGGCGTATTGCTTCCGAGCCGGTAAAAAATCCCGTCCTGCAGCACGCGCAACAGTTTGGCCTGCATGGATCCGCTCATCTCAGCAATTTCATCAAGGAATATGGTCCCCTGGTCGGCCATCTCAAACTTGCCGACTTTTGCCCCGGTTGCACCCGTAAAGGCTCCTTTTTCGTGCCCGAAAAGCTCGGCTTCCAGCAATGTTTCCGGAAAGGCGGCGCAATTCAGCGTCACCAGGTGCCGATCGGCCCGGGAACTGGCCTGGTGGATCAGCCGGGCCAACAGTTCTTTGCCTGTGCCGCTTTCCCCGAGAATCAGGGTGCTGGCCATGGAATTGGCTACCTGCAGGGCATCGGACACCACCCGTTCGATCGCCTCACTGTTTCCGACGATTTCATGACTGAGATTGAGTTCCTGCTTCAGCCCGCGGTTTTCCAGGTCAACCAACCGGAACTTCTGCGCATTCTCAATGGCCACGGCCGCAAGCTCGGCAAAAACGGAAATCAGTTCAAGATCGCTTTCCTGGAAGCTTTCGCCGCCCTCCTTGTTGACAAACTCCACCACGCCGATGACCTTGTACCCGACCTTTAACGGCACGCAGGCAATCGAATAGGTCTTAAAACCGATCTGTTCGCTGATCTGCCGGTACCACCGCCTGTCCCGGGATACATCAGGGATCAACAAAGGCTCTCCCTGCTGGGCCACGTACCCGGCAATGCCCTCCCCGACATTCAGCGAAAACTGCTTGACCTCTTTTTTTTTCGCCCCTGTGGCAACCCTGAAATGAAGTTTCTGCGTATTGGACTCCACAAGCAGCAAGGAGCTCGCCTTGGCGCGCATCATTCGGGCTCCGGATTCCAGGATCATCTCGAGCAAACGGTTCAGATCGTCCTCCGGCGAGGAACCGGAATCCGCCTTTTTCTTTTCCCCGCCTTTTTTGGGATTGCGCTCTTTCATAAGAATCTCTTGATGTGGTGGATCACTTCGGCATGGGGTGCCATCGGGACAATGGGCCGGGACGGCGCGGGCAGCGAAAACCTGGGTGCAAACGGCGTTTGGGCCAGTTTGCGGTTATAGGCGGCATGCATCAGATACTCGAGATTGACCACATCCTCGATGTTATAGGCCAGCAATGTCTCAAGCACCCGCGGATCGCCGCATTTTTCATATTCATGCCACAAAAGAACAGCGAAATAGCCGTTCACACCATCAAGGGCATCTCTGGAGAGCCCGAACTGCTTTTCGCACCCCTTTAAACCGCCGCTGTAGCCGAGGCTTCTGAGCACGTAGCGCAGGTCCACGTGCCCGTGGCGCAGACGGATATTAAAAAACCGCTCGATAAACGGCAGATCAAAACTTTTGCCGTTGTAGGTCACCAGCAGGTCATACTGCCGGATATCCTCGACAAATTGTGCCAGGTTCCGGCCGTAGACGTAATACCGGATATCTCTGCCGTCATACAGGGCAATGGTGGTAATCCTGTGCGCGTCGCGGCTCATGCCGGTGGTTTCAATATCAATATACGCGGTGCGGTCTCGGAAGTCGGCAAACAGGCGCCATTGTTGATCAGACGGCAGGCGGTCGGCAAAATATCGGGGGAGGCGCTTTTCCAGTGCGTGTTGAGAATCTGTCAGTTCCTGCCGGATACGGGAGATTTTATCCGGGCTGAGCGGTAAATACGGGGCGGCTGAAAAATCCGGCCAGGTCTGAATGCCCGCCTCCCAGAGCCGGTCTTCGGTCTTTTGACCGATGCCGTTGACATGACAGAAAGTATTTTGCAGCATTTATGGATTTCTGCCTTTTGCATTTTTTTATACAGATTGTATACAAATATACCCGTATTAAAAATAAAATCAATCCGATTCTATCCAAAAACGTTTTGAAAACCGATCATTCCGGGCTGCATAGCATTTTCCAGATATTTTCGCTGACGCTCAAATTCCTCGTCAGTATCAGCAGGGCCGAAACGGATCATTTCGCCGTAACGGATCGTCACCTTGGTAAACGGCTTCGGCAGTTGAAACCGGTCCCAGGAGTTAAGATACCAGGCCTTGTCGGCAATCACATATACAGGCACTATTGCGGCACCTGCGCCGTGGGTCATAGAGATCGCCCCTTTTTTGACAACTCCTGCCGGCCCCCGCGGGCCGTCTAAAATATGGGCAGCAATTCCGGTCGCATGCAGACGCCGAACCATCTGCTGCAACCCTTCTCCTCCGCCCCTGGAGGAAGATGCGCGCACCACGTGCCAGCCCGTAAGCCCTGCGACTCCGGCAATAATCTCTCCGTCCCGGCTTCGGCTGATCATCAGGCTGGGCCCGTACTTGCGATATCTCCGGTAATATCGGATCAGTGAGAAAAACTGCTGGTGCCAGACGCAAAGCAGCACCCGGCCGCCGCCGGCAAAATGGGTCAGCCAGGGATTTTCGTTTTCCACCCGCAGGCGCAGGGTGGCCGAATACATGTGGATAAACCGGTAGAGAAACCAGATAAACACCCGAAAACGGAAATTTTTCATCTTTCTGAAATCCCCTGTACGGCAAACGACTGTTTTTTCAGGTCGGGGTTGAAATGATTCAAACCACGAAGCCCACGAAAAAAAACGCAAAGGCCGACTGCTTCGTGTTCTTCGTGGGCTCCGTGGTTTATTCAAACGGAAAAAGGGGGCTTGCGCCCCCTCTTTCCGTTTGACCTCAGCGCTGCATTATATTTCAGATCTTTTTGATCTCCCGGCCCGAATACTCATTGTATGCCATGGCCACGGTCCGGTAGACCAAGTGGGCCAGCTTGGAAAAAGGCAGAAACGCGATCAGATGAAATACCATCATCAGGTGGATAAAATAGATGAGGTATGTCAGAAACGCCGCATCCGCCAGCCGGGTCAGCTCTGCGAGCATGCCGGTCACGCCCAGTCCCAGCACCAGCCACAACAGGTACCAGTCCTTGTAGGTCGACACCTCGTCGGTTTTGTCCATCCGCTGCTTTATCAAGAGGGCCCCGCCGATGATCAGGGCGATGCCGCTGACATTGGCCAGGATCTTGATGGGATGGAGCTGGGAATACGGCCCGTGGATGCCGAAGACGTAAAGCGTGATGAAAAACACGGCGGTTACAATCAACAGACCGATAAAGGAAAACAATACCATCATGTGGGGGGTGGCCCGATCATTGTTCTCACTGCACTCGGAAAACTGCCGGTGATTGAGTATCTTGGGAATCACCCGCACCAGGGCGGACAAAAAGCCCTTGGTATCGATGCTTTCCTTGTCTGTTTTGCCTTCTGCAACCGCGTTTTTGTGAATGTCGCCGATAAACCGCTTCAGCCCCAGGGCAAACACCGCCACCGCCCAGATGCTCAACGGGATGAACACCAAGTCCACCAGCCAGGTGGAGAAGAACTGGGCATGCGCGATTTCACCGTGGGCGTTGAGCTCGGGAGAGAAATCGAGCAGACCTGTCAGCAGTCCGAGCACGATGAACACAATGGCCGGCACCGCAGCCAGCAGCGGCAGCTTCTTTTTATCATTGACCGCGTTGGCAATGCTCTTGGGCGTGGCGTATTCCTTAATGGCCATCATCCGGATTGCAGCCAGCACATCACCGGGCTTTGCGCCCCGCGGACACTCAGTGGAGCAGTCCCCGCAATTGTGGCAAAGCCAGATATCCGGGTCGGCCAGCAGTTTATCCTTCAATCCCCAGGATGCCGCGATCATTTCCTTCCTGGGAAAAGGTTTCCGATCAGGGGCAATGGGGCACGCCACCGAGCATGTGGCGCATTGAAAACACTTTTTCAGAGACTCGCCCCCCGTTACCCGGATCTCGTTTATAAATTCCACATCTGGTTGCACCAGGTATTTATCCGCCATAATCAAACCTCCTCAATTGGGCTGTTTTCGCATCAATCCTTTTAGAATCCCTTAAACGGGTTCGGCCCCAGTTCCTCGATCTGCTCAACAAAGCCGTTGATGATCTCCGGAATCCTGTCGTAGTCGTCAATGGCAACCTCGTACTGTGCCACCCGCTCTTCTTCCAGGGCCAGGCTGGAAAGCGCGTCCCCGATCTTCTGCATCCGGATCTGGGCAAGCTCGCTGCCCTTGACAAAATGGCACTGGTAATCATCACCGTGCTTGCATCCCAGCAGGAAGGCGCCGTCCAATCCCTGCGACAGCGCATCCTTGATCCAGATCACGTTGACCGAGCCCAGGCACCGAACCGGGATGATCCGTACATCGGCAGAGAAGGAGTTTTTGTGAAGCCCCAGGATATCCATGGCCGGATAGGCATCGTTTTCGCAGACCAGGCCCAGAATCCGCAAGGGCGGCTCGTCATAGTCGTCTTCCGAAGGAACCTCGATGGCTTTGACCTGGGAACCGATGCTGTCGATGCTGTAATCGGCAAAATTGATAATCCGTTCCGGACAGGCGCCCATGCAGGTTCCGCATCTGCGGCACCGGGTGGGATTGGGCTTCGGTGTGCCTTTTTCATCGTCGTCAATGGCACCAAACGGGCATTCATCCGTACACCGCTTGCACTGCGTGCAGCGCTGGAAGAAAAAGTCCGGATAGCTCATATCTCCGTACCGCGGATGAACGGAAATTCCGCGGTTAACGCTTTCCAGGCACTGAATTGATTTCAGGGCCGCGCCGCTGGCGTCTTCCATGCATTCCTCCACGGAAAGCGCCCGACGAACCCCGCCGGCGGAATAAATCCCTGTTCTCTGGGTCTCATAGGGAAAACAGATGAAGTTGGAGTCCGCATACCTGTCAAAAACTTCGTTGTCCCTGAATCCGGGGCCCTGCCGATAGGCCAGGTTCACAGTTGGATCATCATAGGTCACCGGCAGCATACCCGTGCCCAGCACCACCAGATCCGCATTCACGCCGATGTTTTCCCCGAGCAGGGTGTTTTGCGCGCTAACCGAAAGCCCGGAGCCGTTTTTCTCAACGGCCGTGATCTCTCCCTTGCTCATGAAAATGCCCGGATCCTGCTGAGCGGTCTTGTAGAAATTCTCCGCCAGGCCGGAAGTTCGCATATGCTGGTAGAAAATATAGGCCTTGCCGTCCGGGTAATCCTCGCGCACGTACTGGGCCTGCTTTAAGGCCACCATGCTGGTCACCACGCCGGTATAGGGAAAGTCCGCATCCTGCCCGGCACCGGGGCTCTGGATAAAGACCACGTTTTTGGCTTCCCTGCCGTCGGACGGACGGGTGATCTTGCCGGCCGCGGCCATTTCCTCGAACTGGTAATTGGTAACCACGTCCGGGGTTGCCCCCAAGCCCAGATGCGGGAAATCGTCATCCTTGGGCTCGTAGGGCCGCCATCCGGCCGCCAGGATGACCGCGCCGAACTTCTCGCCGTTGGGGTCCAGGGTGAGGATATCGCGGCGGCCTTCGTTATACTCCCGGTATTTTTCCATGAGGGCTTCGGCCTCCAGTTCCTTGCCGTTTTCATCCACCCGCATTTCCTCGGGCAGGGGATAAGGCACGTCAAACTCGATCTTTTCGCCCGGCTTTTTGAGCGTCACCGTGAAATCACCCGGCTGCCCGGCAATCCGTGCCACCGCCGTCCCGGTACGAATATCAATGTTGGAATGATTTTCCACAGCCTTGATCTTATCCGATACCATCGGCGGGATCAGCTCCTCGTAAGGGGGCTGCAGCGGCAGCTGCTTGCGCCAATTGGCCGCATGGCCGCCAAGTTGATCCGCTTTTTCCACGATGGTCACTTCATAGCCGGCATTGGCGGCATCCAGGGCCGCGCTCATGCCGGTGACGCCGCCGCCCATGACCAGGATTTTTCTGCTCATGGTTTCCAGCAGGTACGGCTCGGGCAGCTTGACCTTCTCGACCCGGGCCATGCCCATGCGCACGTAATCTTCGGCCATCATCTGGACGCGGTCAAAATTCTCCTCGTCCTGCTTTTCCTCTTCTGTGAGCATGGGGAACTGCTCCCTGGGATGGCTCCATACCACGCCTTCGCGAAGATTGACCCGTTCCACAATGCAGCCGTCGAACTTGAAGGTGTTGTAGTTGACGCGGCGGGAGCAGGCGGCAATCACCAGGGTGTTGATCCCGTTTTCCTCCATGTCTTTCTTGATAAAGTCCACGCCCTCCTGGCTGCATAGAAAATCATGGGTTTTGCAGGGCAGCGCCTCTTCCTCGACCACATCGCATATTGCATCTATATCCAGGGAATCGCCGATGCCGCATCCTTTACAAACATAAACGCCGTATTTTTTACTCATGATTTAACCTCCTACCGCTTCACCATGGTTTGAATCGCCTTTAAGGCAATACCGGTCGCATTCTGATTGGACATCATGACATCGGCTGGCCGGTTGGCGCATCCGGTGGCAAACATGCCGCCCTTGTCCAGGTCGTTGATGATGAAGCCGTCTTCCGTGTATTGCAGGTCCGCGGCAGGCAGCTTGGCGTTGACGGCGGTGGGCTGCATGCCCGTGGCCAGGACAACCATGTCCACAGTCTGATGAAGCTTTTCGCCGCTTACGGCATCCTCGGCAACCACCGTAACCTTGCCGTTGCCGCCGTCTTCGACAGCCGCAACCTTACCCTTGACGAACTCGACGTTTTCATCGGATTTGACGTTTTCATAGAATCGTTCATACCGGTATCCCGGGGTCCGCAGGTCAATATAGAAAATATAGACTTTGGCGTCAGGATACTGTTCCCGGATATAGGTGGCATGCTTCAGCGATGCCATGCAGCAGATATAGGAACAATACGGCAGGTGGTTTTCATCCCTGGATCCCGCGCACTGAACAAAGGCCACGCTTTGGGGTGCCTTGTTATCCGAGGGGCGCAGGATCTGGCCCTTGGAGGGGCCGTTGGGCGCGGCCATCCGCTCGAGCATCATGTTGGTAACGATGTTGGGATACTGGCCGAATCCCAGGTTGTCAATTTTTGCCGCATCATAGGGCTCCCAGCCGGTGGCCCACACGATTGCGCCCACGTTGAAATCCACGGTCTTGGGCTGCATTTCCAGGTCCACGGCGTCATACGGGCAGGCGTCCTTGCATCGCTGGGCATCCTCGGTGCCGATAATCTGCGGGGAAATCACGTACCTGGCCGGAAATGCCATTTCATGCGGCAGATAGGCGCCCTTGGTCTTGTCTATGCCGAAATTGAATTCATTGGGAATTTCGGTCTTGCAGGCATCGGCACACTCGCCGCAGCAGGTGCAGTTTTCATTGACATAGCGGGGGTTGAGCTTGATGCTCACGTTGTAATTGCCCGGCGAACCCGCCACCTTTTCCACGTCTGCCAGGGTAAAAAACTTGATTCTCGGATTGTCCTTGATCCGGCGGAAGTTGATTTCCAAACCGCAGGTCGGCGGACACAGTTTGGGAAAATACTGCTTTAACTGTGAGACCCGCCCCCCCAGGTAGGGATTTTTTTCTACGATAAAGACTTCGTAGCCCACTTCCGCGGCTTCCAAGGCCGTGGTCAGGCCGCTGATACCGCCGCCGACCACCATGATGCTTCCGCTAAACGGGGCTCCTTGTGCTTCACTCATGCTGTCCCTCCGTTCTTATAGGTTCGATTCGGTTAACCGTTTATATATGCAACGACCCTCGTGTATGGTTCCCGACAGCCCGGGCGCGATCTGCACCCCGCCCCTCTGAAACGGCCAACTCGAGTCCGGAAGCAATCGCCTTTCAGGCTTCCGGCGGATTTTGCCGGCCTCCAGCTTGCAGTTTCAGACCGAAAAACGGTTTGCCCCTTTTTAATAAAAACCTCCAGGTGTCAGGGCGACACCTGGAGGTTTTTTTGTTAACCGCCGATCATGCCCACCTTATGCGCTGGGGATGATCTGGATGTAGTCCCGCTTGAAGACATCCCACTTCTGCTCCTTGGGATCATACTTGGAGTTGCTGAAGCAGAACCAGTTCTCGTCATCCTGGTTGGGATAGTCCGCCTGATAGTAGAAACCGGGATACCGGGTTTCCTTGCGGAACTGGATGTGACGAAGGTGGGATTCCACCGTCCAGATGCGGTGATAGATCTCCCAGGCGCGCATCAGTTCGTGCAGGTCGCCGGCTGCCAGCATCTCGCAGTCTTCGCGCATGACTTCCAGCATGTCCATGACGATTTCGAGATTCTTGTTGGTTGTTTCATAGAAGGTTGCCGTACCGGCACCGTACTCGTGAGTGGCCTTCATCAGCCGGTACATCATGCCTTCGGGCTTGATGTAGTTCGGGTTGATGTCTTCGGCCGTGGTGTATTCATAGTTGTCCATATAGGTCCGGACCGGCTTGTAGACCATGTCCACGATCTCGTCCTTGCCCAGGGGCAGTTCAGGGGTAAAATCGCTGTGGTCCTTTGCGTAGCGCACCATCTGCTTGGCGGCCATCCGTCCCTCGGCATGGGAGCCGGAAGAGAACTTGTGGCCGGAGCAGCCAACACCGTCACCTGAGGAGAACAGGCCGTTTACCGTGGTCATCCGGTTGTAGATCTTGCCGTTGTCGGCCTTGATCTTGAAGGCGTCCGGGACCCAGTCATAATCCGGGCCAGAGACCCAGAAGCCGCAGCAGCCGGAATGGGATCCCAACAGATAAGGCTCGGTGGGCATAATCTCGGAGTTCTTCTTCTCCGGTTCGGTGTTGGTGGCGCACCACAGGTTGGCCTGGCCGCAGGTCATGTCCAGGAAGTCTTCCCATGCCTCGGATTCGAGATGCTTGAGTTCCTTCTTGTCCAGGGACTTTCCGAGTTCGGCAAGTGCGGTCACCGTGTCCATGATAATCGGGCCGCGGCCTTCCTTCATCTCGAAGAGCATCAGGTGGTTGCGCAGGCAGGTCGGGGTGATGGCGGCCTTGCCGTAGGGCGCATAGTTCTCCAGCTCTTTCTGGGCGGCTTCGCTGTTGACGTAAGCTTCTCCCAGACCGTTTAAGGCCTTGGCCTTGAAAAGCAGGAACCACGCGCCGACCGGGCCGTAGCCGTCCTTGAAGCGCGCCGGGGTGAACCGGTTTTCCATCATGGAAAGCTCAGCGCCGACCTTCATGCACAGGGTATAGGTGGAACCGGAGTTCCATACCGGGTACCATGCACGGCCTTTGCCTTCACCCACCGAGCGGGGCTGATAGATGTTGACCGCGCCGCCGCAGGCCACCATCATGGTCTTGGCCTTGATGATGTAAACCTTGTTTTCGCGGACGGAAAAGCCCACCGCGCCGGAAATCTGGTTGTCCCGGTTTTTGTCGAGCAGCAGTTCAACGATGAATACCCGCTCCAGGATATTGTCTTCGCCGAGTGCCTTTTTGGCGGCTTCGGCAACGATCCGCTTGTAGGATTCACCGTTGATCATGATCTGCCATTTACCGGTGCGCACGGGCTGGGCGCCGGACTTCAGGGTACCCTGCTTGAGGCCCTTTTTCCCGTCCAGGTTCTTGCCTTCCGGGGATTTCTTCCAGACCGGCAGGCCCCATTCCTCGAACAGATGGACGGAGTCGTCCACGTGGCAGCCCAGGTCGAAGATCAGGTCTTCGCGGACGATGCCCATCAGGTCGTTTCTGACCATGCGGACGTAATCATCCGGGGTGTTGTCGCCAAGATAGGTATTAATTGCAGAAAGTCCCTGGGCAACCGCGCCGCTGCGTTCCAGCGCAGCCTTGTCCACAAGGAGCACGCTTTCGTTATCGGCCCATTTCTTGATTTCAAAGGCAGAGCCACAGGCAGCCATGCCACCGCCCACGATAAGAACATCAACTTCCCTTTCTTCAACTTCCGGATCCCTTACGGCCTTGCGTTCACCCTTGGGTTTATTCGGTAATGCCATGTTATATCCTCCTTAAAAGATCAAATCTGTTTTAATTAAACATCTCCATTCGGGCGATGGGGTTATGCAGTCGCCTGCGGCTTGGGAACCTGATAGCCATCGGCTTCTTCAGTGGCCAGCAGATCGCTTTCCAGGTCCTTGCCTTTGAGGTCTTCATAGGCGTTGGCATCGCCTTCGGGTGTGGTTCGAATGGGGAACTTAAACCGTTTGACCTGGCCGTTTCTGAACTTGCAGGTCCACATGACATCTTCCGTGCCCAGCATGGGATAGATGCTGCTGCCCAGGGGAACGAAGTCGGAATATCCGCGCACTTCAATAGCCTGGGTGGGGCAGATTTTCACACAGGAAAAGCATTCCCAGCACTGATCCGGTTCTTGGTTGTAGGCCTTCATCGTGTTCGGTTCGAGCACCATCAGGTCGTTGGGACAAATGTACTCACATGCTGTTTTTTCCCCGCCTTTGCAGCCATCGCATTTTTCGGTAATCACGAAACTTGGCATTATCTACCTCCTGATTGTCAATTGTTAGTGAATCACAATTTCTCCACTAAATTCATGTTAGTCTTCTGATTTTTCCCGTCGTGAGCCCTGAGCACCTCCTTTCTCATCTCACAGTTGCCACATCATTTTCTTGATTCTTATATAATCCGTCCCATCGCATCCTTGGGGTTGCAGCCCGGAACCCTGCAGAGGCGGACCCCGCCGCTAAGCGGCTTTAAATCCGGATACAGATATTTGTTTTAAAATCACCACGATACCCGCCCACCATCTGCAAAGTAGTTTATTTAACACCCACCCTTTTTATTGTCAAGAGATTTCGGCATGGGATTTCCGGGGCAAATCCGCCGGGTTAGCGCCTGTTCTTTCGCCCAAGATATGGATGCACCTTTTCTTTTATACACAATATGTAGAAACGCTTCTCAGCTGCCGCCTTTTATATATACGCGTGGGATTCGCGAAGAAATCCTTGACAACACCTCATAATTAATCGTTTCCAGCGTACCCGCCACTGACTCCACCGGGAGATCGCCATCTGCGTCCCTGCCGAAAACCAGCGCCGCATCCCCGCACGCCACCCCCGGGACGTGGCCCACATCCAGCATGGTATGATCCATGCAGACCCGTCCGATCACCGGGGCCCTGTACCCCCGGACCCGCATGAAACCCCGGGAGGACAGCAGACGGAAGAATCCGTCCGCATACCCGATGGGCACGGTGGCGATCAGGGTGTTTTCCATGGTCTGCTCGGTCCATCCGTAGCTCACCTTGAAACCGGGGCCCACCCGCTTTAAATGCACGATCCGGGCGCGCACCGTCATGGCCGGGATCAGCTCCACCCCGCAGCCTTCCATTTTCTGTGACGGATAATGCCCGTATATGCTGATGCCGGGACGGACCATGTCCAGATGGGTTTCGGGCATTTCCATGGCAGCCGCGCTGTTGGCGGCATGCCGCACCGAAAAGACAACCCCTTGCTCCCGGAGCCGGGAGAGGATCTGCTCAAAGAGCGCAAACTGTCCCCGGGCATCGGATTTATCCGCGCTGTCGGCAGTGGCGAAATGGGTGTATATGCCTTCCACCGCCAAGCCCTGCAGTCCGCATATGGCCGCAACCTCCGCGACTGCGTCGGAAAAACCGTTTGCGCCGTCCGGCGGCATGCCGAGCACGCCGAGTCGCCCCATGCCGGTATCAATATTGATATGCACCCGCAGTCGGGCGCCCGCGGCAGCCGACCGGGCCGAAAACGCTTCTGCGTCCCTGAAGGATGAAACCGTCTGGGTCAGATCATATTCCAGGAGCTTGCGGGTCAGCGCCGGCGGGGTGTGCCCGAAGATGAGGATCGGACTCTGGATTCCGGCAGAACGAAGCCCCAGGGCCTCCCCGATTCTGGCCACGGCCAGGCAGTCCGCGCCTGCGGCCAGCACCTGCCGGGCCACGGCGACCGCCCCGTGGCCGTAGCCATCTGCTTTGACTACTCCCATCATCCGGGTTCCCGAAGACAAAGCACCTTTTAGCGCGCGCACATTATGTGCAACCGCACTCAGATCGATTTCGGCCCAGACATCATAGGGTACCAAAACAAACTCCGTAACAATATTCTTGACCAGCGGGTATTATGTTTCCCTTCATGGTGGTCACCACCCATAAATCCGAATATCGAAACACGAAATTCAAAACAAAAAAAGCGAAAGCCATCCATTTTTTTTTTCGAATTTCGATTTTCGGATTTCGAATTTCCCCTCACAACGGTCGATCCATGCTCCGGTAACCCACGGCCTCCAGGATATGCGGCGGCCGGATGTCGGCCTGACCGGCCAGATCTGCGATGGTGCGGGCGATCTTCAAAATCCGGTGATAGGCCCGGGCCGAAAACCCGAGCCGCTCTGCGGCGTTCTCCAGGATGCCGGCCGATTCGCTGTCGGTTGCACAGTACTTCTTGATATGGCGGCTTTTCATTGCCGCATTGGTCTTGATCCGGGTTCTTGCAAATCGTTTTTCCTGGGCGGCGCGCGCTGCTGTCACCCGGGTGCGGATATCCGCCGAGGGCTCGCCGGGTGTGGCCGATGCCAGGTCCGCATATGCCACTGCCGGCACCTCCACGTGAATATCGATCCGGTCGAGCAGCGGGCCTGAAATCCGGGTGCGGTATCTGGCGATCTGCGCCGGCGCGCATCGGCATTCATGGGCCGGATCCGTGTAATACCCGCACGGACAGGGGTTTAAAGCCGCAATCAGGGTAAAATCCGAGGGATAACTCAGAGCAGAAGAAGCGCGCGAGATGGTCACCAGCCGCTGCTCCAGCGGCTGGCGCAGCACTTCGAGCACGGACTTTTTGAACTCCGGCAGTTCGTCAAGAAACAGGACCCCGTTATGGGCAAGGCTGACCTCTCCGGGCCGGGGCACATGCCCCCCGCCGATCAGACCGGCATCAGAGACGGTGTGATGCGGTGCCCGAAACGGCCGCCGGGTCACCAGCGCCTGTCCTTTGTCCAGCAGGCCCGCCACGCTGAAAATCTTGGTAGTCTCGATGGCTTCGTTAAAGTTCATGGGCGGCACGATCCCCGCAAATCTTCTTGCCAGCATGGTTTTGCCCGACCCGGGCGGGCCGATCATCAGGACGTTATGGTTTCCGGCCGCCGCAATCTCCAGAGCCCGTTTCACATGCGCCTGTCCGGAAACCTCTGAAAAATCGGCTCCTGTATCCGGATCCGGTTCAAATGCTCTTGTTTCTCGAGGATGCGGGGCGATATCGCGTTTTTGCCGCAGAAAATCCACCGCCTCTGAAAGGCTGGTCACCGGGTAAACCGCCAGGCCGTCGACCACCGCGGCCTCCCGGCGATTTTCCCGGGGCACCAGGATGCCTGAAAATCCGGCCTCTTTTGCCGCCAGGGCCACGGGCAGCGAACCGGTCACCGGCTTAATGCGCCCGTCTAAGGCCAGCTCTCCGAGCAGCACGTATGGATCCGCCGCCCCGTCGGGAACAATGCCCGCGGCTCCGAGAATTCCGGCTGCAATGGGCAGATCGAATCCGGTGCCGCCCTTGCGGATATGGGCCGGGGCCAGGTTCACGGTAATCCGGTCATCCGGGAAATCGTAGCCGCAGTTGACCACGGCCGATTTGACCCTTTCCCGGCTTTCCCGGACCGCGGCCTCGGGCAGCCCCACTGTGGAAAAAGCGGGCAGCCCGCGGGCGATATCGACTTCCACCTCCATGAGCAGCCCGTCAACTCCGCTCACCGCCCCGGTAAAAACTTTGAATAACACGCCACTTCCTTTCGCAATCCGGCTGTGAATAAGGCTTCAGCCTGATGCCGAAACAATTCCGGAGCACTATAACAAAGCGGGCCCGCCGGAACAATTGAAAAATCCGAAACAGCAGGTTATAACCTAAATTGAGCGATTTTCAGGTTTGCCGTATATACAAGGAAGATGCAGGCTCGCTATAGTGAGCTATGCGAGGCTGCATCTGACGCAGTAGATGCGGTAAACTTGAAAATCCCGGAGGGTTTCAGATTTTTAAAATAGAAATGGATGTTATCCTTTAAAATAAATTGCTTTTAAAAATCTGAAACGCTCAATTTAGGTATAAGGAAACGATACAGAACCGCCGCGATATCATGAAAAATACAAAGGCGCCGCCTATGCCGGAAAATCATCCCTGGAAAATTCTGCTCATTGACGATGAGCCCAGCATCCGCAAGGTCACGGGCATCGCCCTGGAGGATGCCGGCTACCGGGTTCAAACCGCTGAGGACGGGGAAAAGGGCCTGGCGGCATGCCGGGAGTTCGCCCCGCACATTGTCATCACCGACATCCGGATGCCGAAAATGGACGGCATGGCCGTACTCGAATCGGTCAAAAATGAATTTCCCGAAACCGAGGTGATCGTGGTCACCGCCTACGGAGAAATGGACGTGGCTATCCGGGCGCTTCAGCTTGACGCCTCGGATTTCATCACCAAGCCGGTCCACGATGACGCCCTTCACGTTGCAATACAGCGGGCCATCAAGCGATATAACGACAAAAAGCAGCTTGCCGACTACACACGTTTTCTGGAAGAAGGGTGGAACCAGACGACCCGGGAACTCATGGAGGCCTTTCATTTTGAAAACAGCTTGATTGAAAGTTCCATGGACGGAATCGTGGGCTGTGATGCAGAAGAAACCATCATCACCTACAACAAGAGCATGGAATCCATGCTCGGCTACACAAAAAGCGAAGTGATCCGCAGCAAAACCCTCTCCGGACTTTTTTCGCCAAAGGATTACCAGCAGCTTAAGTCTGACATGGCCGGCAACGGATTCGGCGGGGAAAACCGGCTGTTTGTCTATGAAACCACGCTTCTGACCAAATCCGGCAATCACCTGCCGGTCCAGGTATCTGCGGCCACCATTATCCTCGAGACCGGACCGGCCGGGCTGGTGCTGTTTTTCCGGGATTTACGGGAAATCCGGCGCCTGGAACGCGAAATGGAGGACCAGGCCAAAATCCTGCATCAGGACAAGATGATGTCTCTGGGGCGGCTGGCTGCCAGCGTGGTGCACGAGATCAATAACCCGCTTTCCGGCATCCTCAATTACGTCCGCCTGATGATACGGATCCTTTCGAGAAAGGCGCTCGATGACCAGAGCCGGCAGCGATTTTCCTCCTACCTGTCAATCGTGGAAAACGAAACCGACCGGTGCTGCCGCATCGTGTCCAATCTGCTGACCTTTTCCCGAAAGTCGCCGGCGGAATTCGCCCCGGTTTCCGTGGAGGCCCTGATTGACCGCTGCGTTCTGCTCAGTCAGCACAAACTGACCCTTTCCAATATCGAGCTTCACTATCACACCGCAGAAAACACACCACGGGTACACGGCGATATCAACCAGCTCCAGCAATGCCTGATCAACCTGATTTTCAACGCAATTGATGCCATGGCCGACGGCGGCCGCCTGGAGATCAAAGCCGGATATGATGCCGCAGCCCGTCGGGTCACCATTTCCGTGACAGACACCGGCACAGGGATTTCCGAAACAGATCTGCCCCGCATTTACGAGCCGTTTTACACCACTAAGCAGGAAGGCTACGGGGTGGGCCTCGGGCTTTCCACGGTCTACGGGATCATGGCCGCCCACAGCGGAACTGTTGATGTCCGCTCCGCCCCGGGCAAAGGCACCACGTTTTATCTGCACCTGCCTGCGGGATGATGCAGATGCGGGGGTTTACTGTTGCACTCTTGCAACAAAATGTTGCAAGAGTGCAACAGTAAACTGCGACGCCTCAACCTGTCAATAAAACAAAAAATTGCAACATCTGCAAAATTAACCGTTGCATTTCCAAAATCCACCTTCCTGCCGGCCTTTTTCATAAATCCAACAATAACAATTCGTTATACTTCCAGAAAACATGGCATGTTTCGTGCATCTTGATTCATACGACATGCCGTTTCAAAAGGCATTTTTTCTTTCCTGCCATCAAAAAGGAGTCGGCTGTGACTTCTGATGCGCACCGCAAAACCGTTCTTATCGTCGATGATGATCCCGACGTCCGCCTGTTTGTCTCCGGTCTGATGAAAAGCTCCGGATACCGGCCTGTCAGCGCGCAGAACCGGCAGCACGGCCTGGACAAGGCCCGCACCGAACATCCCGACTGCATCATTTTGAACTGCACCATGGGCGGAGAAGACGGCATATCGCTTTACAAGAGCTTAAAAACCCAGAACGATCTGCAGCAAATCCCGGTTGTAATGGTTTCCCCGGTCTCCAGGGAAGTCATCGGGCAGCACTGGATGCTGCGCCACGGATCGGTGGCCGGGCCGGAGGCTTACCTGCAGTCGCCTCCGGAAGCGGGCAGCATCGTGCGCGTGGTGGGCGAACTTATCGGAACCCGGCACGCAGCGCATCCGGGAAAAGAAAAATAACCGGCAGCAAAAAGGGCGGCGCCATGACCCAAGCCATTGCTCCCCAAATCTCCGCGGAACCCCGCATTGGTTTCTACATCTGCCATTGCGGCATCAACATCGCCTACAAGGTCCGGGTCCAGGAAGTTGCGGCCTGGATGGCAAACCAGGCAAATATCGTCATATCCCGGGATTACAAGTTCATGTGCTCGGATCCGGGCCAGGAAATGATTGAAACCGACATCCGCGACTACGGATTAAACCGCGTGGTGGTGGCCTCCTGTTCGCCCCGGCTGCATGAGAAGACCTTTCAGGGTGTGTGCAGCAAGGCGGGCATCAATCCCTATCTATTCCAGATGGCCTCTGTTCGCGAACAGGTCTCTTGGGTGACCGCGGATGAAGACGAGGCTACCCAAAAAGCCAAAACCCTGGCAGCCGCAGCGGTCAACCGGGTCCGGTTTCATCGTCCCCTGCAGACCCGGGAAGTCGGGGTTCACCCGGATACAGTGGTCGTGGGCGGCGGAATCGCAGGCATGCAGGCGGCCCTCGATATTGCCGCAGGCGGCAAAAAGGTCTACCTTGTGGAAAAGGACACCACCATCGGCGGCCACATGCTCCAGTTTGACAAGACCTTCCCCACGCTGGACTGCGCGGCATGCATCGGCACGCCCAAAATGGTGGACGTGGGCCAGCACCCCGACATCGAACTGCTGTCCTACAGCGAGGTTGAATCCGTATCCGGCTATATCGGCAATTACACCGTAAACGTACGCAAGCATCCCAGATACGTCAGAGAGGATGCCTGCACCGGCTGCGGGCAGTGCGCCGAAAACTGCCCGGTCACCATGGCAAGCACCTGGGATGCGGGCATCGGAACCCGGAAAGCCATTTACCGCAGTTTCCCCCAGTCCGTTCCCATTACCTTCTGTATCGACAAAAAGGACCGGGCGCCCTGCGTTTCGGCATGCCCGGCCCACGCAAACGTCCAGGGGTACGTCCAGCTTATCGGCCAGGGCAAGTATGAAGCCGCCCTGCGGCTGATCATGGAAAAAATCCCCCTTCCCGGCGTGCTGGGGCGGGTCTGCCCGCACCCTTGCGAAACCCGCTGCCGCCGCCAGGAAATCGATGCATCGGTTTCCATCCGGGAACTGAAACGATTTGTCGCAGATGCCGTAGATCTCGATTCCCTCCCACTGCCGGAAATCACCCCGAGGCAGGAAAAAGTGGCGATTATCGGATCCGGCCCCGCGGGCCTGACCGCAGCCTGGGACCTGGCCCTGGCCGGATACCAGGTGACAATCTTCGAGGCCATGGAGCAGCTCGGCGGAATGCTCAGATACGGAATCCCGGACTACCGGCTGCCGCCCGGGGTTCTGGACCGGGAAATCGCATACCTGCTTAAAACCGGAATTACTGCCAAAACCGGCCAGCGCCTCGGCCGGGAAATTACCCTGAAATCCCTGGAAGACGAAGGATTTTCCGCCGTTTTTATCGGCACCGGTGCAAGCGGGGGCAAAAGCCCGGGCATTCCCGGGCAGGACGCCGAAGGGATTACGGATGCAGTGGATTTTCTGCGCCGGGTTAATGCCGGGGACATGAGCCCGCCAGGCTCACAGGTGGCGGTTATCGGCGGGGGCAACGTGGCCCTTGACGCGGCCCGGGCCGCCCTGCGGCTGGGCGCAGAAACCGTTACCATCGTATACCGCCGGGACCGCGGGGAAATGCCCGCATTTGCCGAAGAAATCACGGAAGCCGAAAAAGAGGGGATCCGGCTGGAAGTACATGCCGCACCAAAAGGCGTTATCACCGAAGACGCCGACGTTTCCGGCCTGGAATGCATCCGCACCCGACCCGGCCCGCCGGATGAAAGCGGCCGCCGCAGGCCCGAACCGATTGCCGGATCCGAGTTTTCCATTTCCTGCAATTCGGTCATCAGCGCCATCGGCCAGCAGGTTCTCCCGGACTGGGAGGATGCCGGCATTTCCCTGGAATGTGACGCGGGCAGCCGAATCATCATTAACCCGGAAACCATGCAAACCTGCATCCCCCAAGTATTTGCAGCCGGAGACGCGGTAACCGGACCGGCCACCGCCGTCGAAGCGGTCGCCGCCGGACACCGGGCAGCAGACAACATCCGGCAATACATTGAAGACCCGAACTCTCTTGCCGCGGAGGAAACCGCCTCAGAAACCGCAAAGCCGGAACCCGGCGACTGGACGCCCCTGCCTGAGAATATTGAACCCTGCGCCCGGGTCGAAACCTCGGAACTGGCCCTGCAGGACCGCGCCTGCGGATTTGACGAGGTCTGCACCGGCCTGAGTGCCGAGCAGGCAGCATATGAAGCCCGGCGCTGCATCAACTGCGGCGGCTGCTGCGAATGCATGGAATGCGTAAAGACCTGCGAGGCAAATGCCATTGATCACACCATGATGCCCGAGGAAAAGGAAATCCGGGCGGGAAGCATCATCCTGGCCACCGGATACGATCTGCTGGATCCCACTTCCATGCACCAGTACGGCTACGGCCGATATCCCAACGTCTTTACCAGCCTGGAATTCGAACGCCTCAGCAACGCCACCGGCCCCACGGGCGGCCGTATCATGATGCGCGATGCGAACTGGGAATTTACAAAACCGCCCGAAAGCGTGGCCCTGCTTCACTGCATCGGCAGCCGGGACGCCAATTACCACGAATACTGCAGCCGGGTCTGCTGCATGTATGCGCTCAAGTATTCCCACCTCATTAAGGAAAAAGTGGGGCATCACGCGCAGGTATATGAATTTTACATCGACATGCGCTGCTTTGGCAAAAACTACGAGGAGTTTTACAAGCGATGCCAGCAGGAAGGCACGGTCTTTATCCGAGGCAAGGTGGCTGAAATCACAGACACGGCCCGAAGCCCGGAGGAGGAAGGCAAACTCGTGGCAATCGGCGAGGACACGCTGCTGGGCCGGCAGGTCCGGGTGCCGGTGGACATGGCCGTACTTTGCGTGGCCATGGAGGCACGGTCCGAGGCCGCAGAAGTGGGACGCATTTTCGGCATCTCCCAGGGGGCGGACGGGTTTTTCCTGGAATCGCATCCCAAGCTGGGGCCGATGGATACGCCAACAGACGGGGTGTTTGTGGCCGGGGCCTGCCAGTCGCCAAAGGACATCCCGGACACCGTGGCCCAGGCCTCGGGCGCGGCAGCCAAATCGCTTTCCCTGACCTCCCGCGGGCGGGTGACCATCTCCTCGATGATCTCGCATATCGACCCGGACATCTGCATCGGATGCCAGACGTGCATCGGTTTGTGCCCATACGGGGCCATTGAATATAACGCGCGCCGCGGGGTATCCGTGGTCAACGAGGCGCTGTGCAAGGGATGCGGTAGCTGCTCGGGATTTTGTCCAAGCGGGGCTGCGCGCGTACGCCATTTTCAGAAAAAACAGCTTCTGGCTGAATTTGACGGCCTGATGGACGCCATTGCCGAGGTCGGCGTATAAAAAAATTCGAATATCGAATTCCGAAATTCGAATTCAACCGGAAAACGTTCATATATCGACACGCAAGAATGACGCATAAGACCCAAAACACGCAAAGCGAGCTTACACATCATGGAAGAACAATTTGATCCCGTAATTGTCGCGTTTGTCTGCAACTGGTGTACCTACACAGCCTCCGACCTGGCCGGCACCTCCAGGCTGGGATATCCCAAGAACATCCGCCTCATCCGGGTGATGTGCACCGGCATGGTCGACACCCAGTACATCATCAAGGCGTTTCTGGAGGGCGTGGACGGCGTGCTGGTCTCGGGATGTCATCCCGGCGACTGCCACTACATCAACGGCAACTTCAAGGCCCGGCGCCGGATGAAGCTGTTGAAAACCATCCTGCCGCAGTTCGGCATCGAGGAAAACCGGCTCCGGCTGACATGGATCGGGGCCAGCGACGGCATCGCCTTTGCCGAAACCATGCAGCGGCTGGTCGATCAGATCAGGGAACTCGGGCCGAATCCGGCCCGCGCACAGCAGATCATTTAAACCGGGAGACCGCATATGTCCCGCACCGCGGATATCAACATCAAAGACAATCACATCGGCGAAACAATCGGGCAATTTTTGAAAAAAATCCTGGAAAGCGATGAAGTCGCCGCCGTGCTGACACCGCACCGCCCGGCGGAAAAAGACATGATCATGCCCCGGTTCATAACAGACCCGGAACACCTGCAGGGCGCAGAACCCCTGTCTCCGGCTTTTGCCGTAAACTCGGCGCGCCTGGTTTCCAGGCTGACCCGGCAATCTCCCGGCGGCACCATTGCAGCCCTTCTTCGGCCCTGCGAAATCCGGGCATTTGTCGAACTGGTCAAGCTCAACCAGGGCAGCACCGAAAACCTGATCATAATCGGCACGGATTGCCCGGGCGCCCTGCAGAACGCGGACTTTTTCGCTTTTGCGGAAAAGCACGGAGACAAGGCAACAGCCCGTTTCCTGGAAACCGCATTTTCCGATGACCAAGCCTCGGCCGAAGATCTGCAGATCGCCCCGGCCTGCCGCGCATGCACACAGCCCACCCCGGAGGGCGCGGACCTGGCCATCGGGCTGTTCGGCCTGCAGCCGGGACCGAAAATCCAGGTATACGCACAGACCGAACGCGGAGAGGTACTGCTGGAAAAACTGGGCCTGGAAGAGGCACAGGCGGATGAAAAACACCAATCCGCAGCCGAAGACCTGATTTCCCGCCGCAGCCAGGCCCGGCAGGAAATGATCGAACAGACCCGGGCGGCCACAGACACCATGGAAAAACTGGCGGATTATTTTTCCCGGTGCATCAACTGTTACAACTGCCGCACGGCCTGCCCGGTCTGTTACTGCCGGGAATGCGTTTTTGCCACGGATGTTTTCGACCACGAGCCGGTGCAGTACATGAAATGGGCCGGCCGCCGGGGTTCGGTGAAAATGCCTACGGATACGCTGTTTTTCCATCTCACCCGCATGGCCCATATCAGCACGGCGTGCGTGGGCTGCGGCCAGTGCGCCAACGTCTGCCCGAGCAACATCCCCCTGGCAGAACTGTTCATATCGGTTGCCGAACAGACCCAGTCGGCATTCAGCTACCAGGCCGGGAAAAGCATTGACGAACAACCGCCCCTGGCAGTGTTCCAGGAGGATGAATTCCAGGAAATCGTGGGGATCGAAAATGGAAGCTGAAAGCATATCAAAAAAAAAGGGCAGTGCAATGGTCGTGGGCGGCGGCGTCAGCGGGATGCGTGCGGCACTGGACCTGGCCGAGACCGGCTACCATGTTACCCTCATTGAGGAGAAATCCCATATCGGCGGGGTGGTCAGCCAACTGGACCACCAGTTTCCCACCGACGGATGCGGGATATGCAAAATGCTGCCCCACGCCGATGCCGAGCACGTGCTGCAGCAGTGCGTGCGAAGGGGCCTGTCCCACGAAAACATCATCATCCACCTGCAAACCCGTGTGATGTCCGTGTCCGGGGAGCACGGCAACTTCACTGTCACCCTGCAGCAGCACCCCAACCCGGTAGATCCGGACCGATGCATCGGATGCGGGCTCTGCATTCCGGTATGCCCCGTGGATGTTGCAGACCCGTTTAATGCCGGCAAAGTCGCCTGCAAGGCCATCGGTCCGCCCACGCCGCACATGGCTGCCGGCCCCTACCGCATCGACACCGAGACATGCACCCAGTGCGGCAAGTGCCGGGATGTCTGTCCCACAGACGCCATCCGTTTACCCGCAGAAGACCGCAAATCCTTTACCATCCTGGTGGTCGACGATGAACAGATCATCCGGGATTCGCTTTCGGAATGGCTGGGCGAGGAAGGCGGCTTTTCCGTGATTACCGCCGAGTCCGGGGAAAAAGCCCTGGAACGGATCGAAGAACAACCCGTGGACCTGATGCTGGCGGATATCAAGATGCCCGGCATGGACGGGATCACCCTGCTGGAAAAAGCCCTGGAAATCCAGGAACAAATGGCGGTCATGATGATTACCGCCTATGCCACCGTGGACACCGCGGTTTCGGCCATGAAGCAAGGGGCGGCCGATTACCTGGTCAAGCCCTTTGATCCCGACGATCTGCTGCCAAAAATCGCGGCGATGTATCATGAACTTACGATTCCGCCCGGCCCGGAAATCCGGGTCGGCGCCATTGTGATCGCCGGCGGCACGGACGAATACAACCCGGCTTCCGGAAAAAACCCGTTCGGATATAAAATCATAGAAGATGTGGTCACCGGCCCGGAGTTCGAAAGGATGCTCAGCCCGGTGGGCCCGACCGGAGGGCGCCTGGTGCGCCTTTCCGACCAGCGCCCCCTGCGGCGCATTGCCTGGGTCATGTGCGTGGGCTCCAGGGATATTCAGGCAGAGGCGGACTACTGCTCCGGGGTATGCTGCATGTATTCCCTCAAGCAGGCCCGCCTGGCGCAAAAGGCGGCCCGGGAGCAGGGCGCGGAAATCGAGACGGTACTCTATTACATGGACATGCGGACATTTGGCAAATCCGGCCAGCAGTACCGGGACGCCGCAGAAGCCGAAGGCGCGGTATGCAAGCGCAGCCGCGTGCATTCCATTGTCGGCGAGGAGACGACCGGGGATCTGTGCATCCGGGCGGCAGACCCTTCCGGGCAGATCAACGAGGACCGCTACGACCTGGCGGTGCTGGCCACGGGGCAGCGCCCCTCGGCAAAGGTCGCGGAGCTGGCGGAAATGCTCGGCATTGAGCTTGATCCCCGGGGCTTTATTAACACCCGGGAATTCTCTCTGACCCGGACTTCGGGCAACGGCGTGCTGGCCGCAGGATCGTGTACCGGCAGAAAAGACATCAGCGATGCGATCATATGCGGCAGCTCCGCAGCCTTTCATGCCTCGCGCCTCCTTCATGCCGGCGGCGGCAGCCTGCGCGAGCAACCCGCGCCGCCTGAAACCACCGCAGATATTTTCCACGAACCGCCCCGGGTGTTTACTGCGGTATGCGGGTGCAGCGGGGCCGTGTCCGGAATTTTCGATCCGGAGGCATTTTCCGGGAAATGCTATGGCGACCCGTCGCTTTGCAGCGTGGAAACCGCTGACTGGCTGTGCACAGAGGAAGGGATTGCCGAACTGACGGAAAATATCCGGCAGTCTGTTGCCAACCGGGTGGTTATCGGCGCATGCCGTCCCCTTTGCGCACCGGAAAAGAAAAAGGCGATAGCCCGGGCCGTCTCTCTTTTGCCGGAGCTGATTGAAATCGTGGATCTGCGCTCGCGGGTACCGGCCGCATCCGAAGAAAGCCCGGAGCAGCAAAAAACCGACACGCGGGAAACCATGAACATTTGGCTGGAAATGGCCATATCCCGGGTAAAGCTGGCGGATCCGGCATTTGCCCCGGAGATCTCAACAGGCCGCTCCGTGCTGGTGGTCGGCGGCGGCATCGCCGGAATGACCGCCGCCCTGGGCGTTGCCGATCACGGCTACGGGGCATACCTGGTGGAGAAAGCCGACCGCCTGGGCGGCAATCTCAACTGGCTGAATCAGACCATCGAGGGAGATGACATTGCCCAGCTTTCCGAGTATACCCGATCGCGGGTGGAAAACCATCCGATGATCACGATTTACACAAACACCCGGGTTTCCGAAACCCGCGGCACGGGGGGCGCGTTTACCACCACGCTGCAAACCGGAAATGAAGCGGGTTTTTCCGTGAATCACGGGGCGGTAATCCTGGCCACCGGCGGCGGGCAGGCCGAGACCGAATCCTTCGGCCGCGGCACCGACTCCCGGATTATCACCCAGCAGGAACTGGAATCCCGGATCCGCGAAAATGATCTGGATCCCGAAAAGATCAACAGCATGTGCATGATCCTGTGCGCAGGCACCCGGCAGCCGCCGAAAAACTACTGCAGCCGGATCTGCTGTGCAAGCGCCCTGAAACATGCCCTGCACGTGAAGGAAAAAAATCCCGAAGCCGGGGTCTATGTTTTATACCGGGACATGATGGCATACGGATTTCTGGAGGCCTGGTTTACCCGGGCCAGAAAGGCCGGGGTCATATTCATCGCCTACACCCCGGAAACCAGCCCTGAGGTATCCGCGCAACAAGACGCGGTCCGGATTAGGGCAACCGAACCGGTACTCCAGCAGGAGGTGGAAATCTCCGCAGACCTTCTGGTGCTTGCCACGGGAATTGAACCGGCAGAATGCGGGTCGCTTGCCAGAAGCTTTGGCGCGGACACGGATGAACACGGATTTTTCCGGGAGGCCGAGCCCAAGTGGCAGCCGGTGGGATCTCTGGCCCCGGGGGTGTATGCCTGCGGAATCGGGCTCCGGCCTGCGAGCATTGCCGAGTCCGTGGCCTCTGCCGAGGCCGCAGCCCAGCAGGCGGTGATCCTGCTGGGCCGGGATCATCTGCCTGCACCGAAAAGTATCGCCCGGGTCCGGCACAGCCTGTGTTCTTTGTGCCAAAACTGTATTGCGGCCTGTGCATACGGCGCCCGGACATACGATCGGCAAGCGCAAATGATCATCGTGGATCCGGAAGCATGCCGCGGATGCGGCGCATGTGCGTCTGCCTGCCCGAACTTTGCCGCATACGTGGAAGGCTTTGCCCCGGGCCAGATGCTTTCCATTCTGGAGGCGGCCGCAGATAATTAGAACGGAACCGCAGGGGCGAACCTGTGTTCGCCCTTGCCCAGAATGAACACACAGGTTCGCCCCTGCGGATATACGATTGATAATATTATAAAGATGCTTTTGAAAAATGAATAAATAAGGAGACTGACCGGATGCGCAGGAAAAATGAAGCACCGCAGCCCTGCATTCGTCCCGAACAGCCGGGCCCGGCGCTGGAGCGGGTCAGAGAAAGAGTGCGGACCTGCATCCAGTGCGGCACGTGCACCGGATCTTGTCCCAATGCATTTGCCATGGATGCCACCCCGCGAAAGCTCTGGCGCCTGGTGCTCATGGGCCAGACCCGGGAGATTTTTGAGACCCGCACCTTTGCACTTTGCTCGGATTGCTACTGCTGCACGCTGCGCTGTCCCCGGGGACTTGCGCTCACCGATGCCATGGCCGATCTCAAGCAGATTGCCGCAGCCGAAAAACACGGCGGGGATCCGGCGTGCACGGCATTTTACCGCGCATTTCTCCGGTCCGCCCGCCAATACGGAAGGGTCCAGGAAACCCGGCTGATGGCAAGATACCTGGCGGTGATGACTCCCCGCCGGCCGCTGATGCCATTTCGGTTTTCCGGGCTGGGACTGCAGATGATCAAAAAGGGTAAAATCAGCCTGCGCCGGCCTGCAGGCGGCAGAACTCTGGAAGGCCTTTTCGCCAGAATCGAATCCAGGAGAAACGGGCAATGAAATACCTTTACTATCCGGGTTGTTCACTGGAATCCACGGCCCGGGAATACGACCTGGCAACCCGGGCGATAATGCACGCACTGGGTGCGGAGCTTATTGAAATCCCCGACTGGACGTGCTGCGGGGCCACGGCCGCCAAGGCCGTGGACCGCCGCCTGGCCCTGGCAATGCCCGCGGTCAGCCTGTCCCTGGCCGAAACCGTGGAATCGGCAGCCGACGTACTGGTACCGTGCAGCGCCTGCTACCTCAACCTCAAGCAGGTACACGAAACCGCGGCCACCGCCCCCCGAACCCTGGCGGAAATCAACGAAATTCTTGCGGAGGAATCCCTGCACTACTCGGGAAAAGCCCGTCCGCGCCACATACTCGACATTCTTTCAAAAGACATCGGTCCAACCGGAATCCTGCAGCAGATCACACACAGCCTTTCCGGTTTGCGTGTGGCTCCCTACTACGGCTGCCAGTGTCTTCGGCCGTACCGGGTTTTTGACGACCCGGAGGCGCCGACCTCAATGGACGCCTTGCTGGCAGCCGCCGGGGCGGACCTGTATCCCTGGTCCATGGCTGCCAGATGCTGCGGGGCCTCGCACATGACCACAAACGCGGAGGTCAGCAAGGAACTGGTCTTTCGCATTTTAAAGTCCGCAAGCGGCGCGGATGCCATCGCTACGGTCTGCCCCATGTGCCAGATGAACCTGGAGGGATACCAGGGATGGATATCTTCCCGCTACGGTGAAGATGTGCGGATTCCGGTTTATTACCTGCCCCAGCTTCTGGGCCTGGCCATGGGTTTGCCGGCCCGGGACCTGGGTCTGGATGCCAAATCCGCCCGCACAGTGGCCCCGTCGGCTCAATGATTGATCCGGGGAGTCCGGGATGTTAAAATTTTTCACATATATGCGAACCCGCACGGCCTTCAAGCTGCTGTTTCTCATGGTCACGGGAACCGCCCTGCTGATGTGCATTACCTTCTGGGCCTGGTCCGGCATGGACACGGACCGGCAAACATTGCCGCTCGTAAAAGCCGTCCTGCTGCTGGCCATGTTCGCCTTCGCCGGGGCCGCGGTACTGATTTTCTTCATGGGCGAGCAAATTGCGCGCAAACAGGCCGCACTCAACAAGCAAAAGCAGAAATACCGAAACCTTTTCGAGCTGGTGCCCTGCGAGATCGCGGTGCTGAATACGAATTTCCGGCTGATCCACTTCAATCACAGGTTTGCTGAAAAATTCAATCCGAAAATCGGCGAATACTGCTTTCGCGCGTACAAGGGCCGCGAGCAGAAATGCGTACCCTGCCCGGTGGAAAAAACCTTCGAAGACGGGCTGCCCCATTTCAGCGAGGAAACCGGACACACCAGAGACGGGGCAACCGCCCACTGGCTGGTGGTCACCTCCCCGCAAAAAGACGATGATACCGGAGAGGTTACGGGCGCGCTGGAAATGACCGTTGATCTCACGGATTTGAAGCTGCTCGAAGACAAATTGAAAAAATCGGAAAAAAAGTATAAAGATATATTCAACAACATTGCCAATCCCATCTTTGTCATCGACAGGGAAGATTTCACCATTCTCGACTGCAACAAAAGCGTTCAGGGAGTTTACGGATACAGTAAATCCGAGATTTGCGGCACCCGGTTTACGGATCTGTTCGTTTCCGACGACCGGAAATACTTCGAGCATTTAATGAAAACCCGGAATGAAATCCACCGGGCCAGGCACCTGCGGAAAAGCGAAAAAGCCCTGTTTGTCAACATCCGCATTTCTCCTTCGGAATACGAGGGCAAATCCGTGTATCTGGTGACCACCAGCGACATCACCCAGCGCCTGGAAGCCGAGCAGCAGCTCATCCAGGCAAGCAAAATGGCCACCCTCGGGGAAATGGCCACCGGCGTGGCCCACGAACTCAACCAGCCTCTGTCTGTGATCAAGACGGCAAGCAGCTATTTGATGAAAAAAATCAAGAACAACACCCCGATTTCGGAGGAAAACCTTTATACCATGGCCTCGGAGATCGACTCCCACATCAACCGGGCCACGAAAATCATCAACCACATGCGCGAATTCGGCCGCAAATCCGAAATCACCACGGAAAATATCAACGTCAACCCGGTGATTGAAAAGGCTTTTGAAATTTTTGCCCAGCAGCTCAAGCTGCGGGGCATTCACGTGGTCTGGGAACTCGGCCCGGATCTGCCCAGCGTAAGGGCCGATGCCAGCAAGCTTGAACAGGTGATCATCAATCTGCTGGTCAATGCCCGGGACGCCATCGAAGAGCACTGGGGCCAGCGCCCGTCTGATACAGACGCCGAGGATAAGAAAATCCTTCTGCGCTCGCATTCAGACGGCCGTTTTGTTACCATCGAGGTCGAGGATACGGGAAGCGGTATACCGCCCGACTTGGTGGATAAGATTTTCGAACCTTTCTTCACCACCAAGGATGCGGGAAAAGGCACCGGGCTGGGCCTTTCGATTTCCTACAGCATCATCAAGGAATGGGGGGCCACCATCCACGCCGAGCCGGGCCGCAGCCAGGGCGCCCGGTTTATGATCCGCTTTCCGGTTCCAAAGCAGAACACAACGCCGCCAGAGGGGGCATGATCAGAAATGCTGCTGCAGTACGAACAGATCGGTGAAATCTTTGACTGCCTTTCACTGGGCGTGATCATTTTGTCCACGGACCGAAAGATTTGCTCCATTAACCGGTCCGCCCAGCAGTTGACCGGATTTTCGGCATCCGAGACCGTCGGCCGCTACTGCTACCACGTGTTTCTCGATTACCTGTGCGGCGGCAGGTGCAAGTTTCTCGAATCCGAAGACGAAATCCGCCAGACTCTGGTCTCGGATATCGAGGTCACCGACCAGCAGAACAAGGCATCCTCCATTACCAAGATCGAATCGCCGATTTACGGCCAAAACGGCGAGATGATCGGATGCATGGAGGTTTTCCAGGATCACAGCGCTTTCCGGGAACTCATCAAGCGCATCCGGTTTGACGACCTCCGGCTCAAGCTGATTTTGGACAACCTGGATATCGGCATCCTGACCCTGGACCGGGGCAACCATGTCACGTTTGTCAACACCAAGGCCGAACAGATTA
>JAGXKN010000030.1 GCA_018335195.1 Desulfobacterales bacterium
AAGTATTCCTGCGGTTCAAATTTTTGCCTTCCTTGAACTTGAACCAAATTGAACAATTTCAAACCGGCTCTTGTGGGCTTATAAGGGCAGACAGAACAGATAAAAAAGCGCCGGGGAACTTTCTCCCCGGCGCTTTTTTTTTATGGATTGTGGTTTTAAACAGCGGTTTATGCGGTTTCGGCCACCGCTTCCTCCTCGGTTTCCGGCTGTTTTTGCTTTTCCACGTGAAATGTGATCTCATCACCGCTTACATCCGCAACAATCCGGTCGCCCTCGCTGATTTCGCCTTCCAGGATCTTCATGGAAAGCGGGTTTTCCACCAGGTGCTGGATGGTGCGCTTCAGCGGCCGGGCGCCGTAGACCGGGTCAAAACCCCGTCTTGCCAGCAGGTCCCTGGCCGCGTCCGTGAGATCGATTGCAATGCTTTTTTCTTCAAGCCGCTTTTCCAGGTTTTTGAACTGGATATCCACGATATCGCGAAGCTGCTCGCTGGTCAGGTTGTGGAATATGATCAGCTCGTCGATCCGGTTTAAAAATTCCGGCTTGAAGGTGGCGCGCAGCGAGCCCAGCACGTGCTCTTCCATCTGCTCCCGGTTCTGATCGCCGCTGTTCTGGATTTCCTGGGTGCCCACGTTGGACGTCATGATAATGATGGTGTTTCTGAAGTCCACGGTCTTTCCCTGGCCGTCTGTCAGGCGGCCGTCATCCAGGATCTGGAGCAGTGCGTTGAACACGTCTGCGTGCGCCTTTTCGATCTCGTCAAACAGGATCACCGAGTAGGGCCGGCGCCGGACCGCCTCGGTGAGGTATCCGCCTTCCTCGTAGCCGACGTATCCCGGGGGTGCACCGATCATGCGGGATACGGCGTGTTTTTCCATGTACTCGGACATGTCCAGGCGGACAATGGCCTGCTCGTCGTCATAGAGAAACGCCGCCAGGGCCTTGGCCAGCTCGGTTTTGCCCACGCCCGTGGGCCCCATGAATATAAAGGACCCGATGGGCCGGTTGGGATCCTGCAGGCCGGAGCGCGCGCGCCGTACCGCGTTGGACACGGCCGTGACGGCCTGCTCCTGGCCCACCACGCGGCTCTTGATGCGCTCTTCCATGGCCACGAGCTTTTCCCGCTCGGTTTCCAGCATCTTGGATACCGGGATGCCGGTCCACTTGGAAATGATGTAGGCGATGTCCTCGGCATCGACTTCCTCGCGCAGCATGCGCCGGCTTTTCTGCAGCTCCACCAGTTTCGCGTTGGCTTCCTCGATTTCCTTCTGGATTTCGTTTCGCCGGCCGTAGCGCAATTGGGCCACACGCTCCAGGTCGCCCCGGCGCTGGGCCTGCTGCTCCTCGGTGCCGAGCTGGTCAAGCTCGGTTTTCAGCTCGCGCAGCCGCTGGATCGCCTGCTTTTCGTTCTGCCAGTGGGCGTTCATCCGGTGGTATTCCTCCTTTAAGCCCTCCAGCGTTTTTTCGATCTTTTGCAGGCGTTCCCGGCTGGCGTTGTCGGATTCCTTTTTCAGGGCCTCGCGCTCGACTTCAAGCTGGGTGATGCGCCGCTGGATCTCGTCGATTTCCGTGGGCTTGGAATCGATCTCGATGCGCAGCCGGGAGGCGGCCTCGTCGATTAAGTCAATGGCCTTGTCCGGCAGAAACCGGTCGGTGATATACCGGTCAGACAATGTGGCCGCGCCCACGATGGCCGAGTCCTTGATTTTCACGCCGTGGTGCACCTCGTATTTCTGCTTCAATCCCCGCAGGATGGACACGGTGTCCTCCACGCCGGGCTCGGAGGTCATCACGGGCTGAAAGCGGCGCTCCAGTGCCGCGTCTTTTTCGATGTTTTTCCGGTATTCGCTGATGGTGGTGGCGCCCACGCACCGCAGCGATCCCCGCGCCAGGGCGGGCTTTAACATGTTGGATGCGTCCATTGCGCCTTCGGCCGCGCCCGCGCCCACCAGGGTGTGGAGCTCGTCGATAAACAGGATGATCTGGCCCTCGGACTTTTCCACTTCCTTTAAAAGGGCTTTCAGGCGGTCCTCGAACTCGCCCCGGTACTTGGCCCCGGCGATCAGCGCGCCCATGTCCAGTGCGATAATGCGCCGGTCCTTGAGTGTTTCGGAAACATCGCCTTCCACGATGCGCTGGGCCAGGCCCTCCACGATCGCGGTTTTGCCCACGCCCGGCTCTCCGATGAGCACCGGGTTGTTCTTGGTGCGCCGCGAGAGCACCTGGGCGATGCGCCGGATCTCCTCGTCTCTGCCGATGACCGGGTCGAGTTTGCCGAGTCTTGCCTGCTCGGTTAAATCGCGGCTGTATTTTTCCAGTGCCTGGTACTTGTCCTCCGGGTTCTGGTCTGTAATGGTCTGGTTGCCGCGGATTTCGGTGAGCGCGTTTAAGATGTCGTCGCGCTTTAATCCGTGCCGCTCGAAAATTCGGGCCACATCGCCTTCCTTGGCCTCTGCCATGGCCAGGAAGATGTGTTCGATGGAAACGTACTGGTCCTTCATGTTCGAGGCAGTAGTAAAAGCCGATTCCAGGAGCTTCTTGCACTGGCTGGAAATATAGACTTCTGCGGCGCCCTCGACACGGGGCAGTTTTTCCATGGCCGCGTTGACGTCCTTTTGCACCTCGGAGGGATTGGCCCCGATTTTCCGGATCATGGAAACCACGATTCCCTGGGGGTCATCAAGCATGCCGGCCAGCAGGTGAACGGCTTCGATCTGCTGGTGATTCTGATTACTGGCCCGGGAATGGGCATCCTGAATCAGTTCTTGGGATTTTATGGTAAACTTGTCAAACCTCATGGAGGCCTCCTTGTATTTTTTTCATCTCATGATCTACGTCATGATGCAGCAAACTGGTTGGACCCTTTGTATTTGGAATTACTCAAAAATACAATAAGCACAGAAGGCGGATTGTCAATGCGGCTCCCGGCGGCCGGGCGGAAATAATTTTAATTGACCGGCGGGACGGATACCCTTATTTTTAAATTATTCAACAAATATTCGCCTAAATTGAGCGTTTCAGATTTTTAAAAACGGGATTTTGTAAAGGATTATACCAATTTGTATTTAAAAATCTGAAACCCTACGGGATTTCCAATTTTGTCGCATCTACTGCGTCAGATGCAGCCTCGCATAGTCCACTATAGCTCGTCTGCATCTTCCTTGTATCTGCGGCAAACTTGAAAATCGCTCAATTTAGGATTCGGCGTTTTTGCGGATGGTTCCTGGCAGGAAGGGTGCAAATTCAACCCCAAGAGGGAGTGTCTATGACCAGGCAGACGTCTTTTACCAAGCACGAGCGAAAGGTCCTCCCGGATTTCCGGCAGAAAATCAACAATTCCGAATCCACGGAGGACGTGAAGAAGTTTTTTTCCTACACCGTGACCTCCTTGCTAAAGGAGATCCTGCCCGAAGATGTCACCCCGGAGTTCGAAGACATCCGGCTGGCCCCGGGATCCAGCCCGCCTTACCGGGTCAGCGACAGGTTGATGGAAACCCCGGAATTTTCCCGGACATGGCAGAATTCGGATCTTTCCAAGATGCTCGAGCGCCTGGCCGAAACCGCGCTGAACCGATACCGGCGACTGGAAAAGCATCCGGAAAAGACCGATTCCAAGATTCAGCGCCGCTACGAAAACCGGTAGGCAAAGCGGGCCGGCCGGGCTAGAAGTTTCTGGGCTTGCAGATAATTTCCCGCACGCGCAGGTCAAATACATTGGTCTGATGCGCCGGTTTGACCACCAGGGCCGTGTCTGCGCCCCGGCCGGTGCCGCCGATGGCAATCACGTCGCTGCCTGACAGGGCGCCGCCGTCTGCGGCCATGATCGTGATTTCCACGCCCACCTTTGTGCCCTGGCCGAGCATGCGCAGGGTATCTGCCATGATCAGGGCGGGATAGCTCCCGCCGTGTTTTTTGGCAATGCCGCGTTCCACGCCGGAAAGCGCGTGGGTGGCTTCGATGACCCTGACCCCTTCCTCCTCCAGGTCCTTTCTGACCTCTTCCTTCATGGATTTGGTGAAAGGCTCCTTGAAACCGCAGTGGTACGTCACCGCGACGATCCGGACGCCCTTGAACATTTCCATGGCCTTGTATGCAGTGTGCCCGGTGGATGAAGCGACTACGACCTCGTCGATTTCAAGTTCCCTGGCCCGGTCATATGCCAGTTCCAGGGTCTGGGCGGTGTTGTCCCGGCCGGGTGCTTCAAAATATGTGAAAAATTTGTCCATGCTCATGATGTCCTGCCGTGTGTTCAGGTTTGCGGGTGTTCTGCCGGATCGCATGCCTGCTGCGGACCGATCTTCGGCTTAATTATCATTGTGATCAAAGTCCCTGTATTGTATTATAGGAATAACGCACAGGAACTGCAAGCATAGCCAAACGAAAAAAGCCCGTTTTTGAAATCGGGTTTCGGAGAATACACATGATCATTGATATGCATACACACCTGTTTCCCACGACCATCCGGGAAAACCGCGAAAATTTTTTTCTCGACGAGCCGGCCTTTGCACTGCTCTACCGCGACCCCGGGGCCCGAATGGTGGGTTCGGATGAAATGGTCCGCGCCATGGACGAACACGGGGTGGACGTCTCGGTGGTATTCGGGTTTCCATGGATGAACCCGGATACCTGCAGGCGGCACAACGATTATATCCTCGAATCCGTAAACCGCCACCCGGACCGGTTCGTGGGGCTCTGCTGCGTCAATCCGTATACGCGGGAGGCTGAAAAGGAGGTACAGCGCAGCCTGGACAACGGGTTGTCCGGGGTGGGGGAACTGGCCCTGTACCAGGAGGGCGGGATTACAGAAGATGCCGTGCAGCGGATTGAACCGATCATGGCGCAGTGCCGGCAGAAAAACCTGCCCGTGCTGTTTCACACCAATGAACCCGTGGGCCACGTGTATCCCGGCAAAAGTGATAATACCCTGGCCCAGATCTACAACCTGGTCCGGACCTATGGGGAGAACACCATTATGCTGGCCCATTGGGGCGGGGGCTTGTTTTTTTACAACCTGTTGAAAAAAGAGGTTCGGGACGTTCTGGCAAACGTGTATTTTGACACCGCCGCCTCCCCGTTTCTATATGATCCGCAGATATACCGCGTGGCCATGGAACTGGCAGGAGAAGAAAAGATCCTTTTCGGCACCGATTATCCCCTGATTCCGCCCTCGCGCTATTATAAGGAAATCGAGGCCGCCGGCATCTCCGCTGCTGCGCGGGAAAAACTGCTCGGCGGCAACGCGGCAAGGGTTTTGTCAATTCCCAATGAATAGATTATACGAAAGACTGCAGCAGGAAGCCATCCGGATTGCAAGCCGGTATCCGGTGCCGGATTTTTACCGGGATTTTGCCGAGGCGGTCAGGGCTTCCAGGCGGTTTTTTGCCGGTGATGCGATTGTTGCCGAACTGTGGCAGTTCGTGGCCGAAACCATTGAAAACGACTTCGGGCACGGGTTGACCCATGTCTATCACGTGGCCCTGGATGCCGGGACCCTGGCGCAGATTGAATTTGCATCCGCCTGCAGCCGGGATGAACAAATCGCGCACCGGGTGCGCATGGCCCAGGCAGCCGGGCTGCTCCATGATATCAAGCGCAAGGAGAGAAATCATGCCCGGGCGGGGGCGGAATATGCGCGCCGGCTGCTGTGCTATTTTCCGTTTTCCGGGTCAGACATTGAGGCGATCTGCCTGGCCATCGGCAATCACGAGGCCTTCGGCTTAAATCAGAGAGGCCGGACAAAGGCTTCCGAGCTGTTGTCCGACTGCCTTTACGATGCAGACAAGTTTCGGTGGGGACCGGAGAATTTCACCCAGACGCTCTGGGCGATGGTTTCATATCGGGATGTGCCCCTGGATCGTTTTCTTTCGCATTATCCCAGGGGCATGGCCTATCTGAAAAAAATCCGGAATACTTTCCGCACATCCACGGGCAGGCGCTACGGACCGCAGTTTATCGACCTGGGCATTGCCATCGGCGAGGAGCTGCACGAATTGATCTACAGGGAATTTGCCGACCACATCGCGCCTTCCTGAGGCTATGCATGGGCCCGGGCCCCGCCTTCCTTCCGGTGCTTGGCCGCAAGAATCGGGGTGTTCAATATCAGGGCCGAGGACCCTTCCATGCGCTGGATGTCCAGGCTCAGCGCGTCCCGGTCGATTTCGAAATACCGGGTAATGACCTCCACGAGATCCTGCTGCAGGTCCTCGAGCATATCATCCCTGACCTCGAGCTTGTCATAGACCAGGGCGAACTGCAGCCGCTTTTTGGCAACATTTCTGCTGCTGTCCGGCTTGTTGAGCAACTTCTTGATCAGGGAATGAAACGTCATCTTTTTGCCGTCCTGTCTTTTCGACCGAGTTTTTTGCCGACTTTCTGCCAGAACGAGCGGCCGGCCATGGGGTCTTCAACCGGCAGATCCGGGTGGCCGTCAAGGCGCATGGCAACGCGGTTAAAAGCCATGCCGGCCCTGGAGTCCTTCTGCTGGACAAGCGGATTGCCGGTGTTTGACGAGACCACCACCGCGTCATCCATCTCCACCAGGCCCAGCAGGTCTATGGAAAGCACGTCCACCACGTCTGCGTGACTGAGCATGTCGCCCTTTTCCACCAGCTTGGGCACGATCCGGTTGACGATCAGCCGCGGGGTGATCGACCGGGCATAAAGCAGTCCAATGACCCGATCCGCATCCCGCACGGAGGACACTTCCGGCGTACAGACCACGATGGCCTCGTCTGCGGCTTCAATGGCGTTTTTAAACCCCTGCTCAATGCCGGCCGGACAGTCGAGCAAGGCAAAGTCGTATTCCCGCCGCAGCTTGTTGCACAGCCAGGTCATGTTTTGCGGCTTGATCACGCTTTTCTCGTCGCTCTGGGAAGCCGGGATCAGGTAGAGGTTCTCGATCCTCCGGTCCTTGAGCGCAGCCTGCCTGAGCTTGCATCGGCCCTGGATCACGTCCACCACGTCGAACACGATGCGGTTTTCCAGGCCCATGACCACATCCAGGTTGCGCAGGCCGATGTCCATGTCCAGCACGGCCACGCGCTTGCCCTGCTTGGCAAGGGCCGCGCCCACGGACGCGGTCACCGTTGTTTTGCCAACCCCGCCCTTGCCGGATGTGACGACGATTACTTTACCGTCCAATATTCACCTCACGATTATAAATTCGAAGCACGAATTTCGATGTTCGGATTTTTCCGCTCATCTGACTTCAGGCCATGACAGGCGCTTGAAGGGGCTGTCCTTTGTGTAATCTGCCACCACGACCCGGCTGTTGTCCAGGGATGCGAATTCCGGTTTTTTCCCGGCAGACGAGGGCATTCCGGCGGCCACGTAACCGCCGATCTGGATCTGGGTGGGCCGGAAATCCATGGCCACCACGATGGCCGATTCGTTGTCCGGCTGTCCGGCCGCGGCCGTGCCCAGCAGGGTCCCGAGGATAATGATGTCCCCGCCGGCAATGGCCTCGGCGCCCGGGTTGAGATCCCCGAGGATCACCAGGTGCTTGCGTGCCTCCACCTTTTGCCCGGAGCGGACGCGGCCCGCGATGACCAGGGAGTCCTCGGTCTGGTAGAGCCAGCCGTTTTCCGGATCCGGCCGGGAGTTTGCGTCTGCCGGGGGCGTTTTCGGCGCCGGCGGCCGGGAGACCCGGCCCACCTGGAAGCGGTTTTTTAAAAAAGTGCTCAGATCTTCGAGAAGCGGTTCGTCGAGGGCTTTTTCGCCCGGGTCAAGAATGATCCGGGCGTTTACGGCCTGGTGGCGCAGACGTTCAAAAGGCTTGCACAGCTCCTTTTTCAAGACCTCGAGAGGCAGGGATGCGTCCATGGTGATCCAGAGACTGTCGCCCACGCCTTTGAGCCTGACCGGGGGGTCGGGGTGTGACATATGTAAGCCCATCATCATGTATGATTATATACAAATATTTAGCATATATTGTATATAAGATGCGACTCCCCGTGTCAAGCACGAAATCGGCGCTTTTCGGGCACCTGCCCGGGCGGTTTAACCGCCGAATCCGGCATCCGGGATTTCCACTGCCGAACCGTTGGTTTCGGCAATGGCCTCGAGTTTGCCCATGGTGGCCGGCAGCAGGTTGGTAACGAAGAAATCCGCGGTCTTCATCTGGCCCAGGTAAAAGGCCGCATCCTTGTTCTTGGCCGCCTTTTCCGCGAATTTTTCCATGTCCGGGCCGCCGGCGAGCTTTTCGAGCTTTTCCGCCGCAATCACCGAGCGCCACAGGTGCATCCATGCCATGGTCACATCCCCGGTCACGTCCAGGAAGGGATGGGCAAATGCAAAGGCATTCAGGATGTTTTCCGATGCCGCGGCCTTGCCAAGAGCGGCTGCAACTTCTCCCAGCCGGTTGACCGCTTTATCCACCCGCGGGGTGAGGTTTTCCAGGGCGGTGATCTGCCGGGCGGCTTCAACGGTTTTCTGCATTTCGCCCAGGTAATCCATGAACGGCTGCCCTTTTTTCATGCCCAGTTTCCGGCCCAGAAGATCCATGGCCTGGATGCCGTTGGTGCCTTCGTAGATCTGGAATATCCGGCAGTCGCGCATGAGCTGTTCCACCGGGTATTCCTGGGTGTAGCCGTAACCGCCGTATACCTGGACGCCGTGGCTGGTGACCTCCAGGGCGCGGTCTGTGACATAGCCCTTGATAATCGGCGTGAGAATCGCGGCGCGGTCCGCGTATTTCTCCTTTTCCGCATCGCTTTGGGCCAGGCCCTCCAGGTCGTGGGTGAGACCGCCGTAGTAAATCAGGCTGCGCATGCCGTCGACATAGGCCTTCATTGTCAAAAGCTGCCGCCGGACATCCGGGTGCTGAATAATGGGCACCGACGGGCCGTCTTTTCCGGATTTCAGGTGCTTGCCCTGTATGCGCTCTCTTGCGTAATTAAGCGCGTACATGTAGGAGGCGGTGGCCACGCCGAAGCCCTGGAGCCCGACAAGCTGTCGCGCCTCGTTCATCATCAGGAACATGGCGCGCATGCCCTTGTTTTCCTGGCCGAGCAGGGTGCCGATGCAGTTGCCCCTGCCGCCCAGGGTCAGGGTGCAGGTGGAGTTTCCGTGGAGCCCCATTTTTTCCTCAATGCCGGTGCAGACCACGTCGTTGAATTCGCCCGGGGTGCCGTCTTCATTGACCCGGTACTTGGGCACCAGAAACAGGGAGATGCCGGGTGTTCCCTCAGGTGCGCCCTCGATGCGGGCAAGCACCGGGTGGACGATGTTTTCCACCATGTCCTGCTCGCCGCCGGAAATAAAGATCTTGGTTCCGGAGATATTGTAGGTGCCGTCTTCATTGCGTGTGGCCACGCTCTGCAGTGCGCCCACGTCGGATCCGGCCTCGGGCTCGGTTAGCAGCATGGTTCCGGACCATTTGCCGGAGTAAAGCTTTTCCAGGTAGTATTTTTTCTGTTCCTCTGTGCCCAGGGTATTGACCAGATTGGCCGCGCCGTGGGACAGGCCGTGATAAAGCATGAATGCGGGGTTTGCGCCGTAGAAGTATTCTTCTGCCGCCAGGGCCAAAGTCTTTGGCATACCCTGTCCGCCCCATTCCGGGTCGTCGATCATGGCCAGCCATTCGCCGTCCTTGTAAAGCTCGTTGACCCGGTGGAAGGATTCCGGCACACGGACCGTGCCGTCTTTTTCCAGGGTGCAGCCCACCCGGTCGCTTTCCTGCTGGGTGGGCAGAATCTCTTTTACCGCCAGCTTCCGCGCCTCTGAGACCACCATGTCCACGGTTTTTTTGGTGAACTCGGCGAACTTTTCGTGCCGGGCCAGGTCTCCGACCTTCATCTGCTCGTGCAGAACAAAATCCACATCCCTTCGGTCTGCAATCAATTGTGCCATAGTACGGTTTTCTCCTTTTATCTTCCCCGAATTGCCGGGGCGGGTCTGAAATATGAAATGTTGTAACAAAAACATCAATTCCGAAAAAAACAGCATTAGAGGAAACAATGCATAAAGTCAAGCGCAGAGGCATCCGGGCTGCCGGAGACTCTGGGTATCCGTGCGCAGGCGGCGGCTCCGCGGTTTTTATGGTTGATGGATTGCGAAAAATGATTATTGTAATTCTATAATCCAGTATTCTGCCTTTGATATCAACGAATTATCCTGATTCCGGTAAACCCCCGAGTTTTGGCAAGCGTGAACTCCGATAATATAATAAGGAGGGTAAAAAAATGGACAAAAAGGTCACGTTAAGCGTAATCAAGGCTGATGTGGGCGGACTGGTCGGTCATTCTTCCATTCACCGGGATTTGATCGACGAGGCGGAAAAGGGTCTTGACGGTGCCATGCACCAGGAAAAGATCGTGGATTATCATGTCACCGCGTGCGGCGACGACCTGGAACTGATTATGACCCACCGGCAGGGAACAGACAACAAGGAAATCCATCAACTGGCCTGGGACATTTTCTGGGCGTGTGCGGAGACCGCCAAAAAGCTCGGGCTTTACGGCGCCGGGCAGGACCTGTTAAGCGATGCCTTTGCCAATACCATCCGCGGCATGGGCCCCGGCCTGGCGGAGATGGAATTCGAGGAACGCAAGTCCGAGCCGGTGATCGTGTTCATGGCGGACAAAACATCTGCCGGCGCATGGAACCTTCCGCTTTACAAGGCTTATGCCGATCCGTTCAACACCGCGGGCCTGGTGATTTCCCCGAGCCTGCATGACGGGTTCAAGTTTGAAGTCCATGACGTCAAGAGGCATAAGCGTATCTTTTTCAACGCACCCGAGGAGATCTATGATCTGCTGGTTTTTATCGGCGCGCCCAGCCAGTACATGGTCAAATCGGTCTATACCAAGGAAGACGAAATCGCCGCAGCCACATCCACCGAGCGGCTGGCGCTGACCGCGGGCAAGTACGTGGGCAAGGACGATCCCGTGTACATCACCCGATGCCAGGGCGATTTTCCGGCTGTCGGAGAACTGCTGGAACCGTTTACCCGGGCCCAGCTGGTGGAGGGCTGGATGCGGGGTTCGCACACCGGCCCGCTGATGCCGGTGGCAGAGCGCGATGCCAATCCTTCTCGGTTCGACGGACCGCCCCGGGTCACGGCACTGGGCTTCCAGCTCACCGGCGGCAAACTGATCGGGCCGCGGGACATGTTTGATGATCCGAGCTTTGACATTGCCAGGCAGGAGTGCAACCGGCTGGCCGATCACATGCGGCGCCACGGCCCGTTTGAGCCCCACCGCCTGCCCATGGAGGAAATGGAATACACCACCATGCCCCAGGTTATGGAACGCCTGGAAAGCCGCTGGGAGGATCTGCCTTAGGGTCGAACCGGGGCTTTGATCCATCGGCGTTTACGCAAGTGCCGCAGGGTTTTTATTTCCTGCGGCATTTTTTTACCGGCCTTCATAAGATTGACTGAAATTTCCGGGATCGGGTCGCGCGAATATGCTCTATACCATCGGCTACCAGAAAATCACGGCGGAGCAGCTAATTGACATCCTTGCGGGATACGGGGTGGATACCCTGGTGGATGTGCGCTCCAGGCCGTATACCAGCAAGAAGGGCTTTCACCGGCGCGAGCTTGAAAAGACCCTGCCTGAACGCGGCATCACCTATTGCTGGGCCGGGGATCGGCTGGGGGGATTCGGCCGGATTACGGAGACCGCCATTTTTGAACTGGCCGGGTTTGTGCGGGACAGGACCGTGTGCTTGATGTGCATGGAGGCGGATCCGGACCAGTGCCACCGCAAAACCGAAATCGCACGGCGCCTGGCCGCCTGCAACGTTGCGGCCCACCATCTGATTATTGATTGACGCAGGGCTTTTGTCTGCGCCGCGGGCCTTTCGGCGGCAGGCAAACCAAAGGGGGCGCAACCCCCCTTGATTGTTTAAAAAGCCCGGCTATGTGAATTTTTTCTGCAGGTCCTGGAGCTCTTCGGCTTCATATTGCTCCTGGCGCAGGGTCAGGTCCAGATTGGACATCAGGCCCCCGTGCTTTTGGGCTTCCGGATCGGCGTGGATTTTCCGGTGCAGGGCAAGCGAGTCCTGTAAATCGTTGATGGCCTTGTCAATGGCGGCTTCAAACGATTTGCCGCTGTCGATGATGCCGGGGGTGAAATCCGGCTCGAGGCCGTTTTCCGCCACCTCTTCGGAGCTGTGGGCAAGCTGTTTCATCTTGGTCATGGAAAAATCCATCCGCTGCCAGGCTTCTTTTCCGTGGTCCTGGAAAACCCAGGCGTCCCGAAGGGTCTGGAGCATTTGCCGGTATTTTGCGGCCACGCTTTCCTGCAGCATTTTGCGCAGTTCCTCGGGCAGTTCGTTTTCCTCGCCCGGAATGCCGGCGGCCTCCTCCTGAGAGAGCTTGTCGCGCATTTTCTGGAATTTTTCGGCATGCATTTCCGATTCCCATGCCTCTCTTTGCAGCACCCGCTTGATGTGCGGATCCGTGACCCTTTCGGCTTCCTGTTCGTAATGGGGCACCAGGTTTTTTTCGTAGGCCACGTATGACTTTAAAATGGTCGCCCGGTTGGTCGGATCATAAGGGTATTCCGCGGGCTCCATGTCCGGTTCGCCGCCGAGCGCGCCGATGAGCATGCCCAGCCAGTGCATGTGCCACATTTCTTCCCGGGCGCGGGAAAGCAGTTTCGCGCCGATGGGGGTGTCTTCGCCTTCCAGGTAACTGTGGATGAGATAGCGCAGGATGGCTGCATGTTCGTCTCCTATGTCCCTGTTCAGCATCTCGACAAGTTCTTGTTTTTCCATTGTTTCGTCCTTTTTCTGAGGTGGTTGGAAATCATTGCGCGGTTTTATTTGTATTGAAAGTAATCCCGGATTGGATGCGACTCAACCCAAAAATACCGAGCCGCTGCGATAATGTCAAGGCAGGCCCGGTTTTGCGACGGATAAAAATCCTTGCCCGTTTCCGGTGAAATTAGTATGTGTCATATGCAGAAATCCGGTTATTTGATCAAATTACCGCGGGGGAACTGTGAAACAGGTTGGATTGTTCGTAAAGCAGGATCCGGCGGCCCAGGAAAAGGCAGATGAACTGGCTGACTGGTTTCGGGCCAGGGACATTGAGGTGATCCGCCAGGAATCCTTTCAGCCCCGGCTCGGGCTGGAAAACAGCCGGGAGCGCAGGGTCGATCCCGAATACATCACCTGCGTATTCGTGCTCGGCGGGGACGGCACTTTCCTGAGTGCCTCGCGCTGGATCGGAGACGCGGGCGTTCCCATGATCGGCGTGAAGTTCGGGGATATCGGCTTTCTTGCAGAAATTTCCGAGGATGCCGTATTCCGGGCGGCCGAGGCGGTGGTAAGCAGGCAGTTTGCCATTGAATCCCGGGCGCGGCTCAAGGTGCGCATAATCAGAAACGGAAATCCCTATGTGGAAGAAACCGTCTTAAATGACGTGGTGATCAACAAGGGCGCCCTGGCCCGGCTGGCCAATATTGAAACCTATATTGACGGCCATTACCTGACCTCCTACCGAAGCGACGGACTGATCGTGGCCACGCCCACGGGTTCGACCGCATATTCCCTGGCCGCAGGCGGGCCGGTGGTGCACCCGGCCGTGGAAGGCATCCTGGTCACGCCCATCTGCCCGTTTACCCTGACCAACCGGGTGCTTATCGTGCCCGGTACATCCAAAATTCAGATTCGTCTGGGCGAGAAGGCCTCTGACATCGTGGTTACGTTTGACGGGCAGCAGGGCCTGGAAATCGACGGGGACGACGAGATCGTCATAGAAAAGAGCCGGTATCCGCTGGAGCTCATCAAGCTTACCGGGCACAATTACTTTGATATCCTGAAAGCCAAGCTCCGCTGGAGCGGCGGCCGCATCTAAAAAAGGGGACAGATCTATTTTTGCGTCTGCAAAAATAGATCTGTCCCCTTTTTTAGAGGGTGAGATCCTCGATGAAGTCGATGAGCTGGTTTAAGTTCCGGCAAGGGCGCACTTCGTGACAGTAGGCCTTGTAGGTGTTCATTTCGCTGTCGCCGGTGGTCCAGAACGCCTCGGGCTCGGGGTTGAGCCAGATGAGCCGCCTGGACTTTTCCCGGATTTCTTCAAGAAGCGATTCTCGGGGATTGTGGTAGTTGCTCCGGGCATCGCCCGTGATGATCACCGTAGTTTTGCGGTCGAGCAGGTGCATGTAATTGCGCCTGAACTGGGAGAATACCGCGCCGTAGTCGGTCAGGGCGCCGAATTCGATATCCGTGTTTGTCAAAATCTTTTCCATGGCGTGGTTGACTTCGTTGTTTTCAAATATTTCCGTGATATCCGTGGTGCCGCAGACAAAGGCAAAGCTGTGGACCGCGGAAAAGCAGTCCTGCATGGAATAGAGCATGTTGAGCATAAAGCGGGCCGCGGACCAGACCGAGCCGGATACATCGCACAGGGCGACAATCCGGGTTTTTCTCAGCGGGCGGCGACGGTACTTGAGGATTAATGGGATCCCCTGGAATTTGCCGGCATCCCGGAGCGTTCCCTTGACATCCAGCGCCCCCCGTTTGCCTGCGGCATAGCGCCGGCCCATACGGTCCTTGAGCTTGCGTACCAGAAGACCGATGACTTCCCGCATCTCAGCGATTTCGCGGGGCGTCAGGGAGGAAAAGAGGCGCTCGCCCAGGTTTTCAAAATGCTGGTGATGCGTTCGTACCTGCCTCAGACCGTCATGATAGGGGCGGGTTTCTTCTGTTAACAGCCTGCGGGCCCGGTCAATGCGCTGCTCGATTTGTCTGGCAGCAGCCCTGCGTTGCGGCCCGCCTGGATCCGAAGGGCTGTGCCGGCCCCACTGGTCGGCCCGGGCGCGCAGTGCGTTTAACCGGAGCATCATTTCCATGCGGCCGGCCAGCTGGCCGAGGTTGGATTTGAGTCCGCCGGCTGCCGGGGCCTCCTCCTGATTTTCCAGGTTCTGGAGGGCCTGGAGAAAGGATGCCGGCTTGCCGGAAAGAAAGTCAAATATGGCCTGGTCCAGATCATCTCCGGCGGCTTGGGCCTTCATCTCCGCTATGGCCTCGTCTTCGGGCCGATCGCAGACGTCTTGCTGCCTATCGGCCGGGTCCGGCTGGATTTCATGGAAAAAAAGCTGATAAAGCCTGTCAAAGGTTCGCTGGTCCCGGCGGCTTTTGGCGAAATTGACCCGTAGCACGGTTTTGAACTGAGATTCGTCGGAAGTATCGATACAGGCAAGCTGGCGGGTGCAGTCAATGAGTTCTGCGGTGGAAACCCGAAGATCAGCCGCGCGGCATGTTTCGGCAAATTTGGTGACCAGATCGATCATGGCTGCTGCGGCAGGATTCGATCCATGGACGCGCGCACCTGCCTGGCATCCGCCCGGTGCTTGCAGATCACGCTGAGGGTATCCGAGATCGCCTGGGGCGAAAGTTCCCGGATGTGGAGCACGCTCAAAGCCTGGGCCCAGTCAATGGTTTCGGATATGCAGGGGCGTTTTTTCAGGTCCAGTCCCCGTATGCGGTTGACAGCTTCCACGAGGTCTTCGGTCAGGCGCTGCTCAATGCCGGGAAGTTTTTGCCGGATAATGCGCTTTTCCAGTTCCGGGTCCGGGTAGTCAATATACAGATGAATGCAGCGTCGCTTTAGGGCATCGCTCATATCCCGGTAATTGTTGGATGTCAGCACCACAAAGGGAATGTGTGTGGCCTTTCGGATGCCGATTTCCGGGATCGATACCTGGAATTCCGAGAGCAGTTCCAGCAGAAAAGCCTCAAATTCCGGGTCTGCCTTGTCGATTTCATCAATGAGCAGCACCACCGGCTGATCTGAAGAGATGGCTTTTAAAAGCGGGCGGGCCAGGATGAAGCGCTCGGAAAAAAACGCGTCCTCCTGTTCGGCGATGCGCTCCACTGCCTCGGCAATGCTTTGGGCCCCGGCGATCAGGTCGTTGATTTTTTCCTTGATCATCTGGGTATACAGCAGCTGCTTGGCATATTCCCATTCATACAGGGCCTTGGCCTCATCCAGGCCTTCGTAGCATTGCAGCCGAATTTTTTCCCGGTTTAAACACCGGGCAACGGCTCTGGCCAGTTCGGTTTTGCCGGCGCCTGCCGGGCCTTCCACCAGGATCGGTTTTTGGGCGGCCGCGGCCAGAAACACCACGGTGGCAATTTCCCGGGAAGGGATATAGCCGACGTTTTCCAGTTTTTGCGCGGCATCTTCGATGCTGTCAAAGCTCATCATGATGTTTTGATTCGGGATTCGATCTGTTCAAAATAGGTTTTGCGGCAGATTTGTTCGATGGTCACCATTCGGCCCAGAGCATTGTTGAAGTCCTGGGCGGCGCAGGTAAACACCCCGTGCCCGTGGACGATGGCGGCCTTGTTTCGCTTGATTGCGGCCGGAACGGTATGGCAGAGACCGTGCGGGCCGCCGCCCACTTCCCCGGTAACCACCGGAATCCCCCGAATCTCTCTATGTTTCGGACAATAGACGTGGCAGCTGCCTTTATTCGGGCAGTCCTGTTCATCGCAGTCCATGGACATGATTACCGAGAAAAGCGGATGACCGTGCAGCACGGCGCGAAACGAAGTGGATGCGGCGATCTCCATGTGTGCGGGCAGTTCTGATGAAGGCTTTTCCCGGCCGCAGGACCCGCTTTCCAGATCCGCGGCAACCACGGCGTCTGCCAGCTCATCGAGAAAGCTGCCGGAAGTGGTGATATACAGGGTCTTGTCAAGCCTGTAGGAGACGTTGCCAAAGCAGGCATCCACCAGCCCCCTGTCGATAATTTCCCGGCCCGCCTCAACAATTGCCCTGTGCACATCTGTTTCGTTGTCAAAGGGTCCCCGCATCAGGCCGCTTTCGAAGACCGCGGGCTCGGGCAGATGCCTGCAGGCCCGGTCAAGGGATTTTTTTCGGGGAGCTGAAATTTTTCCGTGCCGGCAGGTGTTCAGGGTGTCTGAAAAAAACTTTACAAACCCCGCAAAACAGGCTGCGGAAAAATTTACATATGCTTGGGCCGGATTCACACCGCGGGCAACAACGCCTTGCTCCGGAACAACGGTACATGTCCGGTTTTGCAGCACCTCTGCAAGATGTCGGGTTTCAAGTTCGGCTGTCACGGGTAGGTCCTGCAGGACCGTCCGGGTTTCGCAGTCATCCGGGCGGATCGCCCCGCCGGAAGCGTTGCGGCACAGGTAAGACAGCACCGTGGCATACGGTTCTGCCGGCCGGGCATAAAGGATGCTTTGCGTCCGGACCTCGCTGAAAAGCGGTTCGAGTACGGGGCATGCCGGGTTCCGGGAGTTCCAGTAAATGCGATCTTCGGTTGCGCCGAAAACCGCCGTATCCGGCGCGGCCAGACCGCTTCTGTAGAGTCGGGCTTCGTGCCTGGCAAGTTCCTGCTGCATATTGGTCACCGGCGTTTATCGCCAGCCCGGAAACAGGCTCGGCTGGATATAAGTCTGGTATGTCGGGCACTTTTTATTCCGGGGGCATTTGCGGCAGACATCGACATGCTTTTTCGGCCGCCCCTTTTTGCAGGGGCAGATCAGGTAACGGGACGTTGCAATTTCAGGCCGGTGTCTGCTTGTTTTCATTACATAAATCCTGTATCATTATAAGATGCCGGCAATCAAGTGAAAAAACCGGATCGTCCGAAACCGGAAACCCCCGGCGTATTGGCTGTGGCGCGAAATTTTCTTGATCATTTTCTTCTTTGCCGTTAACGTAAAACTCGCGCAGACGAAGACGTATATTAAAATATAAAGAAATCAGAGTGTTTTGTGTTAAGCACATTTTTTGGGAATACGTGAAAACGGAGTGACGTAATGGAAATCCCCATCAAACAAGCGCTGGCGCTAAAGACCTTGCCGGACGCCAAGGACCTGGCTTTTGGCACGCTTTTTACCGACCACATGTTCAACATGGATTACGACCCGGATAACGGCTGGCATTATCCGCGCATCGAGCCCTACGGCGCCATCCCCATGGATCCGTCCACCATGGTGCTTCACTACGGGCAGTCGATTTTCGAGGGATTAAAGGCGTTTAAAACCCCGGAGGACCGTATCCAGCTGTTCCGGCCGGAAGATAATTTCACCCGGTTCAACCGTTCGGCCCACAGGATGTGCATCCCGCTTTTTGATGAGGCCTTTGCTCTGGATGCCGCAAAGGAGCTGATCCGCCTGGACAGGCGATGGGTGCCCTCGGCCCCGGGCACGTCCCTTTACATCCGGCCCACGATCATTGCCATGGATCCGTTTCTGGGGGTGCGCGCGTCATACACCTACCGCTTTTTCATTATCCTGTCGCCGGTGGGTGCCTATTACAAGGAAGGCTTTAACCCGGTGAAAATCTGGGTCACGGAAAAGTATGTCCGCGCCGTGCCCGGCGGGGTCGGAGAGGTCAAGACCGCCGGCAATTACGCCGCAAGCCTGTTTGCCGGCGAAGAGGCCCACCACAAAGGTTACACGCAGGTGCTCTGGCTCGACGGGGTGGAGCGCAAATACGTGGAAGAAGTGGGGTCCATGAACATTTTCTTTGTCATTGATGATGAAATCATCACCCCCAGTCTTTCGGGCAGCATTTTATCCGGCATCACACGGGATTCCGTGATGGCCCTGGCCCGCAAATGGGGGCATCCGGTAACAGAACGCCGCATTACCATTGACGAGGTGATGGCGGCTCACGAAGCCGGCAAGCTGCAGGAATGCTTCGGATCCGGAACCGCGGCGGTAATATCGCCGGTCGGAGAAATCAAGTACAAGGACAAGCAGATCAAAATCGGCGACGGCAAGGTGGGCTCCTGGGCCCGGAAATTCTTTGACGCGATCACCGATATTCAGTACGGGCATGCCGAGGACACAGAAGGCTGGATTCATCCGGTGGACTGATCTCCTAAATTGAGCGTTTCAAATTTTAACACGGAGTAATATTTTATATTTTTTTAAGGAATTAAGTCATTTTCAGGTGTTAAAATTTGAAACCCTCCGGGATTTTCAATTTTGCCGCATCTACTGCGTCAGATGCAGTCTCGCATAGTCCACTATAGCTCGTCTGCATCTTCCTTGTATCTGCGACAAACTTGAAAATCGCTCAATTTAGGCCTAAATCGCTCAATTTAGGTAAAAGAAAATTTATTTTATAGGTGATATATAAAAAAGGGCCGCGGGTGCTTTACCACCCCGGCCCTTTTTCCGTTTCAGGCATGCGGAGAATGCCTACTTGACCTCGATTTTCCGCGTTTTGCTTTCCTCGGTTTTGGGCACTTTGACTTCCAGGACACCTTCATTGTAGTTTGCCTCGATTTTGTCGGTATCCACGTTGTCGGGCAGCGTGAAAGCCCGCTGGAACTTGCCGTAAAACCGTTCCTGACGATAGTAGTTTTCCTCGTCAACCTTTTCTTCATCCTGGCGCTCTCCCTTGATGGAAAGCACGTTGTTGTTGACGTCAATTGAGATATCGTCCTTTTTCACGCCGGGAAGTTCGGCTTTGATGACGATATGGTCGTCTTTTTCATAGGTGTCCACCATGGGTCTCCATTCAAACAGGCCCATGTCTTCCCGTCCCTCGGTGGTCGGGAACATATCGTCAAACACCCGGTTTATTCTGTCCTGGAGTGTTGGCAGCGTGGTCCAGGGATTCCACCTTGTGATTGCCATATCTGTCACCTCCTTTGCGGTTTTATTTTAACCTTCTGATTTTTTTGCTTCATTCAACCTTTTTGGTTTCAAAATAATTATTTGTTCCAGGCTGTCAAGAGGGTGGGGCGGAAAAATGCAGATTTTATTTCATCCCGGAACTGTCGGGGTGATCCCCGGATTTCTGCCCAGTATTTGGAGTTGACTCTTTTTGAAGGTATGATAAAATATAATTTCCGTTCTCAGTTTGCCTTTAAACCGCATCCAACTGAGGCACCAGGATGAAACACGTGATTATCGGAAACGGGGTTGCGGGCCTGACGGCTGCAGAAACAATTCGCCGAATGGACCCGGACAGTGAACTCACGCTCATCTCGGACGAAACCTTTCTTCCCTACTGCCGCCCCATGATCAGCCATCTCCTTGAAGGGGCGGTTCCCGCTGAAAAACTGCCCATCCGGGGCAAAAACGTATATGCACAAAACCGGATCGAACCCGTGCTCGGGGCCCGGGCAACCACCCTGGACGTGGATCGCAGAGTTGTGACCACCGCAGACGGCAAAACGCATGCCTATGACCGGCTTTTGCTCGCCTGCGGCGCAGACCCCCGGCAGATTGATGCACAGGGCCGGGACCTGGAAAACATTTTTTTCATGCGTACCGTCCAACAGGTCCGGCAGATGCTGGCCGTGCTGCCGGAGGTCGGCCATGCCCTCGTGCTCGGCGGCGGGCTGGTGGGCTTCAAGGCTGCGTACTCGCTTTTACGGCGCGGAATCGCGGTGACTATGCTGATTCGCTCCGGTTATCCGCTTTCCATGCAGGTCGACGAAACCGCCGGGCGGATGATCCAGGCGGTGCTCCAGGCAAATGGCCTGACTGTGCGCACGGGAGCTTCGGTGGAGGCGTTTGAAGGAAACGGACGCGTCCGCATGGCGCACCTTTCAGACGGCACCCGGGTTTCCTGCGATATGGCGGTTATCGGCAAAGGTGTATTTCCGGCCCACGGTTTTGTTCCGGCAGACCGGATCCATACGGACGCCGGTATTCTGGTGGATGACAACATGCAGACCAGCGTTTCCGGTGTATATGCTGCAGGCGATATTGCCGAACACATGGATATTGCCCGGCAGCGTTCATGGGTCAATGCCATATGGCCCGAGGCCGTCAGCCAGGGCCGAGTGGCGGGCATGAACATGGCAGGAGAGATTGTTTCCTACCGGGGAAGCCTTTCGCGAAATGTGATCCGGGTGTTTGACACGGACGTGATGACCGCCGGCCGGGTCAGCCCCAGGGATATCGATGAGACCTGCCGGCAATTTTCCGCCCGGGATTTGCGGCGCAACATTTACCGCAAGCTCGTATTCAGTGACAACATTCTGGTTGGATTCGCGATGATCAATGATATCGAACAGGGAGGCGCCCTGACCGCTTTGATTCAAAGCCGCCGCCCGGTAGAGGTCGAACCGGAGCGCCTGATGGAGCCCGGGTTCAACATCGGCCGGCTAATGGCCCGGTAAAGCAACCCGAATATTTTAGCCGGAATGCGGTCTTAAAAAAAGTTGTTCCATAACAGCCGACGAGGAGGGCTTATGAAACAGGTGATCGTTCATCCCGAGCGCTGCGTGGGATGCATGCAGTGCATGCTTGCCTGCGCTGCGGCGCATTCAAAAACCGGCAGCCTGTTTACGGCAATTGCCGAAACTCCGAAGCCCCGGCCGCGGATACATGTGGGAGCGGGCCTTTATGACGAGGGATTTCCGAATCGCTGCCGGCACTGTGATCCGGCGCCATGTCAGATGGCGTGTCTGCCGGGAGCCATTTACCGGCATTCCCGGACCAATACCGTGCTTATTGATCCGGATGTCTGCATTAACTGCGCGTCTTGTGCCATGGCCTGCCCCTACGGGGTGATCCGCTATCATGCCGACCCCCTAGCGCCGGCCGGAAAAACCGTTGCCGTCAAGTGCGACAATTGCGTTGCCCGGCAGCACAGGGGGCAGATTCCGGCCTGCGTGGAGATCTGCAAAGTCGGCGCGCTGACTTTCGAGGAGAGGGACCGTGCCATGAAGCGCAGAACCGAAGAAGTGGCCAGAAGCGCAACCGCGGATGCGGCTCCGCCCGAGCAGGCCCCCGGTTTTTCGCTGCTGCATACGGTGAAAAAAGCCCGCACCGAAATCAACCTCGCCAGATAAAAAGGAGGCGGAATCATGACGCATCATCATAAAACCCGGACCATTGCCAAAGACGGCCAGCTGCTGCTTCAGAAAATGGAAACCGACCAGGTGGAGACCGTATGGGACCGGCACGATGCCCAGCAGCCCCAGTGCGGTTTCTGCGAAATGGGCGTGAGCTGCCGCATTTGCGTCATGGGCCCGTGCCGGATCGACCCGTTTGGTGAAGGCCCCCAGCAGGGGGTGTGCGGGGCGGATGCGGATATTATCGTGGCCCGCAACCTTTGCCGGATGATTGCCGCCGGCGCGGCAGCCCATTCCGACCACGGCCGGGACCTGGTGGATGTTCTGGCGTCGGTGGCCGAAAACAGTGCGCCGGGCTATGAAATCCGGGATACGGAAAAGTTGTGCAAGGTGGCCGCAGAATACGGCATTGACACCCAGGGCCGACAGCCTGCAGAGGTCGCCGGGGATCTGGCATATGCACTCCAGGAGGAATACGGCACCCGGAAAAAGGAGCTGTCCATGGCCGGGCGGGCGCCCGAAAAGCGACGGGATCTCTGGCGCAAGCTCAATATCATGCCCCGCGGGATTGACCGGGAAACCTCGGAGGCCATGCACCGCACCCATATGGGCGTGGACAACGGCTGGCAGAGCCTGATGCTCCATAGCTTGCGAAACGCACTGTCAGACGGATGGGGCGGTTCCATGATCGCCACCGAGGTTTCAGACATCCTGTTTGGCACGCCAAAGCCCACGCCCACGAAGGTCAATACCGGGGTGCTCAAGTCCGATCAGGTAAACGTGGTGGTCCACGGCCACAACCCGGTTGTTTCGGAAATGGTGATGGCTGCTGCTCAGGACCCCGAGATGATTCAGTTCGCAGAGTCCAGGGGAGCAAAAGGCATCAATCTCTGCGGCCTTTGCTGCACCGGCAACGAACTGCTCATGCGCCACGGCATTCCCATGGCCGGCAACCACCTGATGACCGAACTTGTTATTGCCACAGGTGCAGTGGACATGATGATCGTGGACTACCAGTGTATCATGCCGTCGCTGGGGCATGTTGCTTCCTGCTATCATACCGAGATGATTTCCACCAGCGACAAGGCGCGTTTTCCCGGCATGCAGCACATGGAATTTCACCCGGATAATGCCCGGAAAATGGCCTATGACGTGGTCAAGCGCGCCGTGGAAAATTACGCCAACCGGGGATCGGTCTACATCCCGGTGGAGTCCGTGGATGCAGTGGGGGGGTTTTCCGTTGAAGCCGTGATCAATGCCCTGGGCGGCGCCCCGGATCCCCTGCTCGATGCCCTCAAGGCCGGCAAAATCCGGGGCGCGGCAGGTATCGTGGGATGCAACAACCCCAAGATCAAGCACGATTATGGTCATGTCACCCTGACCAAGCGGCTCATTGAAAACGATATCCTGGTGCTGGACACGGGTTGTGCGGCAGTGGCCAATGCCAAGGCCGGTTTCAAGATTTCCGATGCCATCTCGCATGCCGGCCCGGGTTTGAAGGAAGTTTGTGGATCGCTGGGAATTCCGCCGGTACTGCATTTCGGAAGCTGCGTGGACAATGTGCGCATTCTTGTGCTGGCCGCGGCCTTGGCAGATGCGCTGGGTACGGATATCAGCGATCTGCCGTTGGCCGGGGCGGCACCAGAATGGTATTCCGAAAAAGCCGTATCCATAGGGGCGTACGTGGTCGCCTCAGGGATATACACTGTCCTTGGGCCCATGCCGCCGATCGCTGGCAGTATGAATGTGGTGGATCTGCTCACCCGGGGGCTGCAGGGCGTAGTGGGTGCGACTTTCGCCGTGGAGCCGGACCCGGAAAAGGCCGCAGGCCTGATTCAAAGTCATATTGAAAATCAGCGCGGCAATCTTGGGTTGGATGTAAAAAACGCCTGAAAAATAAAACAATCCGTTATTCGGTCAAAAAGAGGAAGTCAGTTGAAAAAAGAATTGATAATATGCGTCAAACTGGTATGACCTCTTACCATGGGCCATGTCAAATCCACCTTGACATCAAAAGGGAGCAAATTCATGACAGACGAATCCCCGATTGCAGGCATGCCGCTGCGCCCGGCCCAGTACACGGAGCGGCTGCTGATAACGGGAATTCTCGACGGCACCTATCCGCCGGGATCCGATCTGCCGGCAGAACGCGGGCTGGCCGAAGCCCTCGGCGTTACCCGGCCCACTGTCCGCGAGGCGCTTCAGCGCCTGGCGGCGGAAGGCTGGGTGACCATTCGCCACGGCCGGGCCACCCGGGTTAACAATTACTGGGAAACCGGCGGCCTCGCGTTGCTGGGAACCCTGGTCAAATACCGGGACCTGGTGCCCGGGGAGCTGATTTTAAGCCTGCTCGATTTCCGGATGATGGTCCTGCCGCCTGTGGCCCGGTATGCTGCCGATCACGCACCCGGGCAGATCCGGGATTTTCTGCAGCAGCGCCGGGAGCTTATGCCTGAGGCTTCCGCATTTACCGCTTTTGACTGGCAATTGCAGACGCTGATGGCCAGGCTGTCCGGAAATTCCATTTATCCGATGCTTTTTAATGATTTCCAGACCCTTTTTCAAACCATGGGCGCTTTTTATTTCAATCACAACCGGGCCCGGAAGGCTTCCATGTCCTATTATGACGCGCTGTACAAAGCGCTGCGAAAAAGCGGAAACGCAGCAGAGCGGGTCGTGCGACAGGCCATGGAGGAAAGTGCCGCGATATGGAAACAGATCAATCCGCCAACCAGGGAGGCAACGCATGAGACGATGGAACGGCTGGGGCGATGAGCAAATTGAAAGCCGGTTGCCCGCTGGCGCGCAAAACATGTTGGAATCACTGGTGGGCTGTCCGGCCCCGCAGCAAAGCGTCCATAGGCAGGAGGTGACGGTTCGGGTTCCGGGTTCCCGGGTTGATGCCGCAGGTGCTACGGTTTCAACCGATCCCGGAGACCGGCTGGATCACGCCCACGGCCAGAGTTTTCCCGACTGGGTGGCCGTGCGTTGCGGCACCATTAGCCGGTTTCCGGATGCCGTGGCATGGCCCGAATCCGAAAGCCGGCTCGAGGAGGTGTTGGCCTTCGCAGACAGGAACCGGATGATTGTCGTGCCCTACGGCGGCGGCACCAGCGTGGTCGGGCACCTGGACGTGCCCGAATCCGATGCCCCGGTGCTGTCACTTTCACTGCAGCGCTTGAACCAGTTTCTGGAGTTTGAACCGGAGAACCGGCTGGCCACGTTCGGGGCCGGGGTGAGCGGCCCGGACCTGGAAGCCGCGTTAAGAAGCAAGGGATACACGCTGGGACATTATCCGCAGTCCTTTGAGTATTCCACCCTGGGCGGATGGGTGGTGACACGTTCCAGCGGTCAGCAGTCCAGGTACTTCGGCCGCATCGAGGAGTTGTTTGCCGGGGGGGCTGCCATTACACCCCGGGGAAGCCTTGAGTTTCCGCCGTATCCGGCATCTGCTGCAGGCCCGGACCTGCGGCAGATTTTTCTGGGTTCTGAGGGCCGGCTGGGAATTCTGAGCCGGGCGACGGTGCGGGTGCGGGAGTTGCCGGAAACCGACAATATTTACGGCGTGTTTTTCCCCACCTGGGAGGCAGGCGTGTCCGCAGTGCGGGAGCTTGCGGCCGCAGACCTGCCTCTTTCCATGATTCGGCTGAGCAATCCGCGCGAAACCATGACCAACCTGGTTCTGGCAGGCCATGAAACCGAAATTGCATGGCTGAAGAAATACCTCCGGTTTCGGGGGTGCTATGATGATGCCAGCTGCATGCTGCTGCTGGGCATGATCGGGCCCCGCAAGATGGTCGCAGCAGGCAGGAAAGGCGCAAGAAAGATTATCCGCCGGTATCGCGGGGTGCCCGTGGGCAGGCCCATGGGGCGGGCGTGGCAGAAAAACCGTTTTCTGGCCCCGTATCTGCGCAACACCCTGTGGGACAGGGGATATGCGGTGGACACCCTGGAAACGGCCGTGACCTGGGATCGGGTCAACGAGGCCATGCAGGACATTGAGCGCGTCATTTCCGGGGCGCTGGAAGACAAGGGCGAAAAAGTCCATGTCTTTACCCACCTGTCCCACGTGTATACCAGCGGCTCGAGCATATACACCACCTACTTGTTCCGGATTGCAGACAGCCCGGAAGAGACGATGGCGCGCTGGCAGACCATCAAGGCCGCCGCCAGCCGGGCGATTATTGCAAACGGCGGCACAATCAGCCATCAGCACGGCGTCGGGGTGGATCACAAGCCCTATCTTTCGGCTGAAAAAGGGGCCCTGGGCATGGATATGCTGCGCAATATCTGTACGCACATGGACCCGGATCAGCGGATGAATCCCGGAAAACTTGTCGATACAGGGGGGTCTTAAACATGTCGGTTGCGCATATCCGGGAAAGTTGGGATGTCATCGTGGTCGGCGGCGGAATTACAGGCGCGGGCGTTTTAAGCGAGTCCGTTCGAATGGGGCTGCGTGCATTGCTGCTGGAAAAAAACGATTTTGCCTGGGGCACTTCCAGCCGGTCATCCAAGCTGGTTCACGGCGGACTGCGGTACTTAAAGGAAGGCCGGCTGCATTTGACATATGAATCCGTGTGCCACCGCCAGCGCCTGCTGGAGGAAGCCCCGGGCCTGGTCGAACCCATCGGGTTTTTGATGCCGGTCTACCGGGACCGGGGGCCGGGCCGGTGGAGCCTGGCCGCCGGGCTGACCATGTACGACCTGATGGCGGGCAGGCGGGCCCATCGGTATTATGATGCCGGCGGGTTTGCTGAAATGGTTCCCCGGCTGAAAACCGAGCATCTTGCCGGCGGATTTCGTTTCATGGATGCCCAGGTGGATGATGCCCGCCTGGTCCAGCGGCTGATCAACGAGGCCGGGGAAAAAGGGGGCACCGCATTGAATTATACCGAGGTGACCCGGGTCTGCCGCGATGCCGGCGGAAAGGTTAAAGGCGTATCGGCAAGGGGTAATGAAACCGGGGATGAAAAAATGCTTTCCGCCCCGGTGGTGATCAACGCTACGGGCTCCTGGGCGGAAACCCTGCATGCCTCGCCAAAGAAGGGACTGCATCTGCGTCCCCTGCGCGGAAGCCACCTCATGTTGCCGGCCTGGCGCCTGCCCGTGCATCAGGCACTCACGTTGGTTCACCCGGATGATGAGCGCCCCCTGTTTATCATCCCCTGGGAAGGGGCTTTGATGCTTGGCACCACAGACATTGATCACAAGGGCGATCTTTCCGAGGAGGTGGTGATGGATCTCCGGGAGGCAGATTACATGATTCAGTGCCTCCGGACCTATTTCCCGGGTGAGGATCTCGGCCTCAAGGACTGTATTGCCTCCTATGCCGGCATCCGGCCCGTGCTCAGCCGGGGAAAGAAACCGCCCTCGGAGGAATCCCGCGAGCACGTGGTCTGGAAGGAAAACGGCCTGGTCACGGTGACCGGCGGCAAGCTGACCACCTTCCGGGTTCTGGCTGCAGATGCCCTGAGGGCCGCTTCAGAGTGGCTGCCGGAAGGTGTTTCCGTAAAAACCGATGAGCCGGCGTTTACTCCTGCCCCGGATATGCCGAAACAACGGCGGGGGCTGGGCCGCAGCACATGGCGGCGGCTTTGCGGCCGCTACGGGCAGGCAGCCCCGGATATGATCGCACAGGCCGATGCCCGGGACCTGGTTTTTATTCCCGGGACTTTCACCCTGTGGGCGGAACTTCCCATGCTGGCGCAAAAAGAACAGATCCGCCACCTGAGCGATCTCTTGATGCGGCGGATGCGCCTGGGGATCCTGGCCCCGGCGGGCGGCCGGGAACACCTGGACCGGATCCAGGCGCTTTGCCGGCCGGTGCTGGACTGGGATGATGCGCGCTGGCAGGCCGAGCGGCGCATGTACACGGAGCATTGGCAATACGCCCACGCGGTTCCGGGGGCAAACGGGTAAAAGGAGATGTCCATGAAAAGCAAGGACCTGGTCCTGAGCATTGACAACGGCACCCAGAGCTTAAAAGCCATGGCCTTTGACTTATACGGGCAGATGCAGGCCATCGTAAAGGTCCCCTTTGACCCCTATTACTCAGAGCACCCGGGCTGGGCCGAGCAGGACCCGGACATCTACTGGGAAGCGCTCTGCCGGGCCTGCCGGTGGTTGTGGCGTGAAAAACAGTTAGACAGCCAGCGGATCGCGGGGGTGGCCCTGACCACGCAGCGGGGTACCGTGATCAACGTGGACAGGGCCGGCAGCCCGCTTCGTCCGGCCATTACCTGGCTGGACCAGAGAAAGACTTTTGGCCTTCCGCCCGTGGGAGGCCTTTGGGGGATATTGTTCAGGATCGCCGGTGTCAGCTCGACAATTGCTTATCTCCAGCGCGAAGCCGAGGCCAACTGGATCCGGACCCATCAACCGGAGATCTGGGAAAAGACCCACAAGTACCTGTTGCTTTCCGGATACCTGACTTATCAGTTAACGGGCGAGTTCTCAGATTCCACGGGGTGCCAGGTCGGTTATATTCCGTTTGACTACAAGCGCCTGTCCTGGGCCCGGGACGCGGACTGGAAATGGCGGGCCATGCCAGTGAGCCCGGAGGTGCTGCCCCGGCTGATTCCGCCCGGGGGCAGACTGGGCCTGATCAGCGCATGGGCTGCCGAGAAGACCGGAATTCCGGTAGGCCTTCCCCTGATTGCCGCGGCTGCGGACAAGGCCTGCGAGGTGCTTGGATCCGGCGGCCTTGAGCCGTCCACGGGATGCATCAGCTACGGCACCACAGCCACGGTTAACGTGACCCATCGCAAATACGTGGAGCCGGTGCCGCTGCTTCCGCCTTATCCTTCCGCCATTCCGGGCCGTTATTCCCCGGAAATCCAGATTTTTCGCGGTTACTGGATGGTGAGCTGGTTTAAGCGGGAATTCGGGCACCTGGAAAAAGAAAAAGCCGAAGAACTGGGCGTTGATGCAGAGGCGCTTTTTGATGAGTTCATCGACGAAATTCCGCCCGGGTGCATGGGCCTGATGCTCCAGCCTTACTGGTCACCGGGCATCAAGCTGCCCGGCCCCGAGGCCAAGGGCAGCATCATCGGTTTCGGCGACATTCATACCCGGGCGCATGTTTATCGGTCCATTATTGAGGGCCTGGCATACGCGCTGCGGCGGGGCAAGGAAAGCATTGAAAAACGCACCGGGGTGGATATCCTGGAACTGCGCGTATCCGGGGGCGGTTCCCAGAGCAGAAACGCCATGCAGGCCACGGCAGATATCTTCAATCTCCCGTGTTTCCGGCCGAAACTCTATGAAACCTCCGGTCTGGGGGCCGCCATTAACGCGGCCGTCGGCCTGGGTCTGCATCCGGATTACACCAGCGCGGTCAATGCCATGACCCATACCGGCGATATCTTCGAGCCCCGCCCGGAGACCCATAAGCTCTATGACGCGCTGTACCGCCGGGTTTACAAGAAGATGTACAAGCGCTTAAAGCCGCTGTACGAAGAAATCCGGGAGATCACGGGATATCCCGAGTAGTCGTGGCATTTATGAATTTTTGCAGAAGGATGCAGGCATTTACAATCTGACATTCGCCGGGGCGAACCTGCGTATTCGCCCGGGAAAGGGGCGTTCACGCAGGCTGGCTTTACGGATGCTTCGGGCTTTTCACCAATCATGCGGGAGTCGGGCATGGAAAACACGGTGGTTTTTGCAGATACCGCCCCGGGGCTGGACGCGGCAGTGGCGGAAGTGTTTGACCGATTCGGCGGGGCCGGCGCGCTGATGAAATCCAGCGGCAACGTCTTTGTCAAGGTCAACGGGGTGGATCACAAAAAGCATGCGTATACCGACCCGGGGGTGCTGGGTGCGGTGATCCGGTATTTCCGGGGCAGAGGCGCCAATGCCGTGTATGTGCCGGAAAATTGTACCCAGGGCAATATCACGCGGCTGGTCTTCAAGAAAACCGGCATGGCGCGGGTGTGCCGTGAAAATGGCGCCGTGCCCGTTTACCTGGATGAAACCGGTGCCGTGCCGGTTTACCTGGAAGGGCTGGAGGCGTTTGCAGATATCTCGGAGTTCGTATACACGCATCTCATGGAAAATGCCGCAGACAATCTCTATGTGTCTGTGCCCAAGTTAAAGACCCATTCCATGTCCGGAGTGACGCTTTCCATAAAGAACCAGTTCGGCTTTGTCCACCAGCACAGCCGGATTGCGGATCACAACTTCAAGCTGCACCGGAAATTCGCCGACATCTACCGGCTTGTGCAGCCCGATTTCGTGCTGGTCGACGGGCTCATCGCAACCAACCACGGTCACTACGTGCCGGAAAAATTCGAATCCGAGTGCGTGGTGCCGCTCAACTGCGTTCTCGGCGGACCCAGTGCCCTTGCCGTGGATTTTACAGGGGCGCGGGTTCTCGGTTTTGACCCGCACGCGGTGGCCCATCTCAGGTTTTCAGCGGATACGGGGATTCAGCCGGTGGACACGGAAGCCATTGCCGTCGAAAACCGGCATATTTTCGATACCCGGAGACAAAAATTGACTCACGGGCTTCTGGGTCGGTTCCCGCCGGAGCTGACCATCCTGCGCGGCCAGACCCGATGCTGCCCGGAGGGATGCCGCGGAAACACGGAAGCACTCGTCGAGATCCTGCATAATGACCACAGCGGCCGCGGGGAGTTTACGATCCTGATGGGCAAGGGCATCGACCCGGAAGCCGTGGCAAATATCCGGCCGCCGGTTCACGTGGCCGGAAGCTGTGCGGTATCTGATTACGGGCCTGCGCTGGTGCGGCGGTTTGGCGGGAAACGGGTCACCTTTTCCCCGGGCTGCAACAACCTGGCGCAGACGGTATATGCCCTGTGCCGCCACATGAAGGTCAAGCCGTTGGCCCTGGCCGGGATGAATCCGCTTTTCTCCCTGTCCGGCCTTTCCGCGGCCCGATGCAGCGGTTCCAAGGCCCTGACCCCGCCGCTTTGGTAATGGCTCCGGTCCCTGTCTGCAGCAGCCTGAGCCTTGCGGGCTACCCGGCCTCCCGTTCAATGGCTTCCAGGCGCAAAAGCATGGGCGGATGGGAGTAATTGAGCACAACATAGAGCGGGTGGCACGCGAGGTTGGAGAGATTGAAAGCGGCCAGTTTCTTTAAGGCCGCCTTGAGGCTCTCCGGGTCCCGGGTGGTTTCCACTGCGAATCGATCTGCGGCATACTCGTTTTTTCGCGACAGCTCCTGGATTGCCAGCCCGATAAAAAATTCAATGGGGGAGTAGAGGATTGCGAAAAACACCAGCCCGGCGTAAACCGACACATTGATCATGAAAAACGCATCAAAAAGCATGGGCGCGGAAATAAACAGGGAAAGCAGGTATAGCATCAGCCCTGCCTGCAGAATTCCGCCGGCCATCATCTGCAGCACATGCTTTTTCTTGTAATGTCCAATCTCATGGGCCAGCACTGCGACCAGTTCGTTCGCGCCGAGGTTTTCGATCAGGGTGTCAAACAGCACAATGCGCCGGTGCCGGCCGAATCCGGCGAAAAACGCGTTTGATTTTTTCGAGCGTCTGGATCCGTCCATAACGTATACATTGCGCAGGGGAAAATTGATTTTTGCCGCATAATCCAGGATCGCGTTCTTGAGCGGTGCGTCGGGCAGCGGATCGAAACGGTTAAACAGGGGCATGATCCAGGTGGGCACGATGTACTGCATGACCAGGAAAACCGCCGTGACTGCAATCCAGCAATACAACCAAGCATTGGCGCCGGCATGTTCAAAGAACCACAGGATGCCGGATACAAGCATGCCGCCGATGACCAGGCCGAGCAGGTATTTCTTGATCCAGTCGGAAACAAAAACCCGGGGGGTGGTGGTGTTAAACCCGTAGCGCGCCTCGATGACAAAGGTCTGGTAGGCTTCTGTCGGAACCGAGAGGATGCACCCGGCCGTGTAAAGTGCGCCGATATAAATCAGGCCCCGCACCAGGTAGGCGTCTGCAAGCGCCCGGACCCATTGATCCAGCAACGCAAATCCGCCGCAGAACCAGAAAATCAGAAAAGCGCCTATGCTCACTGCCGAGCTTACCCATTTGAACCGGGTGTTGGCTTGCAGGTACTGCTGAGATTTGCGGTACTGCACCGGATCGTACCATCCCCTGAACGCGGGCGGCACGTCGCTGTCCATGCATCGTAGATTCAGTATATCAGCAACCGAGTGCAGCAGGATATCAACAAAAAGCGCAATCAGTATGACTGCGGCAACAGGGTTGATCACCACAGAAAAACCCCCCGTGTTGTCAGACTTCCAGATAATCGGCCTTGATTTTCGGATTGGCCTCAAGTTCAGCCATCGTGCCCTCGTAGCCGATCCGGGCCTTGCCCATGAGATAAACCCGGTCAGCCAGAGAAGCGGCCACGCTGTAATTGTGCTCCACCAACAGAAGGGTCATCCCCGCCTGGTTAATATCACGCAGCACGTCGCGGACCTGTCGGACTATCAGGGGGGCCAGTCCTTCGGTGGGCTCATCGACTAAAAGCAGATCCGGATTGCCCATCAGCGCACGACCGATGGCCAGCATCTGCTGTTCGCCGCCGGAAAGGAAGCGCCCGTTCTGGGCGCTTCTTTCCTTCATCCAGGGAAAGATGTCAAAGATGCGATCTATCGTCCACTTGTTTTGCCTGTTTCCGGATCCGGTGTTTCCCTGGTTTTTGGCACCCATCTGCAGGTTTTCGCGCACGGTGAGGTTGGCAAATATCCGCCGATCTTCTGGAATATAGCCAATCCCGGCCTGTGCGACCCTGTGCGGGGGTTTCCCGGTAAGATCGATTCCCTGATATAGGATCTGGCCGGAGCTGGGCCTGGCCAAGCCCATGATGCTTTTTAGAGTGGTACTCTTGCCCATGCCGTTTCTACCCAGCAGAGCCGCGATCTCGCCTTGATCCACCGATAGCGACAGGTCCTGGATAACATGGCTCAATTCGTAGAATGTATTCAGGTTTTTTACCGCAAGCATCATGGTTATACCTCCGATTCGCCCAGGTATGCTTTTTTGACCGCGTCGTTTTCCTGGATCTCATACGGCGTGCCGGTGGCCAGGATTTCTCCCCGGTGCAGCACCGTGATTCGGTCGGCCAGGGAAAATACCACGTCCATGTCGTGTTCCACGATGACCATGGTTTTTCCTTCTGTTAGCTTCCGAATAAGCTCTACAGCCGAATGGCTTTCGTCCCTGGACATGCCGGCGGTGGGCTCGTCAAACAGGAGCAGATCCGGGGCCGTGGCCAGTGCCATGCCCAGATCCAGGCTCCGCTGCTTGCCGTAGGACAGGGTGCTAGTGGGCAGGTGGGCTTCGTCTGCAAGTTGAATTTCTTGCAGGATTTCGTTGGTCTGTTCATTGATCGCATTCATGCGGTCCACCCGCACGAAAAGATTAAACCGAATCCGGTTTTTCGACAGGATCGCCAGCCGGATGTTTTGAAAAGGCGTCTGGCGCTGAAAAATGCTTGTGATCTGAAAGGATCTGCCCAGGCCCATGCGGGTCAGACGATACGGTTTGGCCTTGGTGACATCCACATCCTTGAACAGGATTCTTCCGCTGGCGGGCGTGTAGACGCCGGTGACCAGGTTGAAGAAAGTGGTCTTGCCCGCGCCGTTGGGCCCGATAATTGCATGGCGTTCGCCCGGCTGGACGGAGAATTGGATGTGCGTGAGTACTTTGAGCCCGTTGAAATCGTGGCAAAGGTCTCTTGTTTCCAATATGCCGGTCATCGACTTGACTCCTTTTCAAACAGCTTCTGCTTGAGCAGCAGGTAAAGCCCGACAAAGCCGGTGCGGAAAAACATGACCACCAACACCAGAAGAATTCCGTTAAACAGTACCAACTGGGTGGTATAGCGCGTCGCAATTTCCTCGATAATTGTCATGAGGCCCGATCCGGCGATGGGCCCGGCAAAAGTACCGATGCCGCCCACGTATACCATCATGATCGGGGTAAATGAAGTCATGATATGAAAGACCCCGTCCGGGGTGACCAGGTTGTTGAACAGCGCATACACGGACCCGGCGATTCCGGCAAAAAAACCCGACAGGGTGAAAATCAGGCATTTGGTCAGCGGTATGTTAAATCCCAGAAAATCCACCCGCTGGGGGTTGTCCCTGATGCCGATCATGATGCTGCCAAAAGGCGTTTTGGTAAGAAACCACATGAGCAGCAGGCAGATGCCCAGAATCACTATGGCCAAGTAGTAAAAATTTTGCGCAGGGACCATACTCACGGAAACGACGCCGGGGATGCTGAGGTCCGGGATGGGAAATCCGCCGACGCCGTCCTCGCCGTGGGTGATGTCCCGGAGTTTGATGCAGGCCATGTAGGCCAGCTGTCCAAGAGCCAGGGTCAGCAGGGCAAAGGCCGTGTCGCGGACCCGGTTGAGCAGGGGGCTTACGATAAGGGCAAATGCCGCCCCGGCCAATCCGCCCGTAAATATGGCGGGAAAAAGTCCCATGCCCGGTATGTTTTCAAGGGCCAGTGCCGTGGCATATGCACCGCCGCCGAAAAACAAGGCATGTCCGAAACTTAACAGCCCGGTGTAACTGACCAGCATGTTGAGGCTGGCTGCAAAGACCGCGAATATGGCAAAATGAATGAAAATATTGGTATATACGGTGCCGAAAACCAGGGGATAACCCAGCAGAATCGCGGCTGCAATGCCCGGTAGGACCCATCGGGTCCATGCCGGTGGGGTGATTCTTGCGATCATTGTCTTTCTCCGAGCAGGCCTGTGGGTTTGATGGATAATACAACGGCCATTAGGCCGAAGGTCAGCAACGGGGCAAGGGTGGGAAGGAACTGGATTCCGAAAGAGTTTAGAAGTCCGATGAGAATGGCCGCAATAAAAGCCCCGGACATGCTGCCCAGTCCGCCGAGAACCACAACCACAAAGGCGTCAAAGCCGATCTGGTCGGCCAGTCCCGGAAAGACGGACAGAAACGGTGCTACCACAACCCCGGCGAGACCGGCCAGCCATGTACCGAATCCGAAAAACAGCGTATATACCAACGGTACGTTTATCCCCAGAGCACCGACCATGCCTGCGTCAGCGGTGGCTGCGCGCACAATGGTTCCGAATCTTGTTTTGTAAAACAAAAGGCCCATGAGGATCATTACGGCGATTGAAAAACCAATAATGAATACCCGGTACACGGGGTATCGAAACACGCCGATGCTCAACAGGCCGGACAATATTTCAGGTGGTTGAAGCATCAGGCTCTGGGTGCCCCAGATCCATTTCACGAATTCAAGCAGAATGAGGCCGATGCCGATTGTCAGCACCAGCTCGGGAATGTGGCCGAGGGGGTGGATTTTGCGGAGCATGAATCGTTCAATCAGCATCCCCAGAAGTGCCACCCCGATCGGTGCCAGCAAAAGTGCCGCCCAGAAGTTGAGCAGGCCGGTCATGGTGTAGCCGAGGTAGGCTGCCAGCATGAAGATGTAAGCATGTGCCAGGTTCAGGATGTCCATCATACCGAAAATCATGCTCAGGCCGGCGGCCACAAGAAACAGGAGCAGGCCGTATGCCAGCCCGTGGACGAACTGGGTGACACAGATAAATGTCATGGGGTCCATGGAAGCTCCTCCGGCAAAAAGCAGGGGCGGACGTTGGCGTCCGTCCCTGCTTTGGGTTTGATTGTGCGTGTTGGTCGTAAATAAGGTGTTTATTTATTCAACGCGGTCCTTGAGTCCTTCGGGAACCGGCGGGGTGCAGTATTTTTGCGGAATTTTGATTACTTTGTGAACCCCGGCGTAGCCTTCTGAATACGGTGCGCCTTCATAGACTTCCCGGGTGGGATATGTTGCTTCCCCCACGTACATGTCGAAAACGGCCTGGTGGTCGGCTGCGCGCATGGTGCGAACGCCCTGGATGGCCTTGTAGACATCATCCTCCCAGACTTTGATGATTTTTTCCGGATCCAGGGTGCCGGTCCGCTGGATTACGTCAAACAGCCAGTAGGTATCGGATATGGTCTGGCCGACAACGAAATCCGGCCATATATATAACAGGCTGTCATAGGGCGCCTCCCAGGTCTTCCACTGCTCGTGCCATTCTTTCATGAGCTTTTTCTGGGCCTTGGTCTGCGGCGTGTCCCCGCTCATCCAGGAGTAGCAGAAGATCATGTTCCTGGTGCCTTCCACGCCCACTGAGGCCAGGGTGTCGGGATTGGTGATGTAAATGTTGGCAATCGGTAGGTTCACCCCCATGCTCCGGGCCTGGTTGATTAAGTTGTCGCCATCGGGCAGCCAGTCGGCGGTGTAGAGAATGTCCGGGTTGGCGGCCATGATCTTGGTCATATACGGGGCGAAATCCTTAAGCCAGAGCTTGTGATAGTCTTCGCTCACGATTTCCGCCTCAGGCTTGTATTTGTTTAAGTACTTTTTAAACGCATCTGCCATGGCATGCCCGTACATGTAATCCTGGCATAAAATGGAAAATTTTGTTTCCGGCCGTTTGGAAAAATAATAGGATAGAGCCATGTTCCATTGGGTGGTGTTCGACAGGGTCCTGAAGGTGTAACGGTTGAAATTTTTCTCGTTCATGAGTTCATCTGACAGGGACAGGCAGTTTAAAAACGGCACCTTGTATTCCTCGGCAACGTCTGCGATGGCCTTGGCCGTGTGGCTGCCGGAAGTGCCCCATAAAAGGTCCACATTTTCTTCCAGGCAGAGCCGTTCGGTTTCCTTTCTGGCCGCGGCGGGCTTGCCCTGGGTGTCTCCCTTCAGGATCTCGATTTTTTTCTTTTTGCCGTCAACCATGATGCCGCCCCGCTTGTTTATATCGTGGGCCACCCAGGTAACCACCGGCCAGAAAAGCTCGCCGTTTCCCGCAGCCGCACCGCTCATAATCTGCAAATATCCGAGCTTGATGGTATCGCCCTCCGGCTGCTGGAAGTTGTTGGGGTCAAAGTCGGACATATCCGACATGGCGGCTGGGTCAAAAGACGAATCCGCTCCCGGTGCGGTACCGCCCAAGGGCCCCAGCATAAAGACTGCCGCCACGGATAGCACGAAAGTCACGCGATACAATACTTTTCGGTGTTTAAAAATCATTTTGCCCCCTCGTCTGTTTTGGGTTTTGACTTATCGATATTGATCGACAATGTCGAACACTCTATTGTGATGCTGTTTGCAATTTGGAAACAGCGTTCAGTGTTCTGTTTTTTGATAACAACGCAAAAGTCAAAAATCAAGCACAAACCCCGTTGAAAGTTTCATTGCGGATTTTTCGCGGCATATAAATTTGCCTGCGAACAAGGGCGAGGGCCTTGCCCGGGAAAAAGCAGAATATGGGATATGTCTGTCACGGGGGCAAGCGGCGGAAGGGGAAGTTTGCGCAGGTTATTGCCGCCGCACTTGGCTATACTTGGAAATAATGATGCTGCAAAAGGGGCACTCATCCACCCGGGTGCCGAATTTTGTCAGGTCGCTGCCGCATTTCGGACATTGCTGCCGGCTGCCGGCGTTTTCGGGCTTTTCTGTATCCCCGGATCGCGGGTCTTCGGGTTGCGGCCATACAGCACAGCGTACGCCCATTTTTGAAAAAATCCGCTGCTGGTCAAGGGCCTTTTCCCGGTCTATCCCCTTTCTCACGGTGACGGGCTTGTCCCGGAACAGCGGCTTGATGTGTTCGGGATCCTTGCCGAGGCGCCGGGCCATGCGGTTAATGACCTCCGCCCGGCCAAAACCGGGCATGACGGTCCCTTCAAATACCAGGGAATAACCTTTGTCTTCCATGCGGGATCCTTTTTTAAAAAAGATGATCAATCCAGAAGCCGGTTTTCCCTGTTTCCTTACAAATTTTATGCCACCTGCCCCAAAGCTGCACCAGGCGGGTTAGAATCCAAAGTATACCCCCATGCCGTAGGATTTCATTTCATAATCGTAGAACTGGCCGTAAGGGATGAATCCATTGTAATATTCCAGCATCACCTGGATATAGCGATCCGAGGTGCCCAGGTTCTTGAAATTCAGGCCGGCCTTGACGCTGTATGCGGGTGTCCAGTTAAGCTCCTGGAATCCCTTGACGTCCAAGCCGCCGATCAAAACGCCGTAAGGAACGACTTGTTTTGTGCCGTGGTATTCCAGCCCGCCCTGGTATCCCCATCTGTCAATGCCCTTGGGCTCTCTTTGCGCAATATAATGCAGGCCGCCGTAGAAACGGAGTTTGTGAAGGGTATAGGCCCCGAGCCAGTCCACGGCTTCATAATCAAATCCGGTAGCCGTGTAGAGAAGATCCGGATTTTCCCGGGCATACTCGTCTCCGACGTGGGAGGATTGGTGGTAGGCGCGCAGGCGCATGGAGGTGTTTTTATAGCGGTATGTCCAGAGCGCGCCAATGGTGTAGTCTGAATTGAGCAGGTTGTTGGACGAGGTGTTCATGTCAAACTGGGAGAAAAGGCCCCCGCGGAGGCTGAACTGCCATGCATGGTCTTTGCTGATCCTTTTTCGGTAAAGCCCGAAGGTTTCGCCGTAGCCCACCGAAGCGCCGGTAAACGAATTGCGGACGTCATTGTCAAAGCGGTGGATGCTGGCAAAAAAGCGGGGTTCTTTCGGATCGGCGACAATCTGGTCAAATACGTCGCCCATGGGGAAAAAAACGCTTTCTTCTGTAACATGCGCGGAAGCAGGAACAGAGATCAGGCTTACAACCAACCCGGCCAGGAAGCCGAGCAAAAATTTTGATATTCCCGGAAATGGAGGTTTCATGGGTTGCAATCTCCTTTGGGTTCAATGATTTTTCCCAGGCAGAAAAGAAGTGCCGCAAAACAAGGATAAATATCTTGCCGGCGCTGCAATTGTCAAGGAATTCAGACAGCAATTTCCGGTGAACATTGTCAGGTTGTTGTTATGCTGGTCCAGGCTTATCGGGATCGGGGTCGGTATCGGTATCGACTTCGATCCCGATTATGGAGCCGGCCTTGGGGAGGGGTGCGTGAAACAATAGAAAAGGCGTTGTGTTACCTGGCTTTGAAGCCTCAGGGGATTGCGATGATTCAGCAATGATCAGGGAAACTCAGGGTAGGGAGTCGGGCTGAAACAAAGCCGCCGGCCTTGTTTCAGCCCGACTGATGTCCAGGGCTATTCAGTGGATTAGACCACTGTTACGTCCTTTGCAGCAGGGCCTTTTTGTCCCTGCTCCACGGTAAAAGTGACCTTGTCACCTTCGTTGAGCGACTTGAAGCCGGTTGCATTAATGCCTGAATGATGTACAAAAACATCTGTTCCGTCCTCGGTTTCAATAAAACCAAAACCCTTTTTGTCACTGAACCATTTTACTGTGCCATTTGCCATAGTGTCATCCTCCTTTCATGAAAGTTCTCTTGGTTCCCTCCGGATGGCCACTATAGAAATAGCTGTGCGTTTTGGAAAGAAACCGGCATGGAAATCATCTCAAGCCATTTAAAGATTACCCTGAATATAGCCGGTATTTCGGAAAAGTCAAATTATATTCTCACTATATTCTTAAGAATCGCTAAAATAATCTTTTCGTTTAATTTTAACCTTTACGTTGACGTTGACTTTTTTCGAGAAAATCGGTAATTGATGAACTTTGTTCAACCTAAATCGCTCAATTTGGGTTAAAGCATATTTGTTCTGAAAATCCAAGCCCCTTTAGAAAGGAAGTAAAGGCCATGGCACAACAGATTGCAGACCGAAGAGACGTTGATTTTGTCCTGTACGAACAGTTTGACGCCGAGTCCCTGACGCAACATGAGCGCTACCGGGATATGAACCGGAAAATGTTTGACATGGTGGTCAGCGAGGCGCGCAACTTCTCGATCAAGGAAATTCTGCCGTTAAACGAGGAAGGCGACCGGGTGGGCTTGGCTTTTGAAAACAACCAGGTCCGGGTGCCGGAAAGCTTTCATCGCGCTTACCGCCTGCTGTGCGAAGGCGAATGGATCGCCATGACCGAGGACCCGGAAATCGGCGGCCAGGGCCTGCCCCATCTGATTGCCCAGGCAGCCGCCGAGTACATCGTGGGTGCGGATTTTTCCTTCGGCGCCCACGGGTTTGCCACCCACGGCGCGGCCAAGATGATCGAGGTTTTTGGCACGGGCAAGCAGAAGGAAATGTTTTTGAGCAACATGTATTCCGGCAGGTGGGGCGGCACCATGGTGCTCACCGAGGCCGAGGCGGGCTCGGATGTGGGCAACCTGTCCACAACAGCCACCCGCAACCCGGACGGCACCTACAACATTACCGGCAACAAGATATTTATCACCAACGGCGAGCACGATCTCACGGAAAATATCATCCATCCGGTGCTGGCCCGGATAGAAGGCGCAACTGCGGGCACAAAGGGCATTTCCCTGTTTATCGTGCCCAAGATCTGGGTGAACGAAGACGGCAGCCTGGGAGAGCCCAATGACGTGGTCTGCACGGGCATTGAGGAAAAACTCGGCCTGCATGCCAGTCCCACCTGCCAGCTGGCTTTCGGCGGCAAGGGAAACTGCCGGGGGCTGCTGCTGGGAGAGGAAAACAAGGGCATGCGGGTGATGTTTCACATGATGAACGAAGCCCGGCTGGGCGTGGGGGCGCTTGGCCTGTTTAACGCCTCGTGCGCTTACCTGTATGCGGTCAATTATGCAAAAGAGCGTCTGCAGGGCCGCGACCTGTCGGAGATGATGAACAAGGACGCCCCGCAGATCCCCATTATCCGTCATCCGGATGTCCGGCGGATGCTGATGTGGATGAAGGTCCATGCGGAAGGCATGCGTAGCTTTGTTTATTATGTGGCACACTTGTTTGACCGCACCGAATGTGCCGGTGACGAAGAAGAGCGAACCCGCTTGCAGGACCTGGTGGATCTGCTTACCCCGGTGATCAAGTCCTACTGCACGGACCGCGGCTTTGAGTGCACGGTGCAGGCCATCCAGTGTTACGGCGGGTACGGATACACCCGGGACTATCCCGTAGAACGCCTGATGCGCGATTCCAAGATCAATTCCATATACGAGGGCACCAACGGCATTCAGGCCATGGACCTGCTGGGCCGGAAGCTGGGCATGAAAAAGGGCGCGGTTTTCATGGATCTGCTCGGCGAAATGCAGAAAACCGTGTCCGCGGCCAGACAAGCCCCGGGCCTGGAAGGTTCGGCTGAAAAAATGGAAAACGCGGTCAACCAGCTCGGCAACCTGGCCATGCATATTGGCAAAACCGCGTCCTCCGAGAATTTCAGAGTCGCCTTTGCCCATTCCATGCCGTTTATGGATGTGGTGGGCGATACGATTATGGCGTGGATGCTTTTGTGGCGGGCCGCAGTGGCCGCGCCCAAGCTGGAAAAAGCAGTGGGCCGGGCAGAAGGCGAGGCCCGGGCGGAAAAGATTCGGAAAAACAAGAACGCGGCCTTTTATGAGGGGCAGCTGCAGTCTGCCGCGTATTTCATCGAATCCCTGCTGCCCCTGACCCTCGGCCGGATCCAGTCCATCCAGGCCGACTGCCGGGCCGTGGTGGACATTCCCGAGGTTTCCTTCGGGGGGTAGCAGCGGGTAAGGCGACGAAGGGTTCCGAAGGGGTCACCCATTAAAAGGCTGGTCAAGAGAAAAAAACTCTCCCCAGCAAAAAAATGGTTAACTTTTTCTTGCCCACGATTGCCAGCTGGCCGCTTCTGCACCGCACCCATTATTTCTGAGGGTTTTTGTGTCAGCTGTGCTGCACCAGTTACCCATCAGGATTTAGACCCTTTCGGTCTCTGAGGCGGCAAAACAGCCTCTGCCCGAAAAGCCCATTCCGCATTTGGCGGACCAGAAAATCTTCGGTTCCATGCTGTGTTCAATTTTACAAACCTCA